>NZ_JARZFX010000020.1:0-49536 GCF_036026595.1 Virgibacillus tibetensis | reverse complement strand
TCAATGAATAGTTCCTCTGCACTCTCCCGCTCGATTTCAGGAATAATTTTTTTCTCCAGTAATTCAATATACATTTGCTTTGATTTTTCAACTAGATTTGCACTGTATTTTTCTATTGATTTACGCCAAACAAACGTGAATTTATTGGCATTCGCTTCTATCTTCGTGCCGTCGATGAAAATTGCTTCTTCATCACAGATGGTGTCCTTTTTGTTTACTGAAAAAGTGAAATTACATAATAAAATAAGCGTGTTACCTATTTGATGAAGGTGACATGCTTATTTTTTAGTTTACTAGGGTTTTGTCCCGGCCTCATTTCTTGTTTTTAACGTGTTTTTCTTTATTTATATATTTCTTTTAAAAGTATTTTTTTTAAAGAGAAGGGAATTATTGTAAATTTGGAGAATAAGTATTAAGTTAAGTACTAAAAAATATGAAAAGGGAGGATTCAATTTTGAAAAAAGTTTATTTAGCGTTTTTTACTGTATTATTGTTTCTTTTCATCCCTGGCTTCATTTCTGCAGAAGAGTTAACACAAGAACAATTGGAAGATTTAAAAGTTGATCATTACAAAACCAGTATTGTTGAGGTAGAATCAGCTGGGCCATCTGAATCATATTCTGATAGTAAACCTCTTGACAATGAAGGGGCATCACTTAGTAGTGTAAGTTGGAAGAGAGTTACATGGCAACAAGATGCATACAGTCGTGCGAATGTACATTTATTTAGATTTACGTATCAGGTTTATTGGGAATGGGATAGTAATAAGATAACAAGAGTGGTAAGAAGTTCTACTCCATCTATTTATGCTATGGGTTGGAGGTATGATGGACTAAACGCAAATACTGGATATTATTATAATAGTAATAAGAACTATTATACAAAACGCCAAGGTCATTTTGTGTTAGGTACTGGAGGATGGGATGTTCAACATTCTTATCCTTGGATTCAATATGATATAAGAAGAGGAGGAAGCTATTCATATGCTAGGGGGTGGTAATTATAGCTATTGAAAAAAATCATGAACCAAGCCTTATATTTGCTTTTGTTTCTTTAGGGATAACATTAATAGCTTCAATTTTTGTTGTTATCTATATGCCTTCAGGAATATTATTAGGCGTTATAGGAATGTTATCTTCTATAGGTTCTTTACATTTTTCTAAAAAAAATCAGCATAAGAACTCTAAAAGGATATCCATTACTGCTTTATGTATTGCTATCACGCTTTTTGTATTTAGTGTATTGTATTTGTTTTTATTCACTGCTGTTTATTAAGTGAGTGCTGCCGCTGAAATGCAGCAGCTTTTAAATTTTAGATAGGTCAGCAATGGCGAGTCTGTCTGTATTAATTATGAACTTAGTCCTCTGCAAGAACACACACTTATTTGCAAGCAATGTGCCTTTATGCCATGTTTGGAATAAGCAGTTTCGCAACTGATTTATTCCCCCTATTCTAGTTCAATTTCTCCAATTCTTTTTTGCTTATATTTTTGTTTTTGCAAAAACCATTAAATTTTTAGTGAGTGATGAAGCAGATTGGATTACAGATCAGATTATTCATTCAGAAGGTGGATTTAAAAGATAAACTATACAAAAAGGTTCTTGCCCTGGAGCCTTTTTGTTGTGTTAAATATCAACATAGATATGAATTTGTGAATAATGTACTTAAATTAAACTGGTGCAAAAGTTCAACAAAGGCGGTCACTTAAACGATGGTCCCTTTTTTTAAAGAATGTTTTTTGAATATTATGGTATTATGAAGAAGGAGTTATTTAACTATCGGAGTGTTTAGCTAAAGAGTTCGGTCTTATTTTCTTTCAACAATCGAGCCATTTAATTGAATAATATATAAAAGGAAGTGATTGAATGAACACCCATACTTTTCTGCTTATCATACATATTATTGCGGGTAGTTTTTGCTTATTGGCAGGAGCAATCAATTTTTCTGTAAAGAAGGAAAAAGGCTACCATACGAGGATTGGAGAATGGTATCATATTGGTTATTTTTTGGTTTTCCTAACCTCCGTTGGAATGGCGATAATTAATTGGTCAGAAAGTGCTTACCTTTTCTATATAGCCATTTTTTCTTATGGTTTAGCACTTTTTGGATACCTAGCAAGAAAGATAAGTTGGAGAGGTTGGTTGTCGATGCATATAGGTGGAATGGCGGGTTCTTATATTGGCATTATTACTGCTGTTTTGGTCGTTAATGGTGCAGCCATTCCATTAATAAATCAAATTCCTTCTCTCTTATTATGGTTTATGCCTACAATCATTGGTACCCCCATTATTTTTATGGTAGGTAAACGTTATAGCACCCATACAAAATGAAAGAGAATGCCATTTGGTTCATCATGCCATCCAGTTTCACAAATTAAGAATCAAGAACTATAATTTACCAATTCATATCCTGAGCAATTAGTGGAAATTCTTTTACACGTTTGAGATAAGTAGTAACACCATTGTCTTCAGCGTATGGATATTCAAATCCAAAATGATCGGCTATGTTCATTGCTATTTTACGAAACAAATTACACATATTAAAAAGCGATTCACATATATTTTCATAGTCTGCGTTTGTATAAGTTTTAACATAGTCATTCCACTCATCTTTATCGAGAAAGTCTTCAAAATTCTTACCGAGTTTTCCCGCACTTCTTAAAAAGTCTGTTTTTATGCCAATATGCCATTCAATCATTCGATTTAGTACGTTACGATTAATTTGTTCATACATAAACATGGCATATGTTAACTCTTTACGCCAAAGCCCCTTACTAACATTCATACAAATCCACCAAAACTCATTACAGCTATCAAGGAATTCCTTTTCAGAAGGCTTTTTAATATGATAGTCTCTATCGTTTGAAAGCGGAAGATATCCTATTACATTATCTTTGTCTAAAAGTAATATGCTCAGACTATCCAGACTGAGTAATTTATCCATTTTCTCAAAAGGAATAAGTGTTAGATCAATTCGGTTCCCATCTATGAACTGCATAAGATAAATAAATCGGCCATCATTTTGAGGTGGAGGCAATATTTTATCCTCTGGCATCTGCATCATTAATCTTTTGCCAAAAGTATCCACCCAACTATGATCTGACGTAAATGAATCAATATCTTTAACAATATATACAATGTCATAATCCTGAAAAATGTCTTTTTTAGCATTGGGATCGGTACGTGAACCATTCATTACAACAGCACGTATTCGCTCGTCATTTTTAGCAGTGTTTAATATTAAATCCATCATTTCTTTTTCATTCCGCATTAATTTGTTTCCTCCTTACCTTCATGTACTTCATAAATCAGTTAAGCAAACACTTATTCTTCAATTATCTTCTAAAATTTTATCTATTATTACTTTATTTGCATGACCATCTAATACAGTTGGCAAATCATCATCTCGTTGATTAGGAGCTTGTACTGTGAAACCAAAATCCGCCTCGAATTATTCAATTTGCATAATGTTCCTTCTATATTACAATAATATACGGTTTGCTTTTTAGGTTTTCACGTCTGCTGACTTTATAGCAATCCCTTTCTTGAAGAATTGCCCTCGATAGTTGAAGAACAGTATTAGTCAAATTGAAAATCATATCCAACATAATTAAATATATTGGTAAACCCTATGTTTTCTGCAACTGCAATAGAAGGCTTGTTGGATTCCATACAATCCCAATATGGAACCATACCATTATCCAAACAGTCTTTTACAAAAATGTGAGCTATCTTTTGAGCTAATTTCTTTCCTCTATAAGCCTCTAAAGTTTCAATATCTATACAATGTACATTTCCAACGACAAAACCCGAAAAACAAACACTAATAATATTATTGTTGTAAACAATACAATAACCTGTCCCCTTGTTAAAGAACCTATCAGGTGAAGACCAGAACTCTAAAATCTTGGAATGAAAAAATTCTATGTTATTAATAGAGCCTTTATTGTTTTCATAGAGAGTTTTACTGATCTTCACAACAGCATAATCCTGTTCAATGGCAGGTTCGTTCTTAGCTTTATAGTCGCCTTTTTGTAGCTTATAAACTTTTTGCTTCCAGCTTCCTAATTTACGATGTTCAAACTTTTTTTCTATAACCTTATTCCATTTTGGGTGATTACCAATTCCTTCAAACCAATTTAATCCAACTTTCTTTGCATCTGGTATGATAACAGTATCAATAAAACTATTTATTTGATTATTAAATACCTCATTTTCTTCATTTCCAATAAATATAAATCCATCATTATTACCCAACCATACAAGTCCAGAATTAGGAGAAGCGATACTATCAACAAATATACGACCAGGATTAACTCCTTCAATTACAGCCATAACTTCTAATTGTCCTTGCTGATTTAGTAAATTTTTACACCTATAAAAATCATTCTTATTTAGTTCAGAAATCATAGAATATACCCTTCCCTTCACCTCTCTACTGTAATACAGTAATACCTAAAAAATTATCTATATTAAACCTACCTGCAGTATTACTTTATGAATATCCTCTATCCATAAATATATAACTGATTCTTTCATCTCCCTTTATATAACAGATTACTCTTTATTGTTTTTTTGCTAAGACCATTTTTAGGTATGCTAAGAATATCCCATTCTTTATCCTTGATTTGTTTTCCTATATATAGAATTTGACCTAAATGGTAGCTGATATGGGCAATTTCAGTTTGAATTGCTTGAATGACACTTAACGGTTCTTGTCTTAAAGTAACAGTTTTATGTAGATCTTCTGGTTTAAGGGCTTGTATTGTTTGAAAAAGTAATTCCCATCCCTCTTCCCAAAATTGCATAAGCCATTCCTTTGATTCGGTATCATCAACAAATTCAGAATCTCTATCTCTATAAGTTTTTTCTCCATCAGTTGTCAAAAAGCCCACCCATCGTGAGTGCATATTTCCACTTAAATGCTTGATTAATATTGCAATGTTATTGGACTCTTCATTTGGTTTCCAATGTAATTCTTCTTCTGTTAATTGCGATATACCTTTTTCTGCACGTTCTTTAAAATGTTTAAATTGCCAATTTACAACAGTAAGGTATTCCTTTTCAATATTACTCATTTTCTACCCCCAAAGAATAATATCTAAAAAACAAGTTTACATATTTTACTTTAATTACTGTCTTATTAAACTGCCTACTAAAATAATATTTAAGAGATCCTCTTTTTAGAAAAATCACCCGTTATACATTTAAGAAGGGAAATACTCCATTGGCTCAGCACAATGAACGTAACCATTTCCCTTATAGTAATTAATAGATTCATCACTTGGCCATACAATAACAAATTCATAATTGTTTTCTTTAATCCAATTATTTATTGAACCTAGGAGTTTACTTCCAATACCCTTATTCCTATATTCTGGAACTGTATATACATTTGTCATATAAGCGAACGGATAGGTAATTCTGCCAGGGCGTGGGACTTTTTGTATTAATTCTATGTAAATATGTGATACTATTTTTCTATTTTCTTCTACAACCCAAATAAACCATTGACGACTTTTAAGTGCATTCTCTAAAAAAGATTGGAATTCCTTTTCAAATTCTACGAATGATTCGTCTTTTTTACTATCATCATACTCAATTGTAAAATCCCATCTCATTTTTATTAATTGCTTGATATCTTTTGCTTCAGCAAGTCTTATATTCATATTAACTCCTCCATACGGATTTCCTAACAAATAACTGATTCCATAACATTTTTATAAAGTATATTCATGTTGGAGTATTCCCATATGGACTATGTCATGCCAACTACCATTACGAAATAAAGATTGCCTACTAACTCCTTCATTCTTAAAACCAATTCTACTATATAGACTGATAGCTCGTTCATTGAATGAAAATACTCTTAATGAAACACGATGTAAATTCATCTCTAAGAAGGCGTAATCAAGTAGTAATTTTAAGGCTTCTTTACCGTAACCCCTTCCCCAATAATCTTTTTTGCCAATATCTATAATACATTCTGCGTTTCTATTCTTCTGGTCAATATTAATTAATGATGTAATTCCAATTGCTTTTTCACTATCATTATCATGAATTATGTAACTTTTGGAAGAGTTGGAGCCTAATATAACTCTTTCAACAAATTCTTTAGTATCTTGTATAGAGTATAAATCTAAAGAAGGATTCGTTGAAATCATTACATCTACATCATTTCTCCAGGAATGATATAGCTCCACATCCTCATTTGTCATCTTTCTTAATTTAACCCTTTCAGAAACAAACAAATATATTTCCTCCCTTATTGAATGTATGAAATACCCCATACTTTCTAACCTTCAAAAAAAATGAACTGTATATCTAAATATGGAATATCGTTTTCAATTTTTATTTTCATACTATTAAGTGCTTCTTTTATCCTACCTTTACTTTTTTGCTCCTCGGTTAGATATTTAGAAAAGTACATATAAGAGTATATTTGCCTATAATTTAAAAAGAATGGAATTTTCATTAGCCAACTGGAATCAACATGATTTTCTGTCTTGTAGCCCTTTAAAAATGAGTGAGTAAATTGAAGTGCAAAGTCCCTTCTTGCTTGAAAATCATTTTCATTAATTGTTTGTAGAGCATGGTACAATACAATCGCAATATCATATACAAACCAGTTATATTCACAATCACCAAAGTCGAATAAAATAATCTCTTTATTGTTTATATAAAAGTTTTTATGATGTAAGTCATTGTGGATCATGCCGTAGCTGTTTTTATCTTTAGGTAACTTTTCAAGTTTATTAATATACATATCCCATTTACGCCTTATTTCTTCACTAACATTATTTGCTTCAGAAAAGAGTAATCCGCTGTTCCAATCTTTTTTATTAATTGGTTTATATAGTTTTGATAAGGAGTGTATTTCCCCCAAGGTTTTACCCCATCTATAGAATGTATCGGAATTCCATTCCCCTTTATTGGAAACGTTTATAAAATTACCTCTCGCCTTTTCAAATGCGACTATCCAACACTCCTCTTTATTGTTTAATTGTACAACTTCTAACAGACTTCCACTAAGAGAAGGAAAAGGAACGGTAACATTTACTCCTGATTTGAATAAATATAAAATCCAATCTAACTCTGATTCAATCGATCCTTTTTCATAATTAGTGCTTAAATAATATTTTAAGATATAGTTCCCGCTATCGCCTCTACATTCAAAGACATTGTTTGAAAATCCCCCAATTAATTTCAAGTCCGATACATTAGCACCAAATTTTCTTGCACCTTTTGATAAGAGAATGTCATCTATATTAATCACCACCTTTTACATTAACTTACGAGTTATTAGGGTAATAAGTTTCGAATTATTTAGTTAATATAAATCCTTCATATATAGTGAACATTACCAAAAGTAGTTGTAAAAATTGATTTCCTTAATCCTTAACTTCTACTATATGCCTTTGAAACTTAGTCTTACAAAACCTCCCCCATCCCCACAACACTTTCTCCCACTTGACCTCACGCCCTTTCCACCCCTAAATCCTCGCCTTTCAATTTAACTAAGTTTTACAAAGAAAACCGCCATTTCTTACATAAATCAGGCAGAAATCATGCGATGAAATATTGAAAAATCGAACTCGGTTTTACAGAGTAGAGTTAAACCCACGCTTTCCTTCACACTTTTTCTCCACACTAACCTTTATCCTTACATCTACTCACACCTTGTAACGCTTGCTTTCTCAGTCTTTTCTCCAAACAAAAAAAACCGAGATGGCGTACCAACCGTACGCTCCCGATTCTGATTAGAGTGTTGACATAAAGACTGATACATACCTGCCTCCGCTTCCCCTTCTTTGTAAAACTCTGTTACATTTTGTAAGAGTTGTTACATCTTTGAAAGGGAGAGTATCAGGGAGACAAAAACTGTGACAGAACAACTCAGTCGTGCCCTAAATAATCTTGAAACAATGATTCTTACGTCATGAAAAATAAGATACACACACAACTCAATAGTGCACGATTTTTCTCTATGCCTTTGGCTCCATCGACAACTCAGCGTGCCCTGATTTGTCTTAAATCACAACCCTGTTCTTTTCTTGGATTTTTTCTAAGAATTCTTGATGCTTCTCAATATATTTTTTTGTTTTCTCTAAATAAGGTAATTCATTACGCAACTCTAATTTATCAACTGCATAGGACAGCCAATAGTAAATCTTAGTTATCTTTCTCTGAATAATTCCTTCATAAACAATCCCTTTCATGTATATAAGTATTTGTTTGTCTCTTTTTCTCAACAAATTTGTATTGCCAGTATTTATATTTGATGGCAGAAAATTTAACTGAGATGCAAACCAAGCATTATCATTACGATTTAAATAAGTATAATTCAATAATGGATTTCTCTTTGTTTCTTTTAACCAACCTAATCCATTCTTTTCTCTTGTCTTTAGTAAGCAATCTATCGGGAGTAACATACCTGTTATTTGTTGCTCCCAAGGTCCTTACATTATTTCTAAATAATCGCTGAAACGTAACGTCTTTGCTTTTTCGACGGGGCATTCCATGGCATTCATAATTAAATTCATATAGGAAACGAAATACTCTTTGTGTAAGTCACCACCACGATTTAATAATCATCAACATTATCCCCTTTTTAAATTTATTCGTTACAACTCGTAGCGCAACAGCTACTTGTTGTATTTAAACTGTTTATTTTCAATGGTATTGGAGTGGAGTCAACTTTACAAACTCCCGTTTCAGGTAATTTCAATTTTACTTTTCTAGCTTCTTCCTCATCCCCTGAAAGGTATGCAACAATTGAACGAACTTGTTCATATCCTGTTGCCATTAAAAATGTCGGAGCACGGCCGTAACTTTTTACCCCAGCTATATAGAATCCTTGCTCAGGTTGACGCAACTCCTTCTCCCCATGTGGACGAACCGTTCCACAGCTATGAAGGTTAGGATCAATAAGTGGAGCAAGTTCGCGTGTGCTCTCCACTGCTGGGTCTATATCTAATCTTATTTCGTTTGAGAAAGAAAAGTCAGGCCTGGCTCCTGTATTTACTACAATTTCTTCTACTTCCCCTAAAACTTTCCCGTCCGTAGCTCTTATTTCAAAATGCCCATTTTGCTCCGTTATTTCTTCAGCATAGAATCCAGTAAGAACTTTCACATGACCATTATCAACGATCTGGTGTGCCTGTCTACCAAGTTCACCTCTTGCTTGTAATTCATCGTTTACTTCTCCTCCAAAAGTTTCTTCTACGTGTTGTTTACGAATAATCCATGAAATCTCTGTGTTTGGAAATTTCTTTTTTAATTCAGTAAGGTCAATTAATGTATTTAAGGCAGAATGACCACTTCCGATTACTGCTACATGCTTGTTTTTAAATGTTTCTTGCTTTTCAAGTAAATTTGGGATATGTGTATGCAATTTAGTTTTTAGTGCTTCATTATTCCATACTCCATCTGCAAATGGAGGGTTAGGGTGATTCCAAGTTCCTGTGGCATCAATGACAGCTTTTGCTGCTATTTTTTTCATGTTTCCGTTAAGGTTTACATAAAGAATGAATGGTTGTTGCTCACGGTAATTTGACTTCATTTTATCCGTGTTCTTTTTGGTGATATTCCTTACTTCAGCATTATAAAGGATTCTTTCCTTAAATTGTGGATGATTTGATAGGGGTTCCAAATATTCATCCACCAGTTCCTTACCAGTTGGTAATTTATCAGCTTTAGGTTCAACCCAGTCCGTTTTTTGTAATAACTTTTTGGCAGCTTCATTTATGTTAAATTCCCATAGTGAAAATAGCTGTACGTGTCCCCATTCAAGAATGTTGCTTGCTACCTTAGGTCCTTTTTCTAACACAAGAAATTGTTGATTATACTCACTTAAATGGGCAGCAGCTGCAAGTCCTATAGGTCCTGCACCGATAACAACAATTGGTAACTCTGACATATAAATATCTCCCTCTCTATTAATAAAATTAATTTAGTTTTTACGAAATAAGCAACAAAGTTCTTCCGATAGTACATTATTTATTTCTTTATGGTTTAAGGAGTAATAGCTCCAAGTTCCTTTTTTATTTTGAATAATAAGGTTTGCTTGTAAAAGTATTTTTAAATGGTAGGAGAGTTTAGATTGTGGTAAATTAATTTTCTCCATTAAATCACAAACACAAATTGAATCTTCAGGTGTATTTGCCAATAAATTAAGTATGTGGAGCCTCTTTTCATCAGATAATGCTTTAAATGTTTTTTTATAATGTTTAAACGTACTTTGTAAATCCACTGTTACAGGAAACATAAATATTCTCCATTCCTTAATCAAAAATATTTGATATAGCGTATTATACATCAAATATTTTTGATTAACAAGACATAAATCAATTTTTTTTGATTTATTTATGAAGATCTTTTTAATTTTTCGATCTCCCGTTAGCGGGCGCTTTAGTTGAATAAGAGGTAAAATATAGTTAAAGTTTGATCATGTTTATCTATCTTGACATATATCTTATCTAGTAAAGCCATATAATTCAATCCAACACACAATATAAAAGACGAACCAACAAAAACACGCAAACATTATATTAAGTTCTTATTCTCCTACAATCTTATATTCTCTTAAACATCATGATTGATATCCAGGATACACCTTTACCCAGATCAACCAACACTAATGTTTTTAATGATGAGGAATTCACAACATCTGCGTTTTGGGTCCCAGCTTTAGGAGTAGTGGCTACTGCAAGTATGCTTCAACTTTTAGCTATAAGTGTTGGAGCTACTACACTTATATATTTTGCTGCTAAAGGACTTCTTTCATTAAAGTCAGGTGCATTATGGGTAGCTGGTAAGGTAGCGAATGACAATGCAAAAAACAAAAGGCATGTGCATTATGAAGCAATTAGAACTTCAAATTCTCTGGGAATATGGGTTGGACCAGGTAGATCTAAAACAAAGGCTATTTCTAGGTTGAAAAGTGGCTTGGATACCTGGAGTATTGGATCATCAAACGCACTTAGTATTGCAAAAGGTGCTTCCCCAACTGGAAGATATAGATATGATTCAGCACATTCAGCGGGTAAAGGAAAGCGTACATTTGCACATTATCACCCTTATGAATATGGTACCCATTCATTCTATGGTGGGGGTAAACTCTGGTAATTTATTATTTTAATTTATAAAGGATGTATATTATGGGGAAAAATCATTATTTTGAGAAATCATTTCCGCCTAAAAGAATTAAAGGTGTTGATTATATATTAAAACATTATTTAGAAGGAACAGAAATCTCTAAAGAAGATAAACGTATAAAATTTATTTTAGATGATCCATATGCTCCGGAAATGGAGCTAATTAAGGGAGTTTACGTAATCTATAAAAAGGCAATACTTGAATTACTTGAGGGAAGAATTCGTTCGATTAATAGCTATGAATTTAATAGCACTAAAAAGAAGAATAGAACTATTTCAGATGAAGATATAGAATATGTACTAGAGACGGCGACAATTGTGGTGCTTGCAAGTGAAAACGGCCAAATACTTACAACATATTTTATTGCTGGTTCGGGAGAAAAATTAAACAGCATATTAAACTTATGTCTAGGTTACTCGAAAGATTTAGAAAGTAATGAGTTTAAAGTTAGTTTGCAAAACTTCATTGATGATATTGAAGTAGTTAAGCAAATGGGATTATTAGAAGAAATAATCGTAAAATGAGTAGAGTGGAAGTTGAATTTGTGAAAATTTTATAAGCTTGTTGTAAATGACCCTCAATCCAATAGTTGAGGGTCATTCTTTTATGTGCGCTAGGCACGAGTATACTCTCTATGGTATAAATGTCCAAATTATAATTCGGGCTTACCAAGGAAAAAGCTAAAGATGAGTTAGAGTTTATGAAAAGAGAAGCATCTAAGAATATTTTAAAGACGCTCCCGATTCCGATTGGAGTATTTTACATAAAGCCCGATACATACCTGCCTCCGCTTCCCCTTCTTTGTAAAACTTACTTACATCTTGTAAGAAGAGTTACATTTTTGAAAGGGAGAGTTACGGGGAGACAACAACTTGTAGCATTGAAATAAAGTTTGATTAAATTAACTCTATAAACCTTGATAAAATAGCAAATAGAAAAAGCGTGTCTTGAAAAAAGATTGATCATTTCTATGATCCTTATTCCATTAAAGCGCCCTATAACGGAATAACACTTTGAGCTTCTTCTATATCTATTTAGTTTAACAAGAAAAGGGATTCAAAAATTCTTATAAAGTAGATTGTTTATTTAACTTTTCAATTTCAATGTTTATAGTTTCAACATCAATCCTTTCAAATAAAGGTTTAACACTCTTTATAGAAGCTGCATATTTTTCAATAGGATTCCACTGAAACTCTGATATTCCTAACATCTCTTTTACAATAACACTAGAAAATGGAAGGAAAGGACTTAGTAATTGAGCTAAATTTGCAATGATATATATACAAGTTGTCAATGTATCCTTACAGTCCGTATGAGACTTTTTTATTTGAATCCATGGTTGTTGTGAATCAAAATATTTATTGGCACTTCTAATAAATTCGAATAGCACCTCTAAAGCTCGTTTGAAATGTGTTTCTTCAATAAGTGAACCTATTTTTGTGTAAAGGTCTTGAATATCATTCTTTATTTGTCTGTCAATTTTTCCATCTGGTATGGCTTCATCAAAAGACTTCTCTATAAATTTTAATGTTCTATTCACAAAGTTTCCGTAAGCCCCTAACAATTCACTATTGTGACTATAAATAAACTCTCTCCATGAAAAGTCAGAGTCTCTATTTTCAGGTGCATTTACAGTTAAGAAATACCGAATTGAATCTGGATGATATTTCTCAATCATATCAGGGACCCATACTGCCCAATTTTTACTTGTCGAGAGTTTTTTCTTTTCAACAGTTAAATATTCATTTGAAACTATATGAGTAGGCAAGCAAGGTTCCTCTATCCCCATTAAGATTGAAGGCCAGATTATAGAATGAAATGGAATATTATCCTTTCCATGAATATAATATGACTTTGTATCTTTGCTCCAAAAGCTAGAATCATCCTCGTTATTTTCTTCGGCCCATTTCTTACTAGCAGAAAAGTAACCTGAAACAGCTTCTATCCATACATAAATTTTCTTATCCTCATAGCCATTTACTGGTACTGGAACACCAATTGATAAGTCTCTTGAAACTGCTCGGTCATGCAACCCTTCATTTAAATACCTCTCTGTTAATTGAACCGCATTTTCACGCCACAATCCCTTCTCCTTTGCGTTATTAACATATTTTTCCAGTTTTTCTTGAAATGTACTTAATTTAAAATAGAAGTGTTCTGTATTCTTTGTAGTTGGAGAATCACCGCATATCTTACATTTCTTTTCAAGAAGGTCTAATGGTTCTAAGATTTTTGAACAATGGTCACATTGATCACCTCGTGCATCTTTACCACAATTAGGACAAAGCCCCTCTACAAATCGGTCAGGTAAAAATTGTTCACAAGTATTACAATACCCTGTTCAATTTCTTTTTTATAAATCTTTTCATTGTTGAATAACTTCAGGAATATATTTTGTACAATTTTATGATGATGTATTGTATCAGTACGTGTATAGCAATCATAAGTAAAACCAAGTTTTTCAAAGCACTCACTAAACTCTTTGTGATATTTATCAGCAATTTCTTTTGGAGTTACCCCTTCTTGCTTTGCCCTAATAGTAATTGGAGTTCCGTTACAATCACTTCCTGAACATATAGGACGTTTTCCCCTTTCGTTCTATAATACCGAGCTAAAACATCTCCTGATAATAAACTAGCTATGTGACCTAAATGCAATGAGCCATTAGCATATGGCCAAGCCCCTCCAATTAGTACATTCATACTTTTTCCTCCTTTTAACTAAATAAAAAACCTCGCCCTAAGACAAAAACGCTTGCCTAAGGACGAGGTTATACTCGTGTTACCACCTTAATTTACTAATCACTCACATGATTAGCCTCAATAAGTACGGAACAATAAAGTTCTTATACTCTGACATTTATAACGAGTGCCAAATCTCGTCACAACCTTACTCATAATTAAAGAGTTCGGCTGTGCAGCTCAGAGACCATATTCAATCAAATATTCTATGCTTCTTTTCAGCTCCCGAAGCTCTCTGTAAAAGAATAAAATTGATTTACTCTTCTCATCATTGCCTTTATTATTCATCCACCTTATTTACCTTATTATTACACTTAATTTATATTAAAACAATATTCAAATTCGAATATCAAGATACGTTGATAATATGCTCATAAAGAGCAATTTTTAAACTCATCCTTGTTCCACTAAACTGTTTAAGTACATTTCTTAACTGTCTCACACTAATCATTTTACATAAATATCCAATATTATTCAAACGCCTTATTCCATTAAATGGCCCTTTAACGGAATAACTCTATAATTACTCAACAGTTCCTTATCCATCTTTCAATTCAGATGTTCTTTTCCTTTTCACTGTAAAAACCCCCTTTAAATAAACGTTCCAAAGGGGTAAAGCTTCGCATCTTTTTTATAAACATCGTAACTTTATTTCAAATCAACACAACTATATATCTGTAACTTAGTTGGAATTTCCCCAAATCCCCCTCAACCCCTTGCGGTTATTGACTCCACCCCCTCTTTTACGCCTCAAGGCAATGAAACTAAGTTCTTCCCTCAACCTCCCATTTTTCCCCTCTTTTTTCCGTTCTGGACTGTATCTAATATTCTGCCATTGTAAAATAAGTTCTTCCCTGAATGGAGAGAAGAATCAAGAGAAAAGACTGATTATTGCGGATGAATAGAGCCACTTGTGCGGAGTTTTGAGCCATTCGTTGCGTAGAAAAGAGCCACCATTTGCGGAGCAGAGAGCCACTAATAAAACTACTCATTTATGGAATAGAGCCAGAGCCACAGCGGAGCTGCTTGCCATTGACTGTAACGCCCGATTCTTTGCAGACGCTGGAAGGGGGTCGGGGCCCCGCCAGCGAATGCTTAGAATCGACTTGTCCGTGTTATCATGTTTGAGCAGGTGTGCCTTTTAGGCATTATTTATGCCATACCTGCGATATTTCCACAACAAGGACAAAAGTTAAGTCAATGGTGGCGGACTGCCGGATTTACACTACCTCAGGAAAAGTAGTACGGTCCCTACTGTTTGGTATTTGTATTTTACTAGTAGTGGATCTCTTTCCCGCACTTGCTGGCTCATTCTGTCCGTAATACTCAAAAAGACTGGAAAATATGGTGAAATGATATTGGAAAAAGACGACTGGAAATCCTTCGGATTGATACAGTTAGGAAGGTAACTGGAAAGGGATAGGACACCGCCTGAAGTCATTATTGGTAAGAGATTGAAGGAATATTGAGCCAAAAGAAACAGACTGAATCGCTTAGAATCCAGCCCGAACTTTTACTCATTTTTGAGTAAAACAACCCTATTGATTGATGATTGAAAAACCATCCGAGTACATAGCGTTTCTCCTGTTGTTTTTCCCCATCCTCTTCCGATTTGGAAACTAACTTAGTTCCATCAGGGAAGAAGAAAGTATCAGGGATACAAAACTTTTAAACTCACTAACTACACTTATTCCACTGTCACACTTTTAGCCAAATTTCTCGGTTTATCAACATCACATTCGCGGTGTAAAGCTGCATAATATGCTAATAGCTGCAGTGGTACGACACTTACAAGTGGTGTTAATAATTCATGAACATGTGGTAAGACAAGTGCATCGTCGTCTTGTTCCAACCCCTTCATGCTAATGATCATTGCGTTTGCACCTCGGGAGACTACCTCTTGTACGTTACTTCGGATAGAGTAGTTTACATTCGCTTGTGTTGCCAGTGCAATAACTGGTGTATCTTCTTCAATTAATGCTATCGTTCCATGCTTTAATTCTCCACCAGCAAAGCCTTCTGCCTGGATATAGGAAATTTCCTTTAATTTCAATGATCCTTCCATACAAACATGATAGTCTGTGCTTCGGCCAATAAAGAATGCATTGCGTGTTGTTGCAAGATACTCTCTTGTTAACTCTTCAATTGTCTCTTTTTGATCGGTTAGAATTTCCATAGCATTGGCAACAATAGCTAGTTCCTGCATAGGATCGAAGTCTAATTCAATACCTTTTGCCTGTGCTGTATCTACAGCTAAGATAGCGAGTACCGCAATTTGAGCTGTATATGCTTTTGTTGATGCTACAGCTATTTCGGGTCCTGCGTATAAATTTAACGTGTAATCTGCTTCACGAGAAAGGGTGGATCCTGGCACATTTGTAATCGTAAGTGCTGGGTGTCCCATTTCCTTAATTTTAACTAAAACGGCACGGCTATCAGCGGTTTCTCCACTTTGTGAAATAAACACAAATAATGGGTTATCTGATAGAAGTGGCATATTATATGAAAATTCACTTGCAATATGGACTTCAACTGGAATAGCAGCCAGCTTTTCGATAAATTCTTTTCCCACCAAACCTGCATGATAGCTAGTTCCTGCAGCAATAATATAAATACGGTCGCTAGCTTTCATAGCCCGGCGGATAGCAGCATCTAATTTAAGTTCATTATCATTTGTTTGGTATTCGTTAATGATTTTACGGATGACAAATGGTTGTTCATCAATTTCCTTTAGCATAAAGTGTGGATAGGTTCCTTTTTCAATATCACCGGCATCAATTTGAGCGGTGTAGGGTTTACGATTTACTACTACACCGTTAAGCTTTTGCACTTCAACAAAGCTGCGGTTAACGAGTACAATTTCCTGATCATAAATTTCGAGATATTGATCTGTAACTTTTAATGTAGCCATTGCGTCACTTGCTACCACATTAAATCCATCACCTAAACCTATTAATAATGGGCTTTTGTTCTTGGACACATATAGGGTCTCCTGGTCTTCCTTATCAATCATTCCAATTGCATAGGAACCTTTTAAAAGACCCATCGCTTGGCGAAATGCCTCCGCTGTATCCTGATATTTTTCAAAAAGCTTTTCTATTAGATGGACAATTACTTCTGTGTCTGTTTCACTAACAAAACTCACTTCACTAAGATATTCTTTTCTTAAGTCTTGATAATTTTCAATAACCCCATTATGAACAAGGGTGAATCTGCCAGACGCGCTTTGATGCGGGTGTGCGTTCTCTTCACTTGGCACACCATGTGTTGCCCAGCGGGTATGACCGATTCCCATCGTTGCATAAACAGTATTATCTACTCTTTCTCTTAATGCCGCAATCCGTCCTTTTACTTTAAAATGGTTCATTCCATTTTCGTTTAACATTGCTATTCCGGCTGAGTCATAGCCGCGATATTCTAACTTTTCCAGTCCATTCAGTAAAACTTCCTTTGAATCGTTTTGTCCGATAAATCCTACTATTCCGCACATATCCTGCGTCCTCCTTGTATATAAAGGGGCAGACAAACGACCATATGGTATTACAGGGGCGCTTAACTGCCCCTTTCCCGTGGTTGTTATAAGACATCTTACTTCATTCCTTTGGCCAACAAGTTACCTTATTGTTTTAAGAACAAAGCTTATCGACTGAGATGTACAGTCGGGAGGCACCCGCCGAAATATCGATAACCTCCACCTCGTCAACTATTTTTTTCATCGGTCTAAAAATAGCCCTGGCGCTTTTTATTACCTATTACTAATCCTCTATCTATGCTCCTTTCCATTTTTGAATGCTCTGCCACCCTCATTGTTTACCTCATTTACAAAAAAGTAAAACATGTTAAAAAGAGACCTTCTTATTTTAACCGAAATTATTTTGTTTGGTCAATCTTTTTTTATGTGGGTGGTGTTATTTAGTATATGAATGCATACAGAAAATTGTACGTGATGAAGTAGTTAGGCCGAAAAGTATTCGAGAAAGTCCTTCATATAAATACAAGCCTGCGAGGATTAGAATTCCCTGCAGGCTTTGCGCGTCTGATATTACCAAAATTTCTTATTCGTTTTGTAGAGTTTTATAGTTGAATAAGGGGCTAATGCCCATAGGGTTATTCCAATGGTAAATGCGGTTATCCAAAAAGGATTCGCTTGAATTGTTAATGAATTACCAAAATAAAACACCGTCAAACCACTTAAAATGATAAAGATAAAAGATGTAAGAGTTATATATAAAAACATTCCACCGAATAAAAACATAATAAATCGATTTCGTTTAATAATGCCATCGCGAATTGGATAGCATTTTAATTTATCAGCGGTTTTTTCATTGCAGATCACATGCCATCTACCATGATTATACACGCTATGCCAACCTTCATTTTGCAAGGGGCCGGGTAGATTGTTAGTTTTGGCCTTCCTATATTCAATACGATAGTGAATCTCTTGAGGGGCGCTTCTCTCTTCAAAAACAAACTGTCGTGTTTTCGTATTTATATCTGTAAGGTGATATCCGCTTATTGCCATTGAACGAAGCCATTCCTCCGTTTTCTTTAAATCATAACTCCAAAACGGTCTGAAGACTTTCATCACCATAAAAAACTCCTCCTTCAACGATCATTATTGAAGTCACCTCATTTTTTAAGAATGCTTGCCTTTTATTATTTTACTCTTAGTATTTTCATTTATTACAAATATTAGTGTTAGTTCATCTAATGCAAATGAAAGCACAGGGAGTTTATTATCCCTGTGCTTTCATTAGTGGCTTCGCCTAGTTACCCTTGATGCTTCTCCAAAAATTCAAGCATCAGATTGTACACTTTAATTTCATTCTCTTTCTTCGAGAACCCGTGTCCCTCATCTTCAAGAACAAGATATTCGACATCGCGACCTTTTTCTTCAAGTTTCGCAACAATCTGATCTGATTCTTCTTTAACCACACGTGGATCCTTTGCACCTTGGATAACAAGCATTGGCTTTGTCATTCCGTCTAAATAGGTTACTGGGGAGTCCTTTATAAAACGCTCTTTATCACGTTCTGGGTCGCCTAACCAGCGATCCATGATTGGCTTCCAATGAGGCGGTACAGAGTTAACGAATGTGAATAAATCAGATGGCCCGAAAATATCAACTACTGCTTTGAAGTACTCTGGATGACGACCGTGCAATAGTAGTGCCATATAGCCACCATAACTGCCACCAACTAAAAATAATTTCTCGCGTTCAGTAATATTATTATTGAATAACCATTCAATTGCAGCTAAACAATCCAGACGCGGTCCTTCTCCCCAGTCCTGTTCAACTAGTTTCACAAAGGATGAGCCATAACCCGTGCTACCGCGAAAGTTTGGTGCAAAAATAGTATATCCGCGATTTAGAAAGCTTTGGAACATTGCACGGAACGTTTTACGCTCGGATGCCTGTGGTCCTCCATGAGGCCAGAAGATCGTATGTCCATTATCATTCTCAGGTTTTGGTTTACATAAAAGCGCCTCTATTTCCATTCCATCAAATGATTTATAGGAAACAACCTCTGGTTCCACCATATCCCCCGTACTGACACCGAGCACACCATTATTTGTCAGCTGCTTCCACTCGTTTCCATCAGTCGATTTAAAAATGTTAGAAGGAACGGTAGCGCTTGTTCCTAACAAATAAAGACTCCCAGATTTAGTTACCTGAACTTTTCCAATTACATCAATCGGCGTTTTCAGCTGCTCAAGCTTATGTGTTTTTAAATGATAGCGATACAATACATCTGCAACACCTTTTTCGGTGACTAGATAAAATGCCTTATTTTCCTTATCCCACTTTAATGTATCAACACTTTCCTTTTCGACTGTGACAACAGAAGAGAACTCTTTTGTATCCAGATCGAATTTCGCTACATAGCTATATTCACTTTCATAATCTGTAACGAAATAAATTGTTTTTTCATCAATAAAGACTGGATCAAATACAACGTGAACCTTATCAGGGTCTGGGGTTAGGCTATGTGTTTCTTCTCCAACCTTCACAAAACCAGTAACATAGGTATTGGCATATGAACGCAAATAAACAAAAGCTTCTTCATCATCTGATACTGCAGATAATTGTGTTGGCGATGCTTCACCTACATTTAAAAGCGTATCCGAATTATCCTCGAGGTTTCTGACACGAGCATTAAGAAATGATGGGTTCTCTTCTGATGTCATATAATAAATCCGCTTCCCATCTTCACTTAAATGAGAAAAGAAATATTTCTCTAACTCGTCACCTGTAATTAATGGTTGTGGAAGTCCACCCTCATTTGGAATCGCATAAATTTGGTGGTTCTCATCACCATCTTTATCATAACCTGCTAATACATAGCGATTTTCTGGATCGATTTTAATAAAGCTGATGGATTCGTCATAATGTGCAAATAAATATGGAAAGGTATCAGGCAAATCCATTGCCCACAGGTTCATCTTGCCATTTAAGTTAGTACTGAAGATCAGACGTTGTTCATCGCTGCTTACTGTAAAATTTGAAATCGCATACGTACGAAAAAATTGTTCTACCGTTGGTTTTGGAAACTGAATCATTAGTTACCTCCTAAAATTTTTATTTCCATTTGTATGTTCTGAGATGTTTGAATAGTAAATAATTAACAGTATAAGTATAAACTATTTTTGCAAGTTCTTATAGAGAGTATGCGTTATTCGTATTGTATTTCTATATTATCAAGTAAATTATATTTGAGAAATAGCCCATAGGTGGTTTTAACCTCCATCTTAAGGATGAAATTATTAAAGTTGCTGAGAACGATGCGTAACAAATGGATCACTTGAACTTTATCCAAAAAAACACATAGCAATCATAAAATCGCTATGTGTCTCTGTTTTTATATTTAATTTCTAACTACTACTCTTCCAATTTACCGTCCCGGATCGTAACCACCCGGTCACATAGATCAAGCACACGCTCATCATGTGTTACCATAATCCCTGATTTACCCCGTGTTTTAATTTCTTCAGCAAGCATTTCTACTACCTCTCGGCCACGTTTTGAATCCAGACTTGCAGTTGGCTCATCGGCAAAGATGATTTTCGGATCATTGATAAGGGCACGAGCAATCGCTACACGTTGACGTTCCCCGCCAGATAGTTCGTTTGGGTAATTATTTATGCGATGCACCAAGCCGAAATGCTGTAATAATTCCTTTCCTTTTTCCTGTTGCGACTTCGTTTTGTTTTTTGCGATAACATTGATTACTTGCAGTTGATCACTTACCTTTAAATAGGGAATCAGATTGGCTGCTTGAAATACGAATCCTATTTTCTTAAGTCTCAACTCTGTTATTTTTCGTGTGGAAAGATCAGCGGTATTATCCCCATCAATCATCACAGTTCCAGTAGTAGGTGATAGCAATGCACCTGCTATGGAAAGCAATGTACTTTTACCACGGATGCTTGCATTTTGGTTCTTGACCTCCTTAGATTTTTCTTTCTTTTTCCTTATTGTTTTCAGTTGAAGCGACTTCTTTTTCGGCTGAAAGCACAACTGCTTCTTTTCTTAAAGATTTAAAGAAGGAAATACACATGAGTATCATGACAATCGAGAATGGTAATCCCGCGACTGCTGATACCGTTTGCAACGGTGTTAAACCTCCCGTTAATAGTAATGCGATGGCTACACCCGCAATAACGAATCCCCACATAATTTTACTCTTATTCGATGGTTCCGTAGATTCCTCACTATACATACCAAGGACATATACTGTGGAATCGGCTGATGTAACGAAAAAGATGATTAAAGAGATAAATGTCATAAAAATCAGAATTTCACTGGTGGGGAATAGTTCTAAGAAATAGAACAGAGCCGTATTCATATTTTCCAAAATTTGAGTTGCCAGTTCTGCGTTTTCAAAATTGATAATGTTAAATAGTGCGCTGCCTCCAATTGTACTGTACCAAATCATCGTTGCAATTGTAGGAATGATCATAGCTCCCAGGATAAATCCTCTAATGGTTCTTCCTTTAGAAATTCGAGCAATAAACAGTCCGACAAATACACCAAAGCTAATGGCCCATCCCCAATAGAAAAAATCCCAACCTGCCTGCCAGCTATAATCATTCAAAAATGGCTCTAAATGGAAGCTCATTCCGATAAAATTATTAATGTAGTCTCCAGTCGATGTGACAATAATTTCTAAAATATTTTTTGTTGGTCCTAAAAAGAATATTGCTATCATGATGGATAAAGCTATAATGATATTTATATTTGATAACCATTTAATCCCGCGCTGAATTCCGGTACTTGCTGAAGCGATAAATATTACGGTTAAGACGACGATTAAGATGATATTATTGGTCGTGTTATTGGGAATACCATATTCATATTCAAACCCTGCTCCTATTTGGTTCACACCAAGACCAAGAGAGGTTGTGATACCACTGATTACGGCAAAGATTGCTAGAATATTAATGAATTTTCCAATCGATCCAAAAGCTTTCTTACCTAATATCGGCTCCAATGTATGGTTAATAAGCGGCGGTGTGTTTTTACGATATTGAAAGTAAGCCATGATTAACCCGATAATTGCATAGGTTCCCCAGCTGTGAAATCCCCAGTGGAAGTGGGTATACTGCATTGCGAGTTCTGCTGATTCCTTTGTTCCTCCTTCACCGTATGGTGGTTCCAGATACATTAATACTGGCTCTGCCACGCCCCAGAAGAAAAGACTGATTGCAAGTCCAGAGCTGTAAAGCATCGCTATCCACGTAAAGGTGCTAAATTCCGGTTTGTCCGAGTCTTTCCCTAAGCGAATTTTTCCGTATTTCGAAAAGGCAACATAAAAACAAGCGACAACAAAGAAAAGTGCAACAAGCATATAAAACCAGCCAAAATAATCTCCGATAAACGTGTAAAGAATATACGAGGAAACTTCCCCCATTTTATCTGGTAAGAATATTCCGAAAGCTACAAAAATAGCGGTAAGTATAAGTGATCCGACAACGACAAAATTCTTTCGCATCCAAATTCTCCCTTTCTTTCTTCTAGTATGATATTTTTTAAAGTAGCTTGTCCATATTTAACGGGCAGTAGGGCCCCCAATTCAAGAATTCGAGTGAAATAAAGAATTGTAAGTGGGGAGCGGGCTTCTCCTAAAAGCCCGATTCAATGTACTATATTGAGTTGGCATAAAGGCCAACTATAAACTTAACGGACACGAGGCAATATCGGAACTAGCGCGTCCTGTACGTCGAACCCTCCCACTCGGTTGAAGTTTCACTTTATTCATCATGTTCAGCCGGAATAACCCAATGATCTCTTCCGCGTACCGTAGTAACATATTCAGGCCAGCGATAGTGGATTGGCGGTTGATAGTCACAGAGTGGCTCTTGCCATTCCGTTCCGCCTATTCCTCCACCTGTCCTTTGTTTAAATTCATCCTTTGCCTGTTTTAGCAAATCAGGATGTGTCAACAAATCGATGATAGTCATTCCGACTGTTTTGGAAGCACTATTTATCATGGGATCAATGCATTCACGAATTCCGCCTAACGCATTCATTACCCAAGCTGGATAAGCATAGCCTTGTTTCGGTGATTTTAATGCAGGTCTTCCAATATATAATCTAACAGTTGGAGCATGCCAGCAATATTCCGTATAGTCGTCGGAGGTGAAATGACGCTGCCAGGGTGGCAGTGTCTCTCGAATTTTTTTCTCCGCATCCTCTGGTGGGATAAGTGTTTCTACTTCATCCAAATAAGGTTTTTCCATCGGTTTGAATCCGAGGTTTTTTTGGATTTCTTGGGCAACCTTAATCGCATCCCCATTAAATTTCGGAGCTCCCGCGATTTCTAAATTTTGATAAGTCGTCGTTGCCATCGTATGGTTTTCAAGGCCTGCTCTGGATTTCGTAACCCATTCTCGTTTCCAATTACAGTGCGCTGCTCTTGCTGCGCTTTCTGCATTTTGGTCCAATACCTTTACAACATCTTCTGCCATTTTGATATCCGGAACCCGAATGAAATAATAGATTTGTGACATTTGACCTGGAATATTATCTGCCGTTGCTTGTCCCGTATTTAGGATCGTCTCATTGACGCTCCAGCCCATGTTATGGGAAAGCATATGTTCCTTGGACATTTTTGATAGACTGTACATGTTCACGACGGCATCCGTAGCACCTGGTGCCCGAACAGCTGCATGAGAAGCTGGAATTGGAGAATCATCCCCTCCAGATAACCATGTTTCCGGAACATCACATGTAAAGGTATACATAACGGAATAAGCGACTGCACAATGTGTATTCCAACGGGTAGTATTACAAAATGGTAGCATATAAAATGGATGGAAACTAATTGCGGCATCAAGATCATCATAATATCCTTTGGCAGCATGAATTGGCTTGGAACCTCTGACCTTCTCAGCAGGTTCACCAAAGAATTTGAGTTTGCCTTTAATGTTATGTTTTTCCATGACAGCCTTAGCTGCTAAAAATCCGCCAAGGGATCCGATTCCTAACGCAGAGTGGGGGTCTGTATGTCCCCCTGCATATTTGCTTAACCCATCTCTTGGACGTTCCACGGTATCTGCAGCCTGGCAGTTACCAGGAATGGCATCGTATTCCGCGTATCCGCCAATAACCGGTCCGTCGCCGTTTTCCCAGGTCGCGCAGAAAGCAGTCGGCATTCCTGCACTTCCTTCTTCAACTGTGAATCCTTCCTTGCGCAATTGGTTGACATACCACTTGGCAGATTTGTATTCCCGCCAAGCCGTTTCCCCGTAATTCCAAATGGTTTGATTCCAGTCTGAAAGGGTTGTTTCATTTTCCTCTACCCAATTCATAATCGATTGTTTTTCGTTCGATACCATATTTATTCACCTCATTTAGTTTTCTTGTAGCTTAGAAAAATTATAAAAAGTATGTTTAAGGATAATTTATCATACGGGTCCGTCAGGGCATACGGTAGCCGCCTACGCCTAAAGGCTTGGCGATTGCCAAACTTTCCTTGTTTAGTTGTTAATTATTGATTCCTTTGTAAAAACTCTTTCCCCGTTGATCCAGGTTTCAGTAACATCAATGTCTTTTAGTTGCTCTGTTGAGACCTCATATGGATTTTGGGCTAATACTGCAAAGTCCGCTAATTTACCTTCTTCAATTGAACCAATTATGTGTTCACGATGTATCGCCTTTGCGGCTTCGATGGTGTATCCTCTTAACGCCTCATCAAGTGTAATTTTATGCTCTTCGCCAACGATGTTTCCTTGTAAAGTAGATCGAGTAACCGCTGCATAGATGGCTAGAATTGGGTTTGGCGGTGCCACTGGAGCATCGGATGAGAGCACAATTGGAATGTTCTTCTCTTTAAACCATCCGTATGGCGAGTAATTTTCACCAAACTTTCCGACCTGTTGAATAACTCCTTCACCAAACTGGTACACATGCTGCGGCTGTGGAACCGGCCAAATTCCCAGCTCTTTAATGACATCGATTTGTGCAGGATCCGGCAATCCACAATGCTCAATACGGTGACGCATCTCTTTTACATCAATGGGTGAGTTTTGCTGTGCTGCTTTTACACTATCGATGACCAGCTGAATGGCGCTATCGCCTTGAGCATGTGTGAGTGTTTGAAATCCTTGCTGGTGTGCTTTTACAAACATTTCTTTGAATTCCTCTGGTTGATGGTATAAATATCCTTTCGTTCTAGCGCTGTCTGCATAATTGGTTGATAAGTAGGCTGTACCGGAATTCAGGGAACCGTCTGCATAAAACTTAATTGAACCGATGGATAACTGTTCGTCGCCGAATCCTGAACAGAATCCGAGTTTAATTAATTCATCGAGATAGGATGAAATAAACGACATAACAATACGCATGTTTAATGTCCCATCATTATTGGCCCCATTAAAGGATTCCATTTCTTGCTTGGTTACTTGCGGATCATTAATGGTTGTTACCCCTGCTGCTAGGCATTCTTTTTGTCCAACTTCTATTAGTGTCTGAAGATTTTCAGGTGTATCCGGCATGTGAATGTTTGGTCCGTGATTACCGATTAGAACACCAGACTTTTTAGCGAAAAATTCATTGGCACTGTCAAATAATTGACCGTTCGGCTTGCCGGTTTCATCCCTGCCGATAACTCCTCCCTCTGGATCCTCTGTATTCACATCTATTCCTAAGTCGTTCAGAAGATAATGGTTTACGATGTTGGAGTGTCCGCTTACATGCATGATTTGTATAGGATATTCGGTGCTAACCCGATCGAGGTCGTCTGCTGTTGGATATCGTTTTTCCTTCAGGTTTCGTTGATCAAAACCAAATCCCCTAATAATCGCACCATCGCGAAGTTTATCTGTATGAATAGAAAGTTCATTTACTAGATCATCGATACTTTTTACCTTTGGATAGCTAATATCAATCCACGTGTTGCACATACCCAGCATCATTAAATGTACATGTGGGTCGATGAAACCTGGCAGAAGGCATTTACCATTCATATTAATTTCTTGGACTTCATCGCTTCCTAAAGCTGTTCGGCATGCATCAATACTGCCAGTTCGAATAATTTTCCCGTCTTTGACAGCAACTGCCTCGACATCTCCCTTCTCCCCCATGGTTAGAATACTTCCGCCATAAAATAATAATGATTGTTGTTTCATTTCTTGTTCCTCCTTAAAAGACTATTGGTAATTATTAATAATTTCTTACAATTCATATGCAAAAATCGTGCCAATTAGGGGAATCCTGTTTTTATGCGATTTTTGTAAAAAGTGATATTTCCTCTTATACATTTTTGTATAACCTTTCTATTTTGAATCCAAAAGGAGCGGTTTGTTTTTCTTATACGAAAATGTATAAGGTATACAACATTAAATAGAATTATGCTAAAATAATGGAAAGGAGGAATTTTCTATGAATTTTGACCCCTCATGGGATTGGGAAGAGATTGTTGATAATATATATACCGATGTGATTGTGACGGATTCTAAGGGAAGGGTATTATATGCGAATGCCTCCGTCGGATATTGGCTAAATATGGAAAAGAGTAATATGATTGGACGTTCTGTTATTGAGATGGAAAAGGAACGGATTTTTTATCCGTCTGTTGTAAAGAAGGTATTAAAAACGGGAGAAAGGCAAGCTTTGATTCAGGAAACGCAAAGAGGGAATAAACTGTTTGTCATAGGAAATATTATTTATGATGAAAATGAAAATATCAAATATATTGTTACGTATTCCCAAGATGTAACGGAATCAGAAAAATTAAAGACCTATGTAAAAATGATTGAAGGGGAAATGGAAAGTATTAAAAATGAACTACGAGAAATACAAAAAACACAATCCGCTAATCCGCATATTGTTTCCAAGAATGAAAAAATGAAAAATGTTATTAGTATGATTGATCGGGTCGCACAGACAGATACAACGGTTCTCTTAACAGGGGAGTCAGGTGTCGGGAAAAGCTTGTTGGCTGAATACTTGCATGATAGAAGCAAGAGGAAAGGGAAGCTTGTCACAATAAATTGTAGCAGTATTCCGGAGGCCTTGCTGGAATCCGAATTATTTGGCTATAGCGCTGGGGCGTTTACAGGAGCAAATCAAAAAGGGAAGAAGGGACTTGTTGAAGAAGCAAAGGATGGGACCCTATTTTTAGACGAAATCGGTGAGCTGCCAATGAATCTGCAAACGAAACTCTTAACGTTAATTCAGAAAAAGGAATTCTTCCGTATCGGGGATACAAAATCAGTATCTGTGGATTTTCGTCTGGTTGCTGCGACAAATGCTAATTTGAAAGAGAGAATACAAGAAGGAAAGTTTCGTGAGGACTTATATTTCCGCCTTTCTGTCATCGATATTCCCATCCCAGCACTTAGGGAAAGAAGAGAGGATTTGCTATCCCTAATTATGGATTTAACGAAAACATTTAGTAAAAGGCATCAACAGGAAAAGGAATTGGATCATGCCACGATTGATTGTTTGCTTCGTTATGAGTGGCCAGGAAATGTCCGGGAATTAGCTAGTTTAATTGAAAGATTGATATTGACTGTAGAAGATCATTTAATATTGCCAAAGCATTTGCCTGGTGAAATAATTCCTGGAAATCTATCAGAAGCTACGTTATCTGTAAACGAATTAGGTAACAAAACCTTGCCGGAATTAATATCAGATATAGAAGTTGAAATTTTAAAAAACGCGATGAAACGGTGCAGCAGTACAACAAAAATGGCGAAATACCTCGGTATCAGCCAACCGACTGTGGTAAGGAAGTTGAATAAATACGGTTTGACTAGGTGACAAGGGAAAGCGCGGGGAGGGTTCAATGGAAAAGATAAAACTGGTCCATAGTGCGAAAAAACACCCAAACAGGGAACTTCCAAAAAATGAAACAATGCCTCTGCATGGAAATCCCAAATGCCATCACAGTAGCCATGCTATATATACTTTTTTCACTGATTGTTATTATAGCACTTTTTTTAATGATGAAGTCTCGTGCCCGCGAAAAGCGACTGTCCGGAGTGGAAATCAACATAGCACTTACGTCGCCTTTCATATCAAGTACTACTTAAGATTGAAAAGCAACCAATCTTTTAGAAAAGAGTCTATCCTTAAGTAGAAATTTCTAATTTATAGCCTAGTCCTCTTACTGTTTTTATTGAAAAGCCTTGTTCCTGGGATGAGAAAAATCTCCACTGATGGAATATTCACTTTAAAACATTATGGGTAAAGGTAAAAGTATTTATTTTTTTACTTATATTTCCGCTCGATTGCCGATATTCCGATGAACTCACTTGTTTATCCTAATTATACATCTAATAAGATAAGAAATTAATATTAGCAAATCCGAAGATTACTGCAATTTTATCCTCTTCTTTTGGTTGTGAGTTTAATTGAAATCTGCAAACGAGTAAATTTTGAGTTTTTCTCCTTTGGCTTTTCCTCAATTTCCTTTTAACTTTTATTCGTATCAAACTCTGCCATAAAATGTAGTCCTGCGGGTACGTCATTAACCGATATCAGGAACTGCACATGTCTGAAGACCCGCAACGGTGGTTTTCCACGAGGAGGTCTGCAAAACCGTTCCCGAAGTCGCTTAATGTGGACATCTACTGTTCGGCTATTTCCTTCATAATCATTACCCCATACAAGATCTATCAGCAGTTCACGGGAAAATAACCGATTCGGGAAATCCGCAAGCTGTGCTAACAATTCAAACTCCTTTAGTGGCAGAATAATTGTTTTTCCTTGTGATTTAACTTCATAGCTCTTCCGGTTAATCATTGTATCACCTAGATAAATAATCTCTTCGTTAATCATTTGAAACCTTCTTAGCAAAGCTTTTATTCGAAAGAAAACCTCCTTAGGATCAAATGGTTTAACGACATAATCATCTGTTCCTGCTGAAATTTCACCCCTGGCCGTGATCATTAAAACTGGAATATCATAATATGTCCTAATTTCTTGACATAGCTCATAACCATCCACATTTGGCATCATAATATCAACAAGTGTCATATGTACTGCAGTTTCGTCCAAGTGTTGCAGTGCTTCCTTCCCATCTGCAGCTTCAAGCGTTTTATAGCCTTCTTTCTGCATATAGAAACGTAAAAGTTCACGAATATGCGGATCATCATCAACGATTAATATTGTGATCAAGTGAACTCCCCCTTTTTTGAGGATTAATTTAATTCCATCCAATCATCTAATCAGTGAGATTGGCTTATAAGCCCAACAACAAAACTGCCCCTATATTATAGAGGGCAGTTTTATTTTACTGACTTATTCTTTCATTCCTAATACATCTTCAATAACCCTAGCTACTTGATCTGCGTATTTCTCACACTCTTCTTTCGTCGGTGCTTCTACCATAACTCGAACAAGAGGTTCTGTTCCAGAAGGTCGAACAAGTACACGACCAAGATCACCAAGTTTTTGCTCAACTGCTTCGATTTCACTATTAATTCTCGGGTTGCTTAGTGCTTCATTACGGTCAATTACCTTTATATTTTTTAGCACCTGCGGGAATACTGTCATTTCAGCAGCAAGTTCTGATAGTGGTTTACCAGTTTCTTTCATTACATTGACAAGCTGAATTGCAGATAACATACCATCCCCAGTGGTATTATAATCAAGAAAAATGATATGTCCTGATTGCTCGCCACCGAGATTATAGCCGCCTTTACGCATTTCTTCCATTACATAACGGTCACCAACAGCTGTTTTATCACTGCGCATTCCGTTTTCTTCCACTGCTTTATAAAAGCCCAGGTTGCTCATCACCGTGGAGACAACAGTGTTATGACGAAGATATCCTTTTTCATTCATGTACTTTGCACAAATAAACATGATCTGATCCCCATCAACAATGTTTCCTTTTTCATCGACTGCAATTAAACGGTCCCCATCTCCATCAAACGCCAGTCCAATGTCAGCACCTTTATCTGCAACGAAAGCCTGTAATGTTTCAGGATGTGTAGAACCTACACCATCGTTAATATTTAATCCATCCGGTGATGAACCGATTGAATAAATATCTGCTTCCAGATCAGCAAATAGATGTGTCGCCAGACTGGAAGTTGATCCATGTGCACAATCGAGGGCAATTTGTATACCATCAAAATCATTATCAACTGTATCTTTCAAGAAGGATAGGTACTTTTGGCCACCTTCAAAATAATCGTTTACGATTCCAATATCAGCACCAACAGGGCGCGGCAATTTATCCTCACTATCCATTAAACGTTCGATCTCATTTTCCTGGGCATCAGTTAATTTAAACCCGTCAGGTCCAAAGAACTTAATTCCATTATCCTCCACAGGATTATGTGAAGCTGAAATCATTACGCCCGCTTGCGAACTGGTTGCTTTAGTTAAATAAGCTACCCCCGGGGTAGAAATTACTCCAAGCCGCATCACTTCTGCTCCAATTGACAACAGACCTGCTATTAGAGCTCCTTCGAGCATTTGTCCTGATATTCTTGTATCTCTGCCAATTAGTATTTTGGGTTTCTCTGTTTCTTTCGTTAAAATATACCCGCCAAAGCGGCCTAATTTAAATGCTAATTCTGGTGTCAGCTCTTTATTTGCTATTCCTCTTACACCATCTGTTCCAAAGTATTTTCCCATGGTATCTCTCCTTTATATCCTCATTCAAACCTGGTTACCAAGTGAGAGTGAAATTGGTAAAAAGAATTTCTCTTGTAAAAATCTCACACCAGTATAAATCACAAAATATTAATCGTAACTTCTTCAAATTCTACAGTTGTTGTAATATCATCAGGTCCTTCAATGAAGACTGGTATACTATGCTGCCCTTCTTCTAAACCACTCACATTTATAAATATACGAAAATCATCAGCTGTAAGTTCTCTAACACTTGCTTCAGTCCCTACCACAGTCAAACTCATCTCTGAATCGGCAGGTTCCGTAAATGTTATATCTTGTCCATCCTCTTGTTCTTCCACATCAATTGTAATGTCGTCGATCACTCTTGTCTGTTCCACTTCAATGGTCACTTCTATTGTTTCTGAACCAGGTACGCTTGAACCATCCGGTAAGGCTAAGTTAACATCAATTGTTCCCGACTCTGTAATAGAAGATAAGTCGATGTCCTCTGTTTCAATACCATCTATATCTCCCAGAACATTACTTGTTGCAAACACTTCGACCTCATCTACATTAGCAGAGATGGAAGTTAATGAATAGCCATCCGGTAATTCTCCAGTTGTCGAGACATTAACCGGTACGGTTTTACTCGGATTATCTATTTCCGCTGAAACAATGACATTCTCCGGTTCTACTCTGACATTTAGTTCATTGCCCTGATTATCATAGACATTGACAGGAACTTCCCTATTGTTAATTGAACGATCTAAACCATTCAAATCTACAAATACTTTCACAATACCAATCTGTTCAATTACACTTCTCGAACTTGTAATTGTTACGGTCGTCGGATTAACCTGGAAATCACCAATCTCATATCCTTCTACCAGCTGATTCTCATTAATGAAATCGACATTAACTTCAAATTCCTCTGTTGCCCTTTCTTCAATTGTCACTTCTATCGTTTTTGGCTCTATATAAACTGACAGCTCCTTTGATATATTGGAGTGTTCAATTTCAACTACGTGGTCCCCCTCTTCAAGCCCTTCCAAGTCAACATAAACTTCAAAATTCCTTTGTCTTACTACAGGAGTAAGAACACTTGGAGTACCTTCCAACGAAACAGATACGTATTCAGGAACGCCACTGACAACGTAATCTCCATCGTCCATACGTATATTAACAGGTACATCATCGAGTGTCTGCATTTCTTCAGCTCTTCCAGGGAAAAACGTCGAGTCTGTTTGAGATTTGTCAATTTCCACATTTACAAATACATATAAAATCACCGCAAAAGACAAGGCTATGAGACGAACAAACCACTTACGCTCAAACCAACTATCCATTATCGCTCCCCCTCCGTTTTCTTGACTTCTTATCAGGGGTCTTAGGAGTCATTGCTAAATTTTCTGTCAATATTCTGCGAAGACTCTCTTGATCCAATTCTCTATGTAGCTCGCCATTTTTTGTACAGGAGATATTTCCAGTTTCCTCGGAAACAACAATAGTCAGAGCATCGGTCACTTCACTAATACCCATTGCAGCTCTATGCCTTGTTCCTAGTTCCTTTGAAATAAATGGACTTTCCGATAGAGGGAGATAACAGGCTGCAGCCACAATTTCTTCCCTTTTTATAATTACAGCACCATCATGCAAAGGCGTATTTGGTGTAAAAATATTTGTCAATAACTGATGTGTTAAATTCCCATTTACTGGTATACCTGTTTCAGCATAATCACCAATTCCAGTCTCACGTTCAATTGAAATCAAAGCACCAATTCGCCGCTTAGCCATATAGTTGCATGATTGTATAATAGCTTCAATGTTCTGTTCAATGATTTCCTCTTCTGATCTTCCGCTTCTGGAGAAAATATTACCTCTTCCAAGCTGTTCCAGCGCTCTTCTTAATTCTGGCTGGAATAGAATGATGATTACAAGAAACCCCCATACAATAGCCTGATTGGTAATCCATTGTATCGTCTGCAAGTTAAATGCTATGCTTAAAAGCCAAACAGCCAGCACAACAACAATTCCCTTTAGTAACTGTATTGCCTTGGTTCCTCTGATGAGCATAATTAGTTTATATAATACATACCAGACGAGAGCTATATCTACGCCTATTCTTAGCAGGTTTAACGGATCGAATGCCCCATCAAGCATGTTCACACTTCCCTCTGTACATAAAATTTACTCTGCCGTTCTATTGATAGTAATGCTATCTATTATAACATATTATCCTATTTTACACGTGAAATAACAATTCAAAACAGACATCTCCTCATGGAAAAACCGGATGTGGCAATACCACTATCCGGCAGGTCAAGATGTATCTGTATCTATCATTAAAAGGAAAAAATACTTTTGAATAAAGTCTTTGCCCTATACCAAACCCATTCAAATAGTTGATCTACATGTTTAAGTTCACCATTAACTCCACCAACAGAGGCCATGAGACCTTCACCCTCAATGGTCTCGTCAACTAGCTTCCCGTTAATTAAAGTAACATTTCCATTTATCGTTCCCTTTATAATTAAATTTCCGTTTTTAACAAGCAGATCTCCCTCTACTGTTACATCTTCCGGGACAATGACGGTATCTCCCTTTATAATTAAATTCTCCTGTTTAGAAACTACTAATTCACTATCTTGATTCCATGCTGAAAATACACCGCTTATCATAAAAATGAAAAATATCGCTGCTGCAGTTACAATCGGGTGTGCTTTAAACCAGCGTTTATATTTAATTCTTTTCTTTTCTTCAGGCAAATTCCGCATGACATTTGCTGTGAAGTTTGTTGGAGCAGCGATGTGCTCCGCACTCTGAATTAAAGTAATTGTTCGTCTTAACTCGTGAAAATGCTCCTGGCAAGCTTCACAGTTCTCCAAATGTGAACGCAGAACGGTCTCCTGCTGACTTGATAGATCTCCATCTAAATAGGCGTGCATAAGCTCTGCATATTCCTTATTACACTTCAACTGGTTCACACTCCTTTACATGTGACGAAGCTTTTTACGTAAAGCTTCCCTTCCTCGATGTATTCTAGTTTTCACTGTTCCTAGGGGGATATCTAAGATGTCGCTGATCTCCTGAAGGGAAAATTCTTCTAAATACCGCAAAATAATAATACTGCGATATTTAGGTGGAAGCCCAGATATCTCTTTATGAATATAACGCTGCAGTTCCAAGCTTTCAACTTCTTCGCCTGGCAAACGGCTGTCATCGGCCAATTGTGAGTACATGTCTAAACCTTCTGTACCTTTAACTTCAGCATCAAGATAATAATCCGGTTTTCGTTTACGTATTCGATCAATAGTTAGATTCGTTGCAATCCGGTATAACCATGTCGAGAACTTTCTTCGATCATCAAACGAGTGAATATTCACATACGCACGAATAAAGGCTTCCTGAGCTATGTCCTCGGCCTCGTGTGCATTACCAAGCATTCGGTAACAATGTTGATAAATCCTATTTTGAAAAAATGAGACAACATCCTCAAAGGCTGTTTGATCTCCCTTTTTAACCTGCATAATTTTCTCTTTAATTAATTGATCCATACGGGTACCTCCGCTGCATGCGGTATTTATATTACGTGTAAGACGACCTAAAGGTTTCATTTTTAAAAAAGGTTTATAATTGTTAAGATTTGGGTATTTTCTTTACTAGTATACTAGATAGGAGGGCACTTTTGTGGGTAAATCTGTATTATTAGAAAAAATTGAAGAATGTCGTAAAGAAATGATTACATTAAGTCATTCACATGCATTAACTTCTGAAGCTGTCATCTCCTCTAGCTTAAAACTGGACAGACTTATAAATGAATACCAGAATCAAGTTCAATAAAAACTAAATTAATTGGTCAACTGACTCCCTTCTTTAAACCTTAATACAACAAAAAAGAAGACATTTATTTACATATAATGTCTTCTCTCGATTTCAACTGATGCTACTTTAGTTTTTCTCCAAATAAGGAACCCATTAAAGCAACAGCTACTGTCGCAGTTTTATTTTTCTCATCTAATATTGGATTTATTTCGACAAACTCTGCTGAAGTTATGATCCCCGACTCTTCCAGCATTTCCATTGCCAAGTGACTTTCCCGATAAGTGATTCCACCAAGCACGGGAGTTCCAACACCAGGAGCTTCTGATGGATCGATTCCATCCAGATCAAGACTTAAATGAACCCCATCCGTACGCTCTTTCAAATAATCAATTGATTCTTCCATCACCTGTGACATGCCCATTCGATCTATTTCGTGCATAGTAAACACTTTTATTCCTTTATCACGTATTACTGCTCTTTCCCCTGGATCCAATGATCTAGCACCAATAATAACAATATTTTCAGGTTTAACTTTTGGTGTGTAATTCGATATGTTGATTAAGTTATCATGGCCTATTCCCAAGCTGACGGCTAATGGCATCCCATGAATATTGCCTGATGGAGAAGTTTCCTCCGAGTTCAAGTCACCATGAGCATCATACCAAATCACTCCTAAGTTTTCATAATGCTTGGAGACGCCAGCTAAACTTCCTATTGCAATACTATGATCTCCCCCAAATATTAATGGGAAATTACCCTTCTTCACTTCCTGATCCACCATATCACCAAGCTGCTGATTGGCTTCAATTACTTGTTTCAGGTTTTTTAAATTACTTCCATCATTCAGATCACTTTGTGCAGGGCGGTTGATAGGAATATCACCCAAATCAATAATTTGAAAATCTAGTTCCTCCAGTTTCTCAATAGCACCGGCATAGCGTAATGCACTTGGTCCCATATCAACTCCACGGCGGCTTTGCCCTAAATCCATTGGTACACCTATAATTGATATATTAGTTTTCATTTAAGCGCCTCCTTTTCTCTTTATTCTAGCCAAAAAAGGGTATATGACTCAACCCGACATTAATTTGCATATATATACAATTTGAACAAAGGAGGCGCGGATTTAGAAGAGGCAGGAAGGAACTGGACTTGGGGATGGGTTCTTGCTGTCAGAGGATTTTATAGAGGAAATTTCTTTCTTATCTCTCAAAAAAAACAGGTAGTCAATACCTGTTTTTAAATCGTTTTAAATTTCTATCGGACCGTTTACATTGGGACCGATCATCAAGGGTTTGATTCCAGCCTGTTCCCATGCTAGCATCAGCGCATCAGCCTTTTCCCGCGAAGGCATAAAGGCAATTCCACAATCGCCTCCCCCTGCACCCGAAGGCTTGCCGGCTCCTCCATATTGCTCAGCTAAATCACATAACCTACCTAATAGAGGAGTCTCAATTTCAACATTTGCATTATTTCCTACCGTCCGAAGGGCATTTCTATTTTGCTTAACTCCACCTAATAGAGTTTGTGTGTCAGCTTCTTCCATACCTCTCAGAAAGCTTCCAACGGCCTCTTCACTATCCTCAAGAAATTGACTGAATTGAACAGGATTATCTATTTTCAGTTTAAGTATTTCGTTGACAAGTTTTGCAGTCGATGCTGGTTTACCGGTCCAACCAATACATACATGGATATTCTCAGGTAATTTAATCTGCTTAAGAGAGAAATAAACCCATTCTTTTTCCAGTAGTTCTGTTAATGTGGTGTTATTCTCATATGATTCTAGCAACCATTCAGCCTGAAACGAAGAATACTTGAGAAATCCACCGTGGGAAGAGGCTGCTACATCAGCCCCCGATCCATTACCCTGTACGTTCACATGTGAAATAGCCGCAAGTTTAAAGATTAACTGAGCAGTTGGAGGATGGGTAAGATATTTTTTCAAAATAACGGTAATGACTGAAGTTACTACTGCCGCACTCGAGCCCAGTCCGTATTTAATCCCAGATATATCATCAAGTTCGCTTTTTATCGTTAACATAAAACGATCAGGAGAAATCGTGTTCTCTTTTAAGTAGGTAAGTGCGATTGTCATTGCCTCTTCTACAAAACGAACTCGCTCGTCTCCTGAATGTATTTGAACTCTATTATTTTTATATTCCCATACAAGGTTATTCAGTTTGAAATCCTGTAAAGTTATGCGGTTCTCTTCACTCGGTTTAAGCGATGCATATACAAAACGATTAACTGCCATAACCACTAAGCTATGGTGGGGTTGTAATACTGCAAATTCTCCAGCTACCATCAATTTTCCAGGTACTTTTACAGTTAGTGTTGTATTTGGCATAAGGTTCAACCCCTATAGATAGGTTACTCCTTGACCTGATCGACTAAGTATCACATCTGTTACACCAGGTATTCCACGGAGTGTCTTTTGAATATCGTTTTCGTTCTCCGGCAAATATAGTACTTTAACATTAGGTCCGGCATCAATTGTAAAATAGGCAGGAATACCGTTGTCTCGCAATGATTGCACGGTTTGCATAACAGCTAAAGTAGTATCATGCCAATATGTAAAAGGAGGGTTAGCTCCCAGTGTAGTAGCATGCATCTTTAAGCAATTAGCCTCGGCTATCTGACCAACTTTTTCAAAATCACGAGCAGCAATTCCTTCTTTAATTTGTTTCAAGTCATTTGGAATACTGTCAATCCAGCCTGTATAGAAGGGAGATGTTTCCACTGTTCGTTTCATACCTTCCCGACTAGAAACTTTTTTCATCGTGGAAGATAAAACAACTGCAGCAACTCGTACATCCCAATAATCGGCTGGTGCAATAGGAACGGCAAATGAATCAGACCCATCATCCTTCATACCCATTTCCCATTCAGCAAATCCACCATATATAGAGCGGCATGCAGAACCTGATCCTTGGCGTGTAAGCATAGAAAGTTCTCGATCCGTAAGCTGCAGCCCGATTGCATTTGCACCAGCAGCAGCCAGGGCTGCAAAGCCAGATGCTGATGATGCAAAGCCAGCAGCAGTAGGGACTTCATTTATGGAATGAATAGTGGCATACAGCTTCTTCCCAGCATAAGTGCGAATTAGATCAAGAAAAGTCGTAACGCGATTATACTGCTCGCCTGAAACCAATTGATCGTTCAGGAAGAATTCGTCTTTTGATAATTCTTCTCGAAAGTCTACGGTTGTTGTTGTATAAAATCCGTCCAACGTTAGAGATAAGCTGCTGTTAGTTGGTAGTATGATTGATTCATTACGTTTTCCCCAATATTTTATCAAGGCAATATTTGTATGAGCTTTAGCTGTACACTTCAATTGTTTATCCCCTTTGCACATCTCTCTATCTCAGTACTTACATTCTATTCTTGTTTTTTTAAGACAAATGGCCACACAGCATGCGCTCCAAATTTTCTTAACTTTTCCGCGAGCTGCCTGGAGTGAACTTCATTTTGGGCTAATGCAATAATGCAGCCGCCATTACCACCACCTGTAAGTTTGGCACCTAGTGCACCTTCCTTACGAGCAAAATGAATTAATCTATCTAGCCCAGCATCACTTACTCCTAGAGCTTCCAATTCCTTTTGAGCTTCGTTTAACATCTGACCTAGAATATGCTTCCCTTTTTTCTCAAGTGCATGTTTAGCCAGATAAGTTAGTTCACCAATCCGGTCAAGTTTTTTTTGAATTCTCCTCGGTGCAGACTTTAATAAGCCCGCAACTGATTCGACTGCTAATCGAGTATCGCCGATTCTTCCAGAGTCTGCTACTACAAAGTGAAAGTCATCACTTAAGTTTATAAAATCAATGAGATGCTCTTTTTCATACCACACAGGTGATTCAGAAGTAATGGTCATCGTGTCAATACCACTCGGTGCACCGTGGGCAAACGTTTCAGCAATATTCGCCAATTTCAATAGCTCTTCTTCTGAATAATGATCATTAGAATAAGCAAATAGAGATCGTATAATAGAGATTGCCACCGACGCACTGGAACCGAGTCCCTTGCCTGGTGGTATTGACGATTTAATACGAATTAATAAATCACTGCATGGTAATTGAAGATGCTCTAACGTTCCTTTAATGCAACTTACAATCCCTTCTAAAGCAGCAGGAGCATGTTCAAGTGGGCCATGATAAAAGGTACTGTCAATTTTCACCGATCCTGGAACATATTCAATAACTGACTCAACCCCAACTAATGGGAAAGGAATAGCAATGGCAGGTTGTCCGTGTACAACTGCATGCTCTCCTATCAGTATTAGTTTACTATGAGCTATACCTATAGCTGTTTGTTCTGTAGTTGTCGCTTTTTCTGCACTCATTTTGTATAATTTTCCACCAATTCTTTAGCTTTTCCGACACGGATTTCTTTTACTTCAACTAATTTCCTAGCAATAATATCAATCATCTCCCCAGTAGCCCCTGCTGCAATGGCAACAGAGCGAGAATGTAATGCCATATGGCCTTTTTGTATTCCATCAGTTACCAATGCTTTTAATGCGCCAAGATTCTGGGCTAAACCTACTGTCACAATAACCTGCGCCAATTCTCGCGCAGACTCTACCCCTAATATACTGTGGGAAATCTTTGCTATTGGATGAACCTGAATTGAACCACCCACCGTACCTACAGACATTGGCAGCTCCAGTTCCCCAACAAGATTACCCGCTTCATCTACAGACCAAGTTGTCATCGAACTGTATTTCCCGTGGCGTGCTGCATATGCGTGGGCTCCTGCTTCAACTGCTCTCCAGTCGTTTCCTGTTGCAATGACAATCGGGTCAATTCCATTCATTATCCCTTTGTTATGCGTAACTGCCCGATAAGGGTCTGACGCAGCAAACTCATAAGCATGGATTACACCATCACGTACTTCTTCCCCTGAGTATTCACCAGTTATCAATAGTTCGGGAGGGATTACACATCGTGCACGCGCCAGGCATTTATCTGCATAATTTGATAATATTCGCAAATAAACTTTCCCCTTAGTTAATTCCTCAACGGTCGGAGCCAGTGACTCAACCATTGTATTAATGATATTCGCTCCCATTGCGTCACATGTATTAACATACAAATGCAATACAAGCATCTGACCATATTTCGAGTCAGTCTCTTCATTTAATATTCTTACTTCCAGATCCTCTGCCCCGCCACCTCTGGCTACTAAGCTGGGATAGGCTGCATTAGCATCTTCTATTAATAATTGTTTTTCTTTTAACAGTGTATCCTTTGCTGCATGAATATCCGGGCATCCTACTACTTGTATTTGACCTATCATTACTCGTTCAGTAGCCTCAGTAGTAAAACCTCCAGCTTTCCTTACAATCTTAGCAATATAACTTGCTGAAGCAACTACAGATGGTTCTTCAATTGCCATTGGTATTACATATTCTTTCCCATTTATTAAGAAATTCAACCCTAATCCTAGTGGAAGAGGAAATGTGCCTATGACATTTTCAATCATTTTATCAGCTGTATCAGGTGATAAGGGTGCCTGCGAATACAAATCTGCAGTTTGTTCTTCTGAAAATGTATGCATATTCTTAATTAAATCTCTTCGTTCTTCAACAGTCATATTATAAAAACCAGGAATTCTAGAAGTTTCCATACTGTATCACCCTTTTATATATATAATTAGTATATAAGCTTCGTGTGCATCAAACTATTTAGGTCTTTCAATTTATGAGGTTATTCACAAGGCTCGGCACAAAATATCAAAGTTCTCGAGCCTTCTATCCTCTTTTTTAGAACATGTACTTTATGATCAAATTATAACATGTTTTCCCTATGTATAATCATAAAATGAAACTTCATTTAGCAGGTTTCACTTCTTATCTGCCTATAATAAAAAAATAACTGTATCTATTATGTAAAAAAACGGCCTAAAATGCAAATAAACAAGGTTGTCTACAATCATAACGACCTTGTTTATTTGAAAAAATTATATGTATGATGTATTAACCGTAATTTTCATTTCTGTAAAAATGGTGAGCCATGATGGATTCGAACCATCGACCCTCTGATTAAAAGTCAGATGCTCTGCCAGCTGAGCTAATGGCTCATTCTATTATAGTTGCTTATTTTTTGGAAAGAATGTTCATCTGAGTGCTCGTCGTGTTGCACGTTATTTCGGTGATGCTGCACTCCTCGCAGGCCTGCACATAGTAGCTATACTATGATGTTAGCGGCCAGCTAATGGCTCATTCTATTATAGTTGTTTATTTTTTGGAAAGAACGTTCATTACAATAGTCTTACTTTTAATCAAAATTTTGGACTATAAAAAGGTCCCTAAAATAAAAAAATGGCTGGGCTACCAGGATTCGAACCTGGGATACACGGGATCAAAACCCGATGCCTTACCGCTTGGCTATAGCCCAACAATATAATGGTGGAGGGGGGCAGATTCGAACTGCCGAACCCTGAGGGAGCGGATTTACAGTCCGCCGCGTTTAGCCACTTCGCTACCCCTCCGTATTGTTAACTATAATTATTTTATTATACAATAAAATATTTTAATTAAAATGGTGCCGGCCAGAGGACTTGAACCCCCAACCTACTGATTACAAGTCAGTTGCTCTACCAGTTGAGCTAGGCCGGCAAAAATAAATGGTGGAGGATGCAGGGCTCGAACCTGCGACCCCCTGCTTGTAAGGCAGGTGCTCTCCCAGCTGAGCTAATCCTCCATGTTGGTGACCCGTACGGGATTCGAACCCGTGATACCGCCGTGAAAGGGCGGTGTCTTAACCACTTGACCAACGGGCCATCAAATAATAAACTTTAAATGAATGTTCTTGTCGCAAAGCAACGAATTTTATTATAACCAGTTATGCAAGCTTTGTAAAGGGGAAAAAAGAATATTTTTATTTAATTTTTTATAACCTGGCTACATTTGTTTTTTTAAGCTGTCATATCTTATTGAAACACTGCCACTCCTTTAGTAAATATACATTCAATGCTTTAGTTTCTTTATAAGAAACAATTAGGTTATAATATACAAAAGACTTTTTGGAGGTGCACACATGTCAAATTTACTACAAGGTAAAAATATAGTAATCATGGGAGTAGCAAATGAAAGAAGTATAGCTTGGGGCATAACTAAATCATTACATAATGCAGGAGCTAATTTAATTTTCACAAACAGACAAGAAAGGTCATACCAGAAATTAACAAAGCTACTTGAAAAAAATGAAGTAAGTGCAAAGTTAATTGTATCGTGTGATGTGGCAAGTGACGAGAGTATTAATGATGCGTTTTCTGAAATCAAAAAGAATGTGGGCGTTATTCACGGGGTTGTTCACTCTGTTGCTTTCGCAAACCGGGATGATCTAAAAGGGGAATTTTTAGATACTTCGCGTGATGGCTTTTTATTAGCACAGGAAATTAGCGCATATTCACTAGTAGCTGTTACGAAAGCTGCCAAAGAACTAATGACAGAAGGTGGCAGCATCGTTACACAAACGTATCTGGGATCTGAGCGCGTAATTCCTGGTTATAATGTTATGGGTGTTGCAAAAGCTTCTTTAGAAGCCAGTGTGATGTATTTAGCAGAAGATGTAGGCAAACACGGGATCCGAGTAAATGCGGTTTCAGCAGGCCCTATACGTACGTTATCAGCTAAAGGTGTTTCAGGGTTTAATGAAAAAGCTGGAGTAATTGAAGAAAAAGCCCCATTACGTCGAAATGTGGATCAGGATCAAGTTGGGGATGCAACTTTATTCTTCATGAGTGAGTTATCCAGGGGAATAACGGGGGAAGTATTACACGTTGATTCCGGCTACCATATTATCGGCGGCTAATATTCTTCCAGTTTCATACAAAGACACAGACGCTATATTACACGAAATTGTGTTAAAGCGTCTTTTTTTATAATGTTGGGGAGGGAAGATATATGGAAGAGTGGTTTGGTAAGATAAGCAACGAGCACTTTATCCCTTTTAGCTTCAGTCACATTGCTATGATCTTAATCTATATAGTCGCTCTCGTTATATTACTAATAACTTATAAAAAGTACGCTGAGAGTGATCTTTTACTAAATGTTTTTAGATGGTCTATAATAGTTACATTAACTTTATCAGAACTATCCTATCAAACATGGAGCGTAGTCAATGGGTCATGGAGTGCAGGAGAAAGCTTACCCCTGCATCTTTGCAGCATAGCAGGCATAATCGTAATTATAGGGCTTGCCACTTACAACAAAAAAATAATCACTATTTCTTTTTTCATTGGATTCTTACCTGCTTTATTAGCAATTGTTACTCCTGAATTAACTTATAACTACACGCACTTTCGTTTCTGGCACTTTTTTATACACCATATTGTACTATCATTTGCGAGTATCTTTCTCTTGTTGAGCAGCTCTGTTAAGATCACAGTTAAATATACTTTAGAAGCTTACGGTTATTTGCTTATATATGCTGCTATAATAGGCTTTCTAATTAATCCTACCTTGAACTCGAATTACTTATTTCTATCTAACACCCCAACAGCTGATACACTTTTTGACGTACTCGGAGATGGGATTTGGTATTATATTAATTTATGTTTATTGGGTTTGGTTGTTTTTATAGGGCAGTTTGGGGTTCTTAAACTTTTTATCTATAAAGAAAAATAAGCAATCAAAATAAGTTCTAACCTTCATTCTTATCCCATTAATTCTATAGGATTTGAATTTAACTGATTTGTATATAGGAAGAAACACAGTTTAACTGTTTCCCATAAAAACTATATCCCTCGATATAGAGGAATTATTCTATATAGACACTCAGAATGTTATCCATTTTAATTTCTTTATTGTTATTCAGCCTAATATCCCTCTGATCTACTTTTGCTAACTTCCCTTTACTGGTTAGGAAATCACGGCCATTATAGTGTTTTATTTCTACTGTCAACTCATTATGTATCGCTAATAACAGCCTACTATTGATATCTGGCACCTTATGATGGCTCTGATCCCTAACATCCTTATCTTTCCACAAATGTCTAAGCACTTTAACCTTTTCTTTCACCCGCGTTATACCTGTGTTATTTACGCTCATTTTACTCTCTCCTCATTTGTAAAACTTCATAATTATATATCAAAAGGAACTTATGTTCGTATTGTAACACAAAAAAATAAACATCTTCAATAAGAGTTTTAGTTTTAATTAAATTATATATAAATCTGCTTCTAAGTTCCGTATTACCTGCAACGCGGGCAGGCGTTTTCCAGAATAAATAGGTGCCATTTGGTACTCACACCTTTTTTTATTGGAAATCTTTTTTTTGGCAATTAAAAACAGAAAAGCACGTTCAAAGTGCTTTCCGTTTTCTACTTTAAAATAGTTCCCGCGCCAACAAGCGATAAACCTCCAAACGTTTCCCCTGTGAATGAGGGATACTGCAGATCATTGCTTCATCAAATCCATATTGTGCTTGTTCAGCTTGTAATTGGGTTGCGACTTCCTTTGCTGATCCAACTATATGCAACTTACGATTTTCTTGAATGGTCATACGATCCAATTCAGTTAATGGATAATCTTGAGCTTCTTCAGGTGTTAACGATTGACTGATTTTCCCTTTCATCAGCCACAAACGGGCAATATCCTGTGGTCCCGCTTCAAACTCAGCTTCTTCCTTTGTTTCAGCGGTTGTTACCATGTAGGCGACATTAATTTCCGGATTCTCCATAAATGCGGAAGGCTGAAAGTGATGTTTGTATGCATCTAATATCTCTTTGGACATCTCCCCATTGAAAAATTGCGCAAAGGAATAGCCAACGCCCAATTGTGCAGTTTTTATTGCACTGTTTCCACTTGATCCCAGCATCCAAGCTTCTGGCAGAGTTATTTGAGTTGGAGCTGCAACCATCGAGTACAAGCTATCTTCCGGTACTTCATCATTGATCATTTTTAATGCTGTTCCAAACTTTTCATACATATTGTTTAACATTGGTTGGCGTCCTTCTGATAAAGCATACATAGCGTTTCTATCCCCTCCTGGAGCACGACCCACACCAAAATCAATCCGGCCAGGTGAAAAGGCACTAAGTGTTTTGAAAACTTCGGCTAGTTTTAAAGGCGAATAATGCATCATCATCACGCCACCCGTACCAATTCGAATATTGTTTGTTTTAGCTGCCAGCCGAGCTAACGTCACTTCCGGTGCTGAACTGACAAAAGCTTTTGTTCCGTGGTGCTCTGCCATCCACATTCGGTGGTAGCCTAATTCATCTGCCAATACAGCCAATTCTTCCGCTTTTTTCAATGCATCTACAGCGGTATTTCCACTAGTAACAGGCGCTTGATCCAGTACGCTTAATTTCATGTATAAACACCCTTTCTTATATCTTAATTAATTATTTACTCTTTATTTGCTTCCTGCTCTTTCCGAAGTTTTTCCGGTGTCACATCAGTCCCAAGTGGATCAATCACTGTCAGTCCTGAAAAAGTGTGTAGAACCTGACCGCGGATTTGACGTAAATAGTCTTCACGCAATACTTGCTGCTCCACTTTTTCGGCATTTGTTAAACCCGCTTCACGTTGTTTCTTTGCTAACTCATTAATACGGTCTAAACCTTGAATCATCTTTTTTCTCCTTTACTTATTATTTATTTCACCAATTATTCATAGGCGTAATCTTTACATCGTTATTGTTGGAAAATGTGGCAGTACATACTCACCCAATTCCTGTATCACTTCTTCCGCTGGTCGCCTCCCATATTTCAGTGAAAACATCATATGATTAACCCCTGCACCCTGATAGGCATAAAGATAATCAATCAAAAACTTATGCCCAGATCTAAATCCCGTGCTCATCGGTTTTGGCGCTTCGTTTGGGCGCTCTGATAAATCGATGGAGACTGCTTGGGCAAATGGCTTGAATCCGCCAGCTGCCTCTTGCCATTTTTTAATAAGCTCACGCTGACCTTTAACTTCCTGCGCATAAAATAGCCAACCATCTGTATGTTGTGCTAACCATTCAATCGACTGACCAGAATAGCCTGTTCCAAAAACAGGAATGTCAGACAAACCAGGTTTTGGAACAATATCACCCTGAGTTAGGTCAACACTTTCAGTCTGAATTTGCGGAAATGATTCTTTCCATACCTTTTTCATTACTTTTATCGATTCCCTAAATAATGCAGCCTTTTCATTATGATTCACTTTAAATGCTGGAAATTCAATAGGACGGTCCCCTGTTGCAGCGCCAAATAAAAAACGTTGGAAAGACATGATGTCAAGCGAAGCAGCTGATTTTGCTGTATGGAGCGGATGTCTTAGCGTTGTGACAATACTTGATGTTCCTAGCGCTATTTTATCAGTATGGGCTGCTACGTACGTTAGAAACATCCAAGGATCGTAAAGTCCTCCAACATCACCAAAGTTTGGATCATAAAGCGGAGAATCCCTGACAAATAGGGCAGCAAACCCCAGTTCTTCTACTTTCTTAGCAAGTTTCATTTGTGCATCTAAATCCATAGTAGGAAAACTTCCTAAATAAGCTTCCAAAGGAAATATTAATCCAAGTGTTAATTTATTTTCTTTAAATGTTCGAGAAAAGCCATGATGTGACTGAAAATTCTCCAAGTATTTTCCCTCTCAATACATCTTATTTTCTTATATAACCATTTTTTCCTTTAACCATGTTTGTAATCCTTCTACCTGTACTTGAAAGCGATCTGAATGTATCTTATTAGATAAAGACGCAATTGTTTCACGCTTTAGTACAGATTTCCAAGCCTGTTCCGCTTCATCCATTAAATCCGCTAACAAGCAACATCTATCTTCTTTATCCAAATCAAGCATGTCATCAAGAATACCGCTTGTAGAATAAAGTGACTGTTGACCTTCTATGGCAAGGTATATATCGTATATCCGAATCTCTTCAGGATTTTTCTTTAGTTTAAATCCGCCTTTTACGCCTGGTACAGAAGTAATCAAGTCCGCACTGACTAACTTCCTTAGCAGTTTTTGAAAATATGTTGGTGAAGTCCCCAATTGTTGGCTAATTACTTCTCCAGGTAAAACAGCCTTATCCGGCAGCATATCGAGTAAAAGAACAGCATACACTGCCTGCTCAACCCCCATTTTCATCTGCATTCTATCACCTCTTTTACTATTAAGAAGCATCTTCATTAAAACCGATAAACATTATCCACTTTAGGCATTATCTCCTTTAAATTTTATTAATGCAAATGGAATGCTTACCAGTATTCAACCTTTTATTTGCGCTCGAAGAAGCAGATCAAAATTAGCAGATATGCTGGATGAGGATTATATGTAAACTTCATTATATATGGTGTGTTTTCATTGGACTAGATATGAACGTATATCCCCCCTTTTCAATTGAGTAACAACAGGGAACAAAACAGGTTTTATTAATCATTATGAATAGAAAAAGCCCTGCATACGTTGTAGGCAGGGCAGTATTTTACTTAGTATAATACCTTACATAATTAGTGTTCGCAGTGATATACAAGCCACTCTTGATTTGATACATATGACCGCCGCCAACTGGGAACTTGTCCCGAATTACGGTAAACACTTCCCCTCTACTTACGATGACAGCCTTATCATCCCAATCAGGTGTGTTGTATGTCCATAGGGAGTCTGTGATGATCTCTATAAATGCATCTCCACTGCTTTTCTTTTCTAGCCCGAAGTGTGATGCGATAGCATCTGCTAATGCTTTACCAGTATTATCTAGCACAGTATCATCACGCATCTTTTGAATATCAATCGTAGAATCCATAAACCCACCTTCGATAAGAATTGCTGGCATGTTTGATTCTCGTAGCATGTAGAAATTTTCATTCTTAATGCCACGATCACGAAGTCCCATTGATCCAACTATTCCAGGGTGAACTTTTTGTGCTAAAGAGTACCCTGAAGAAGAACCAGGATAATGATACGTTTCTGTTCCAGTCCAAGATCCCCATTCTCCAGTATATGCGTTATGGTGGTATGATACCAAAATATCCGCATTAGCATTATTCGCATTATTAGTACGATCACTTAAAGGCACATCTGTATTTCCTGTTGGATCATCAAGACGAATAATAGATACATTTTCGTACCCATTCAAATACATCATTGCAGCTACTACCACCTTGTTATTAAATGACCATTCCCTTTCATCTGCTGGCGATCTTTTCCCCGGTGTATAATAACCATGACCTGCTCCAATTGCTACTTTTACCATAATAAATCTCCTCCTTGTTTTTTGTACAAAAAACTCCTCTGTCTCCTTTCTATAAATTTAGGTTCTCAGTGGTCAGTGGTACTATTTGTAAAATCCGAGTTGTTAATGTAAGTGTAATAGAAGGCAGGCAGGAAATATGTCAATTATGGTCGATTTAAAACTGAATTTTCACAATTGGTAGAATAGTAATAATTTTTCCTTGATTATTACATAGGTTAAAGGCCTGATATGTAGTAAAATGTTGATAATACAATGCTTTTGGATTAATTTAAATTTTAAAATAACAAAAAAATGATTTTTTACTCCTGTTTTAAAACGAATATTTAGTACTACAATTTCTGGAAATAGGAAAAACAAGGACTTTGGTATTTCTTTTTGTAATATTTTCTGGTTATTTAATCATAAAAATTGTTGACATTTGTTAAAGTCAACAATCCATAAGTCCTACGTATTCAAATATTGTCTTGACCGTGTAAAGAACGAAATTTTCTATTTTTGAACATCCTACTAATTACTACGCTATTTTAAGGAGTCTTTCTGTCGTCAAACGATAACTTAACGTCTGTCATGATATTCATGAACTCTTTCATGTTTTCCACATCCTTTGTAATTTGGCAATCTCGACACCCTTAAATCCGACATAAAAAATACGCCCTACTCGGCGTTTATCTCGTGTACCAAATGCTCTTTTGCTAATACTTCCAGTCAGCCATCGCGCTCAAACAGTGGACGAACTTGTAACTGCAAAATCGGCAGAGGTATTATACAGTAAATTATAAAACAGGATGAACCACCAAAAACCAACGAAAAACAGGACTTTGACGGAAAAATGTCGGCAGAATAGCTCAAACAACAAAAGAAGCGACTCCCAAATTCATCAGGAATCGCTTCATATCAACGTTTAAAAGGTAAGCTTCCAAGCGGATTCGAACCGCTGACCCCTTCCTTACCATGGAAGTACTCTACCTGCTGAGCTATGGAAGCATAAATGTGCATAAAAATGGCTCCACAGGTAGGACTCGAACCTACGACCGATCGGTTAACAGCCGATTGCTCTACCACTGAGCTACTGTGGAATAATCATAATGTGCTTTTCATTGCAGTACAATCTAATTTGGTTGTGTTCGTCGTGTTGCAAGATCACTCGGTGATGTCCCACTCCTCACATGACCTGCATCGATGTTTTTCAAAGATGAGGACGGTCAAGCTACTGTGGGATAATCTAAATGTGTTTTTTCATTGCAGTAAACAGGTTCTTAAGTTTAGTCACATCGATACTATCGTATCTCAAGTAGAATTATTATTCAAATAAGAGGCTTTATAGAAACTTTCTTATAGAATAATCTAAATGTGTAGGTTAAATAAAGAACATTAATTAATATGTGTTTAGTTATGTTTTTTTATACAATAAAAGTATAAAAAAAAGAGCCTGGCGGCGTCCTACTCTTGCAGGGACAAAGTCCCAACTACCATCGGCGCTGGAGAGCTTAACTTCTGTGTTCGGGATGGGAACAGGTGTGACCTCTTCGCTATAACTACCAGA
>NZ_JARZFX010000002.1:0-735206 GCF_036026595.1 Virgibacillus tibetensis | reverse complement strand
ACTTCAGGCTTTCAACAAGGAGAGCGTCATCCAGGGATAATAGATTTAAAGGAAAATCTGAATCGTTTAGGTTTTGGCTATATCAGTGTTACTACATTATATGGAAGCTACACTGAGAAGAAAGTAAAGGACTTCCAGGCATATTATGGTTTGAATGTAACGGGGAAAGTTGATACAGCTACTTTTAATAAAATTGACCAGATATTAGATAGTCCGTTTCAAATAAATAGAAAAAATGAAGAAACAGCAGACCTAAAGTATAAATTGAACTGGATTGGCTATGGTAATATATCGGTTACAGAGTTATATGGAAACTTTACAGAACTGAAAGTAAAACAATTCCAACGAGACCATAACTTACCTGTTAGTGGGATTGCTGAAGAAATGACTATTAAAACAATTGACAAAGTTTTGGAGGACATATTTCAACAGGGTTCTAAACACACCAGTATTATCGAGCTAAAAAATCAGCTGAATGGAATAGGTTTTGGTGAAATAAGCATTAGTGACGTTTATGACAACTTTACAGCTCAACGGGTAAGAGAGCTTCAAAACTATTATGGTTTAAATGTAACAGGAAGAGCCGATTATGATACTTTAAAGAAGATAACTAGCTTGGTAGAAAGTCCCTTCCAAGAAGGGGAACGACATAATGATACTATTAAACTAAAAGAAAATCTTAATAAGCTAGGTTTTGGTTATATATCTATAAGTACTCTTTATGGATCGTTTACTGAACAACAAGTAAGGAACTTCCAAGATTATTATGGATTAAAGGTTAATGGGATTGCCGATGAACGGACTTTTCAAAAGATAGAAGAAATTTTATCTAGTCCCTTCCAAGAAGGGGAGCGACATGAGGGCACTATTCATCTAAAGGAAAATCTCAATAGACTTGGTTTTGGTAATATTAAGGTTACTAACTTATATGGAGATCTTACTGCAAGGAAAGTTACTGAGTTTCAGGTATATTATGGACTAAGGGTCAATGGTATAGCTGACGATCCGACTTTCGCTAAAATTAACGAAGTATTAGCAAGTCCACTTCAATTAGGGAAAAGTCATCCAGATGCTATTGAACTTAAAAAAGATCTTAATGCATTAGGTTATGACGGTATCTCTCTTACTGATTATTTTGGTAATTGGACGGATACCCGCTTGAGACAATTCCAAGCAGACTATGATTTACCGGTCAGTGGAATAGCAGATGAGGTAACATTAGCAGTACTTGCTGTAGCTGTGAAAGCTACAAAATACACGAAATATGATCTATCTCTGAAAGAGGCCTTAAATATCCAAATGCAGATAAAAGACCCACCACCTCAAACGGATAAAAAATATGCATATGTTTCTTCAATATACATCAAAAATAATGAGGTTACTGCAAGTCTTTTAAATGTTAGGTCTGGTCCTGGAGGATCGAAAAAAATAGTAGGAACTCTAGCAAACGGTACAAAAGTCAACATATTAAGCGAAGTTAATGGTTGGTATCAAATCGAATTCACGCACGGTCAATGGGTTGACGCAAGTCAGGATGATGTCTTATATTATTTAAATCCAAGTAACTTCATCGACGATGAAAAAACAAGGTTCCAGTTTTTGGATCTTTCGAGAACTAGTGATACTTCAGTCACGATTTTAAATACCTTTCTTAAAGGTAAAGGAGTACTTGAGGGTAAGGGACAAGCATTTATTGATGCTAGTAGGATTCATGGTGTAAGTGATGTATACCTATTATCCCACGCACTATTAGAAACTGGTAATGGTACATCACCATTGGCTGAAGGAATTGAAGTAGGAAAAGATAAGGATGGAAAACTAGTTTTAGTTACATCAAGTAACAAAAATAGTTTGACAGCCATAAAGACCACACATAATATGTTTGGTATTGGTGCAGTAGATGGCAATGCGTATCAAGGTGGAGCATTTCGTGCTTATGAATTAGGTTGGTTTACACTAGAGGATGCAATTATCGGTGGCGCTAGATTCATAGGTAACAATTATGTGAAATCAGGACAAAATACCTTATATAAAATGCGTTGGAATCCTGCAGCAATGGATATTAGTGGTCAAGCCGCTCATCAATACGCCACAGATATTGGTTGGGCATCAAAACAAATAAACACTATGTATAACCTTTATCAAGATCTAGGAATAACAAATGTGTACTTAGATGTACCAGAGTATAAAAAATAATATTGACTAACTTTAAAACAGCTTAGGTTCCCCCCAGGACCTAAGCTGTTTATATATGGAAGCTTGCAAAAACAAGGTTTAATTATTTTTAGAGACCAAGACCAAATTGTTTCTCTAGCTGTTTCTAGTATTTTTTCTAATTAGCTCTTTTATATGCCTTATTAAGCATATAGTCATAGTATTCTGATTTTAACAAAGCTATTTCACCCAATGCAAATTCATCACCAGGTGCAGTATTTATCTCAAATAAATAAAGGTTACCATCCCGATCAATGCCGATATCCAGTCCTAAAGAAGTGAACCGGCGATTAAATAATCTTTCCAACTTATATGGAAATGTTTTAGCTAAATCTACTATCCTAGTTTTAATTACATCCTGTTTATCTTCAAAGTTATTTCTTAAGAAAGAATTTAACTTATTTACGCTTCCACCTTGGCTAACATTTGATACAACCTTTTGCCCCGTGCCAATTCTGACAAGGTTTATAGCCACCCCCCATTTCCCATTTCCATTCTTTTCTAATCGAATACGGCAATCGAATGGGTCGCCAGTTTTACTTCTAGAATTAATAAATTTTTGGAAAATGTACTTCTCCTTGTTAATTTCTTCTTCAAAGAAATTCTCTAACACTTCTTTGGATATTTGTGTTTCATCATTTTTGTAACTTAATGTGTAGTCACTTTCATTTTTGGATAGCATATAAATTCCTTCACCTTTCTGTCCATTTTTCGGCTTCAAAACAATCTGAACATGATGTTCCAGAAATTCGTGAAAGTCATTAAAGTTTGTAAATGTACCTGAAGGAATTATAAGATGAGAAAACTCACCATCACGTTTAATTTTTTTATCTACTTTATATTTAGACGGTAATCTTTCTGTTGATAATATGCTATTTTCCCTTAGAAATTGTACTTCTTCTTTATATTTAAAACATAATGCTGAAATATCGATAAAAGCTGGTATACCGACCTCTTTAGTAATCCACTTATCATTAACTAGTATTTTTCCATTTATTTTTTTTCGATTGATATCTATATCTGCAGCAGTAAAATACACCAAATCAACGTTATTACATTTACTCATTTTTGCTACAAGTCTTGCTAACTTAAGTGGTTTTCTGTAATTTCTCATGAAACCAACTAGCATTATAATCTCTCCTTACACTGTGATGTACAATATATTTAGTAGTACTTCCCTTTTCAATTTAAATTCAAACTTAAGACCATTTGAAATAGATTATAAGTAGTTTTATTCATACTAACTTCTTTTTCAAAAGAATTACACTTGCTTTTTGCGAGGTTTATCAATAACTGAATTAGTAAATAGTAATACTATAGACCTCTATACTTTTCCTCCAAATATGGTAAAATGAATTAGAATATCGATCAATAAACGATAAAAGCAGGTGGATAGTATGTGGAACATAAGTGAACTAGTCATAGCATTTCTGATTTCTTGTACAGCATCGTTACTTGTGACTCCAATTATTATAAAACTAGCATTAAAAATAAAAGTGGTTGATAAACCAGATAATAATAGAAAAATGCACAATGGAACAAAGCCAAGTATGGGTGGTTTAGCGATATTTATTGGTGTTGCAGCTGGTTTTATTTATCTGCAACCAGTGCACGATCAATTAAATGCAATTATCATAGGGGCTTGTATTATGCTGATTACAGGTTTCCTAGACGATCTGTTTGAAATCAGAGCATTATATAAATTAATTGGTCAAACTGCAGCAGCGATAGTAGTAGTTTCTTCTGGATTAGTTATTGAAAAACTGACAATTCCGTTCATGGGAACAGTATATATAGATAATTTAGGTATCGTCCTTACAATAATTTGGATTCTTGCAGCATCTAATGCGATTAATCTGATAGATGGGTTGGATGGCTTAGCAGCAGGAGTGTCTGCCATTGGTCTGGCTAGTATTCTAGTGATGGCTGTTATGGATTATAGAATCGTAGTTGTGTATTTAAGTGTAATTCTTATAGGTAGTTGTCTTGGATTTTTGTATCACAATTTCTATCCAGCAAAAATATTTATGGGCGATACCGGAGCGCTTTTTCTAGGTTATTCCATTGCAATAGTAGCTATGCTGGGGTTATTTAAAAATGTGGCATTCTTTAGTTTTATTGTGCCTATTATCGTAATAGCGATTCCAGTCTTTGATACGATCCTTGCTATTATCCGCAGGTCAATGAACAAACAGGGAATAGCTACAGCTGATAAAAAGCATATACATTACCAGTTAATGCAAATGGGGTACTCACATCGCGCTTCTGTGTTAATTATCTATGCATTTAGTACGTTCTTCGGATTAATGGCAATTATCTTTAATAGTGCGACGTTGTTAACGTCTTTAGTAGTCATGGTGATAATTATATTAGGGATCCAGTTAATAGCAGAAATAGCCGGCGTAACCATTCATAATCGTCAACCGCTGCTAGATGGCCTTCGTAGATTAGTAGGAATAAAAAGGGTAGGTAGACAGGATTAAATAATTATATAAAAAGCTGCTAATCGCAAAGTTGATTAGCAGCTTTTTAGTTTAATAGGGATGTGCTGATTCGTTTTGAGCTTCAGCCGCATTTTGGTTAACGTTGTCGTTATCAACAGTTGAATTAATTAAATCACCTTTAACCTCTAGATGGTCTTTTAAAAGAGTCTTAGTTTCAGTAAGTGCTACTTCATCCAGTTGCCAGTAGTACGTCCCGGCAGGCTGATAATCATAGCCTTCTAGTGTTAGAGATTCAATGTCTATACCGCTTCCGCTAGTTCCATAGGAAATAAAGCTTTTCATTTCACCGAAGCTCATATTCGTTGCCAAATTCTCACCTATAGCATCAATGATGTTATCATACTTTAAAATTGAATTGACCGAGACGGCTTTATTTACGATTGCTTTGATAATATCTTGCTGACGTTTACCACGTTGAATGTCATTATCAAGTTTACGGGTACGAGCAAGCGCCAGTGCTTCTTCACCATCCAACACCTGTTCACCAGCTAATAGATGGATAGCATCACGTTTGTCCATAGAATTAGACTCGCGGAATTCATAAGGTACTTCAACAGTAATACCATTAAGTGAATCTACAACATCTACAAAAGCATGAAAGTTTACTCGTACATAGTAATCTACTGGAATATCGAGTAGGCTCTCAACCGTTTCTATTGTAGCATGAGGACCACCATATGCATGGGCATGGTTTATTTTAGTTTCGTAACCAACCTCAGGGATGTACACGTAAGTATCCCGTGGTATACTCACCAGCTTAACACTTTTATCTTTTATATTCAGGGTGGCAAGCATTATCGTATCGGTTCTCGAGTTTCCCGAATTTTCCCTGTGATCGTTCTCATCTACACCAAGAATAAGTACGGAAACATTATCAGAACTAGGATCCACTTTCTCTTCTCTCAGATCTGATTTATCTCTACCATCATCTTCATAGGAATTGGATAAAACTGAATCCGCCTTTGTATATAGATACGTTCCATAGGATAAGATTCCCAGGAAAGCAATTAGTACTGGGATAAGAATAAATAAAGCTCTCTTACGAAGCTTTCTTTTTCGTTTTCTTTTAACCATACGAGTATGTGTGGTATTATTATTATTATTCATGAATGTTTCTCCTTTAGTCTGTCTCCACATGGTAACCATGAGGGCCGAAACTTTTATAAATTAGTACAAACTAATCTTTATTCTACTATGAATCTTTGTTTACGTAAATCAAATTTTTATTACAAATGTGTAATAAATCATTATCACTAGATAAATAGACGTTTAATTTGCGTGAAAGATTCACTAATTGGTCGAATTTTTTTTAATTCTGACTAGATCCTCTTTTATTTTTGATGTAGAAATCCCAGTGGTTCTAGGCAAGTAGATGACATGACAGTATTCTTTAAGGTAATCAAATTTATCCTTCCAGTCATCCCCCATAACAAAGGTATCTATAGTATGTTTATTTATATCTTCAATTTTTTGTTCCCAGGAATGTTCTGGAATAACCATATCCACATAACGAATTGCTTCTAAAATAAATTTACGTTCCTCAAAAGAGTGATATGCATTTTTATGCTTAATTTCATTAAATTCATCTGTAGATACACCTACAATCAGAAAGTCTCCAAGCTCCTTTGCGCGCCGTAAAATATGGATGTGGCCTGAGTGGAGCAAATCAAATGTTCCGTATGTAATTACTCGCTTCAATGGTTTTCACCTCTATTTATAAGCTCTTTATAATAATAGCATAAATGAGCAGCGATATAATGAGGGAGTAGTTTATTAATTTTAATCTTGAATTTGTCTATAAAAAAAGTTCGATAAAACAAATTTTTAGTCCTCAGTTGAATCTCGGTCCTCCACTAGATGGTCTATGTCACTGAGAGCCTCCAGGTCCAAATGATTCCGTAATTTCCGTTGAGTTTTTTCTCTGCTATTTTCTTCAACATGATAATACCAAATGCCATCTTCCATATAATCACCATCTCCATCCAGATTAATTTTTTCAATCGAAAACTTTTCATCTAATCCATAAGACAGAAAGCTTCTCATCTCTGCAAAAGAGAGGTTGGTATTCATGTTGGAACCAACTGCGACGATTAAATCTTCTAATTTAAATACGGATGAGGCTGAAGTTGCTTTGTTTGTTACTTCTTTTAAAATTTCCTGCTGACGCTTTCCACGAGCAATATCACTGTCATACTTTCTCGTCCGTGCTAGTGCTAAAGCTTCTTCACCATTGACTTGTTGATAACCAGGATATAAGTGAATAGTATTTTTTTTATTCTGGGAATTTGATTCTTTCATTTCATACGGAACATCAAATGAAATTCCACCTAATGAATCTACAACTTCAACAAAACCTTCAAAATTCATTGTCACATAGTAATCAACGGGAACTTTCAAAAAGCTCTCCACAGCTTCAATTGAAGCACGATGCTCACCATAAGAAAATGCATGATTAATTTTTGTATAGTAGTCAACTTCTGGTATATATACGTAAGAGTCACGCGGAATAGTTAGGAGCTTAACAGAGCTTTCCTCTTTATTAAATGTGGCTAATAAGAGGGCGTCCGAGCGGCGATCCCCACCCTGTTCCCCGTTGGCATCAACTCCCAAAAACAGTACAGAAACATTATCTTCTACAGGATCCACATCACCATCGCGCAGTTCGGATATTTCATTATCCCGTCCAACTTCTTCATGAGACTCAGTTATTGTATTTTCTGTTTTATCGTATAAATAGACAGCGTATCCAACGCCAATCCCGATAAGAAACAGGAATGCTATTCCAGTATATAAGAGCCACGTTTTTAATGAACGTAGCTTTTTTGGATTACCCTTTTGCTCAGGCATAGGTCGAACTCCTCATTATCTAGTACTTTCATTTTACAGATAATTTAGTTAAATGTGTAGTGAAAAGTAAAAAGAATAATTTTTTAAAGAAATATAAAAATAATTTTACTTTATATGCCCCCTTTTGCTGCATAATTTCGATAGTAGTTATGAAAGGGAGGTGAGACACATGGCAGTAGCAGATATCATGAAATCAACATTGCAGTTAGTTTTTAACGATGGGGTCGATTCAAAAACAGGTTTACCTGCTTATAAATCGAAAAGCTTTAACAACGTTAAAACATCTGCAAACGCGGATCAGTTATACGCAATAGCAAACGCTGTTGTAAGCCTGCAAAAGCTATCTCTATATAATATTCACCGTAGAGACAGCTACGATATTAGACAGGGCTAACGTATTACACTAAATAATAGAAGGGAGGTCAGGTGATGAAAAAGCTTGAGCTTAAATTCGAAAATTACGATGGAAAAATTGTAACCTACGTCATCGATAACCCTATTGAACCAGTCGACTCGGCAGCTGTTAACGCAGCAATGGATGAATTCATAGCACAAAACGCTTTCACATCAGGAGGAGGCGATCTAATTTCTAAGAAGAGCGCCCGCCTAGTAGAGCGAACTGTGGAAGACGTTGAACTGGGATAATGAATAGGTAATAAACAACACGACCAGCGGCCTTGCCTCTGGTCTGTTTTGTTAGATTGACAGTTGCGGTGATGCTTGTGTCGAATGGGATGGGACGCCACGGCAATGGGGAAATGGGAGAGAGTAGCACCGAGACGGGAGACAGCAGCGTCAACTCAGGAGAGAGCATCCACGAGCAGAGTATCAAATCAGCCAAATATCATGTACAAACAAAAGGGAGGCAAACTCAATGGAAACCTGGGTGAAATTCGTAACAGAAGTTGGCTTTCCAATCGTGGTGACGTTTTATTTACTGCACCGGATCGAAGGGAAGTTAAACTTATTAATCGAATCAATACTTGCGTTACCTGATAAGATGAATGGATAAATTGAAAACCTCGGTTTAGGGCCGAGGTTTTTAGCTTGGAAATTAGAAAGTTATATTTCCTTATCTTCTATTTCCCTAAGCACGTTACTCAATCTGTCAGGGTAGTCTGTGAACATTCCAGTTACTCCCCAATCGATTAGTCGTTTCATATCTTCGGGTTCATTAACTGTATAGGGATGAAGTAATAACCCCGCACTGCGGACTTTGGAAACATACTCTTTCGTTAAATGGTGATAATTTGCCCCAATGCCAATTGCGTATTCTTTGATCCTATTAATTTCCTTATTCGATATCGCCGCAGTTTTTTGATAGCTTATTAGTTGTATTAATGGGATAGAGGGGTCTAACTGATTTGCTTCGATTAAACTTTCTTCACTAAAAGATTGTATGATTACTTTTCCTTCACGCGCATCTTCACCAACTAAATCGTATTTATTCAGCGTTTTAATCAATTCTTTCATCATATCCGGGTACACATCAGGGTTTTTAGTTTCAATATAATAGTTTGAATTACTGCCAAAAGTCTCAATTATTTCATCAAGAGAGGGGACAGTCACATTGCTGAATACAGGTTGGGCTAACTCGGGATTTTCCTCGTTAAACCATGAGCCAGCATCAAGCTCTTTAATTTCATCCAGCGTAAAATCCTGAACTTTTCCCTCACTATCGGTTGTCCGTGAAACCTCCATATCATGCATGGCAATTAACTGGCCATCCTTTGTCATCTGTAAATCTATTTCTATATAGTCACCAATCATCTCTTCGCCAGTTTTATAAGCTGTCAGAGTATGTTCAGGGGAGTGCCCTGAAGCTCCACGGTGGGCTATATTCAGTATCCGATTGGGAGAAAGTAAGGAGCTGTCGTCATATTCGCTGGAGACAGCAGGAACAGCATTCTCCATGCTGTTGGGTGTCTGATCAGCACATCCCATTAGCAGGATAAATAATAAGCAACTATATAACTGTTTTTTATTCAATACTAATCACCCACTGTTGGTTATTGAATTCAATTTTATCATATTATTAAGCGGTGTAACTATGAAATAAAGCCTTACAGAAAGTAAGGCTTTACTCAAGTACGTATTATTTTTTAAAGATTCGTGGATTGTTAGAAAACACGCCATCAACACCTAATTCGATTAGGTGATTGTAATCATTTTCTTTATTTACTGTATAGGGGTAAACCTTGCAACCGAGCTTATGAAACTCCTCTATAAATTCCTTATCCGTATAAGATACATGAGGATGTACACTGCTGATATCTAATCCGCAATTTTTAGCGTATTCCCATGGCTTTAAAATTCTGTAATAGAATAGCAGACCAAGAGGGATAGCAGGGACTATATTTTGAAATTTTTCCAGTGCAACATGATCAAATGAAGAAATAATAATATTATCCAGACGATTATGCTGGTCCAAAGATTCCACTAAAATTTCCTCAATACCCTGATAAATGACAGGAATATTTTTAATTTCTATATTTAAAAGAGTTTCCTTTGGAACTACTTCCAGAATTTCTTCCAGCGTTGCTAATGTGACTCCCTTATAATTTTGTGAAAAGGAAGAACCAACATCGATTTTCTTAATCTCGGAAAGCGTATAATCCTTAATTAAACCACCGGCCTCTTTATTAAATCTGGAGAACGTATGATCATGAATGACTACAAGCTGATTATCCTTAGTCAGCTGTACATCTAATTCAATAGCTTTTGCGTTATGCTCAACAGCTTTCTTTATTGCGGGTAATGTATTTTCAGGGGCTTCTGTTAAAGAGCCCCTGTGTGCAAAATTTAAGACCAATCTACGTACACTCCTCTTAATCTAAAGCATTAGTAATCTTGTCTGCTGCATCATCCAGTGCTTCTTGTGGATCTCTGCCTTCATACATCTCGCCGAGTGCAGTTTCAATGATCTTCCTGGCTTCAGGCAGTACTTCGGTTAATGCACCTGAAGTAGCAGAGCTTTGCGTAGTATTTTCCAACTGATCAACAGCAGTTGTAAATTGTGGATATTCTTCATAGACATCCAGCAATGTTTGTTCATCATATGCTGCTGGAGTAATCGGGAAGTACCCAGTTGCAGCAGCCCATTTTGCTTGAACATCTGCATTTGTAGTAAATTTGATGAATTCCCATGCAGCTTCTTGATCCTCTTCAGGAACCTGATTGGTAATCCATAATGATGCTCCACCAACAACTACACCCTGTGGTTCAATCCCGTCAGCTGCTGGAAGGAATGCAGTTCCAACTTCGAATGAGGAATTTTTAATAACTTCTGCAGTATTAGCAGTAGAATCAAGGTACATTGCTACTTGCCCAGCAAAGAAAGGACCACGTGGATCTTCCCAGTTGCTGCCGTAGTTTGTAAACGTATCTGCTTCATTCATTTCATTTAACCAGTTAAAAATATTAAGGCCTTCCTGAGAGTTTACCAATGCTTCAGTAGCATCGCCACCACGGCCATTATCATTGTCTAAATAGTCGGCACCCTGGTTCGCCATTAACTGTTCAAAGAACCAACCAATTGTTGCCATTGTAAAACCATAAGCATCTGTGCTGCTTGCGATTTGTTCAGATGCATCCTTCATTTCACTAAAACTGCTTGGAGGGTTTTCCAGATCCAGTCCAGCCTCTTCAAACATATCCTTGTTATAGAACATGACAGCATTTGATGTGTTAAAAGGCATTGAGTATAACTGCCCATCTAATTCATAGTAAGATAGAATATTAGGTTCTAAGATAGATGGATCAAAATCGTCATTGTCAATAAAATCTTGCATTGGTGTAATAAATCCACTTTCACTCATGTACTTTGTACCGATTTCAAATACTTGTACAATGGCGGGCGCTTCTGATGAGCCACCTACTGCACGCAATTTGGTTAAGGAGTCATCATAGCTTCCCTGATAAATTGCTTCGACAGACACTGTATCCGACTGCTCGTTAAATTGATTAACCATGTCCTCAATTGCTTCCCCATTACTGCCACTCATCGCGTGCCAGAATGTTATTTCTTTCTTTTCGCCATCTGTACCGCCATTCTCATCAGTCTCTGCTTCTCCATCATTACTACAAGCAACTACAACGAGAGCCAACAATAAAATTAACAAACCGCTAACTAATTTTTTCATTTAAATATCCCCTTTCAAATTTTTATCCTTTTAATGCTCCAGCAGTCAGACCCTCTCTAATGTATTTAATTCCTATAAATAACAGGAATAATGTCGGAATAAGTATGGCGACCACCGCGGCCATTACAACGTTCCAGGCAGATGAACTTTCGTTTGCAATTAACATTTTAAGTCCAATTTGCACAGGACGAACGGCGTCGGTGTTTGTTACTAATAGTGGCCACAAATACTTGTTCCATGTAGTTAGAAATCCATATATGGCTAAAGCACTTAAAGAAGACTTGGATAAAGGTAATGCAAATCTTAAGTAAAAACGGAATCTGGAACAACCATCCATTTGTGCTGACTCCCAAAGCTCTTTCGGTATCGTTAAAAAATGCTGTCTTAATAAAAAAATACCAAATGGAAGAGCGAAAAATGGAAAGGTTAGCCCTTGATACGTATTAAGCCAACCCAAATTCAGGATCGTCATAAAGTTTGGAATAACAGTAGCTTCCCAAGGAATTAACATAGTTGCTAAAAACAAGAAGAAAATAAGGTCTCTTCCTTTAAAGGGAATAAAGACGAATGCATATGCAGATAAGCTGCAAACAATTAATTGTCCTACCATTACAATAAAGGACATGATAAAGCTGACTGTTAAGTAATGCAGCAAAGGGATTCTGCTAAATACATCTTTGTAAGCGTCAAAGCTTATCGAGGATGGTAACAGTTTACCTGCATAGATTTCTTGTGGCTGCATTAAGCTTGCTGAAACAGCATATAAAAGCGGAAAGAAGAGAACGAGTGCCGAGAAGATCAGCAATGTATACATGAGTAGTTTTCTTATCATTGATAATGCACCTTCTTTTCGCCTACCCTAAATTGAATAATGGTTACAAATAAAATGATTATAAATAAAATAATCGCCTGTGCACTTGCATATCCAAAGTTTCCATAAGAGAATGCTTCCTGGTAGATGGAATATACAATTATATTTGTGGCGCCAGCAGGACCTCCACCTGTTAAAATATCAATCTGTCCAAAGGTCTGAAAGGAGCCGATAACAGCAATTATAGTTACAAAAAATAATACCGGGGAGAGCATGGGAATAGTAATCTTGAATAACCGTGCCCAATAACCTGCCCCATCAATTTCTGCGCTTTCATACAACTCTCTTGATACATTTTGAATACCACCTAGTAAAATAATGAAATTAATACCTATATGCATCCAAATTGTAGTTATGGCGACAGAGACTAAGGCCCATTTTGAATTGGTTAACCAGTCAACGCCATTTATTCCGAAAGCCCCAAGCATATTGTTTAGAACACCTAGTGAAGGATGGAATAAAAATAAAAATATGGTGGCACCAGCGGCAACTGAAACACCTAATGTTGACGCGAAAATTGTACGGAAAAATCCAATCCCCTTCAATTTTTCACTAGCTATAACAGCTAGAAATAAAGCTATTACAATTTCAGCGGGTACGGTATATAGTACAAATAATAGAGTAGCCATCATGCTTTTTCTGAATTCTGAGGATTGGAATAGATCTGCGTAGTGCTCCCACCCGACAAATCCTTGAATGACACCACCCCCGCCAACTTCAAAAAAGCTGAAATAAAGTGTACGAAACATCGGGTAAAATAAAAATACACCTAGTAGCAAAAGCGCTGGCAGTAAATACAAGATCCCAATCCCAAATAATTTTCTTTCTGTTTGGATACCTGTCTTTTTTGATTTTGCAGCGACGTTAGAATCATTTTTACTCAACTTGTGATAACACTCCTTAGTTAGTAGTCAACGTATAATAAGTGTTAGCCACCCCCTCTATTGATTCATGATAATTACTAGATTCATGGAAAAAAATAGATCCACAAAAACGCTTCAAAACCTATGAAGCCGCTAATGTGGATCTCCTTTTCTCCGCACAATGTTATTAACTTATATTCAATGTATACAAACAAGAAAGCGGTGTCAAGTTAATTTACCAAATTTACCGAAAATTTACTTAAATATAATACTGTCTTTAAAAATGGTGAGCACAGCACCGACCCGGGAGAGAGTAGCACCGAGACGGGAGACAGCAGCGTCAACTCGGGAGGGAACAGCACCGACACGGGAGAGGGCAGCCTCAACTCGGGAGAGCACATCACCGACTCAGGAGACAGCAGCGTCAACTTGGGAGAGAGCATCCGCGAGCAGAGTATCAAATCAGCCAAATATCATGTATAAACAAAAGGGAGGCAAACTCAATGGAAACCTGGGTGAAATTCGCAACAGAAGTTGGCTTTCCAATCGTGGTGACGTTTTATTTACTACACCGGATTGAAGGGAAGTTAAACTTATTAATCGAATCAATACTAGCGTTGCCCGATAAGATGAATGGATAAATTTAAAACCTCGGTTTAGGGCCGAGGTTTTTTGCTTGGAAATTGGTGATAATTACTTTGTGGCGATTTCGATCAATAAATGTTTTCATGTATTTAGCATCGCATTTTGGTCTTCATCACCACCATCCACTTTGACCTCTACCTTCATTAACACTACTAGTTAACTTAAACATTCTTTAGTATGACTATGCTGAAATTAGGGTATATTATACTGAAATTATTGGAAATCGGAGGGAAGCAGCATGTTCAAAAACCTATTTGGCAAGAAAGAGAAAGAATCTGAAAAATTTATTGCTCCAATGACCGGTGAACTGATTCCGATAACAGAAGTTCCTGATGAAGTATTTTCAGAAAAGATGATGGGAGATGGCTTTGCGATTGTGCCAAAGGAAGGGACGGTGCTTTCACCGATTGACGGTAAGATTGTCAATATCTTCCCGACTAAGCATGCAATCGGACTGGAGTCCAATTCAGGTCGTGAAATTTTAATCCATATTGGAATCGACACGGTTGAGTTAAAAGGAAATGGTTTTGAGCCACTAGTTAAAGTAAATGACCAAGTGAAAGCGGGCCAACCATTGATGAAGGTTGATTTGGATTATATTGGAAGTAATGCAACTTCGAACGTGACCCCGATTATTTTTACCAACTTAAATGAGGGTGAAACGGTAACATTGGAAGCCCAGGGTGCAGTCAAAAAAGGTGCAGAAAACATTATTACAATTAAATAAAAAGAAAGGAAGACCGGCGAGAGTAGCACAACGTTGATCTTCCTTTTTTATAGGTAAGAAAGTATAGATTTTTGGCTGCAATTAATTTTTACATATAAACAGCCATGTCCAGCTCCAGCGCCCATCACCTAGTGCCCTTCAGGCCTCTTATTGCGATAAGTCAACATCAATTCGTTACACTCGGGCCTACAGGATGTAGGTCAGTTCGACGATGCCACAGGACGTGGCGATCTTGTCGAACATCCTTTAACTAATATCTCATACTCTAAAGGAAGATCGACTAACTACGCCGCTTTGCGCGGCAACGTCGACCCACCCGCGATGCGCGGGCGCAGCGCATACGGTGATAAACGGGCGCTTGCGCCTTTGTTATCCATATTTACTAATCGCTCGTAACGTCTTCTTCCGATGCTCCATTAATTTCTCATGATTCAACAACTTATACGTCAATATATCCAGCAAAAACAGCCCGGGAATCTGTGTATTGATAAACTTCTCATCATCAATATATTTATAGCTTGAGATTAAAATAACTTCGTCTGCAAGCTTCGTCAGTATCGTATCTTCATAGTTGGTAACAGCAATGGTCTTGGCTTTGTTTTCTTTTGCCAATTTTGCCGAATCGACGACAGATTTTGTCTTCCTGAATTGGAGAAACAAATTAATAGGTCATTTTCATTCAATAAGGCACTTTTCATGAGCATGCCGTGTGCGTTGGTCATGGATTGTGATGAGATCCCCATACGCTGGATACGGCTGTTGAACTCGTTGGCAATCAGTCCGGAATTTCCGACCCCACAAAACAACACGTTATCCGCGCTTAACAATAAACCGACAATCTTGCTTGTCTGGTCCTCACTGATGAATTGCTGCGTCGATTTGATAATGGAATCATAATAATTATAAATAATATCAAATGTTTTGTCCGTTTTGGCTGTTTCGACTGTTTCGACAACATTTTGTTTTGTTCAATGGAATATTTCATCTGCTGGAATGAATCAAAATCAATTTTTTTGCAGAACCTAGTAATACTTGCTGGGGATGCTTCAATCACATTAGATAGATCAGTAATCGTTTTGCTAATGACTGTATCCTTATTTGCCACTAATAGCGAATAATTTTTCAATCATTGCTCGTTAATATGGAATTGTATTATTGTATTCTATTTTCGAAGTTCATTCTGCAAAGTCCTTTCTGAACGGGGAAGCATAAGAGACTATCAGCTTTGTAAGCAAAAAAACTGGCTACGATTCTTATGTATAACTATCTTCATCAATAACACGTTGGTTAAATAATCCATTTCATATAGGAGGCACATCATGAAAAAGTTTTTCAGTAAAGCGCAGCAATTTGGGAAGTCGTTTATGTTACCGATTGCAATTTTGCCTGCAGCTGGTCTTTTATTAGGAATTGGTGGGGCGCTTTCCAATCCAAATACAGTTGCCGCATATCCAGTATTGGATTTTGTTTGGCTTCAGGCCATTTTCACAGTTATGAGTTCAGCCGGTAATATTGTATTCGCGAACTTGCCAGTTATCTTTGCTGTCGGGGTTGCCATTGGTTTGGCAAAATCCGATAAAGGGACTGCCGGGTTGGCTGCTTTAATAGGCTATCTCGTTATGAATGCAACGATTAATGCGGTATTGATCATTACTGGTAATTTGGTTGCCGAGAACTTATCAGCAGTTGGTCAAGGTTTTGCCCTTGGTATTCAGACACTTGAATCAGGTGTATTCGGTGGTATCGTTGTCGGTATTATGGCAGGACTCTTGCATAATCGCTTCAATAAAATCGAATTGCCTCAGTTTTTGGGATTCTTTGGTGGATCCCGTTTCGTACCAATTATTACATCGTTTTCAGCAATACTGTTAGGGGTTGCGATGTACTACATATGGCCGATTTTCCAAAGCTTTATTTTCAACATCGGTGATATCGTTAATGCAACCGGTTATATCGGAACTTTTTTCTATGGCTTTATTCTTCGTATGCTTGGACCATTTGGCTTGCATCATATTTTCTATTTACCGTTCTGGCAAACCGGACTTGGTGGGGCAATGGAGATTGGCGGTCAATTAGTTCAGGGTACACAGAATATTTTCTTTGCCCAACTTGGTGATCCAAATACAGAGAAGTTCTTTGAAGGGACATCCCGTTTTATGTCCGGACGCTTTATTACAATGATGTTCGGTCTGCTCGGTGCCGCTTATGCGATTTATCGTATGGCAAAACCGAAAAACAAGAAGGTTGTCGGCGGATTAATGCTTTCTGCTGCACTAACTTCTTTCTTGACAGGTATTACAGAGCCATTGGAGTTCTCATTCCTTTTCGTGGCTCCAGTACTGTATGTTGTGCATGCGGTGTTTGACGGTCTGGCATTTATGCTGACACATATTTTCCAAATCACAATCGGACAGACATTCTCCGGTGGTTTCATCGATTTTATCCTGTTCGGTGTCCTGCAAGGTCAGGCGCTGACGAACTGGATCTATGTCATTCCAATCGGTATTATCTGGTTCTTCCTGTATTTCTTCACGTTCTCTTTCCTGATCAAGAAGTTTAACTACAAAACTCCTGGTCGTGAAGATGAAAAAGTTGTCGATGCTAATGCGGATGATGATGCTGGCGCAAAAACGGTCAACATGGAGAAAGCAGATCGCCCATATGCTATTATTGAAGCGCTTGGTGGAGAAGATAACCTAGTTGACGTGGATAACTGTGCAACACGTCTGCGTGTTACCGTGAAAGATGGAGAAAAGGTGAACCGGGATGCGTTAAAAGAAACTGGAAGCAAAGGTGTTATCCTTAAAGGGGACGGGGTGCAGGTAGTATATGGCCCACAGGTTTCAGTCATTAAAAATGAAATTGAAGAAGTGTTAGAAGATTAGGAGTTGAAAACTGTGCATTTACCAAAACATTTGATTGTATCCTGTCAGGCTCTCGAGAATGAACCACTTCATTCCTCCTACATCATGAGCAAGATGGCCTTGGCCGCTTATCAGGGTGGAGCAAAAGGGATCAGAGCAAATTCAAAAGAAGATATTATTGAAATCAAAAAGGAAGTCGACCTTCCCGTTATCGGAATTGTAAAAAGGGATTATCCGGCTTCCGAGGTATACATTACAGCGACAAAAAAAGAGATTGACGAATTGATCGAGAGCGGCTGTGAAGTGATCGCGATGGATGCAACCTTCAGTGAAAGACCGGGAAAATCACTGGAAGAGCTCGTTGACTATGTGCGCCAAAAAGCCCCTGGCGTAGAGTTGATGGCTGATATTGCGACAGTGGAAGAAGCAGTCAATGCGGAGAAACTCGGTTTTGACTATATCGGCACGACATTACATGGTTATACAAATGATACAAAGGGTAAAAAGATGTATGAGAAGGATTTTGCTTTTTTGAAAGAAGTACTTCAGGCTGTGGAAAAACCGGTTATCGCAGAAGGTAATATCGCTACACCGGAAATGCTGAAGCGCGTATTTGAACTTAGTGTTTACTCCGCTGTTGTTGGTGGAGCAATCACGAGACCGCAAGATATTACAAGTAAATTTGCGAATGAAATTAAAGATTTCGTCTAAAGGATTATCTCTTGTTGATGCCATTAAATGGATGAGTGTGATTCAGCATGAAAATTTCAAGCTGAATTCGCTTCTTCTATAGATGGCTCTTTCTGTTTGAGCTACGCTATGATGGGAAGGAGCGTAAGTACTTGCAGAACAATTCACCTTATATCAAAAATGCCAAAATTTACTGGAAAATAAAGTAGTTCCAGATGGTGGGATCTATATTGAAAATGGGCAAATCATTGTTGAAGGTGAAGGGATTGAAGGAAAGTTAAATTTATTAATCGAATCAATACTTGCGTTGCCAGATAAGATGAGTGAAATGGGTTCCAATCCTGCGATGGCCAGTACTTTGAGCATGATCTTATTAACCGTAACGACAATGGTTTTATTTGTGCAACGTTATGTAGTATCAAAGAAAACATATACGATGAGTGCTTTGCGTCCACCTAAGGTTATAAAGCTAAGTACTGGGAAAAGAATTGCTGCAACATTAATGGTGATGGGGGTAGTAACATTATCGATCATTCCACAAGCTACCGTAATTACAACTTCTTTCCTTAAAACTAATGGGCCGGTATTTGCAGGCGGTTTTAGCTTGGATAGTTATAGAGAAGTTTTGTATAAAGTTCCACAGGCAATTCAAAATACGTTTACTTACGCTAGTATAGCAATCGTCTTCATGGTTATTGCAGGATTATTATTATCCTATGTGGTAGTTAGAAGGCCATCTAAACTTACATCTCTATTAGATGCATTAGCATTAGTAATGATTCCATATGTAATACCAGGGACAGTTTTAGGTATAAGTTTAATTATTGCCTTTAATAAACCACCTATTGAATTAACAGGTACATGGATTATCCTCGTTATTGCCTATTGTATAAGAAAATTACCTTATACCATGCGTTCAAGCACAGCAATACTGCACCAAATTGATAAGAGCGTTGAAGAAGCTTCTATTAGTCTGGGAGTTCCACCAATGAAAACATTCTTCAAAACGACTGCTATATTAATGATACCTGGCGTAATTTCAGGAGCAATACTAAGTTGGGTAACTACAATTAATGAATTAAGTTCAACCATTGTACTCTATTATGGAGCGACAGCCACAATTACGGTGTCCATTTATGGTGAAGTATTCACAGCTAACTTTGGAACAGCTGCTGCATTAGCTTCCATTTTATCTCTGGCAACAATTATGTCGTTAATTATTATAAGCCTATTATCAGGCAAGAAAGATATTAATATATAAGAGAGTGGAGGAGTATTATGATACATTTCGGAACTGGTGGGTGGCGGGATATTATAGGTGAAAATTTTACTTTTGATAATGTACGAAAGTTTTCGCAAGGTGTTTCCAAACAAATCATCGAAGAAGGGAATCAAGAGCTTGGTGTGGTTATAGGATACGACAACCGTTTTATGGCGGAAGAGTTTGCTAAAGCATCATCGGAGGTCTTTGCGGGGAACCAGATAAAAGTTAATTTATTAACTCCTTCTGTGCCAACTCCATTAGTAAACTTTGTTACAAAGAAGGAAAAGGCTGCAGCAGGGCTTACATTTACAGCTAGTCACAATCCTCATATATACAATGGAATAAAGTATGTGTGTGAAGGAGGTTTTCCAGCAACAGAATCTATTACATCTAACCTGGAAAAAGTTATTAATAGTCTCCGTATAGAGGAAGTATCAAAGCTTTCATATAATAAAGCTGTATCTAGTGGGTTAGTTAATAGAAAAAATTACACTAATGCATTTATAACATTTATTGAATCACAATTAGATATGGAGCTATGTATTGTATGATCCCATGTTTGGAACTGGTGTAAACACCTTGTTAACCTTATTAGTAGATACACGTTCAAATGTCAAAATTATTCATGATAAAGCAGATCCCTTATTTGGAGGCAGAGTTCCGGCCCCTACGGAAAGTACATTATGGCGATTAATGGCTATGATGAAGGAAGATGAATACGACATAGGAATTGCTACTGATGGTGATGGTGACAGAATTGCTGTAATCGATGAAGAAGGTAATTATGTAGATGCCAACGAAATTCTTACAATACTATATTATTATTTACTGGAATATAAGAAAGTAAAAGGGAATGTAGTACGGAATATTTCTACCACACATTTATTAGATGTTATTGCACAAAGCTATGGTTATCAATGTTACGAAAAGCCTGTTGGATTTAAGCATATTGCAGAAGGTATGCTTGAAACAGATGCAATCCTAGGAGGAGAGAGTTCTGGTGGTATAACAATAAAAGGACATCTGTTAGAAAAAGATGCGATATTATCTGCTGGAATTCTACTTGAAATGCTGGCACATACGAAAAAGTCCCTAAAAACTATCCGTGATGAAATAACAAGTAAATTCGGGAAAAGGTATTATAAAGAGTATAATTATACGTATGAATCAGGAAATGAAAGCCATATTGAAGAAATCATAACAAATGCAAAATCTGAAGAGGTACGTCAAGAAAAGTTATCAGATTATAAGACATTTGATGGTGTTAAATGGGAATGGGAAGATGGAACATGGTGTTTGATTCGCTTTTCTGGAACAGAACCGCTCTTAAGAATAATGGTAGAATCTCCATATGAAAAGGAAATTGAATCTATTATTCAGAACGTATTAAAGAAAATTGGGAGTAAATAATTAGATAAAATAAACACTAGGAGTAGTTATTACATGAAGCTTAAACTATTATTCATTTTATCAATATGTGTAGTTATTATTTCGATAGTTTACATCTTAAATTTGTTGAATCAGGATTTTGTTTTAAGCAAAGAGGATGACTATAAATCTACAATAAGTGTATGGATAACTACTCCTGGATTAGCTTCAACTTTAGAACAATTTCAAACGGAATCCAATATTAAAGTGAACGTAAGAAAATTCAGTGATGTGGATTCACTTCTTGAGGAACTGAATTTATCCGCTGAGAATCGTGAAGGACCAGATGTTGTAGAAATGAATTCTAATTATGGTATGATGAAATCATAACTAACCATAATGCGCTTTCAATTGACGAATTTTTAAAGGGGATAACTAGTAAGTATCATCATTCAATCATTAGTGCGTTTCAATACAATGATACTCTATATGCCTTGCCTATAGGTATTGAAATTCCGCTTATATTTTTGAACCGTTCAATTTTAAACAACCATTTACCTGAGGAATCTACTATCTATCCGTTTTCAACTGAAGAATCACTAAAAGAATATGAAAAAATACAAGGGAAATCAAATGGAAAAAATGAGGCAGACCGCTTTTGGTTGTTTCATTTTGATCAAAATATCCCTTTATATTGGAACTCCTATAGAGGCGGGACCTCGATTGGGGAAACTTATACATTTGAGGAAATGTGGAATATGCTTGTTAACGAATATGAGCTGATTCCGCCACTTGATAATCACATGGCAATTACAAGGTTTTCAAATATGGAGGTCGGTGTATTAATTACAACCTCTCAACATCTCCAAACTATTCAGGATCTAATTGGAAATAGCTTTGAATTTGAAGTGGAGCCGTTTATCTCAAATAATAGGGACAGTGTTCAGATAGTTGGAAATGGTCTTAGTCTTAAATAAAAACGAAGGTGTTGAAAACCTCTTTCACTTTATGGAACTGGAAGAAACTCAACTGGATTTTCTAAGTAAAGCGGGGTGGTTTCCAGCTCAGAGATCATCAATGGATAATCCGAAATTTATGTCTGAACTCCCTATGTCCAAGTATTTAAATAAACTAATACAATACAAAGGTAATTTTAACGGAAGCGAAATTACGGTTGATAGTAGAACCAGTTGGATGAACATAAAAAACAATGCGCTTGAAATTGAAAATACAGCATATTAAGGGTGATGATAGATGGAGACTGCGGAACAAATTAAACTCTGGGCCAGGGATTTAAGAAGTATTGCCCAAACTGGACTGGCATATGGATCAGACGTGTTTGACAGAGAAAGGTACCATCAGATAAATGAAACTGCAATACAAATGTTATCCCATATTTCGGGAATAAATGCGGAAGAAGTTACAGAGTTATTGCCAATAGAGACAGGCTATACCACCCCCAAAGTTGCAGTTAGGGGAGTTGTAATAAAAAACAGTAAAATATTAATGGTGAAAGAAGCTGCTGATGGATTATGGTGTTTACCTGGAGGATGGTGTGACGTAGGTTTATCCCCTAGTGAAAATATTGAAAAGGAAATTATAGAAGAAACGGGATTACGAACTAAAACTACAAAGCTGCTTTCCTTTTTTGATCAGACCAAAACACGTCCTTCCGTAACCATGCAATATATTTATACAATTTATTTTAAATGCGAGATTATAAGTGGAGAACTGAAAAACAGTATCGAAACAAATGATGTAGCATTTTTTGCTTATAATGAGCTACCCCCTCTTTCAAAGGAGAGAATAACACCTGACCAAATAAAGACAGCAATTCAAATAGCAGAACAAGCGAACGGGAAAGTGTATTTTCATTAATAAGGAGAACTGTTATGAGGATAGTAGAAAAGTTCATTCAATCGAAAACAGGAAATATAAGGTATTGTGAGGATACGTATTTCTGTAATGATCATTTTGCGGTAGTTATTGATGGAGCAACAAATGTTTCTGATAGAGAATTTTCAGGAAAAACTCCCGGACAATTAGCAGCGTCAACTATTAAACAGACTTTTTTACATTTAGGTGGAAAAGAAGATATTGAAGCAATCGTTCAAGCGATCAATTCCAATTACCAACAGTTGTATAAAAGGTTGGAAATAGAAGATGAGATTCAAGAAAAGCCATATATACGCCCAAGTGCCTCTATGATTATTTACAGTAAGTACCACCAAAGAGTGTGGATGATTGGTGATTGTCAATGTTTTTATAATGATACACTTCATCAAAATATAAAGCGGGTAGATGAAGTTTTTGAAGAAGTAAGAAGTATCATTATGAAAGGTGAACTGCAAGTGGGAAAAAAGCCAGAAGAACTAATGGTCGATGATATTGGATTTGAGTTAATTAAACCGCTAATTCAAAAACAATATAACTTCCAGAATGCTACACCTGCCAGTTCTTTAAGTTACGCAGTTGTCAATGGTTTCACTATTCCATTGGAGTTAATTAAAACAATAGATATTCCACCAAATACAGAGTATATTTCACTAGGTTCTGATGGATATCCGAAGATTTATGGAAGTCTGGAAGAAACTGAAAGAGAACTGAAAAGGCTGCTAGAGATTGATCCCCTTTGTATTGAAGAGAATATGGGAACAAAAGGAGTCGCTAAGAATAACATCTCATTTGATGATAGAACATATATAAAGGTAGAAATAGACGCTTTATAAGCTTCTTCTTTAATATAGTACATCCATGAATTTACTTATATATAAATAACAAAGAGTGGGAGGGGAAAATTTAGTATTTAAATAAAATTATTAATAGAGGAGAGATTATTGGAGTAACTGTAAGTATTTTGATGATTTTTTCGATGTCTACTAATGTATTTGCAACTAATGGGTATGGCGAAGAAGTGGATATTAATGTAATGTCCTATAATATTTACCATGGCGTAGGGCTGGATGGTGAGTTAAGCCTAGAACGAATTGCAGATGTAATGAAAGATGCTGATGCAGAAATTATAGGCATTCAAGAGGTTGACAGATTTTATGGAGATCGAAGTGATTTTCAAGATCAAGCAAAAGAACTAGCTGAATTACTGGGTTATCATTATGTCTATGGTGCCAATTTGGATTTGGATCCTGCAGAAGGTCAAGAGCAAAACAGACAGTATGGTACAGGGATTTTAAGTAAGTATCCAATCATTGATTCAGAAAACACATTTTTAAGCAGCTTTGGTAAGGAGCAACGCGGTCTCCTTCGAGCGACGGTGAATGTTAGAGGTATCCACGTGAATGTATATAATACACATTTAGGCTTGGATGTACCTAGTAGACTAGCACAAGTAGATGAGATTATTGATGTAACTTCTTCTTTTGAAGGACCGAGAATATTATTAGGTGACCTGAATGCAGAACCTGACAGTGAGGAATTTCAATTGTTGTTGGAACAAGGAAACTTTGTAGATAGTTTCGCAGATATTGAAGATGCCAATACATTCCCGGTGATTAATCCTATAAAGAGAATTGATTATATTCTTTCTTCACCATCTATAGAGCACTCAAACCAACGAGTTATTTATACAGAAGATTTTGATCATTTACCATTGGTGACTGAAATGAAGATTAAGCGATAGATCCAATAGTTAAAAGAGCGTATTTCGTTGTAGAGATACGCTCTTTTTGTGTGTTGAAATTTTATAGTAATGAATCGGTAAATAAATAAGCCAAATTGGTCGAGCTCCTTCACCATCCTCAAAAGAACAAAAAAGCTAATCCGCCAGAAGTGGAAATCAACTTCTACGATTCAGCTTTTTCTTATGTATCTTCATCATTTCCCGGGAAATATCGACAAACACAGTTACTTTTTATCGACACCAAATGAAAATACAGTGCGTTTATTATATTCCGTTCCTGCTGGGAGGATCACGTCAGGGAAGCCTGTGTGATGTAAGGAAGCGGGGGGCGCTTGGGTTTCGAAACAAACACCTAAATGATTTCTTGAGGCTGCTTCTCTTAACTCAAGGTTATTACTCAGACTGTTTGCAGTATATAGTACCATACCAGGCTGATCGGTTTTAATGGTTAACGTTCTGCCGGATTCCTCATCTATTGCCACGGCATTTACTCCTGCTTTATTATTGAAAATAAAGTAATGATCATAGCCATGATCAGCAATATTATGTTGTGCTGCGGTATCCTGGAATCCTGCACGAAGTTTTTGTCCGCTTCGGAAGTCGAAGGTGGAACCTGAAACTGGCAGCTTTTCTCCAGTTGGGATCAACTGCTCATCCAGTTCGACAAAATAATCGCTATCTATGGTTACCTGATGATTTTGGACCGTAGCCTTTAGATCGCCACTTAAATTAAAATAAGAATGATTGGTTAAAGCCAGGGGAGTGTCCTGGTCCGAATTTGCCCGATAATCAATGCTCAGTTCATTACTGTTGTTCCATGTATAGATAACCTCGACATCAAGATTACCTGGATAGCCTCCATCTCGATCAGCACTTTGATGAGACAGCTTTAATCCTAAAGCATTCTTCAATTGAAAGGATTCGACCTGCCAGATAACCTGATGAAATCCACTCGTTCCCCCGTGCAGATGATTTTCACCATCATTTGCTTCCAATGAATACGTTTGGCCATTGAGTTCAAAGGAAGCACCTTGAATCCTGCCAGCAACGCGACCAACAAGTGCTCCGAAGAAATGAGGGTTACGCTCATAGTCAGTGTGATTTTTATAACCCAGCACCACATTTTCCAGGTTTCCTTTTCGATCTGGAACCATAATTTTAGTGATAATACCACCAAAATTCAGTACGCTGATAGACATTCCATTATCATTAGTTAGTGTATATTCGATCCATTTTTCTAAGATTGTCTGTTTTTCTATGTTCAATGCACTAGCCACCTACTCATTTAAAGTCTCGATAAATCGCTGAAATGCTGCCTTATCTTTAAAAACACTGGCATCTTCCAGGACTCTTGCAAATTTATTGCCTAATTCCTTTTTTAAAATTTCATCCACCAGTTTCTCATCAGAAAGTGTACCATAGTTCTGTTTTAATTCACTAGCCCAATCCTGATGGTACGCTGCAACGTCACACGGACTTTCAAGTAAAAACTGCTTAATTTCGTGTAATTCTTCTTTCAATCTGGCTGGTAAAACTGCCAATCCCATCACTTCAATTAAACCAATATTTTCCTTCTTAATATGATGGACATCAGCATGGGGATGAAAGATACCGAGCGGATGTTCTTCAGATGTCCGATTATTGCGAAGGACAAGATCAAGCTCGTATAGTCCGTCGCGCAATCTTGCAATTGGTGTAACTGTATTATGTGGCGTGTCCCCCGTGAAGGCTTTTACATCAGCTAAAGGATCTGAATACATTTTCCATGCTTGTAAAATATGATCCCCGGCCTGAAGCAGCTCCTTTTTAAGATTACTTTTCAGGCGAATTACAGATAAAGGCCATTTCAATACAGATGCAGAAACAGCGTTATATTTTCCCAGTGAAAAGGTAAAGGTATCCGCCGCGTTCGTCATGGCAAATTCATAATGTCCTGCCTGGTAATGGTCGTGGCTTAATATGGAGCCGCCAACAATCGGCAGATCTGCGTTTGATCCGATAAAGTAGTGCGGGAATTTCTCTGTAAATGTTACTAGTCTTTCGAAAGCCGCTTTGTTAATTTTCATATCACGATGTTCTTCCGCCAGTACGATGCTGTGTTCATTATAATAAACATAGGGCGAATATTGCAGGTACCAATTTTCACCTACTAGTGGAACTTGGACGATGCGGTGATTGGCGCGAGCCGGATAGCCGATACGACCGGCATAGCCTTCATTTTCTGGACAAAGAACACACGCTGGATATTCCACGTCTTTTTTTAATTCTTTTTCCCGTTTGATTTGCTCTGGGTCTTTCTCTGGTTTAGAGAGATTAATTGTTATGTCGAGTTCACCATAAGCTGTGTCGGCCTTAAAATGAATGTTTTTTTCTATTCGGTTCATCTGGATATAGTTGCTGTTTTTACTTAGAATATAAAAATAGCTTGTGGCCGCTTCTGGTGATTGCTTGTATTTTTCATTAAATAGACCATTTACAACAGAAGGACGTGCAACGAAACAGTTCATGATGTTGGCGGTAAGAATTTCCTTGTCGTCAAAATTATCCTCTATCACGCAATGGTCTACAGCGTAACCAATAATTTTTTCAAGCAGATTGGGAATGGAGTCATCCTCCAGTGCTTCAACGTTCTCCGGAAAAGATTCCAAGTTCAACAGATTCATTACCTGATTGCGTACATAAATAGTATCTGAAGGTTCTATAAGTTCTACTTCGACAGCTTTTTGGATAAGTCCAGTCAGGTAGTGATAGATCATCTATGTTCAACTCCTTCTGAATATCCATGTGGATGTGATACATGCCAATCCCAGGCATCCTGCATGATTTTAGTAATTGACGTTCGTGATGGCTGCCAGCCTAAGACATGTTTTGCCTTTTTCGAGCTGGCAATCAAAACGCTTGGATCACCAGCACGACGCGGTCCACCGACTGCCGGAATTTCTTTTCCAGTTACCGTGCGAGCTGTATCGATCATTTCTTTTACGGAAAAACCCTGATTGCTTCCAAGGTTGAAAACATCGCTTTTCCCACCAGCTTTTAAATAATCCAATGCAAGAAGATGTGCAGAAATAAGGTCTTCCACATGAACATAATCGCGAATGCACGTACCATCCTCCGTGTCATAATCTTCTCCGAAAATAGTAATATGCGGGCGCTGGCCAAGCGCGGTCTGTAAAATGATCGGTACAAGATGTGTTTCTGGTCGGTGATCCTCACCAGTTTCACCGGATTCTCTTGCACCAGCGACATTGAAATAACGCAAGGAGGCATAGTTAATATTATGCGCCTGCTCTGTCCACTTCATTAGTTTTTCCATCGTCAGTTTGGTTTCGCCATATGCATTCGTTGGAATGGTTGGCATTTCCTCCGTGATCGGGACTGCTTCTGGTTCGCCATATGTTGCTGCAGTGGAGGAAAATACAATATGCTTCACGTCATGCTCAACCATTGCCTTCAACAGTACCTGTGTGCCATACACGTTGTTATCAAAATACTTCAATGGATTTTCCATGGATTCGCCTACCAGCGAATTTGCGGCAAAATGAATAACGGCATCAATAGATTCTTTTTTAAAAACCTTACGCAAAAAATCAAGATCTCGAATATCGCCCTCATAAAATGTGGAATTCGGATGCACAGCACCTATGTGACCTGTCTCCAAACTATCTACAACGACGACCTGTTCTCCTTGATCGATTAACTGATAAACAGCGTGGGATCCGATATAACCCGCGCCACCCAGAACTAAAACACTCATCTACAGCACCTCTTCCATCATTTTTTGTGCACCGCCACCAATTGCTGCAGTATAAAACGTTGCATCATACCCGACTGTTTCGTGATAGATGCGATTTACGTTTTCCTTAAAAGCATCCACTTTGTCTTTTTCAACAATAGCAATAGCACATCCGCCAAAACCAGCGCCAGTCATGCGGGCCCCCAACACACCTTTTTGATCCCAGGCAGCTTTTACAACCGTGTCCAGTTCCATGCCAGTAACCTCATAATCCTGCTTTAGTGAAAGATGGGATTCGTTCATTAGCTCACCAAATGCCTTCAGGTTACCTTGGCGTAATTTTTCCATGGCTTTTAATGTACGTGTATTTTCATAAACGGCATGTTTCGCACGTTTTTGATTTATTTCATCTTTTATCAAATGCTTATGGCTTTCAAATTCATCATTGGATAACTCTCCTAGACTGGTAATAGACAGTTCAGTCTGTAAATCAGCAAGTGCCTGCTCACACTGGGCACGTCTTTCATTATACCTAGATCCCGCCAATGTCCGCTGTTTATTCGTATTTATAATGATAATAACGTGATCGGCGAGCTGGATTGGAGCATAGTCATATTCCAATGTCTGACAGTTTAATAGAATGGCATGATCTTTCTTTCCCATGCCAATCGCAAATTGATCCATAATTCCACTGTTAACCCCGAGGTACTTATTTTCGACCTGCTGACCCAATTTCACCATGGAAATTCGGTCAATATTCAAGTTGAACATATTTTCCATTAGCACTCCAGTGGCCATTTCTATGGAGGCAGAGGAGGAGAGACCAGCACCATTTGGAATGTTTCCATAAAATAAAATATCCATCCCTTTAGTTATCGAATGGCCATCCTCCATGAGCATTTGAATCATGCCTTTCGGGTAGTTCGCCCAATCATGCTTTGCTTGATAGGAAAGATCCGTAAGATCACATTCAATTATTCCGACCTCTGGAAAATTCAATGAGTAAAATCGTATTTTCTGATCATTTCGCTTTAACCCGAGTGCATAGGTGCCAAATGAAATGGCAGCAGGGAAAACGTGACCGCCATTATAGTCAGTATGTTCACCAATTAAGTTGATGCGTCCGGGAGCGAAAAAGGTAGCCGGTGTTTCGTTTGTTTGGAAAGTGGATTTAAATGATTGTGTTAAGTTAGGAATTGTCATAGGTACCCCCTGCTGTTTACAAGTAGTTAATGTATCTACTAAAATAAAGTAAGTTAATTAATTTAATTAATATCAATAGTCTACAATAAATAATTACAGTAATCAATTGCTATTTTAAAAAAATGTAACAGCTGTACTTAAGGAAATGGTTGAACAAAGAAATAATTAGTCAAATTACATAAGTGGAAAATAGTGTTAATTTAGTGGTTATACAAGGGGAATTCAGGGTAAACCACTTGCTTATGTATTCTTTTTATAGCGGAAAATAAAAGTTTAAAATTATTAGAAAATAAATAAAAATAATATTGACACGATTTTTACATCGTGATAATATAAGTTAAAATCTTATTAATTAATTAAATTAACTAAGTTATTTTTAGCATAAACGGAAAGGATGACACAAATGAACTATGAAGAATTAATTGGTGTAAAAGACAAGGTTGCGGTTATCACAGGTGCTGCGTCTGGAATTGGACTGGCATCTTCCAAACTATTAGCTGAATCGGGATGTCAGGTTATTATGCTGGACATTAACTCAGAAGAAGGCATGAAACAGGCAAAGATAATAGGTGAAAACGGTGGGAAAGCAACTTTTTTCACTTGTGATGTAACTTCAAGTGAAAATTGCCAAACGGTTATCGAGAAAATTGAAAGCGATTACCATAAGGTTGATATTTTGTTTAATAATGCTGGAGTTATTCGTAGAAAGAACACGGTAGATCATAGTGAAGCCGATTGGGATTTAGTAATGAATGTCTCATTAAAAAGTGTTTTCTTGCTTTCAAAATATGCGATCCCTCTCATGGCTAAGAATGGTGGAGGCAGCATAATCAATACAGGATCAGGATGGGGCTTAAAGGGAGGAGATAATGCTGTTTCTTATTGTGCAGCTAAAGCTGGTGTTGTCAATGTTACCAAAGCAATGGCAATTGATCATGGAGGAGATAATATCCGTGTGAATTGTATCTGCCCAGGGGACACTGATACGCCGCTCTTAAGAGGAGAAGCAGAGCAATTAAAATTAGATGAGAAGGAATTCTTGGTATCCTCTGGAATTGACCGCCCACTACGTAGGATCGGGACACCGGACGATATCGCAAAAGGTGTATTATATTTAGCCAGCGATTTATCTGCCTGGGTTTCCGGAACGACTTTAGTTGTTGATGGTGGAGGATTGGCTTAAAGGTTTTAATGAATCAAATACATAAAGGAGAGAGTGAAATGGCAGACGTAAAATCAACGATTGCACATCCATACATTCCAAATACTGTACCTGAAGTAAGGGATGAAATGTTACGAATTATTGGTGCAAATAGTGTGGAAGAGTTATTTGCAGGAATTCCTGACGATTTAAAGTATAACAAAAAACTGAATATACCAGATGCTTTGTCCGAGTATGAACTAAGCAGAAACCTGGAAAAGACATTAAGCAAAAATGTCAGCACAAAAGATGTTATTAGCTTCTTAGGTGGAGGCTGCTGGGAACATTATGTACCTGCTGTGTGTGATGAAGTTAACTCAAGAGCGGAATTCCTTACCGCGTATGCTGGTGATGAGTATGAGGACCATGGCAGATTTCAAGTGCTTTTTGAGTATCAGAGTTTAGTAGCTGAGCTGGTTGACATGGATGTTGTCAATGTACCTACATTTGACTGGGCACAGGCTGCAGCTACATCTATTCGAATGGCTTCTCGTATGACTGATCGCTACGAGGTGTTGATACCTAAAACTATTTCACCAGACAGATTGAAAATTATCAAGAACTATTGTTCGCCACATATTAAAATTACATTAGTTGATTATAATCCAGAGTCTGGAGAGATGGACTTAGATGATTTAAAGAAAAAACTATCAGAAAAAACTGCAGCAGTTTATTTTGAAAACCCGAGTTACCTGGGCTTCATAGAGACTGCATGTAAAGAGATTGGTGATCTCGCGAAAGAACATAATGCCATTACTATTGTAGGCGTGGATCCAAGCTCATTAGGAGTAATGGAGCCACCAAGCCGATATGGTGCGGATATTGTATGTGGAGAACTGCAGCCACTTGGAATTCATATGAATTATGGTGGTGGGCTGTCAGGGTTCATAGCTACAAGAGATGAAGTTAAATATGTCGAAGAGTTTCCTTCCAGATTGTTTGGTGTAGCGCCTACGATCAAAGAAGGGGAGTATGGATTTGGTGACGTTCTTTATGGACGTACTTCCATGGCACAACGGGAAAAAGGAAAAGAATCAGTCGGTACACAAACATCCATGTGGGCGATTACTGCTGGTGTATATCTAGCATTAATGGGTCCTGAGGGAATGAAAGAACTTGGACAAACGATCATGCAGCGTTCTCAGTATGCCGTTCATGAATTAGATAAGATTGAAGGTATAACTGCATCGCATTTCAAGGGTGTTAACTTTAAAGAGTTCGTTGTTGATTTTAACGAAACGGCTTTAACTGTAAAAGAAATTAATAAAAAATTGCGGGAAAAAGGTATCTTCGGTGGAATTGACCTGTCTGAGGAATTCCCGGAATTAGGCCAATGCGCACTTTATTGTGTAACTGAAATTCATTTGAAGGAAGATATTGATCAGCTGGTTCAAGCTGTTAGATCTTTTAAATAACCTATAGAAAAGAGGGAGCAGAGTGAAAGCAATTAACAGAGATCATAAAGTACGAAATTTCCATCAGGCAAAATGGGATGAACCAATTATCTTTGAACTTCATCAAGAAGGGGAGCGCGGAATAATCCCTCCCACTGCTGAACAAGAGGTAGTTGAATCAATTGGTGACGGTGTATCGGTGATTCCGAATGCTTTGAAACGTAAGAGTAAACCGGAACTTCCTGAGATTACACAGAATCGTGTGCTACGGCATTATCTGCGTCTGTCTCAAGAAACCTTGGGTGCAGCATTCAATGTGGAGGTAGGGCAAGGTACATGTACTATGAAATACTCGCCAAAAATTAATGAAGTATTCGCATCTTCACATAAAATGACAGCACTTCATCCAAAACAGGACGAAGAAACGGTGCAGGGTATGCTTGAAGTAACCCACAACCTTGATTTATATATGCGTGAGATTTCTGGAATGGATAACTTTTCATTCCAGCCGGGCTCAGGTACGCAAGCGCTTTTTGCAATGGCTTCTATTGTGAGAGCCTACCATGAAGCGAACGGAGAAGCAGATCAACGTGACGAAATTATCACTACTATCTTCTCACATCCAGCCCAGGCGGCAACTGCAGCTGTAAAAGGGTATAAAGTGATTACGTTGTATCCGGATGCAGATGGCTTTCCGGATATTGAGAAATTAAAAGAGGTTGTCTCTGATAAAACAGCTGGATTTGTGGTAGCAAACCCAGAGGATACCGGGATCTATAATTCAAGAATTAAAGAATTTACGAAAATTGTCCGAGAGGCTGGAGGTATTTGTTATTATGACCAAGCAAATGCCAACGGACTATTAGGTATTACAAGAGCTAAAGAGGCAGGATTTGATATGTGTTTCTTTAATCTTCATAAGACTTTCTCTACTCCACATGCGTCTGGTGGACCGGCTGCAGGAGCTTTAGGGGTAACGGAAAGATTGAAGTCATTTCTACCGGGGCCAATCGTTGAAAAAGATGGGAACCGCTATAAATTAAATGACGATCTGGACCACAGTATTGGAAAAGTCCGTTCTTATCATGGTGTACCACAAAATATTCTTAGGGCATATGCCTGGATTCGTGCACTTGGAGCAGACGGATTAAAAGATGTAGCAGAAACGGCTGTTCTTAACAATAACTATTTATACCATCAAATATTAAAAATTAAGGGCGCAAGCGCACCTTATATTAAAGGGAAGCGGCTTGAACAAGTACGTTACAGCTGGGAACAGTTAACGGAGGATACTGGAATAACAACAGATGACATATCTCGGAGAATGGCAGATTTTGCTCATCAGTATTGGACCAGTCATCATCCATTTGTGGTACCACAGCCGTTTACACTCGAACCTACAGAATCGTACTCGAAAGCAGACTTGGATGAATATATTGCATCCTTAACCCATATTGTCAACGAAGCTTATACAGATCCTGAAAAAGTTAAAAACGCACCATATAATAGCTCGATCCACCCCGTAGTTGAACATGATCGCTTTGAAGACCCGGAGAAATGGGCAATTACGTGGAGAGCGTATTTGAAAAAAACAAAAAGATCAGAAGTGACTAGTTGATACACTACAAGCTATTAAAATTTTCAATAAAAAGATTTTCCAAGGGAGGGAAGAGAATGAAGCGACTTATATTATTGATGTTGATTTTAGGAATTATTCTGGCGGGTTGCTCAAACAAAGCAACTGGGAATGACGAAATTAGTGAATCAGGTGACGTTTCAGGTGAAATTACAGTATGGGGCTGGGATGTTGCTGCAGATACATTTAAAGCATCTGTAGAATTCTTTAATGAGAAGTACCCTGATGTGGAGGTTACAGTTGAGGATTTTGGAAGCGATGACCTATATGAAAAGTTAACCGTTGGACTTGTATCAAAAGGATCGGGGATGCCTGATGTCATTCTTATGGAAGATGAAAGAATACCGGGCTATGTCAGCCAATTTCCAGATGGTTTTTTAGATTTATCAGAAATGGGTTATGACGAGCATAGTGATTTATTTAACGATGCTAAAATGCAAAATGTCACACATGATGATCATATTATAGCCGCACCTTGGGATATAGGACCTGCTGGAGTATTCTATCGTGTCGATTTGTTTGAAGAAGCAGGAGTTAACGTAGATGATATAAAAATATGGGATGACTATCTGGAAGCAGGAATAAAGATCAAAGAAAAAACTGGAGCAAAAATGCTTCCTGTTGATATTTCAAACTATGATGGAGTATTTCAAATGATGATGCAGCAACAGGGTTTATCTTATTTTGATCAGGAAGATAATCTGGCTATTACTTCTGAAGAGGCCATCCGATCGATGGAAATGATCAATAAGTTCCATGAGAGCGACATCATCCTTAATAATAGTGGCTGGGACGGTATTGTGACTGCAACAGTTAATGGGGATGTAGCTACTGTTCCATATGGTGTTTGGTATACAGGGACGATTATGGATCAGGCCCCAGAACTTGAAGGTAAATGGGATATGTTCTATTTACCAGAATTTAAAGAAGGAAGCAGCCGTTATGCTAACGTAGGAGGATCCTCCATAGCAATATCTGCTTATACAGAAAATAAAGATGCCGCGTATGCATTTACTGAATTTTTTACTACTGATGAGGAAACTCAACTTTTTGGTTTTGAAAACTACGGCTTGTTCCCTTCATTAAAGAGTACGTACGATACAGAAGTTCTTACACAAAATAGTTTCTATTTTAATGATCAGCCAATCTTTAAAAATTTTGCTGATATAGTTGAAGATGTTCCAGAAATTAATTTAACGAAGGATTTTGCCCAGGTATCAAAAGTAATAGCTAATACACAGTCGGCCATTTTAAATGAAGGTAAGACCGCAGATAAAGCCTTGTCCGACGCTCAAGGACAATTGAATAATGAATTAAAATAATACCTGTTTTAGGAAGAAATGAAGAGCTAAGAGAAATGGATTCTAAACAGGGAAGGGGAAAAGAGAACACACCTTCTTCCTGTTTCTCTTTACTCCCAAAGAGGTGATACAGCATGAAGAAAAAAATTACCGGGCAATTAAGTAATCGGAAATTAATAAACCCAAGAACGGCGCCATATTTCTTCTTGGCTCCATCTATCGTTCTACTAATAGTTTTCACTTTATATCCAGTAATTTCTTCTTTTATATTAAGCTTTCAGAGCATGAGTGGCGCAGAAAAATACTTTGTAGGATTTGATAATTATGCCCGTCTATTCAGGGACCCGATATTTTACAAGTCATTGGGAAATACATTTCAGATCCTTATTGTTCAAGTGCCAATTATGCTTAGTATAGCTATACTTATTGCAGTAGGACTAAATTCATCGTTCATACGATTTAATGGATTTTTTAGAGTTGCCTTTTTTCTTCCTGCCATTACAGCACTTGTCGCTGCATCTCTTATTTTTATGGTGATTCTGGATGGAAACTATGGAATAGTAAACTATCTATTATCTTTAGTTGGGCTTGATCCAATAGATTGGTTGAATGATCCCTTTTGGGCAAAGGTCTCGGTAATTGTCGTTATGACTTGGAGATGGACTGGCTACAATATGGTTATTTTTTTAGCTGGCTTACAGACGATACCGAAGGACCTCTATGAAGCTGCTGGAATTGATGGGGCAGGAAAAGCAAGGCAATTTTTTTCAATTACCATTCCACAATTGAAGCCCGTATTCATTTTTACTGTCGTAATGTCGACAATTGGTACATTACAATTATTTGATGAAGCATATATTTTGACTGGGGGCGGTCCAAATAATGCAACAATGACTATTACACTATATCTCTATGAAACGGGATTTAAATATTTTGATTTTGGATATGCTTCAGCATTGGCGTATGTATTAGTAGTAATAATAGCTATTATTTCCTGGATCCAGATGAAGGTAGTAGGTGACTCTTAATATGGAGAATAAAAATGTTTATTTAAATAAAACGATTATTTATATACTCTTATCAATAGGGGTAATCTTATCGATCTTGCCGTTTTATTGGATGGCTATTGGGTCAACCCTAACCTCCGGAAAAATATTTAGTGTCCCACCTAACTTTTTGCCTGGAAACAATTTACTGGAAAACGCCAAGAACTTAAATGAATCACTCAACTTTTTGAAAGTTATGTGGAATTCTTTATTCATCTCCGTGACCTATACAGTTATCAGTGTAGTTATTTGTTCTATGGCTGGGTATGCTTTTGCAAAGTTTGATTTCAAAGGAAAGGGTGCTGTCTTTTTCATTATATTATGCTCCTTAATGATTCCTTTTCAGGTGATGCTTATACCTCTGTTTGAAATTATTGTGTGGATGGATTGGTTAAATACATATCAAGCTATTATCTTACCAACACTTGCTTCTCCCTTTGCAATCTATTTAATGAGGCAAAATATGTTATCCATACCACTATCCATTATTGAATCTGCCCGGATTGATGGCGCGGGGGAGTTTAGAATTTTCTTTTCGATTGTATTTCCAACGATGAAACCGGCGGTGGCAGCTGTATCTATATTTCTTTTTATGTCTCAATGGAATAGTTTGCTGTGGCCACTAATCACATTAAACTCGAAAGAAATGTTTACATTACCAGTAGCATTATCCAGTTTGGTTGGTTTGGCCAGAATAGACTATGGACAATTAATGCTAGGTACAACATTATCCGTTGTTCCAGTGTTAGTTTTCTTCCTATTCTTCCAAAGACATTTTATATCCGGAATTCTAGGTGGTTCTGTAAAAGAATAAGGTCTACTCCGAAGAGTCTAGAAAGAATTCTTACACATATTTTCAACTCATCATTTCTTGTAGCTAGACTTTATGCCAGTGGCATTATAGGCAAAATATTTCATCAGTAACGTGCATCGTAAAAGTCAAAATTACCGGACAATAGTTCAGTTAATCGTGTTATTGAACAGGATCAATTTGAGGAATATGAATTAAAAATTACAAAAACCCATATGAGGAGGAATTATTAATGAAAAAGAAATTGTGGTTATTACTTGGTTTTTCTATACTAATTGGAATAATACTTACTGGTTGTCAAAGTGGGGATTCAAAGTCTAGTGGTAGTGGCGATTCTGACGAAATTACAATCAGATACTGGAATAACGTTGCAGCTGGAAGGACCTATTTACCTATATTAATAGACGAATTTGAAAAAGAAAATCCCAGAATCAAAGTAGATTTAAATAACGTGAATGTGGAGTCCAGTGAAGCTGAATATCAAGCGGCTATCTCTGATGACAATCTACCAGATATTTTCAGTACAGATTCTTTTACAATTAATGAATTAGTAGAATTAAATTTAGTACGAGAATTGAATGATGTATTTCCTAAAGAAGTTCGAGCTGAATATACAGAAGGGGTTTTTGATGAAGGTAATGCCTCTGTAAATGGAGATGTATATTTATTTCCGGTATATAAAGGTGGTACGTATTATATGTTCTACAATAAAAATGTTTTAGCAGACTTAGGGATTGAAAGAGTTCCAGAAACTTGGGCTGATATGAAAGAGATTAGTACAGAGATTTATGAACTGTCTAATGGATCCTCCTATGGGTTGATTTTTGGAGGGCAATCAGGCTGGTTAGTAAGGGCTGTTACTCAATTAATGTCCACCGAATTATCTCCGGAGAGTGGATATGATTATGAAAACGGAGATTATAAATATGCTACAGAAGGTTATATAGAAACAATGAAGTATATGAAGGATCTTTTAGAAAATAACAGCTTATCCCCATCTTCATTAGAAACTGATTCAACAGTTGCAAGAGAATTATTTATTGCGGGTCAGGCTACATTCTTACTTGATGGAAACTGGACAGGTCAGTTGTTGCATGAAGATGGTTTTAACGACTGGGGAGTAGTTAAACTGCCTACCAAAAATCCAGACGGGCAACAGTATGGTGAATTTCGTCTAGTAAGCAATGATGGCCTTTATGTATCACAAAACACAGAACATTTTGACGAAGTGAAAATCTTCCTGGAGTTTTTACAAGAAAATATGTATGCTGAGATACTAAAAGATGGGGAACCTCTAATTGCTAAAGATGCAGCGGAAATAGATGTAGAACTTCCTTTTGAAGAAGTCAATGATATTTCAGATATATTTTTAGATATGTCAATACCTGTACCAAACCCGGTCGTATTAAATCCGGACACACAAGATGTTCGTTTAGAATTACAAAAGAACGCACCAGACACGGATATTGGAGCTATTTTAATGGGATATTTAACTGGCCAGATTGATGATTTAGAAGGTACCCTTCAAAAATTCAGTGATGATTATAATGAGGTATTCAGCGAAGCGATTGAAAATAATGAAAATGTGAGTAGGGAAGATTTCCAGTTTCCTAATTGGACACCGTACGAACCATATACAAGTGAAGATTACGAAGAGTTAGATAGGTAATAAAATAATAAGGTATTGAGTCTTAGTTTGGCTAACTACTTTAAAGATGATGTGTAAAAAAGTAGTTAGCCCTATTAAATACATAGATGTATTGTTCGCTAGAGGGAGAGATGATTTTGAAGACTACAACAAAACAGAAAGTGAATAAACAAACCAGACAACGTTATATGTGGGCATATCTATTTATTTTGCCACAAGTAGTTGTGTTCTTTGGACTGTCACTGTATCCCATTATAATGAGTTATGTGTATTCCTTTTATGACTGGTCAGGTATAGGCCCTCTAAGTAACTTTGTTGGATTTAATAATTATTTAAAAGTTTTTACAGAAGAGAAATTCTGGAATGCCTTTAAAAATACATTTATTTACACTGCTGGATTTACTACTATATCAATAACGTTTGCTTTAATTCTGGCATTAATACTTAATGATCCGAGGCTCAAAGGAAGAAGCTTTTACCGAACAGTTTACTTCCTTCCAGTGGTAACCACTACCGCAATTGTAGGTATTATTATGAAGAATATTTTTGGAAACCAAGGTCTTGTAAACCAAGTGTTGCAAGGGATTGGATTGATAGATCAGGCAGTTCCATGGCTGATAAATCCTGTAACCGCCATGTTGGTTTTAATTATTGTGGGGTCATGGAAAGAAATAGGTATTATCATGATCTATTGGCTGACCGGGTTACAAATGATTCCGAAAGAATTGTATGAAGCAGCTAAAATAGATGGAGCAGGTTATTGGCAAACATTGCGATATGTCACCTTGCCATTACTTGCGCCAATAGGAGCTACTATCCTTTTATTAACGACTGTAAGCAGCATGAGGGTGTTTGATTTGGTGAAAACACTGACAAATGGTGGTCCGTATTATTCAACAGAAACACTGGAGCTGTATATTTACAGGTTCGCATTTGCAGCTGAAGGTCCTTCCCAAGTCGGTTATGCTTCTACTGTCGGAGTTGTATTGGGAGTGACTGTATTCATCATAAGTCTATTGCTAGGTTGGGTAGTGTTGAAGGTAAATAAAAATAAAAACAAAAACAACCTGAACATGGGGGTGAAGTAAGGATGAATACAAAAACAGGAAGAATTTTTATTCATTTGTTTTTAATTGTTTTCGGTTTAATGTGGATCTATCCATTTATCTGGATGATATCCTCTTCACTAAAAACGAATTCATCCTTTTTGACTTCTGGGGTTAATCCGATTCCAGAAAAGTTAAACTGGGAGAACTATGCTAGGGCATGGGATGTGGCGAACTTTTCCACCTACTTTATTAACTCAGTTCTCATCACGCTAGGTACTGTCTTAATAGTCGTTACATTGAGTTGTTTAACTGGATATGCTCTTGGGCGTGTGGACTTTCCTGGAAGAAAAGCTGTTATCGTTTGTATAGGTGCTCTTATGTTTATACCAACTGGATATACGATAATTCCTCTATATGAACTAATGAAATACTTGGGGTTATCCAATACGCTTTACGGTGTTATCTTAGCTGAGTCAAGTGGAGCACATGTGCTTTTTATTCTCTTGTTTGCTGCATTCTTCTCACGAATACCAAAAGAAATAGAGGAATCAGCATCTATAGATGGAAGTGGATTTCTAAGAACTTTCTATAAGATTATACTTCCATCTGCCAAACCTGTTATTGCTACTGCAGTAATCATGCAATTTATATGGACGTGGAGTTCTTTTTTAATCCCACTCGTATTGACGTTGAATAATCCGGAATTAAGGACGTTGGCGGTTGGAATGCTTTCATTTGTTGGAAAATACCAGACTGACTGGACTGGTATGGCAGCAGGTGCGACGATATCATTGCTACCGGTAGTAATTGTTTTTATTTTAATGCAACGTTATTTTATCGAAGGGATATCTGGTTCTGTTAAATAGAAATTAGATTTCTGAGACGAGTTAGTATTCTATCTTATACAATAAATAGCAGGAGAAGATGTAAATGAACTTTGATCTTAAACATATTCCATTTAGCCGTTTTGGTTCATACCTTAGTATTTCGTATTTAACAGGTGATCAAAATATTACCGAAGGAATATACCTACGTAATATTAGGGGTGGGGATGAAGGCAATGGGGCTTTATTTAAATTAGATGTCATTCAAAATGGAAAGACGGTACCATTCAAAACAATTGCGGATGCTACCTGTCTCCGTTTTCAGGCAGAAGAAGGCTATGTTAGTTTTGCTTATCCTGAATCTGATTATGTACGCGTTTATGGGGAGAATGCCGGTTTAAGAATGTCGCTTGTAACTGAAGCATATGACAATGCTTTTTTTCATAAAGAGAAAAGTTGGCAAGTGAATGTTTTCTCTAAGAAAATAAGATTTATGTTAACGCCGTTAACAGGAGAATTAGTATTAGATGCACCCTGGGAAGTAAATGGCTGCTCTCAGGTAGTTGCAGATTTTATACCGGATGATAAAACATGTCGAATGGACGGTGTAATAGAGGAGTTTATGACTAGCTATACTCCAAGAGAATATGATGTTACTTTTGATGCGGCTATAGAAAAGGTGAAAAAGGAGTACGAATATTGGCTTGCAAATACCTTGACAGTTCCCAGTGTATACGAGTCCGGGAAACAGCTTGCGTCATATATAACGTGGTCCTGTGTTGTGAAAAAAGAAGGTTACCTAACAAGACAGGCCATGTACATGTCGAAGAATTGGATGACCAATATTTGGAGCTGGGATCATTGTTTTAATGCAATGGCTTTAGTCCAGGAAAATCCGGAACTTGCATGGGATCAATTTATGATTTTCTTTGATGTTCAAGACCCAAGCGGGCTTATTCCAGACTTTATGAATAATGAGTTTGCCTATTGGAATTGTAGTAAACCTCCAATTCATGGCTGGGCATTGTCCTGGATGTTAAAACATACCGATAAGTTTTCAACGGACAAATTAAAAGAAATATACCTTCCTCTTTCTAGATGGACAACATGGTATATCAAGCATCGGGATAGTGATAATAATAGCATTCCTGAATACCATCATGGAAATGACAGTGGCTGGGATAATAGTACTGTTTTTCATGAAGGAATCCCAGTAGAGAGTCCAGACCTATGCGCCTTTTTAATCCTACAAATGGAAACACTATCTGAACTTGCTTCCTTGTTAGAATTAGAAGAAGAGAAAAGAAAATGGGAGCAATTAGCTGATAAATTACTAGATGACATGATAAGTTATTTTTGGGTAGGAGATCGCTTTATAGCTAAACACTTGGGGGAAGAGGTCACTTCTGGGGATAGTTTATTATTATTTATGCCAATCATTCTCGGAAAACGGTTGCCAGATCACATTCGTTCAGCGCTTATTGCAGGACTTAAAGATAAAGATAGATTCCTGACGAAACATGGACTTGCAACGGAAAGTGTTAGCAGTCCGTATTATTTAGATGATGGGTACTGGAGGGGTCCTATATGGGCACCGTCGACTATGTTAATTATTGATGGTCTTAAATCCTCGGGCGAAAAGAAATTTGCTCAAGAGCTTGCGCATAAGTATTGTGAAATGGCTACGAATAATGGAATGGCGGAAAACTTTAATGCCTTAACAGGGGAAGGTTTGAGAGATCGGGCTTTTACATGGACGTCGAGCGTATTTCTAATCCTGGGAAATGAATATATAGAAATTAATGAATAGAATACACCTTATTACTAGGTGTATTCTAATGTAGAAATACTTTTGCTTTACACAGCTTAGGAGATGACATTGCGTGAATAGTATTTTTCAAAAGAAATGGGTTGTAGTTTTTATTGCTATATTTTGTTCCATATTATGGGGCAGTGCTTTTCCGGTATTAAAAGTAAGTTATGAAGAATTACAGATGGCGCCGGATGATGACATTGCTAAAATTGTATTTGCAGGCATGCGTTTTCTACTGGCAGGGCTGATTCTGTTGGTTGGTCTGTTTATTACGAATCGTAAATGGTTAGTTGTTACACGCAGACAGCTGATGTTCCTAACCTTGCTTGGTTTGCTGCAAACAGCCTTGCAATATTACTTTTTTTATAATGGTCTTGGAAAGGTGTCAGGTATGCAAGGTGCGATCCTTGTATCAAGTGGCACATTTTTCACCGTGCTGCTGGCCCATTTCTTCTATAGTAATGATCGAATGAATTGGAAAAAAACAATTGGTCTGATTGCAGGCTTTGCTGGGGTGGTTGTCGCAAACTGGGGGCAGGAATTCCAGTTGAGCTTTCAATTAACCGGTGAGGGATACATGATTTTGTCTGCACTTACAGGTGCTGTAGCTACAATCCTGGCTAAAGAACTGGCGGTAGGCATTCACCCCTTCGCCATAACGGGCTGGCAGCTAACGATCGGTGCATCGGCCCTTTTGATAATTGGAGTTCCGCAATTGAGTGAAAATGCGATGACATTTACACCACTTGGCTGGGGACTGTTTATTTATTCTATATTCCTTTCAGCGGCAGCATTCGGCCTTTGGTATTCGCTTTTAAAATTTAATAAAGCAGGCGAAATAAGTATGTTTAAATTTATCACGCCTGTTTCTGGAGCTATTTTGTCAGCGATGTTTATTCCTGGAGAGCAATTGGATCTGTTTATTATTGGAGCTTTGATGCTGGTGGCGATTGGAATAATTGCTGTTAATTATAAAGGAAGACGTGTAATACAGAAAGGTCAATAGATTTCATATAGGAGAGGAGAAGTATTATGCGAGATTATAAAGTGTGGGAGGATATCACAAAAACTGATATAAACCGGATGAAGCCCAGAGCTTTTTTTCGGTCTTTTCCAACGAAGCAAGGTGCACTTGCAGGGGACGCGGGATACGGTCATCATTTTAAGAGTCTGAACGGGATGTGGGACTTCTTATTTCTGCCAGCACCGGAGTACTCACCTGTTGGTTTTGAAAAGGTCGGTTTTGATAATCGTGAGTGGGATACTATTCAGGTCCCAAGCAATTGGCAAATGGAAGGGTATGGAAAGATGCATTACTCGGATTTATGGTACAACTTTCCGATTCGTCCACCCTACGTGCCTTCCGATAACCCGACCGGTATTTATAAACGAAGCTTCACTATTGATGAGGGATGGTTTGACGAAGATATTATTCTTCGTTTTCATGGGGTTGATTCGGCTTTTCACATTTGGGTCAACGGAGTAGAAGCAGGATACAGTAAAGGTGCTCGCATCACATCTGAATTCGATATTACTTCGTGGTTACAATCCGGAAAAAATGAAATTACCGTCCGAGTCTATCAATGGTCAGATGGTACTTATTTAGAGGATCAGGACATGTGGTGGTTAAGTGGGATTTTCAGGGATGTGGAATTATATACACAACCAAAATTCGGAATGGATGACTTTAAAGTGGAAACCGTTTTAAAAGATAATTTTTCGACTGGTCAATTAAAGATTACAGGGAATATCCGTGGCAAAAATGCGGGACTCACCTTAGCTTATGAGTTGCTTGATGATAAACAACAAACGGTTATTTTAGGCGAACAGCAGCTTGAAGAAAGCTTTTCCATATGTGAAACGATTAACGATCCTCAACTATGGAGTGCAGAAGATCCAAATTTATATACATTATTATTAACTGTTCAATCAGATGAGCAATTAATTGAAGTCATCCCACAGCAGGTCGGTTTTCGCCAAGTGGAATTAAAAGGGAAGACTTTCACAGTAAATGGGATTGCCATCAAATTAAAAGGAGTTAATCGTCATGATTATCATCCTGTTACAGGCAGGGTTGTTTCTAAAGAGGATATTGTAAAAGATATTCGTCTCATGAAGCAGCACAATATAAATGCAATCCGTACAGCACATTACCCGAATTCGCCATTTTTGTACGAGCTTTGCGATCAGTATGGAATGTATGTGATTGATGAAGCGGATGTAGAGTGCCACGGTTTTGAACTGACGAATAATTATAACTGGATTGCTGATGATCCCAAATGGGAGAAAATGCATACTGACCGCTTGATCAGAATGGTTCAAAGAGATAAAAACCATCCATCTATCATAATGTGGTCATTAGGAAATGAGTCTGGTTTTGGACATAATTTCAGGGAAATGGCAAAAGTCTGCAGGGAAATCGATCCGACTCGGCTTGTTCATTATGAAGGTGATTCCAAGGCAGAGGTTGCAGATGTGTACTCCACCATGTATACATGGCTCGAGAGTGATGATAAAGAAAGAAAAACGCTGAAAACTATTGCGGAAACAACAGAGAAACCTCATGTTCATTGCGAGTATGGGCATGCAATGGGGAATGGTCCTGGTGGTTTAAAGGAGTATCAGGAACTGGTTTACCAGTATGAACAGCTGCAGGGTGGGTTTATCTGGGAATGGTTTGATCATGGTATACAATCAACGGATGAAAATGGAAACGTTTATTACCGCTATGGTGGTGACTTTGGTGATGAACCGACGAACGGAAATTTCTGTATTGATGGGCTATTAATGCCTGATCGCACCCCTTCACCTGCTTTATTGGAATACAAAAAAATAATAGAGCCAGTCCATACAACATCTATTGATCTGGCTAATGGCAGGTTACAAATTGAGAATAAATATGATTTTATTTCCTTAGACCATCTTACCTTGCATTATTCGATAGAAAAAGATGGAGGGGTTATACAGACCGGAACTGTGCCATTAACCAACATTCCTGCAAGAGCAATGAAGGAAATAGAATTGGATTATGACTTAACAAACCTTAAAGAACTGGGAACAGATTATTATTTGAGCCTCTCTTATGTCACCAATCGTGATTTCAAGTGGAGTAAACATGGACAGGAACTGGCTACTGCTCAATTTAAGCTGCCAATTAAAACAGAACCACTTACCTTCCTGCCAACAGGTGACTTAACGGTAACAGAAACACCTTATTCTTTAACCGTTGCGGGGGAAGAAGTAGAGGTATGTTTTGATAAAGTAAATGGCCAAATGACTTCATGGAAGAAAAATGGTGTGGAGATTGTTGAAAATGGCCCCAAATTGCAGTTCTGGAGAGCACCGATTGATAATGATATGTACCTTTTAAAAGACTATAAAGAAAAGTACTTTATGCATCTATGGCATGAGATGGTTGAGAGCGTGGATTACAAGCAGGATAAAGATATGGTTCAACTTACCGTTAAAACAATAAACGGTACAACGAATTCTGCCTGGTATTATGAGTGTTTGTATCAATACAGCATTTATCCTAACGGCGATATTTTGTTCAACGTTTCTGGTACACCAGGCGGAATGATTCAAAATGCACCAGCAATGATTCCGAGAATTGGTGTGGAGTTGAAGATAAATAAAGAATGTGACGATGTCCGCTGGTATGGAAGAGGTCCTGGTGAGTCGTACAGTGATTCCAAAGAGGCTAATTTGATGGGTGTATATGAGCGAAGCGTAGATGGGTTATTTACAAATTATGTTCATCCGCAGGAAAATGGAAATAGGACGGATACACATTGGGCAAGGCTGATAAATAGACAAGGTACGGGGCTGATGGCAGTTGGAAACAAGGCGACCTTTGATTTCAGTGCAAGCCATTACGAAGTGTCTGACCTGGAGAAGGCAAAACATACGATTGATTTGGTGAAGCGGGATTATATAACTCTTCATTTAGATTATCAGCAAAATGGGTTAGGTTCTAATTCATGTGGCCAGGATCAACTGGATAAATATCGATGTAAATTTGAAGCCTTTTCACTAGAATTAAAACTCTCCGTATATTCAACAAAAGAGATCAGTGATGTTACAAAGGCAAAAGAGCAAATTATTCAAGCTCATCAATAACTTCAGTAGTCTAATTTAGACTATCTATGCTTACTGTAGATTGCTTCATGGTATAATGAAGGTTAAGTTACTACTGTTCGGAGGAACTGTGATGCAAAAAGGAACATTTAAGCTGATGAAATCAGTGAATAAATCAATTATCTTAAATAAAATAAGAACATCCGAGCCGACTTCCCGTGCACAAATTGCCAAGGACACAAAGCTGACGCCACCGACTGTAAGCAGTATTGTCAAAGAGCTGATTGAGCAGGGAATTGTAATGGAAAGCGACAGTGGGCAATCAATGGGAGGCAGAAAACCAACCATGCTTCACATTAATAAGACTGCTTTTCATATCGTTGGTGTTGATGCTGGACCTGATCGGATAGAGTATATTCTCTCCGATCTTTCCGGGGTGGTTAGGGGCCGGGGTTCGATTAAACTGGACATGCCAATAACAAATGAACGGTTTCTTTCTCTATTAAAAAAGGGCATCCATGAAGTGGTGGAGGATGCGCCTGTAAAGGAAGAAGAGATTATGGGCATAGGAGTTGCTATGCATGGGGTTGTGGATGTCGAATCAGGGATCTCCCTGGTTGCACCAAACCTGGGACTTACGAATATTCCAATAAAGGAAGAACTTGAAAAAGAATTTCAGGTCCTGATTAAAGTGGAAAATGATGCACGTGCAATGGCTTCTGGTGAAGCTTGGTTTGGCGGTCACGGAGAGTCAGACAGTATGGTTGCAGTAAACCTCGGTCGCGGGGTTGGTGCTGGTATTGTCGTGGATGGGAAACTGTTTCACGGTGCACAGGATATTGCTGGAGAAATTGGACATATGACCATTGATATTCACGGGGAAATTTGTGAATGCGGCAACCGCGGTTGCCTGCAAACCTTTGCCACAGGATCAGCAATTGCCGATCGTGCTCGGAAAAAGATTGATGAGCTAGAACGATTGGGTACATTCAAACTGACTGGAGAAAGTGTTTTTGAACTGGCAAAAGCCGGTAATAAAACATATATAGACATCTTGGAAGAAACAGGCGTTTTCATTGGAATTGGTCTAACTAATTTAATTCACCTAGTCAATCCACGAAAAATTGTACTTGGCGGTGGAGTGATGAAAAGTGCTCAATTTATATTGCCTGCTATTCATGAAACCATCGAACAGCGTGCGCTCACCCCAGACGCTAAGCAGACGCAGGTAGTTGTAACTGAATTAGGCAATGATGCAACATTGTTAGGCGCTGTTTCATTGCTGTTGACGGAATTGTTTCAGCCTATTTAGTGTTGCCGAGCGGAAGCTTTGGACCGGGACAACACGTTCGAAGCGAGCGGCAGCACGGTTCTATATATAACATTGAAAAGCCCTGAATTTGCGGTGAATTCAGGGCTTTTTCATTGCCCAAAACGTGTGAACGCTGAATAAAGTGCTGTAATCGCTGGACCAACTGCTCCGAGCGCTGAACAACATGATCAGATCAATCGCCGACAGCCCTGGATCGATCGGCAACTAGCTCTGGCCGATCAGCAACAGCACCGGACCGATCGCCAACAGCACCGGATCGATCGGCAATACGCTCTAACCGATCGCCAACAGCACCTGACCGATCGGCAACACGCTCTGACCGATCAACAACAGCACCTGACCGATCAACAACAGCCCCGAACCGATCGGCAGCACGCTCTAACCGATCGCCAACAGCACCTGACCGATCGGCAGTATGCTCTGACCGATCGCCAACAGCACCGGATCGATCGCCAACAGCACCTGATCGATCAGCAGCACGCTCTGACCGATCAGCAACAGCACCGGACCGATCGACAACAGCCCCGGATCGATCAGCGGCATCACCGAACCGATCAGCAATGCGCTCGAACCGATCGACAACAAGCTCTGGCCGATCAGCAACAGCACCGAACCGATCGACAACAAGCTCAGACCGATCAGCAACAGCCCCGGACCGATCAACAACAGTCCCGAATCGATCGACAACAGCCCCGAATCGATCGTCAGCACGCTCAGAGCGATCAACAACAGCCCCGGACCGATCAACATCAGCTCAGAGCGATCAGCAGCACAACTTAGCATATCAATTCGAGTTAAAATTCAGCATCTACTTCATTTCGAGGTAGATTTTTTAATTTATATAAATTTTTAAAAAACTTGTAGACATGTAAAAGTCGCTATGTTATTATATTAAATAATTAGTAAAAGTTTTATTAATTGTTTTACTAAAACAAATAGGTAAGCGCTAACATGAAGAAACAAACTATGAGGTGACTGTATTGGGATTTTCAATAGGTGTAGACATTGGTGGCACAAAGATTGCTGCGGTTATTACGGATCAAAGTGGTAACGTTCATTACCGAAACCAGGTAGAAAGTGTTGGTGATGATAAGGAAGAAATGTTCAATCAAGTTGTATTATGTGTCGAGGAGCTGTTGGAAGCTTCAAATATTTCCATCGACAATATAGACGGAATGGGAGTTGGGGTCCCTGGGAAAGTAGATCGAGACAAAGGGATCGCGGTATTTCAAAATAATTTACCGTGGCGAAACTTTCCGTTAGTTGAGAGATTGGCTGAACATTTTCCAATTGAAAATATTGAGATTGATAATGATGTATACATGGCGGCTTTCGCAGAATGGCAGTTATCTGAAGTTAATGAAAAGGATACTTTTGTCTATGTGACGGTCAGTACGGGAATATCCTGCTCAATTATACATAATGGTGATTTTCTTCGGGGAGATGGTTTTGCAGGAGAAATTGGGTTATTTCCAGTAATCAGCAGAACTTCTAAAGAAGGGGTAAACAACTTAGAAAAAGCTGCGTCTGGTCCAGCGATACAGCAACTGGCCAGAGAGCAATTAAGTAATTCCAGATTAACTACGCAGGATTTCTTTTTATTATATGAAAAAAAAGAAAAGCAGGCGGAACAATTAATGAAGGAGATTGCAGAGTCCATTGCACACGGTGTGTATTCCATAATTTGTTTATTAGATCCACATAAAATTGTCTTTGGTGGGGGCGTTGTAAATAACAACCCGCATTTACTGGAGTTAGTAAAAGAATCAGTAAAAGACTATGTAATACCTGAACAGCAAGAAGCAGTGACTCGTATGCAAGTTAGTCAGTTAAAAGAAGATTCTGGAGTAGTAGGGGCAGGTTTAAAAGGTATGAAAAATTTACATGACCTGTCATAGAGAATTAAGGAGGTGTTAACAGAATCTTCTTGTCGAAATAGATACTAAAAAATAGCTAGGAGTGGAAACCAATGAAAAAATACCTTTTATTTATAAGTTTGATAGTAATGGTCATGTTAGCAGCTTGTTCTTCTGATGAAGAAGGTGCTTCAGGAGATGAAGAAACAACAATTAAATATGCTTATTGGGATAAAAATCAAGAAGATATGTTAAAAGACTTGGTGGAGGAGTTTAATAAAGATAATCCAACTATCGAGATCACATTAGAATTAACACCGTATGATCAGTATTTTACCAAACTGGATGCAGCAGCAAGTGGTGGAGGGTTACCGGATGTTTTTTGGATGAATGGACCGAACTTTGTAAAATACGCTTCTAATGACATGCTGGAATCAATTGACGAAAGTATATCTGAAGACGACTTGGATACTTCACCTTATCCAGATGGTCTACTAGGTCTTTATCAATATGAAGATAAAACGTATGCATTACCTAAAGACTATGACACTATCGGGCTTTGGTATAATAAAGAGCTTTTTGATGAAGCTGGACTTGATTACCCTGATGAATCCTGGGATTGGGAGGACCTTGTTTCTGCAGCAGAGTCTCTAACAAATCCTGAAGATGAAACGTATGGAATTGCGGCATTCATTCAAGATTCACAAGCAACATATTTCAATACGATTCTAGCAGCTGACGGATATATTATTTCTAAGGATAAAACTCAATCAGGGTTTGATGACCCGAATACCATCGAAGGCATACAAAAATATCATGATTTAATTCATAAACATGAAGTTTCACCAACACATGTCCAAATGGAAACTACAAACGCTACAAGTATGTTTGAATCAGGAAAGGTTGCTATGATGTTCCAAGCATCCTATATGATTCCGCAATTTAAAGCTAATGAGTATACAAACGAAAATGTAGATGTTGCAGTATTACCGACTATTAAAAAACGTTCTAATGTAATACATGGTTTAGGAAATGTAATAGCTTCAAATTCAGAAAACAAGGATGGGGCATGGGAATTTGTTAAGTTTCTAAGCTCTGAGAAAGCTGCAACAATACAGGCTGAAGCGGGAATAATTCCTGCCTACGAAGGTACACAGCAATCATGGGTAGAGGCTACTCCGAACTTTAATTTACAAGCATTTTTGGATATGGCAGAAGTATCGGAACCCTATCCTGTTTCTAAAGACACGTCAAAATGGGCAACAATTATCCAGGATAATCTGGCTAAGGCCTGGGCAGGTCAATTAACAGTAGAAGAGGCAAGTGAGATTATTAATAAAGAAATGGAAGAAATTTTAGCGAGTGAGTAATATGCATAGCTCAGTATAATAGAGGTGAATCGAGTTGGAAAGCAGAAAAAAGCCACATAAAGCAAAGGAAAAACTAAATAATGATACATTCTGGGGCTATTTATTCATTGCACCTACCTTATTGGGCTTGCTCATATTTTATATTTTCCCTTTATTTCAAACATTTTTCTATAGCTTTACGAATTGGGGGGACTTTGGAAATTATTCTTGGTCAGGATTAGAAAATTATAAAGCTATGTTGGATAATCCAAAAATATGGCAGTCATTTAGGAATACACTGATTTATGCATTTGTTATGGTTCCACTTAGTATTGCGGTTTCTATATTAGTTGCAGTGTTACTGAATCAGAAAATCAAAGGGTTAACTGTATATAGAACCCTTTATTTCCTCCCTGTTGTTACTATGCCAGCAGCAATAGGAATGATTTGGAAATGGTTATATAATTCCGATTATGGAATCATTAATCAAGTGCTGGCCTGGTTTTCTGTTAATGGGCCAGACTGGTTAACTGATCCAAATTGGGTTCTTATATCTATTATTGTAGTAGGAACCTGGAGCGTTATTGGTACGAATATGATCATACTATTATCAGGTTTACAAGGGATTCCGAAATCATTGTATGAAGCGGCTTCAATGGACGGGGCTGGTGTTACCTATTCGTTCTTTAGAATAACGTTGCCATTACTATCGCCTACCGTATTTTTTGTGGCAGTAATTTCTTTCATATCTGCCTTCCAAGTGTTTGACTTTATATTTATGATGGTTAGTCCAACGAATCCTGCTATAGATAATGCACAGTCAGTAATCTACTTATTTTACCATTATGCCTTTGTAATTGGAGATAAAGGTCTAGCGGCTGCAATTTCATTTGTTTTGTTTGCAATAATATTGGTACTGACGATTATTCAATTCAGGTTACAAAAACGATGGGTTCACTATGATTAAGAAAGGGGGATACTATGGATCGTATTAATAGACCAAGAAAATATTTGATACATCTACTATTAATTTTAGGTGCAGTTATAATGGTAGGACCATTTTTATGGATGATATTAACATCATTGAAAACAGTAGGAGAAGCTGCTCAAGTTCCCCCTAAAATATTCCCATCTATTCTACAATGGAGTAATTATGTTGAGGTATTTGAGTCATTTCCGTTTGCTGGTTTCTATTGGAATACTTTCATAACAACGGTAGCCAAAACGGTGGGACAGCTGTTCTTATGTTCCTTAGCTGCCTATGCATTTGCACGTATAAAATTCCCAGGAAGAAACTTTTTCTTTGTATTATATTTATCAGTATTAATGATTCCACCGCAAGCCTTTTTGATACCGCAATATCAGATTATTGCTAATTTAGGGTTGCTTAATACGTTAACTGCTCTAGTTCTACCTGGCCTATTCAGTGCATTTGGAACATTTTTATTAAGGCAGTTTTTCATGACATTGCCTGATGAATTGGAAGAGGCTGCCAAAATAGATGGATGTAATCATTTTCAAATCTATTGGAAAATAATGCTCCCTCTCGCAAAACCAGGTCTGGTAGCCTTGGCGATCTTTACAATTATTTGGTCCTGGAATGATTTTTTATGGCCTTTAATTGTTAATAGTTCACCAGATAAGATGCCATTATCGGCAGGTCTGGCTTCATTACAGGGACAGTATAGTACTAACTACCCTATTCTTATGGCTGGAACGTTTCTGGCTTCATGGCCATTGATTCTAATATTTATGTTCTTCCAGAAGTCCTTTGTTGAGGGAATCGCTATGAGTGGTAAGAAAGGATAACATAATACAGGTCCCGGATTTTTCTGGGAAGAAAATTAAGGGCATAGTTATGTATCAAATGCCCTTAATTTTATTGTTATTTTACAATGAATTGGGTTAAATAAAGTGATATATTACTTTTCAGAGAGGAGAATTATTACCTTGAAAAAAATAAAGGCAGTATTGATTGGTGCGGGGGATAGGGGTGCAAAGGCCTATGCTCCCTATGCTGTTTCATATCCACATGAATTGGAATTTGTTGCGGTAGCAGAACCGAATACAGAAAAAAGAAACAACTTCGCGACTGAACATTCAATCTCAGAAAATAATTGCTTTACTTCCTGGGAGGAACTGCTGGATTGTAACATTGATGCTGATGTAGCTCTCGTATGTACGTTGGACAGGGAACATTATGAGCCAACTGTGAGAGCAATTAAACGAGGCTATCATGTTTTATTGGAAAAACCGATGTCGCCGGATCCCGAGGAATGTATATCTATGGTGAAAGCTGCAGAAGAGCATGGTAAACTATTAACTATTTGTCATGTACTGAGGTATACACCATTCTGGCAAACTATTAAAAAGATAATTGAAAAAGGAACAATAGGGGATGTTGTTTCTATACAGCTGAATGAGAATGTAGAAGTTATGCACATGTCTCACAGCTTTGTCCGTGGAAATTGGAATAATAGTGATAAATCAAGTCCAATGATTCTACAGAAATCCTGCCATGATATGGATATATTAATGTACTTAATGGATCAGAAATGCATGTATGTAAGTTCGTTCGGTTCCCTCATGCACTTTAAGAAGGAAAATGCCCCTGAAGGTGCCCCTTTACGTTGTCTGGATGGATGTCCTGCAGAAAATGAATGTCCTTTTCATGCAGGTAGATATTATCTGGGAGAGGGCAGAGGCTGGGCAAGGAAGTTTACAACGGATGATACAAGAGAAGGCATAATTGATGCATTGAATACGACACCATATGGGAAATGTGTTTACCAATCGGATAATAATGTCGTTGATCATCAAGTGGTCAACCTGGAGTTCGAAACTGGCGCTACAGCAACTTTCAGTATGTGTGGTTTTACAAGAGAACAGACCCGTATTGTGCAAATTATGGGTACTAAGGGTGAGATTAGAGGGAAGATGGACGAGAATACAATATCTGTCTTTGATTTTCTAAGTCAAAACGAAACTGTTACACATTTAAATAAACCACTAAGCGGCCATGGCGGTGGTGATGAAGGCATTGTCCGGGATTTTCTGAATGAGGTTAGAAACTATAATGGCGGTCAAAGCAGGTCTTCAGCAGCAGTATCACTGGAAAGCCATTTGCTGGCGTTTGCTGCGGAAGCATCCAGGCTGGATAATGGGAAAGTTATCGATATCAGCAAGCATTATCAATTACGGTAAGGCAAGGATAGCACCTCTAACTTTTTAATTAAAAATCAGAAGTTTTCTTGAATAAAGAAGGCAGTAGTAATCCTGTCTTCTTTATTTTCCCTTAATTAGGATCATCATCAGAAAAATGGTAAAATAGAAATAGAAGAGTTTATATATTCAGGTAGTGTATAGAGGGGATGATTTAGTGGCCACTATTAAAGATATAGCACTAAAAGCAGGTGTCTCTCCTGCGACTGTATCTCGTGTGTTAAATTACGATGTAACCTTATCTGTTGCTGATAAAACAAAAAAGAAAATTTTTGAAGCAGCGGAAGAGTTGTCTTACCGAAAAAGGTCTACGAATAAATATGTTGGTCAGAGATTTGCTATTGTCCACTGGTATACAGAAAAAGAAGAATTGAGTGACTTATATTATCTTTCTATACGGCTTGGCATTGAGCAGCGCTGCAAGGAATTAGATATGAATGCTGAAATTTACTTCTTTGATAACATACATGAAATACCTGCTGAGGAGATAGAGGGGATTATTGCTGTGGGGAAATTCAGTAATTCCCAGGTAGAGGCTTTAACGAAAATCAATTCAAAGGTGGTTTTTGTGGATTATAGCCCGGATGGGGATAAATTTGACTCCGTCGTTATTGACTTTGAAAGAGCTACCCATAAAATAATTGATTATTTTATCGATACAGCTCATAAGGAAATCGGGTTTATTGGTGGCAGAGAGATTTTAAAAGGTGAAAAAGAACCACTTGTTGATCTTCGTGAAAAAACATTTCAATCGTACATGGAAGAAAAAGGGCTATTTGATAACCGATTCGTTTATATTGGCTCCTTTTCCGTTGATGAAGGCTATAATTTAATGAAACAGGCAATTGAGGAGCTTGGTGACGAGCTGCCAACTGCTTTCTTTATGAGCAGTGATGTCATGGCGATTGGAAGCCTGCGAGCACTTCATGAAGCAAAGGTTGCTGTTCCGGAACGCGTAAGCATCATCGGAATAAATGATATGTCTGTTTCCAAATATGTCTATCCTTCACTTAGCACGATTAAAGTATATACGGAGATCATGGGAGAGACAGCTGTAGATACACTTGTAGAACGACTGGAAGGCAGAAAGATTGCCAAGAGAGTGGTTATTGCGACGAAACTTGTTATACGAAAGAGTGTCAGATCATAATGGATCGGGCGCTTTTTTTATGCTATAAATTTAGTTGTACAAAACAGGCGGAGGTATGCAATGAAAAATTGTACACAGCACAAGTGATCTTACTGAGGAACTTTCCTCGACCAGCGCTAACCTTCTCCTAAAGTGTTCAACTAATCTGAGGCAAGAACGTTTTTGTTAAATTTCCCCAAGCTTATCGTGGATGGACAAGCTACTCTAACTTTTCTAATGAGAAAGCCTTTACATTTTTGAAAATGTATTTTATAATAAATTTAACTGGTTATAACCACTATAAATTCAACAGATTTTTTAGTATCAGATCTAGGAGGTGGCAATCTACAATTGAATAAAAACAGTAAAGTTCCGCTGTACTTGCAGCTGATAGAGAATTTAATAAAAAAGATAGATGCACAGGATTACGAGGAACATCAAAAGCTGCCTTCAGAACGTGAACTGTGTGAGATTTATAATTTAAGTCGAATTACTGTTAGGCAAGCACTGCAGGATTTGGAACGCGAAGGTTACATTTATAAGCTGCATGGAAAAGGGACCTTTGTTGCACCAAAGTCAATTAATCAGAATCTGGTGAAGCTTTACAGTTTTACCGAGGAAATGAAGGAAATGGGAAAAACCCCGACGACAGAAGTTCTATCATTTAAAGAAATAGCGGTCGATGATAGGCTGGCAGAGAAAATGGAGCTTGTGCCACTGGACGAGGTTTTTCAGGTTGTTCGACTGCGACTGGCGGATGGGGAGCCTTTAATGTATGAAAAATCCTATTTGCCAAAGAAATTCTTTCCTGACCTAACAGCGGCTGATATGGACCAGCGACCGATGTATGATATCTTCCAGGATGATTACAAGGTTGGTGTGACAAAAGCAATTGAACGATTTTCCGCAACAAGTGTGCGGGAGGTAGAGGCAAAGCACCTGGGAATGATGATGAATAATCCTGCAATGCTAATTAAACGCTTTGCTTTTCATGAAAATGAATTAATTGAGTACACGATTAGTGTGGCTCGAGGAGACAAATTCGACTATACCGTGGAATTAACCTAACAGCTCTATTAAGTTAAAACGAATGTTAAGACTTAATAGAGTATATTTTCAGAGTAACTGGTAATGACAACATAACCACATGAAATAATGAAATAACCTAACTAGAATAAAAACTGGAGGATGAATATGTTTAATCTAACAAAAGAAGAACTGGAAAAAAATAAGGGAATAAAAACGGCTACTGAAATTCACCAACAGCCAGCTGTATGGAAGGAACTTGTTTCAACGCTATTTCACAGTAAGGATTCATCAAAGGAATTTATTGAGTCCATTTATACAAGGCATGAACAAGTACGTGTTATTTTCACTGGTGCTGGTACTTCCGCATTTGTTGGCGATACGCTAGTGCCGGAATTGCGTAAACAAAACAATAAACAGCATGTGCTGTTTGAAGCGATTCCGACGACAGATATTGTTTCCAATCCGAATGAATATCTGTTTAAAGAGGTTCCGACTATTTTAGTATCGTTTGCAAGATCGGGGAACAGCCCGGAGAGTGTGGCTGCTGTTTCGATGGGACAGGAATTGATCAATGACTTTTATCAAGTCGTTATTACATGTAACAAAGATGGACAGTTAGCAAAGAACAGTAAGAATGATGAAAAGAGCCTCGTGGTTTTAACACCTGAAAAGGCGCATGATCAAGGGTTTGCAATGACGAGCAGCTTTACTAGCATGATTCTTACAGCGTATAGCCTATTTACAGTAAATGCGTTTACTGGCAATAATGCGACACAATTGATTGCGAATGCAGAGCGTGTGGTTGATTCGGTTACCGGTCCAATTGACGAGATTCTCAATTTTGATTTTGATCGGATTGTTTACTTAGGATCAGGAGCACTTGGTCAATTATCGCATGAGGCTGCACTCAAGATGCTGGAGCTTTCTGCGGGACAGGTTGTTGCGATTCATGAATCATCCCTCGGGTTCCGTCATGGTCCGAAGTCTATTTTAAATGAGAAATTAGTAGTTGTTCTGTTTATGTCACAGGATCCATACACAAGAAAATACGATATGGATATTCTGCGTGAACTGGCTGCAGATGAATCTGGAATGAAGGTAGTTGCACTGACAGAGAAAGAGGACGAAGAAGTAGAATCACTTGCTGACTGGACACTGCATGTTAACCACAGTAAAAAAGACGTTTCAAGCGATTTCTATCTGGCGTTATTATACGTAATCTTCGCCCAGACACTCGCATTAAAAAAATCAATCCAGCTAGGAATCACACCAGACAACCCAAGCCCCGACGGCCGAGTAAACCGCGTCGTCCAAGGCGTAACAATATACAAATAGAGGAGGTGCCTGTCACTTCCCGAATTTTGTCGAATAGTGATAGATAGCTAGAGTAAGAGGAGCTCTTGGCTTCTCTGTACAAAGAATGATAACCCTTACAATAAAAAAATACAGCAAGACTAAATTTAGCGTTGCAAACGAAAGGATGATCAGCATGTCAGGACCAAATATTTTATTAACAAGAATCGATAATCGTTTAATTCATGGCCAGGTAGGAGTTACGTGGGTGAACCATCTTGGTGCGAACTTAGTAGTAGTCGCCAATGACAAGGTTTCGAAGGATGTAGTACAGCAAAACTTGATGGATATGGTACTTCCGGATGTGATTCAGGCTCGCTATTTTTCATTGGAAAAGACAATTGACGTTATTCATAAAGCTTCCCCACGTCAAAAGATCTTTTTAGTAGTAAAAGACGTACATGACGCATTGGCATTAAAAGAGGGCGGTGTACCTATCGACCATCTGAACATTGGGAACATGCATTATGAAGAAGGCAAGAAGCAGGTTTCATCCACTGTATCTGTTGATGACAAGGATATTGAAGCATTCAAACGTTTAGATGAATTAGGTGTAAACCTCGATTTAAGAAAAGTCCCTAATGAAAAAGGCCAGAATATTTTAGACCTGTTTTAAAATGGCTGTTTTCTAGATGTTGGGATTGCGGTTACCAGCACCATTGAAACTGCGGTTTAAATTTTCGAGGAGTCTACGTGTATTTTCCTGCGCTGGTAATTGTTCATTTATTCCTGAAGTAAACATGCACTCAACTAGCAGCTGGAATATGCGAGACTCCAGTGGGAACAGCAACATGTGAAGACCCCGCAGTGAGGAACGAGCGAGGAGGCTGAGTAGTTGCCCACGGAAAGCGAGTATCTTCCAGTTGCGTCAGTTAGAGAATCTTGCTTAATACTACTGCAAAGTTCAACAACGCAATTTTAGCAACAGCATCAAACCATACGCGAAAAAAACAAAATATACAAGTAGATAAATTTAAAGGAACGGGAGGGATTCGTTATGTTAGTGGAGGCTCTTTTAATTGCTTTATGGGCCGGTATTATCGGTATTGACCTTTTTAACGGATTAACACATATTCACAGACCAGTGGTGACTGGTCTTGTGGTTGGGATTATTTTAGGTGATGTTACAACAGGCTTGATTGTTGGGGGTACCCTGGAATTAATCTGGATGGGAATGGTTCCTCTTGCGGGAGCACAGCCACCAAACGTGGTTATCGGTGGGGTAATTGGTACGGCGTTTGGAATTATCGTCGGACAGGATCCCAATGTGGCGGTTGGTGTGGCAATTCCATTTGCCGTGGCTGTACAGGGATTGATCACATTATTCTTTACAATTTTTGCACCGATCATGCATAAGGCCGATAAGTTCGCCCTCGACGCGAATTATAAAGGGATAGAACGGATAAATTATCTCGGCTTGGTAATCTTGTTTTTCTTCAATGCCATTATTGCATTTTTACCAATTTATTTAGGAGCAGAATCAGCTGCGACCCTGGTCGAGTCAGTTCCAGAGTGGATTATTCACGGACTGTCTATCGCAGGAGGAATTATGCCGGCAATTGGTTTCGCAATGCTTCTGCGCATTATGATGAAGGTCGAATACGTCATGTTCTTTATTGTCGGGTTTATCCTGGCAGCTTATTTGCAAATGCCGATTTTAGCTATCGCTCTTATCGGGTTAGCGATCGCATTGTATGATTTTTACCAAAATAAGAACAAGCAAGGACCAACACCCCGAGGGGAGGAAATAACCGATGGAATCTAATCGATATACGTACGAAGATACGTCGCCAGCCGAAGACCTACAACCGAAACAGCTGCGTCATCTGGCATGGAGATCCTTGTTACTACAGGCATCGTTTAACTATGAACGTATGCAGGCAGCTGGTTGGCTGTACTCAATCCTTCCAGGGTTGAGACATGTGCATAAAAATAAAAAAGATTTAAGTAAATCGATGAAAGACCATATGGAATTTTTCAATACGCATCCCTTCCTGGTTACTTTTATTATGGGGATCATCCTGGCGATGGAGCAAAAGAAAGAAGACCGGGAAGCTATCCGCGGAATTAAGATTGCTACAATGGGACCCCTTGGCGGTATTGGGGACGCGATGTTCTATCTGACACTATTGCCGATCACCGCAAGTATTGGTGCATCCCTGGCGGTAGAGGGAAATATTATGGGACCATTTGTGTTCCTGATTATGTTTAACGTGATTCACTTTGGTGTTCGTTTTGGCTTAATGAGCTATGGTTACAAAACGGGTGTTAAAGCAATTGCTAAACTAAAAGAAGGAACGAAACATGTGTCACGAGCTGCGTCGATTGTTGGTTTAACAGTAGTCGGTGGACTAATTGCAACATACGTTACGTTTCAAATTGATTATATCTGGACTTCAGGTGAAGCAGAATTAAATGTGCAGGCAGATATTATGGATCAAATCATGCCGGCAATGCTGCCGCTAGCTTATACACTTTTAGTATATTGGTTCTTGAAAAAAGGACGTTCACCACTCGTGCTTATCGGTCTTACCGTACTGGTAGGTCTGCTTGGATCCTTCTTTGGCATCATGTAAGTTGAGTACCATTTCTTTCAGTAAAAGGGTTACGTTTTTCCACTTGGTTGGAAAGCGTCCCTCCCTTTAACTGATTGAAATCCACACCATGAAAGGATGAAGAAAATGATCGGAATTGTATTATCAGGTCATGGCTCTTTTCCATTTGGAATGCTTGAGTCTGTGCAACTGATTGTTGGAAAAGTTGAGCAGATTGAGGTAATCCCATTTGAGGAGGATGCCGATAAACTGGAGCAGCTCCTCACAAAAGCGATTGAAAAGGTAGACACTGGTTCTGGCGTTGTTTGCTTTACAGACTTGGCTGGTGGCACTCCATTTAATGTAAGCTCACGAATTGCTGCATCGAAGGAAAATGTTCGTGTTGTGGGTGGGACGAATTCACCTATGCTGCTAAGTGGACTGTTTCAGCGGGAGCTTCTGCTTGAGGATTTTGTAGATAAAGTGCTGACAGATGGAAAAGAAAACATTAAACAATTCGAGGTTAAAGCGAAAGCGGCTCAGAAAGATACAGATGGCATTTAAGTAACTTTAACTCAAAAGGAAGCATGTGCTATGAATTATTATATTAAAGCAGATCGATTTCTGTTGGAACAAAAAGAGAATTATTATTGCTATTTAAAAGTGGAAAATGGGCGATTTGGTTTGTTTACTAATGAAGTTCCTGCCACAGCCGAGGTTGTGGATTGGAGCGGGTACACCATTGCCCCTGGTTTGTTCGACACGCACATTCACGGAATCAATGGCCACGATATGATGGATGGCATTCCTGAGGCAGTTCACGCTGTATCAGAAGCAATACTGTCACTTGGAGTTACGCGATTTCTGCCGACAACATTGACGTCTTCGAAAGCGGATTTAGACCAAGCCATTCGTGCTGTTACAGAAGCGGTGAACAGTGGTTTACCTGGTGCGCGATCGGAAGGTATTTTTCTGGAGGGTCCGTATTTTACGGAAAAACATAAGGGAGCACAAAACCCTGCTTATTTCCGTGATCCGAGTATGGATGAATTTCAGCACTGGCAGCAGCTGGCGGAAGGTTCTATTGTAAAAATTGCTCTGGCTCCTGAGCGCGAGGGTTCAGTGGAATTCATCCGTTCGATGAGTGAAGCAGGCATCCTGGTGAGCATTGCCCATACGGATGCAAGCTATGAATGCTGCACGAATGCAGTAAACGCGGGCGCACGTAATTTTGTCCATTTATTTAATGGCATGTCAGGTCTCCATCACCGTGAGCCAGGGGTTGCCGGAGCGGCACTGACACAGGATCATGCTTTTGCTGAATTGATCTGTGACGGTTTTCATGTCCATCCGGATGTTGCTGCGATGGCACTACGGACGAAGCAGGACAAACTTGTATTAATTACGGATTGCATGCGCGCAGGATTGATGCCGGACGGGGAGTATCAGCTTGGCGAATTCCCAGTCATCATGCAGGACGGAATTGCTCGGACGAAGACGGGTTCCCTGGCAGGCAGCACCTTGAAATTAATTGAGGCTGTGAAAAATTTGCAGCAATGGAGTGGCAAACCATTGACTGAAATCTGGCATCGCGGGTCACTTTCACCGGCAATGAGCTTAGGAAAAGAAAAGGAATTAGGCAGCATCCAACCCGGGAAAATAGCGGATTATGTTGTGCTGGATAATAACTTACATGTACAGGCAGCAGCTGTTGAGGGAGTAGTTAAATACCGCATTACAAAATAACACGATTCAACGAGGAGGAGCATTATGGGATACGTACACAATACGAAGGAAATGCTTATTAAAGCAAGAAAAGAAGGGTACGCGGTACCTGCGTTCAACATTCATAACCTGGAAACGATCCAGACAGTTGTCGATGCTGCAGTTGAAATGAGATCACCCTTAATTCTGGCAGCAACACCTGGAACAATGAACTATGCAGGTCGTGCTTACATTCAGGCTATTGCTGAAGTGGCGGCGAAAGAGAATGATATTCCAATCGCTTTGCATTTAGATCATCATGAGACCGTGGAATCCATTGAGGAATCCTTGGAGCTTGGTACAAAATCGGTAATGATCGATGGTTCACATGGAACTTTTGAAGATAATATTGCGCTTTCTAAACAAGTTGCAGATCTGGCACATGCTAAAGGTGCGACGATTGAAGCGGAGCTTGGTAAATTAGTTGGTCAGGAAGACGATTTAATTGTCGAGGCAAAGGATGCGGCCTACACGGACCCTGATACTGTAGTGGAATTCGTGGAACGCACGGGTATTGATTCCTTGGCAGTGGCGATCGGTACTGGACATGGTCTGTACGAAACAAAGCCTGATCTGGACTTTGACCGTTTGGAAACAATCAAAAATCTGGTTGATATTCCAATCGTATTACACGGTGCTTCCGGTATTTCCAAAGAGGATGTACAAAAATGTATTTCTCTGGGCTGTGCAAAAGTAAATATTTCAACCGAATTAAAAATCCCATTTTCAACAGCATTGCGTGATCATTTATTTGCGAATCCGGATGAAACGGATCCGAGAAAATATATGAATCCTGCAAAAGCTAGCATGAAAGAAGCAGCAATTGAAAAAATTAAAATTTGCATGAGTGATGGCAAAGCATAGATATAGTAGGGGAGTGAGGTCCTGATCTCGCTCCTCGTTGGAAGCGTGGTGGAAAGATTGATTTTAACGATTACATTAAACCCATCTGTTGATATTAGCTATAAGCTTGACTCTCTTTCCCTTGATACGGTGAATCGAGTCAATGATGTCTCGAAAACAGCTGGTGGTAAAGGGCTGAATGTATCCAGGGTATTGCGGCAGCTGGGGCAAGACGTTGCTGCAACTGGTTTTCTTGGTGGCAGTTTGGGAGACTTTATTCGAGTGGAAATCGCTAAGCTAGGCATTGGTGATTTGTTTGTTGGTATTGATGGAGATACCCGTAATTGTATTGCGGTCATTCATGAGGCGCAGCAAACGGAAATACTGGAGGCTGGCCCTGCCGTCAATAAAGGAGAAGCAATTCTGTTTCTGGAAAACCTCTCTGCCCATATTCAGCAAGCGGATGTTGTCACCATTTCCGGCAGCTTACCCAAGGGAATTGCGGATTACTTTTATAAAAAAATCCTTGAAATAACCGCTGAGGATAACACACCAGTGCTACTGGATACGAAGGGTGAATTACTGGCTTGTACGCTAGAAGGCACGAGCAAACCTTATTTAATAAAACCCAATCAGGAAGAACTGGCAGATCTCGTCGGCAGGAAGCTGGAGACTGAAGCGGAAGTTATCAACGCAATGCACACCCAGCTGTTTGAAGATATTCCATGGGTGGTTGTCACACTTGGAGCAGACGGCGCTATCGTGAAGCATGGCGATACTTTCTACAGAGCAAGAGCTCCAAAAGTGAATGCCATTAATCCCGTTGGCTCCGGAGACTCCGTCATCGCTGGATTCGCGGCCGGAGTATCTCGCGGACTGGTTGATGAAGAACTCATTAAATTCGGTCTGTCCATGGGCGTGCTGAACGCAATGGAAGAAAAGACCGGCCATATTGATCCAGAAAAAATCGACTGGTGCATTGGTGAAATGCAGATTGACGTGTTGGATAGATGATAATATTGGGACAGGCCAGCGTGATACGCTGGCCTGTTTTTTTGGTGGGGTGGGGCGGGAGAGCTGACCGATCGGCAATACGCTCGAACCGATCGACAACAAGCTCGGACCGATCGGCCGCACGCTCTGATCGATCGCCAACAGCACCGAACCGATCGGCCGCACGCTCTGACCGATCAGCAACAGCACCGGACCGATCGGCAATGCGCTCAGAACTCGGGGCAAAGCCGGATATTCGCTGGACCAACTACGCTGAACCAATCCGAGAGCATTCTCCATCCCCAATCCAGATTCCGCATGGACTGCCTCATAATCTATTTTGGGCTTTTATCACAATGGAAGTTAATTAATTAAGTTGCTTACATTGACTAAACTCATTAACTATATCTCCAGGCATATCGGCAAACTGACCAGCAAAAATAAACTATCAAATATTAAAAATAAACGTTGCCATGCCGGGGTTTCAGGTATATAATCATTTCATTAAGATTCGCAATATTAGTGAAATGAGGAGAAAGAATGAAAAAGTGGATTGCCGTTTTTATTTTAGTTGTATTAGTAATTGGGGTAATGCCAGACGCATCAAATGCACAACAGAGTAAGGATTTTGATAGTAAATTGAAGACATATTTGGGGCAAGTAAGTAAAGAGCGAGGGTTTACGGTCACAAAAGCGGATATTGAATATTCTTTGGCACTTTACGAGTTCAAGTTAACTTATTTTGATACTGTTCAAGAATTAAGCGATTTTTTAGGTGAGGTTATTAAAAAGGATTATAGTAATCTGACGGTTATATACGAAGAATATCAGATTGATAAAGCGGGTTTGATAGAATTGCTTGAGGAATATGGTGAAACCCTTGAGGATTACGTATTTATAGATGATCTGTCGCAGGCGGTAGACTTTTTTGTAGAAGAGAAGATAGAGCGCGATCCGAATTTTGATAAGAAACTGGAAATCTACCTTCAGGAAATAAGTGAGATCAGAGGTTTTCAGGTAACACGAAAGCACTTAGAAGAAGCATTGGCTGTCTATGAGGGAGATCTTGTGTACTTTAAAACAATAGATAGATTAAGTGAATTTCTGGGGGAAGTCATTCAAAAGGATCTGGGAAATTTAGTTTACCTGTACGATGAATACGAGTTAACTGAACAAGAATTGCGTGAAATTCTCAAGGAAAATGGGAAAAATTTGAATGATTATATTTTCATGCATGATTTGGATTACGATTTAATTTCCTTTATTGGCTGGGATTATTGGGATGAAGTAGACCTGTTTTCAGAGGTGTTGGCACTGCTGCAGCAGGACTACGATTTAACGGACGAAGAAATCGACCGACTAATTGAACATCTCCTAAGCATTGAAGAGGATCTGATGCAGGAAGATACATTAGATAGACTCTTTGATCTAGCATGGCGATTAGAAGCTTTTGGGGATTTTGAGGCTGTAACAGAGCTGACAGAGGGCCAAATTATTGAGCTAATTTCAATCTACAGAGAGTTCCTGTCTATTTTTCAAGTAAAGATTGACTTCAGTCTTATTAAATCGGGTTCAGAAACATCGCTCTCTGTTATGGAATTGTTTCGAATGAACGAACTAGTAAACGCTGATTTAAGGATCAGTATTTATAACTTAGAAGATGAGTTTCTTGCTGATTTAATTATCACCGGCGAGATGGTGGATTCGGAGGCACTGCACAAGGTGGGCGGTGCTATCAATAACGATTTGACTGAAAAACCAGCTCCAGCAAAGCCACTCAAACAACTGGATAACGCAGAAAAAGTTACTGCAAAAACAGTTACTGGAGCTAAACTACCTAAAACAGCATCTGATTATGGAACGAATGCGATGCTTTGGTTGTTGTTTACCTTGGCGGGAGTAGTTATGTTCCGTAAAATTGGGAAGGCATAAAATGAAATATAGAAATGGCACCGGTACTCGAAAGCGCAGAGTGTTGCTAATTATTACCGCGGTAATAATTGTTCTTGGTCTGTCGTTCGCCATGGCCAATGGGTATTCATTTTTTAAAGGCTATGTGATGGGAGGGGGGAGCTCAGAAGCTGCCGTGAAAAAGAATGATAATACAGTTGCTGAAACTGAATTGCCGGCTGCAAAAAAGGAGCTTGGAAAAAATGCTGATAAAGAGCTGTACCCGATGCGCCCTGAAATTGGCGATCATATCGGAGAGCTCTATATTCCAAAATTAAATGCTGTTCTTCCCATTTATCACGGAACAGATGACGATGAACTGGAAAAAGGCGTAGGTCATTTCGCTGGGAGCGTGCTGCCGGGAGAAGTCGATAATGCCGTTCTTTCCGGTCACCGTGATACGGTATTTCGGAGGCTGGGGGAGGTGGGGGAGGGTGATGAGCTGATTGTCACCACCTCTGCTGGAGAATTTACGTATAAGATACAAAAGGTTCGTATTGTCGATGCGGATGACCGAACTGTAATTGTTCCCAAGCCACGGGCAACGCTGACTGTAAGCACCTGCTATCCTTTCGACTTCATCGGATCAGCACCAGACCGTTACATCCTATCCGCCTATCTTATATCAGAAAAACTAAAATAGCCTGTATTCAGGCTATTTTAGTTTGGTTATAGATTGATGGTAGTGCAAGTCGGGAGAGCGCAGTACTCAAACAGGAGACACCAGCCTCAGATCGGGAGAGAGCAGTGTTCAAACGGGAGAGAGTAGTGCTCAAATGGGAGACAGGAGTGTTCAAACGGGAGAGAGTAGTGCTCAAACGGGAGAGCGCAGTGTTCAAACGGGAGACACCAGCCTCAAACGGGACACAGCACCTTCAAGTCGGGAGAGACCAGGACCGATCGACAACAAGCCCTGACCGATCAACATCAGCACCTGACCGATCGGCAGCACGCTCTGACCGATCAACAACAGCACCGAACCGATCGACAACAAGCTCGAACCGATCAAAACAGCCCCGGATCGATCAGTAGTACGCCCTGACCGATCGCCAACAGCACCTAATCGATCAGCAACAGCACCGGACCGATCGACAACAGTACCTAATCGATCAACACCCCCCTCGCGTATAGTTTCCACCATCTTACTTATCCTAAAACTAAAAAGCTGCGTGCTATTAAATTATGTCAACATGTTCTTTGACAAAATGGTGTTTTGATTAGATTGATAAGGGTGGTGCAAGCGCTGTACTATTAAGATATGGAATGGTTAGTTTATTATATTTTTTTAATTCAAGAGGAGAGGTTTATATATGGCTGAAAACAAGGGTTTTCGAGCGAAGATACAGCGTTTCGGTAGTTATTTAAGTGGTATGATTATGCCGAATATTGGTGCGTTTATTGCTTGGGGTATTATTACGGCGTTATTTATTCCGGATGGCTGGTGGCCAAATGAGGAGTTGGCAACATTAGTTGATCCGATGATTCTATACTTATTGCCACTTTTAATTGGGTTTACCGGTGGACGAATGGTTCATGGGTTACGTGGTGGGGTTGTAGGTGCCACTGCTACGATGGGTGTTATTGTCGGAGCGGATATCCCAATGTTTTTAGGTGCCATGGTAATGGGACCGTTAGCTGGGTACGCAATGAAAAAGATAGATGAATTGTTTCAGGATAAAGTTCGTTCTGGATTTGAAATGCTTTATAATAATTTCTCAGCTGGTATTTTAGCTGCAATTTTAGCTGTATTTGCGGTATTGGGAATTGGTCCTGTAGTAGAAGGATTAAATAGAACATTAGCTGCTGGTGTAGAAGTAATTATTAATGCCGGGTTGCTGCCATTGGCAAATATTATTATTGAGCCGGCAAAGATTTTATTTTTAAATAATGCAATTAACCATGGAATATTAAGTCCGATTGGGGTTGAACAGGCTTCAGAGGCAGGGAAATCCATCTTGTTCTTACTGGAAGCAAATCCTGGGCCTGGACTAGGTATCCTGCTTGCATTCGCTGTTTTTGGAAAAGGTATGTCGAAGAGCTCTGCATCAGGGGCTGCGATTATTCAGTTTTTCGGTGGGATACACGAGATCTACTTCCCTTATGTTTTAATGAAACCTGCATTGATCTTAGCAGCTATTGGTGGGGGAGTTAGTGGTGTATTTGTATTAACTATTTTTGATGCAGGATTAGTAGCACCGGCGTCACCTGGAAGTATTTTTGCAGTGCTTGCGATGACATCACAAGGAAGTTATCTGGGTGTAATTCTAAGTGTGATTGTTGCAGCAACTGTTTCCTTCGTAATAGCTGCATCTATTTTGAAAACAAGTAAAATAGAATCAGAAGAAGATTTATCATCAGCGGCTGGTAAAATGGAAGAAATGAAAGGAAAGAAAAGCTCTGTAGCTGGATCATTAACTCAAAATGCTGAAGAGGCTGCATTCGACAAAGCTTCAGCTGATGTTGAGGTAAAAAGTCCAGATGAAATTAATAAAATCATTTTTGCTTGTGATGCAGGAATGGGCTCAAGTGCGATGGGATCGTCGTTATTAAAAAATAAATTTAAAAAAGCAGACATTGATGTGTTTGTTACAAATAAAGCGATCAATGAAATACCTGATGATGCAGACATCGTTATTACTCACAAGGATTTAACAGATCGTGCAAAAGTAAAAATACCTAGTGCGGAGCACATATCTGTAGAAAACTTCCTAAATAGTCCTAAATACGAGGAGTTAATTGAAAGGTTAAAGAAATAAGCCAGCTTACCATTCATTTCGTGGAGGTGAACAGCTTTGTATTTGCCGGCTCGCGTACGTAAAGTGATAGAATTTTTGTTACATGCAGAAGAAGATGTAACAGTTAAAGAAATCGCTAAAGTTCTTGAAGTAAGTGAACGAACGATTCACCGGGACCTTAAAAGTATTGAAAGTATCGTCTTTGACTATAATTTGGAGCTGCTGAAGAAGTCAGGGGTAGGTCTTCGCATTACAGGGGATTCGAGTGACAAGCAACAATTGGAGATGGCACTATCGAATACAGTATCCCCTGACTTTACACCTGAAGAACGCCAGGCGATTATTTTATCAACACTTTTTGAGACGAATGAACCAATAAAATTGTTCGCCCTTGCAAATGAGTTGAAAGTTACGATAGCTACGATTAGTAATGACCTGGATCAACTGGAAGAAGAATTAGCAACCTTTCACCTCCTGTTAATTAGAAAAAGAGGATTTGGAGTGAAAATTGAAGGGGATGAAGCGGATAAACGTGCTGCGATAAGTAATTTAATTTCAAAGTACGTGGATCCATTTGACTTCGTTTCCCTTTTAAAAGAAAACATCCAGAAAAAATCGACACATCAATTAACTGTTATTTCAAATCGATTATTGGGTTTAGTTAATCCAGAAAAGCTAATCACGATTCAAAAAAGGGTGGAAGAAGCAAGAGATGAATTACCACATGATTTAGCTGACAGTGCTTATGTTGGATTAGTCGTTCATCTTGCATTAGCAATTGAACGACTCCAAAAAGGTGATAAGATAACGTTTGATCAAGCGTATAGGAAGCAAATCGAAGGAACGAAGGAATATGAAATCGCCAGTAACATAATTCGCGATTTGGAAATATCCCTTTCCATGACTATACCGGATGATGAAATCGGCTATATAACGATGCACTTATTAGGGGCTAAATTGCGGGTTGATCAAAATTATTTAATTGAAGATTCGAGTCTGGATATTGCGTTTAAAGCAAAAGAATTAATCCAGTATGTCAGCACACATCTTGCTGTTGATTTTACAGAAAATGCTCCACTACTAAGTGACTTGGTAGCCCATTTGAAGCCAACAATCTATCGGCTAAAACAGGGAATGAATATCAAAAACCCAATGATTGAGGAAATTACGAGCGATTATAATGATCTTTTTCATTTAATTCAGGCCGGTGTTAGAGAAAAATTCCCTGATATGGAGTTTCCTGATGATGAAATTGGCTATCTCGTACTTCACTTTGCAGCTTTCCTGCTGCATGGGGAAATAGATTCCAATTTACGTGCTTTGGTCATATGCTCAAGTGGAATAGGGACAGCGAAAATGCTTGCCACAAGGCTGAAGCAATCTGTTCCAGAAATTAAACACGTGGAAAATAAATCATTGTTTGATTTGGATCATTCGGGTGCAGATGACTATGACATCATCGTATCGACGATCCCACTAAAAGGATTTGACGGTGACTATACGCTTGCTTCTCCCATGTTGACACAATCAGAAGTTCATCGTATTAAGAAATCAATTAGAAAAAGAAAACTTATCTATAAGCCAAAACAGGTAACAAAAAAACCTGTACTAGAAAAAACGCAACAGGAAGAATTCATTCCATGGCTGGAAGCGATGCAAAATTATTCAAATACAATACTGAATCTGCTGCATGCTTTTAAAGTTAAACCAATCACAAAAAAACAATCGATTGAATCCATCCTGCGCTCGGCTTGTGATGAATTAGAAACTAGTCAAATTATAGTAAACAAAGAAGATATTTTTAAAAAGTTATTGAAAAGGGAAAAGATAAGTGGATTGGGAATTCCAAATACTTCCCTTGCGCTTTATCATACGCGATCACCTAACGTAAACAGACCTAGCTTTACGATCTATTCATTAAGTCATCCAGTAACTGTTCATGGTATGGATGGTGAAAATATGGAAATGGATAAGATGCTCTTAATGCTCGCCCCTGAAAATATACATCAAGAAGCGCTGGAAGTTTTAAGTTTTCTCAGCAGTATTATTATCCAAGGTCAAGAGAGTATCAAATTGTTTGAATCAGGAAACGAAGCGCTAATTAAACAATTCCTATCAGAACAATTTTCGGAGTTTATAGTGGGAGTTCAAAGAGAAGGATAAAAAGATTCGGTCGGTTGAATCCGATGTGTCTTATTTACTGGACTTCTTGAACATCCTCTAATACAGGAAAAGAATCTATAATAAGGAGTGCATCATCTATGGCAAAAGAAGTTTTAAGCAAAGATAATATTCATCTAAATGTAAGTTTAAGTGGGAAGGAAGAGGGGATTCGTTATACTGGTGGAATCCTAGTAGATAATGGTTATGTAGAAGCTTCCTATGTTGATAAAATGCTGGAAAGGGAAGAATTAACTTCTACTTTTATGGGGAATCATGTCGCTATCCCACATGGTACGGAAGATTCCAAGCAAGCAGTTAAAGAAACAGGGATTTCTGTTGTAACTGTCCCGGATGGTGTTGAATTTGGCGATGGAAATATCGTTAAAGTACTCATAGGAATCGCAGGTAAAGGAGACGAACATTTGGAAGTTCTGTCTAAAATTGCGATCGTACTTTCCGAAGAAGAAAACGTCCAAAAAATAGTAGATGCTGAATCAAAAGAAGAAGTCATACGTCTATTTGACGAGGTGAACTAATGTTAGCCGTACATTTTGGTGCAGGGAATATTGGTCGAGGCTTTATTGGAGCCTTGCTATATCAAGCAAGCTATCATACAACTTTTGTTGATGTAAACGAAGCTGTAATTCAGGAGTTGAACGAAAAGCAACAGTACAATGTTGTTTTAGCTGCTGAAAATAGTGAAAAGTTAACTGTCAAAAATGTTTCTGGCATTAACAGTGTCAGTGATCCTGATAAAGTGATAGAGGCTATTGCTAAAGCGGATCTTGTAACAACTGCTGTGGGTCCTACTATTTTAGCTATTATTTCAGAACTGATAGCTAAAGGGTTAAGTGAACGATTGAAATCAAATCAGAAAACCCTGAACATTATTGCCTGTGAAAACATGGTTGGTGGCAGTTCGCTATTAAAGGAAAAGGTATACGAACATGTAACAGATGAAGAGCGAAAAGCCTTTGATGATCTTTATGGTTTCCCTGACGCAGCTGTTGACAGAATTGTTCCCAACCAAGTAAATGAGGATATTCTGGAAGTATCTGTAGAACCTTATTATGAATGGGTCGTTGAAGAATCAGCTATCAAAGGTGAAACACCCACGATTGATGGGGTCACCTATGTAAAAGACTTAACACCGTATATTGAGCGGAAATTGTTTACTGTAAATACCGGCCACGCCGTACCTGCATATATTGGCCGGTATATGGGCTATGCAACGATAAATGAAGCGATGTTTGATCAACATGTTCAGGAAATCATCAAAGGCGTATTAAATGAATCTGGTGAAGCACTAATTCAAACATACCAATTCGATAGAGAAGAACATCAAACATATATAAATAAAATTATTCAGCGATTTAAGAACCCGCATATTTCTGATGAAGTCACCAGAGTAGGGCGCGGCCCAATTCGCAAGCTCGGACCACATGATCGTTTAATTCGACCAGCCAGTATCTATATGGACGTTACTGGTAACCAGCCAGTTTATCTTGCTAAAGTAATAGCGTCCGCCTTAGAATATAAAAACGGTCAAGACGAAGAAGCAGTTAAACTACAACAAATGATAACCGAACACGGCTATGAAAAAACGTTGCAATCCGTGTCCAAGCTAGATTCAACTCATCCATTAATTCCAGTTGTTATGACGGAATTAGAGGGAATTAAAGCATTAAAAAAATAATCGAATTGAACTCCTTTTGCGCAGTAGGCAAAAGGAGTTATTAATGTCGCGATACACTGGGTCGGGAGAGCGCGGTGCTCAAACGGATAGTGATAAATGCACATATTTAAAAGAAGGCGGTGATACCGAACCTCCAGTGTAGCTCGTTCTAATCATTCTCATTCATTCGGAATTGTGGGTTATTTCTCTAGCTGGAAAGGTAGTAGTGAGAGGGATGATCCTGCAAAATTCGTAGAGCGCGAAATGCATTGTCAGAGTTGTTTAACCAGCAATATTGATACAACTAATATAGATGGATTATACTTGATTACATATTGAAATACTTCCTTATTTGAGGTGCGAATCCCTTAATTCAGTTTCCTGTTCAATCGAACGTAAAGCAAGGGTCTCCATAGCCCTTTCCTGTCGTTTGCTGCTGGTAGTTAAAGTGTTCAGTTCCTCAGAGTTATTTACAATCTGCTTGTAATTGAGATCAATCTTATCTGAATTTCTATCTATTTTTTCCTCAAGGCGCTGAATGTCATCTTTTGTAGCCATGTTCCTGATGTCATCTTTCGTAGCCATGTTCCTGATGTCGTCTTTTGTAGCCATGTTCCTGATGTCGTCTTTCGTAGCCATGTTTCTGATGTCGTCTTTCGTAGCCATGTTCTTGATGTCGTCTTTCGTAGCCATGTTTCTGATGTCGTCTTTCGTAGCCATGTTTCTGATGTCGTCTTTCGTAGCCATGTTCCTGATGTCATCTTTCGTAGCCATACCAGTTTTAATTTCTTTTAATTCGTCAAATACCTGCTGAAACATTTCTTCGGTTAGCACTATTCTCATTCCCTTCTCTAATGCATTTTTCAACTTTTAGCTAATAGACTTACAAAAAAATATACCACTCTTTTTAAAATAGTGCAATTTCCTAAAATTAGGTTTTAACATTGAAAATTGCTTTTATAATGTAGTTTCCTTCATATAAAAAGTCAATTATCCAGTGATCAAGTGCAGGTGAAGACAGTTTTTACTAATTCATGTTTTTTTCAGACTATCACAGAACCAGCATTCTAATAAGTGAGGTAAACCGAAGACCAGTACACCTAACACCGTTGGAACTAATGATCCCGTAATAGCGGGGGTTCTAATTTTACTTCGTGAACTGTATATAAGGATAGAATCTGTAAACTAACGTTCGGATTGCCTCTACTATATTATCTGTAGATACTAGTGTCAATATGGCCTATATATCACTCTACGATCTACCCCACAATAATTTTCGCATGGTATTGTCTCCTGGTGCGCGGCCCGTCAAACTCGCAGAAATAAATGCCCTGCCAGGTGCCGAGCATCAGCTCTCCGTTTGAAATGACAAGAGTCTGTGTATGGCCGACTGTGCTTGTTTTCAAATGTGCTGCAGTATTTCCTTCGCCATGCTTGTCCTCTGGGTGGTTCCACGGATAAACTTCGTCAAGACGCATTAGCATGTCAGTTTTCACGTCAGGATCATTTTCATTTACTGTAATGCCAGCTGTTGTGTGCAAGGAAGAGACAATTAGAATTCCGTCATTGACTCCGGATTCTTTCACCCATTGCTCTAATGTGGAGGTTATTTCTATCAATTCTGAATGACTCGCTGTTTTTAAATGGAAGCTTTTCTGCATGTTAGCTCGTCCTTTCTCGGTGATTACTGATTTATACCTGTTAATTAATATATCATGCAATAATATATTAAGGCTATTATCTAAAGGGTTGGGAATGTGCTTTTCCCTGCGATTACTTTTTCCAACGAAAATAGTTGTTGTATTTTCCATAGGGCAGGGGGAAGCTGCGACAGCGTAACATCGCATTATGGTCTTCGAGGAGGCTCGCAGACCGCCCAGCGGCAAAGAAGACACCGTGAAAACGAACAGCGTGAATTTCCGGAGATGTCGCACTTGTACCCAAAAGTGGTGAAAGCGTAGTGTATTTTCCATAGCGGAATCAAAAAGCCACTCAATAGTAGCAGAGTTCAACCTACCATTACGTCCAAGCATCTATCAACTCCGATGGTAGAAAGCAACAAAACTTAAAAAAGAACCACAGCGGGTTCTTTTACAACTTAATCTATAAATTCTCTCGAATACTCTCTATTTCTTCTCTGTCAAGATGAGTAACCTTTGCAACAAACTCAATAGAGGAACCCTCTTTAAGTAATTCACCAGCTACTTTTTTTATCCCTCTTTCAATACCTTTTTCAATTCCTCTTTCTTCATAAGAAATTGGTAATTCCAGTATTTTTTCTGCTTCTTTCAATTGTTTAATTTCATCCATAAGTTCTTCCTCCTCTCGCTCATTAAGCGTTAAGTATTTTTCAAAAAAACTATGAATTAATCTTGTTTTAGCTGGGTTTAATTGCATTTTTCGGCATTATAGACATGTAGAAAATAGAACCTCATTGCTAGGCTCCTAAAGAAACCTCTCTATAAATTCTCTCGAATACTCTCTATTTCTTCTCTATCAAGATGAGTGACCTTTGCAACAAACTCAATAGAGGAACCCTCTTTAAGTAATTCACCAGCTACTTTTTTTATCCCTCTTTCAATGCCTTTTTTTATCCCTTTTTCAATTCCTCTTTCTTCATAAGAAATTGGTAATTCCAGTATTTGTTCCCCTTCTTTCAATTGTTTAATTTCATCCATAAGTTCTTCCTCCTCTCGTTCGTTAAGCGTTAAGTATTTTTCAAAAAAACTATGAATTAATCTTGTTTTAGCTGGGTTTAATTCCATTTTGGTCAGCATTCGCAGAAGTTCTATTTTCACCTTAATTCTCTCGTTTTCTTTATAACCCATTTTACTCAGTAATGCTGCGGCAACTGGGTTATTTGATTCAAGATAATTACGCCAATTCATTTTCCGTAACTCTAACAATAGAAAGTTGAAAGTAAGTACGTGAAAGAAAGGAAACGCAATTGTAAACTCATTTTGCTCATTTCGTTTTTCATCATAACTAAAAATGGCAATGGGTAAAATAGGTTTCCTATACTTATTATATAAAAGACTGAAATAGTGATACATTCTTTCATGGAAATTAGGCTGGCTGTAGCTTTGGGGTTCTACATGGATGATTATGAGTGTATCCTCACCCTTAAGCTTAGCCTCTATGACAATATCCGCTTTCCGGCTCTCACCGTCAATTAAATCTGTAAACACTTCTCCTGATAATGGCTTAATAGAGGTGAAATCGATATGATGATGTACTTCTGGGAAAAATGCTTCTAAAAATTCTTCAAAAAATGTGTGGATTAATTCCTTGAATAATTGGTCGTGGGGTATATACCTGGTGTGGTCTTCATGTACTAACAATGTTGCTGACATGGTAACACATCCTTTAAGTATAAATGAAATTGCAGGCGTTTTATTAAGGAGAAAAATTGTATTATTTAAGTCCCAATGTATTTTTCATGCGGTGTATATCTACTCTGTTTGCCCAAATTTCATCACGTAAGAGCTTTATTTGGACAGATATAATACTGTCTTCGTAGTCCTGTGTAAAGTCTTTTGTGTTTGGAATTTGTTCTATGTGTTCATCCTGTTTCACGTTATGCTCATCCTGCTTGCTTATGATTTGCTTTAACATACCAATAATTTGATCTTCCTTTTGCATGTGTATCACCTCCTATTTATGCCCTTATTATAGCATGTATTTATACAAACAAAATACGACTTTTAATATTACAATAAGTGAAAATTGCTAAATAGGTGGAAGCATTAGGGCTAATTTTAGATTTTCTCCTAAGGAAAAATTGAATTTATTCACAAACAGTATATGAAAGTGCAATTTTACTGTTTAGTCAGGTTAAAAGAAAAATGCTAATGTTGATTAAAAAGGAGTTAAATATGATTATAAAAGGGCGTCCAAAACCAAGAATACTAACAAAGTTTGAAGCAGTCATTCCACGGTTGAGACCGAGCTTTCCGAGGCTGGAAAAAATTAAAACAGCCGCTGCCGAAAGTAAGAAGGGCTATATAGGTGAAAAGAAAATTGATTACCACACTGATTTGCTGGCCACCAGATTTACGATTCTGTATGATGTATGCTTGGAAATCCAGGGCAAGAGGTTTCAAATAGATACAATCATCATTACGGAGCGGGCAATCTTTATGCCTGAGATTAAGAACTTCAATGGAACGATCACCTTTGACACGATCCTCAACCAATTTACCCGTGATGACCGCAATAAAGAAACCGGATACCGCTACCCCATCACACAAGCTGAACTTCATAAATTCAAGCTTGAACTTTGGCTTCAACAACATAACCTACGTAATATCCCCATCTATTTTTTCATTGCGATAAGTGAACCAAGTACCATTATAAAAGTAATTGGCGATCAGGAAGAGATCGCCAAAGTGGTAGCTCATGGAGAGTATATTCCTAAAAAGATACTAGATATGAATGCTGCATTAGCAAGTAGTGGTGAAAAATTGAACCAAAAAAAAATAGGCCATCTCATTCTAAGTGAATGCAAGGAATATGATAGGGATATCATGGCACAATTTGATATCAAACAAAGCGATTTACTGCCGGGGGTACAATGCCCAGGTTGCGGGCGTTTGGGGATGGAACGCATTCATGATGCCTGGAAATGCCAAAAGTGTCAAAAGAAATATCATAACGCACATAAACGTGCTTTGGAAGATTATTTATTACTGATTAAGCCTTGGATAACGAATTCGGAGTGTATGTATTGGCTCAATTTTAAATCAAAAAATATCGCAACAAAATTATTAAGAGAAATGGGACTACAATACAATAAGCAGCACAGAAGATGGACGTCTAAATAAGACTGCTGGGCACATAAATCCAAAATGTAACCGGCACTTAGTTAATTAATTAAGTGCCAATTTTAAAATTTATTGAATGAGCTGCATCCACTCGGGAGACAGCACCGTCCAAACGGGAGACAGCATCCGCCAAACGGGAGAGAGCACCGCCGAAACGGGAGACAGCACCGTCCAAACGGGAGAGAGCACCGTCCAAACGGGAGACAGCACCGTTCAAACGGGAGAGAGCACCTGCCAAACGGGAGACAGCATCTGCCAAACGGGAGACAGCACCAACCAAACGGGAGACAGCACCAACCAAACGGGAGAGAGCACCTGCCAAACGGGAGACAGCACCCGCCAAACGGGAGACAGCACCGTTCAAACGGGAGACAGCACCTGCCAAACGGGAGAGAGCACCGTTCAAACGGGAGACAGCACCTGCCAAACGGGAGACAGCACCGTTCAAACGGGAGACAGCACCGCCGAAACGGGAGACAGCACCCGCCAAACGGGAGACAGCACCTGCCCGGCCACCCCCACACCACAACAAAAAAAGGAACGCCAGCCCACGCTGGCGTTCCCTATAACCGGCCCTTAATTAACCAATTAACCAAACTAATTAACTAAGCCCCAATTTAGTAAAACCGTTTAAATCCTTCAAAGTGTTTCTTCCAATAAGAGTTATTTAGATTCGTAATTTGCACGCCGCTTGAGCTTGCATGGATGAATTCGTTGTTTCCTAAGTAGATTCCCATGTGTGAGATTCCTGCTTTGTAAGTGCCTGAGAAGAATACTAGGTCTCCTACTTGTGGCTTGCTTACGTAGAATGAGCGGTTGTAATAGCCTTCGCTTGATAGGCGACTTATGTTCATGCCAGCTTGCTTGTATGCATAATGGATGAATCCGCTGCAATCAAATCCGCCTGGAGTAGAGCCACCCCATACATATCTTGTGCCATTCACGCTTTTAGCTGTACTTATAAGTTTATTGACATTATAGCTGACACTTGCAGTTGGCTTCTCGCTCGCGCTACTACTAGAGCTAGAAGAACTTGTGCTAGCAGTCCCGCCAATGTTCAACTTTTGGCCGATTAGAATTAAATCGGATCTTAGGTTGTTCCAACTTTTTAAGTTAGCAACAGTAACACCTTGCTGTGATGCAATTCTGGATAAAGAATCACCAGACTTAACAACGTAAACAGATGTAGAACCTACTTGCTGGTTAGATGAACTAGTATTTGATGAACTACTTGAACTAGAGCTTGAGCTCGATCCAGTAGAACTGCTGGAACCAGACGCACTAACAGTGAAAACATTGCCTGGATAGATAAGTGTTGTGTTTAAGTTGTTCCATTTCATTAGGTTAGCTAGAGAAATATTATGTTTAGAGGCAATGCCACTTAGCGTGTCGCCGCCTTTAACTGTATATGTAGTAGATGTAGTAGTTTGATTATTGGATTGTGTCGTAGTAGTAGATTGGGTTTGTCCCTTATCTGTCTCTATTACCTGGTTAGGAAATATAATATCTCCTGAAATACTGTTTATGGTGCGTAACTGTGAAACACTGGTGTTGAATTTCTGTGCAATTGACCATAATGAGTCGCCGCTTTGTACCTTATAGGACGCTGCTTCTGTCTCATCAGCAACAAAAATTGCCGAAGCAATTGCTGCACTTGCAGTAACTGACATAATAATTTTTTTACTGGCCAAATCGATGTTTCCCCCTTCACATAACTATGTGCAATCTATAAAACTTCCAATTTTTTCATGGAATGCCTTAATTATATATTCTTTTGTCATAATATAATAGATTAATAGGGGATTTGTAATGCATTTGTAATATAACGATAAACTTTCCCGTTTTTAATAGAACTTATAGGGGAAAAATATTACAAATCATATGTATTTCATTACCGCGGGCCTTCCATGTTTCATAAATAACTATTCCTATTTTGGCTAAATGTGTTATAATTTCGATTATATTGTCGATATATAGTATAGAAAGCATATATACATAGAATATCAACTCTGAGTAACCATACCAGGACACGGGTACGGACCGCGAGCTGCTATGCAATGAGCATGTTCTGCAGACTCGCACAATTACTAAGCGGAATAGAACTAATTGGAGGTACAAAAATGGAAGAAACGATTTCCCTGAAGGAAATATTTGAAGTTGTTAAGAAGCGAATTCTGTTGATTATTGCTTTTTTGCTGGGGGCGGCGCTGATTGCTGCGGTTATTAGCTACTTTGTCCTCACGCCGACCTATCAAAACAGCTCACAGTTCCTGGTTACACAAGAAAGCCAGGATTCAAATACGCAGTTTAATTCGAATGATATCCGGACGAATGTGGAGCTGATTAATACATATAACGTTATTATTAAAAGCCCGGCAATACTGGAGGACGTAGTAACAGAATTAGGTCTGAATATATCGAGTGCACAGCTTTCTGATAAAATTCAGGTTCAAAGTGCGGATAACTCCCAGGTAGTTACGGTGACGGCAACAGACCCAAGTCCGGAAACAGCTACCCAAATTGCCAACACGACCGTTTCTATTTTTCAGGATAAAATTCCTGATTTGATGAATGTAGATAATGTATCCGTATTGTCCGAGGCTCAACTGTCGGATAATCCATCGCCTGTAGCTCCGAACCCAATGCTTAATATTGCCATTGCGGTTGTGCTGGGTGCGATGGTTGGAGTGGGAATTGCGTTCTTGCTTGAATACCTTGATAACACAATTAAGTCGGAAAATGATATCGAAAAAAAATTACAACTGCCTGTCCTTGGCGTAATCTCTCATATAGAGGATGACGACATTCGTATGGATCAAGCATTACCAACTGTAAATAGAAATCGAAGGGGTGAATTAGATGGCGCGCAGAAAAAGTCAGTCTAGAAATAATAAAATGCGATATTTAATTACGAAGCTGAGCCCACGTTCACCGATTTCTGAACAATACAGAACCGTTCGAACGAATCTTCAATTCTCTTCAGTTGATAAAGAATTGAAAACAATGCTTGTTACATCAGCCGGACCTTCAGAGGGCAAATCCATGACAACTGCAAATCTGGCAGTAGTGTATGCACAGCAAGGGAAGAAAATCTTGCTTGTCGATGCGGATTTACGTAAACCAACCGTACATTATACATTCCGGATGGATAACCTGAAGGGACTCAGTAATATTTTAGTAGGCGAGGATTTCCTGCAGGATGTTGTCGCACAGAGTGATACGGAGAATCTTGATGTGATCTCATGTGGACCGATCCCACCCAACCCATCTGAATTATTAGCGTCAAAAAGAATGGAACAGTTCATTGAAGATGCCAGCCAAATCTATGACATTATCATATTTGATACACCACCAATCCTCGCTGTTGCAGACGCGCAGATTATGGCGAATGTGTGTGATGGGGCAATCCTGGTTGTCCGCAGCAAGCAGACGGAAGTTGAAGCAGCTGGAAAAGCAGTGGAAGCACTTCAATCTGCTAACGCGAAAATTCTTGGTACGATTTTAAATGACCGCAGCAAGAAAGAAGCAAATTATTATTACTATTACGGAAAAAATTAATCTTAAAAAGTTCCTTATCAACAGATGATAGGGAACTTTTTTTGTATAAGTAGTGCTATCCGTAATCGCCACCCCTCCACGTCCAGCACCAAAGATACGACAAGCCCAGCCACATCAGCGTCACATCCCCCCAAGAAATGCAATTTTCAAGGCCAGCCGATTTAAACCGACTTTTCTTAATTTAAAACTGTTTTCTAAAAAGATTGTCACATCCATTTTATATATATATGTTTAAATACTCGTAGTTGGTGGAAATTATAAAGGAAAAAGATTTCTCCCTTTATTAGATGCACGGATCACAGAAAAGTCATACCCTTTTTTTACCAAGTTTATCAGCAAAACCCCTAATTAATACCATTTTACCGCGACTTATTGACAAGTAATGTAATAAAAACATGACTTTTTACCCAAAGATATGACTTAAAAGTGACTATACATCTTAACTTTAAGACGCTTTATTCTGATATACTTCGATAATGGGCATTATTACCTAATAAATTACCAATTTAACACCCAATTAACTTACTACAACACAGATACATATAGACACAGATAGATACAGATAAATAGAGATATAGAAACTATTATTAGGGGGAATAGACATGATCGATATTCATTGTCACATTTTGCCTGGTGTAGATGACGGAGCAAAGTCATTAACGGAAAGCCTGGCCATGGCACGTGAAGCTTCCAAGCAGGGAATCTATAAGATCATTGCAACACCGCATCACAATAATGGGTCATTCAATAACACAGGGGAAAATATTATAGGGGCAGTTAATTATCTGAACGGCAAGCTAAGTGAAGAACATATTCCGGTGGAGATTCTTCCGGGACAGGAAACGAGAATATACGGGGATATGCTGGAAGACCTGGAAAAAGGGATTGTCCTTCCATTGAACGTAACGAGCGGCTATGTATTTATTGAGTTACCTACCAGTCATGTGCCGCAATATACGACACAATTGCTGTTCGATCTGCAAATTGCAGGGTATAAGCCTATTATCGTACACCCGGAACGGAACCACGAGCTGATCGAACACCCGGACAAGCTGTACCGGATTGTGAAGAACGGTGCACTGACACAAGTTACAGCAGCTAGCCTGATGGGCGTAATCGGGAAAAAAGTACAGCAGTTTTCCCATCAGTTACTTGCAGCTAACCTGACGCATTTTGTAGCCTCCGATTCTCATGACCTGAAAAAAAGGGGATTTTATATGCGGGAAGCGTATAGGGATATTAAAAAGAACTATGGCAATGCAGTGGCTTTTCAGCTTATGGAGAACAGTGAACTGCTAGTAAGTGGACAGGCAATTCAAAAAGACCCACCTGAACGAATAGTAGCAAAAAAGAAATGGGGCATATTTAGTCGGTAAATAGGGAAGAGAATAGATTGGGATGTTTAGATTTCTATGTGCACAGAAATCTGCTGGCTGATAACCCGAATTGTTTGAGAAATACTGTCTTCCTATGCTATGCTATAACATAAAATTCAGATAAATAACATTATAGGAAGTGACAACATGATTGATATACATAGCCACATATTACCCGGTATTGACGACGGTGCACAAAGTCTTCAGGACAGCGCTGACATGGCCCGTGCAGCGGTTGAGGATGGAATACATACGATAATTGCAACACCACATCATCAAAATGGGAAGTATATGAATAATAAGGAAGATATTTTAGAGCATACAAAGGAACTGAATAATTACCTGCAGGATCAGAATATCCCGCTGCTGGTATTACCTGGGCAGGAAACGAGACTGTATGGGGACATGCTTTCCGATTTGAAAAATGAAGAGCTGGTAACACTGGCAAATAGGACGAATTATTTATTTGTTGAATTTCCTTCTGGTCACGTGCCGCGGTATGCCAAGCAGATGCTGTTTGATATTCAGGTCGCTGGTTACAAACCGATCATTGTGCATCCGGAACGGAATAGTGAGCTGACCGAACATCCTTCCATGCTCTATGAATTTATTCGAAAAGGTGCACTGGCTCAAGTCACTGCTGCAAGTATTGCAGGGAAATTCGGGAAAAATATTCAGAAGTTCTCGCACAAGCTCCTGGAAGCGAATCTGGCACACTTTATTGCATCTGATGCCCATAACACTACATCCCGTGGGTTTTGTATGCAGGATGCCTATCAGGAAATAAATAAACAGCATGGCAATGAGACAAGCTACGTATTAATAGAAAATGCACAGCTCCTTATTGAAGGGCAAAATATAAACCGGGCTGAACCTATTCCTGTTAAAAAGAAAAAGATACTGGGACTATTCTAAAGATAGAATCCACTGACGAAATAGGCTGTACGTTTTTTTGTATAGAGTATTTAGTACGATAGATTTAGAAGATTAGAGATAGCGTGATATACAAAAAAAACGTGCCATTTTTAAAAGGGGGGTCAGGTGTTGATTAAAGTAATGCTTATTGAAGACCAACGATTATTTAGAGAAGGAATTAAAGCGTTAATTCAACGTACAGATGACATACAAGTAGTTGGTATGGCAGATAGCGGAAAAGCCGCTATTGAATTAATCGACAAAAAGCAACCTGACATCATATTAATGGATATTAATAGTTCAGATGTGGATGGCATCCGAACGACCAGAGTGATAAAAAAAACCTATCCAGATGTAAAAGTAATCATGTTATCACAGCATGCTAAAGAAGATCTGGTGTTACAGGGAATCAGCGCAGGGGTTGATGGATTTCTGCTGAAGCGGCTGTTTGCAGATTCGTTGGTTCGTTCGATCCGGGATGCTTATCGGGGAGAAACTGTCCTTTCGGGATATGTTGCACGAGTTATCGTTGAACGAATACGTGAACTGACACTAGACAAGAAAGAATTACTGGAAGGAAGTCTAAAAAACCAAGGCTACCAGTTCACAAATCGAGAGATCGACATTGCCTATTTATTAGCGGAGGGCAACACAAACAAACAAATTGCCGTGAAACTGTTTCTTGGAGAAGGAACGGTCAAAAATTATATTAGTCAAATATATGCCAAGTTGGGAATCCACAGCCGAAAAGACACGGTTTCTTTTTTTCGAAATATAACCAAGTAATGGGATAAAATGGATTTCACTGGTGAGACCCACCGCGACCTGTGACTGCCTCTCTAACGCGCTTGATTTAAATGTACAAAATAAATAGTAGGAGAAGAATGATATGGAAAAGATATGTTACGTAAGTATGGCCCCGGATACAGCATCCATTCAGGCGCCCCTGGACAGACAGGAGAACATGACTGTCGCATGTCTTGTATACTCAGAAAATATACTGGATGTGACACAGATCCTAAAGCCTGATGTACTGATTGTCGATGTTGACGGGATCCCTACGGATGACGTAACAAGCCTTCTATGTAAGTTAAAGGAAGACAATCCGAAGCTGAAGACAATTGGGCTGCTGCCAAATGGGAAAGATACCTGCTTGTTACATATGATAGAAGCCTGCTTTGACAGTTTACTGCTAAAGACAGACAAGCTTGAAGCTGCCATTGTCGATGCAGTGAAATCCGTACTCTGCCAGCGTTACCTGATGCCTGTTGAAATAACCCGGGCATTTATCGAAGACATTCTGCAGTTGAAAGTTAATACCATTAATACATTTTATCAACGGTTGGAACAGCATGAAATCAACCTGTCACGAAGGGAAGCGGAAGTCGCCTACCTACTGAAGCAAGGTCTGAAGAATGAACAAATAGCAAAAAAGCTGCAGGTAAATGAAGGAACAGTAAAAGTACATGTAAGTCATTTATACAGCAAATTGAAAATGAAAGGCAGAAAAAACGTTATCGTTTTCCTGGAAGAGCTGATGTCGGCATAAATTCCCAGTTCCCCTCATACTAATTGCTTATTTGTTAAATAAACGGTTAAAAAACAAATAGACTAGTAGTATAGTGTAGGGGATAGATAGTGCTAATAATGTTTATAGTAGTCCCTATTTAATCGAACGTGGAGAAAAAAGAAGAAATAAGGTATTGAGAACCTCAATGAATTAACATATCACCCAAGAAAGGAGCCAAGCCATTGACCTATCGAACAAGGCTGTCGTTACTAGTCTTATTGGATTCCGTAATAGTCAGTACTGCCATATTCATAGCTTCCTGGATTGTCTACCCTTATACAGGGATATACCAGACAGAAGTTATTATTATTAGCGCAATAGCACTTCTATTCTTTCATCATTTCTTTGCAATGCTGTACAAGCTTTATAATAAGGTATGGGCATATGCGAGTGTAGGAGAGTTAGTCTCGATTGTTCAGGCGATTACTCTGTCAGTCCTGGCAGCGGGAATTGTCATGTACCTTGTGAATGACTTCGCAATTTACCGCCGCGCTTTACTCGTGACATGGATGCTTCATATTATATTAATCGGTGGTTCCCGTTTTGCATGGCGCATCTACCGTGATCGTTACATAGCAAACAAAGGCAAGCAAAAAAGGACACTGATTGTCGGTGCTGGCTCAGCCGGTGCGATGATCGCAAGGCAGTTAAAAAACGAACATAATAACGCAGAACTCTATCCTGTTGCTTTTGTCGATGATGATCTATCGAAGCAGCGCATGCAACTATACAATTTACCTGTTGCAGGAAGAGTTAAACATATCGCTGAAATAGTTAAGGCAATGGATATTGAACATATCGTAATCGCGATTCCTTCCTTACGTAATGGCTCCTTGGAGAAAATTGTCGCGGAATGCAGTAAAACAGAAGCGAAGGTGCAAATGATCCCGAAGATTGAGGATCTGATGACAGGGAAAGTATCTGTCAGTCATTTGAAAAATGTCGAAGTAGAGGACTTGCTTGGACGTGAACCAGTTGAGCTTGATATAAATGCAATTTCCAATTATGTCACAGGCAATACCGTGATGGTAACTGGAGCAGGTGGATCCATCGGTTCGGAGTTATGCCGACAGCTGATGCGTTTCACACCAAAGAAGATCGTTCTCGTGGGACATGGTGAGTTCAGCATTTATACGATTGATATGGAACTCAGAGGAAAGTATGGTGACACAAGTACCGAAATCATTCCGGTCATCGGAGATGTGCAGGATCGTAAACGTGTATTCGACATAGTAAACGAACATAAGCCATCGATTATCTATCATGCAGCAGCACATAAGCATGTGCCATTAATGGAGTACAATCCGCATGAAGCGGTGAAAAATAATATAATTGGTACAAAAAATGTGTCGGAAGCTGCAGATACATACGGTGTCAGCAAGTTCGTGCTTGTATCTACCGATAAAGCAGTAAACCCAACGAATGTGATGGGTGCAACAAAACGGATTGCAGAAATGGTCATCCAGGAATTAAGCACACGAAGCAAAACGAAATTTGTCGCCGTACGTTTCGGAAATGTGCTCGGAAGCCGAGGAAGTGTGATACCATTATTTAAAAAGCAAATTGAAAAAGGCGGTCCAATCACCGTAACCGATCCGGAAATGACGCGCTACTTCATGACAATCCCAGAAGCTTCCCGCCTCGTCATCCAAGCAGGAACACTTGCAAAAGGTGGAGAGATCTTTGTCCTGGATATGGGTGAACCTGTGAAAATTGTTGATTTGGCTCGCAACCTTATTAAACTATCAGGCTATACAGAAGAAGAAATTCCGATAGAATTCGCAGGCATTCGACCTGGTGAAAAGCTGTTTGAAGAATTGCTGGGTGAAGATGAGATTCTGCCTGGTGAAGTTTATGACAAGATTTATGTTGGCCGGACGGTTGAGGTTGACGCGGATATGCTCGTTAGCTTGATTGAGCGGTTTGATCAGTTCTCTTTAACTGAATTGAAGGATGAGTTAATGAAGATTGTATTTATGGAGAAGACGTTGATGGCTGTGAGAGGGTCGTAATTATATACAACAGAGAAAGGAGCCTTCGATATGGGAGATAGAATTTTTCTCTCATCGCCACATATGAGTGATGAGGGTTATGAAATGGAGTATGTTAAGGAAGCTTTTGATACGAACTGGATTGCTCCTCTTGGGGAAAACGTAAATGAATTTGAAAAAGAACTAGCGGCTAAAGTTGGTTCTAAAGCTGCTGCTGCACTTTCTTCTGGTACTGGAGCCCTTCACTTAGCTTTAAGAGCAGCGGGTGTTGGTGAAAGTGATATTGTATTCTGTCCAACACTTACTTTCTCAGCTACAGCAAATCCAATAATCTATCAAGACGCTAGTCCTGTTTTTATAGATAGTGACTATGAAACTTGGAATATGTGTCCTAACGCATTGGAAGAGGCTTTTGAAAAGTATCCTGAAGTGAAAGCGGTAATTGTAGTACACCTTTATGGTTTGTCTGCAGACATGGATAAAATAGTAGAGCTTTGTAAGAAGCATAATGTTGTTTTAATAGAAGATGCTGCTGAATCTTTAGGGACTTACTATAAAGGGCAACACACTGGAAGCTTTGGTGACTATGGTATCTTCTCATTTAATGGGAACAAAATAATTACTACTTCTGGCGGTGGTATGCTTGTTTCTAATAACGAAGAGAGAATTGCTAAGGCCAGATTTTGGGCCACTCAATCGAGGGATTCAGCAAGACACTATCAACATAGCGAATTAGGGTTTAATTACCGTATGAGCAATGTTGTTGCTGGAATTGGTAGAGGGCAGCTAAAGGTTCTGGACAAAAGAGTTAATAAGAAGAAGTATATTTATGAGTTTTATAAAAATGAACTTGGTGGACTTGAAGGGGTTCAATTCATGCCAAGTAATGAATGGGACGAGCCGAACTATTGGTTAAGCTCAATGACTTTGAGTGGTGAAGTTAGACCGATTGACGTTTTTGAAGCATTAGAGTCCGAGAACATAGAATCGAGACCTATATGGAAGCCAATGCATATGCAACCGTTCTTTGAGGAGTATGATTTCATTGGAACTGATGTTTCGGAGAAGTTGTTTGAGAACGGTGTTTGTTTGCCTAGTGATACGAAGATGACGGATGATGACTTGGAACGAACTGTAAATACTATTAAAATGCTGTGGTGAGAGTGGAATGAAAGCTAAAAAAACAGGTATTTATCGAAATTATTTAAAGAGGCCAATGGACTTTATTTTATCATTAGCGGCCATTGTTGTTTTTTGTCCTTTATTATTGACAGTGGCAATACTAGTAAGAATAAAACTTGGAAGTCCTATATTATTTAAACAAAAAAGACCTGGTCGGAATGAGAAGATTTTTACAATGTATAAATTTAGGACGATGACTGATGAGAAAAATGCGAATGAAGAGTTGCTACCAGATAGTGTGAGGCTTACGAAGTTTGGAAAACTGTTAAGAGTTACATCACTTGACGAACTACCCGAATTGTTTAATATTTTAAAAGGTGATATGAGTATCGTTGGGCCAAGGCCACTAAGGGTAGATTATTTGCCATATTATAATAAGAAGCAAAAACATAGACATGATGTACAACCGGGACTATCAGGCTTGGCACAGGTTAATGGGAGAAATGCTTTGACTTGGGAGGAAAAATTTGATTTTGATGTTCAATACGTTGAAAATGTTTCTTTTATCTTAGACTGTAAGATAATCATTCAAACAATCTTAAAGGTGTTTAAACGAGAAGGAATTCATAATAGTGAAGCACAACCCAAAAAGTTCAGAGGATCACCTAACAAAAATCTATAGAATTTGTTATTTGGAAGATTTATTATGAAGGGAAAATATAAATATGCTAAACAAGGAAATTTATGTAGTTGGTGCAGGTACATATGGTGAAGCAATGTGTGAATTGGCAGAAGTCGTCGGATATAAAGTCAAAGGTTTTTATGATGAGGACGACCAAAAACTTAACACTTTTATAATGGGAGTTAAAATAAGTGAGAAGTTTTCAGATTTATGTGACCACACAATAAAAGGGAAACAATTTATTGTTGCAATAGGTCACAATGAAACTAGAAATAAAATTATGACAAAGATTAATAAATTAGGTGGAAGTACACCTACTTTAATCCACCCTACGGCTGTTATTAGTCCAAGTGCAGAAATTGGCAATGGAGTATACATTCAAGCCAATGTCTATATATGGACAAAAGTTAAGGTGGGCGATTTTTGTATTATTAGTCCCAATGTAGTAATAGCTCACCATTCTACATTAGGTTCGGCGTGTTTAATTTCTACACTATCAGGAGTAGGTGCATCAATAAAAATTGAGGATAAAGTTTTTATCGGTATGGGAAGTACTATTGTAACTGGAATGTCTAAAGTAGGTGAAAATTCTATTATAGGCGCGGGAGCAGTAGTTTTAAAAGATACTGATAAAAATAGTGTATACGCAGGTGTTCCGGCTAAAAAAATCAGAAATAATGATTTAGCATATAATAATTTATAAAATAATCGTGAACAGATATGTAAACTATAGGCGGTGACGGGTTCCAAATGATTAAAGAAAAGGTATACAATATAGTAATTTTAAATCATCATGCAAATACTCCCGATTCAACTGGTGGTGGTAGACATTATGACCTAACGAAAAAACTTTCAGAATTAGGTCATAATGTTACTGTTCTAGCTTCATCATACGATAACAAGAAGAGAGAATATAGATTTGATGAAGACGTAAAAGAAACAAGATATAATGAAAACTTTAAGTTTGTAAGTATAAAAACGAAACCAGCATACACAAATTCAGTAGGGAGATTTCTGAATTATGTTAATTACAAAAAGAAAGCAAGTAGTTACGACAATTATAATGTAAATCCGGATGTCATAATTGCTTCTTCGGTACATCCCCTAGCATGGGATGCGGGATATAAACTTAGCCGGAAGTATAATGCGAAATTCATTGTAGAAGTTAGAGATTTATGGCCGCTAAGTATGTACGAAGACTTCACAGGAATAAAGAAAAAGGTAGTGTTCTCATATTTTGAGTCTTTAGAAAAAAAATTCTATAATTTAGCTGATGCAATAATAACTACAGCACCATATGCGTACGAGTATATGGAGCAAAAATATGGCACTGATAGAAAAAAAGTATTCCATATCCCTCACGGTCTTGATATTGAGGAGTTTGATAAGCTAGCAGGTACTTCTGAAGACAACCTTCCGTCAGAACTGAATGAAGTATTAAATGATTGTTTCTGTGTTACTTATACTGGTGCACTTTCGAAAAGTGAAGGACTATCAACTTTTGTTGAATCGGCAAAGTTCTTAAAAGATCATGAAGATATCAAGTTAGTTGTAGTTGGTGGTGGGCCAGAGAAAACTAGACTCAATAAAATTATAAAAGAAAACAAATTAGATAATGTTTTAATGGTAGATAGTCAATCAAAAAATCATATACCCTTAATACTAAAAAAATCAAACCTTTTAATTTGTGGATTAATGGAGAGAGAAGCATTTAAATATGGTATAAGCAAAAATAAGTTTTATGAGTACATGGCAGCAGAAAAGCCAATTATATTTGCTTCTAATGTTAGAGGAAGTTTAATAACAAAAGCAAACGCTGGCATTACAATAGAACCTGATAAGCCCGAAAAACTTAAAGAAACAATATTACACATATATAACAATATTGATACTCTTGGTAGAGAGTTTGCTAAAAATGGACGTGCGTATGTAGAAGAGCATCATACTGTGCAAATAATAACAGAGAGTTTTCTTGAGGTAATATCTAATAGTAAAAAGCAATAAACTTTATGAGGTAAGGTTCATTCTATAAAAAAATATCTATTAATGGTTTTGTTTTTATATAGAACTATTTACATCATTAATGCTTTTTCGTGATGTAAAGAAACGAGGTCCCGCTATGTTTAAATCAATAATTACGGATTATGGCTTTCCCTGGCTTATTAACCGCTCATTATATTCAGTTAAGTTAAAGTTGATGAGAACAGTACCAGGAAGCGAAAAACTATTTGAAAAAAAAGTTAATGTAAAAAGGGTAGACATCTATAATTTTAATGTTGCTGCAATAGATAACTTCGTGAATAGCCTAACATATGAACAGAAGACTGAGATTATAACGATCGCAGATAAAGCAATCGAAGGTAAGATAACGGGGTTTTCAACTATCGAACTTAACTACGGGAATCCTATAAATTGGCATTATAATCCTCTCACTAAAAAGAAAGTTACTAGTAATAAAAAGTGGTATCAGATCCCTGATTTTGATCCTGAACGTGGTGATATAAAAGCTATCTGGGAAGCATCGAGATTTACTCATTTTTTCTATCTTAATCGAGCATTCTTGATAACTAAGAAGAAAAAATATTACCAAGCATTTTCTTTACAATTAGCAAATTGGTTAGATGAAAACCCTTATTCGTACGGTCCTAATTATAAATGTGGCCAAGAAGCAACCCTTAGAGTTATTGCAGCGTTAATAAGCTATTCAGTTTTTTCTAAATTCGGTATGGTTGACGAAAAAGATGGAAATAATTTAAAAAAGCTTGTTGAAGGAAGTTATAAAAAGGTGTTATCGAATTTTTTTTATGCTAAGAACTGCATCAAAAATAATCACACATTAACTGAAATTACGGGTTTAATTATTGGCAGCTGGTGTGCTGAAGATTACAAATCCTTAAAAAAGGCATATGACCTTCTAGATAAAGAAATAGATTATCAGTTTTCAAAAGATGGCGGGTATATTCAAAATTCGGTTAACTACCAAAGGTTCGCACTTCAAATAATTCAGTGCGTGATTAAATTGGGAGAAGCTACCAAACTGGATATTTCTGAAAAAAGTAAATCACTAGTTCTGAAGAGTGCACGCCAGTTATACCAAATACAAAATACTGATGGTGATGTACCTAATCGAGGAGCTAATGATGGGGCATTAATTTTTCCAATTACAGCTTGTAGTTATCGAGATTTCCGTCCAGTAATTAATACGATTAATACACTAATTGATAACCGAAGAGTTTATAATAAAGGATTGTATGACGAAGAACTATTATGGTTTTCTAATATCAATAATATTAATGAAATCCCGAAAGTAGAAATGAACCGTGAATCTATAGGTTACCCAAAGGCGGGTCTATATACGTTAAGATACGATGAAGATAGTTTTTTGATGGTAGTTTTGAAAGACAATAAAACGAGGCCTACACATATGGATCAGCTCCACATCGATTTATGGCATAGAGGTAAAAATATTTTATGCGATGCTGGTAGTTACTCATATGCAGATTCAGAAGGCAAAAAGTTATCATTAACTGCTGCTCACAATACCGTGAAGTTTGATAACAAAGAGCAAATGACTAAAAAGGGTGCTTTTTTAACTCTTGACTGGAGTAGGGCAAAGAACATTAAAAGTAGTTCAGGCCAATTTAAAGGAACGATGATTTCTAAAAATGGTTATAAACATACTAGAAACATTGAAAAAACTGATGTGGGTTATTCGATTGTTGATGAAGTATTTGGTGATGGGGAGTTCTGTGAGTTTTATTTCCATACTCCATTTGAAGTTAAGATAATTTCAACAGGGTTTGAACTTTATGATGAGAGCCAACTTTTATGTAGTATTACAACAGATGGCGATATTGTAGTTAAAAAAGCTTATAGGAGCTTATATTACTTAAGAAGAGATGAGATTAATTGCGTAATTGTAAGAGGCGGTATTTTTGAAAAAAAATGTAGTAAGAAATTTAATATAGACCTAAATTACTGAGGTAGCGTAAATTCAGAAGAAAGAAGGAAGGTATTAATATGATCAACATTATTGGTCTTGGTTACATAGGTTTACCTACGGCTTTAATGATCGCAAAAAGTGGTGTCAAAGTGGTAGGTACTGATAACAACAATAAACTAGTAAAATCATTATCTGAAGGTAAGCTCACTTTTGAGGAAAAGGGATTAGGAGAACTTTTTGAGGAGGCCATTTCTAATGGAATTGAATTTTCAACGGAATATCAGAAGACACATACGTATATTCTTGCCGTTCCAACACCATTCAACAAAGAAAGTAAGAAGCTTGATCCAAAGTATGTTATTTCAGCAGTGAATAGTGTCCTTGATAACTGTGAAAGTGGAGCTATAATAGTTATTGAATCGACTATAGCGCCAGGGACTATAGATAAATATATTCGCCCTGAGCTAGAGAGAAGGGGACTTACTATAGGAGTAGACATACATTTAGTTCACGCTCCTGAAAGAATTACTCCGGGGAATATGATATACGAACTTGAGCATAATTCGAGAACAATTGGTGCTGATGATCCTGAGATAAGTGGAAAAGTAAAAAAAATATATTCTGGTTTTTGTAAGTCAGAAATTGTTTTAACGGACATCAGATCAGCGGAAATGTCTAAGGTTATTGAAAACACTTATAGAGATGTTAACATAGCATTTGCAAATGAGTTAGCTAAGATTTGTCGCACAGATAACATGGATGTATATGAGATTACTAGGATAGCCAATAAACATCCACGAGTAAATATTCTTCAGCCTGGTCCAGGTGTTGGCGGCCATTGTATTTCTGTGGATCCATGGTTCTTAGTTGGAGACTATCCGGATTTAACAAATCTTATTTTGACAGCAAGAAAGACTAATGATTCTATGCCTAGGCACGTGCTTGGACGAATTAGAGATATTATGAGAGAACATGGGATAAAAGACATTTCAAAAGTTGGTTTATACGGATTGGCCTATAAAGAAAATGTTGATGATACTAGAGAAAGCCCTACACTTCAATTATTGGAAAGAATGGACGAGCATCTTGCCTTTGGTGTTAAAGTGTTTGATCCACTCGTTAAGGAAAGGATTGTAGATCACCAGTTTATGAATTTTGAGGATTTTATAAATGAAATAGAGATAGTCGTGGTTATGGTAGGACATGATCATGTCAAAAATAATATGGAACTTATAAAGGATAAGCTAGTTCTTGATACGAAAAATATTTGTGCTATAGATAAAGCATATAAATTATAATTTGGAAAGTATATTGACTAAAGCTTTTAGAAGGTGGAAATGTTGAAAAAAGTAGCTGTATTAATATCACATATTCCTAATCCAAGGATACTAAAAAGGATTAAAGCAGTGGAGAATGATTTTAATGTAACTTTGATATATTGGGATAGAGGTCAATTAGAAAAAGAGGCTTTTGAAATAAATCCTCAACATAAGGTTATAAAGAAAAACATAAAAGCCCCACAAGGCAAACCTACCAAAAGACTAATTCCGCTAGTAAAATATATGATTACTGTATTAGCTACATTAAAATATGAAAAACCAGATATAATTCATGCAGCGAATTTAGATATGCTGTATATAGCTTCTCTATATAAGAAGATCTTTAATAACAATTCAAAGATAATATATGAAGTAGCAGATCTTCCTAAATATACTTTTATCAAAAAAGCTAATTCTTTAAAGACAATCCTCGCTAAACTATTACAAAAAATAGAAAAGAGGCTTACATCAAGTATATCGAAAATAATTTTAACATCTCCATATTTCTGGAAAGAGTATTTTTCAGAATTTATCGAAGCTGACAAATATCTATTTATACCAAATGCTCCAACAAAGAAATTATTTAACAACTATGAAAAAAAGCAGCAGGGTAGTTTCACAATAGGTTTTATAGGGTCAGTTAGGTATATTGAACAACTTAAAATGTTAATAGATGTTGTTGAAGAAGTAGACAAGACTATGAAAGTATTTATTGCAGGGAGTGGACCGCACTACAATGAAATAAAGGATTATTCGAAAGATAAAGAATTCGTAGAAATATATGGCCCATATAATTACGAAAAAGAAATTGTTAGTTTATATGAAAAAATTGATTGCACATATGCTGTTTATAATACTAAGTTAAACAATGTCAAAATTGCTTTACCAAATAGACTATATGAATCACTTATTTGTGAGATTCCTATAATCGGAACAAAAGAAACTGTACTTGGAAATTTTATAGAGCAATACGAAATCGGAAGTAATATAAATGAGGATAAGGAAGAATTAAAAGATGTATTATTAAAGTTAATTAATTCACATGAATTAGTCGGTTTATATCAAAAGAATTGCCGGAGGATAAAATCAGACTATTATTACGAGCAAAATAGTGAAAAACTGCTCAATGAATATATAAAACTTACAATATAGAAAAGGGGCTTATTAGATTTGTCTGATGTTTTGAACGAGACCAGAAGCTATTAAAATATGTCCTTTAGTTAATGAACTAAACACGTGATCAATTGGATACTGTGGTTTGTGTCAAGGTCAGCATAGAGAAATGTTAGACCAGGTCTTGACTGCGTTTCAAGTAGTACGTGATCATGACCTATCAATCATGAAAGCGAATCAAACATTATTCGGTGTGACCATAAGTACCCTTGAGAAAATGAAAGCAATTTTGGAAGAAGTTAAGCCTGATATAGTTCTCGTCCATGGGGATACATCTACTACCTTTGTCAGATTCCGGTAGGTCACGTTGAAGCTGGGCTTAGAACGTATAATATATATTCGCCTTATCCAGAAGATCTTAATCGTCAAGCTGTTGGGATTGTAGCAAAATATAATTTTTCACCAACGGAAATGTCAAAAGAAAATTTGATATACGAAGGCAAAGAACCTTCATCAATCTATGTGACTGGTAATACAGCTATCGATGCTTTAAACACAACAGTTAGAAATGACTATACTCATGAACAATTAGAATGGTTAGCTGATAGCAAGCTTATCATAATAACGGCCCACAGAAGAGAAAACCTTGGAAAACCTATGAGAATTATGTTTAAAGCTATCAAGAGAATTGTAGGTGAACACCCTGTTATTAAAGTAATATATCCAATTCATATGAATCCAATTGTTAGAGAGGCTGCTAATGAGGTTTTAAGAAACTGTGAAAGAGTAAGCATTATTGAGCGATTAGAAGTCTTGGATTTTTCATAACTTCCTTTCGAGGCCATATTTAATTTTGACTGATATTGGGGGCATACAAGAAGAAGCACCGAGTTTGGGTAAACCAGTTTTAGTAATGCGTGTCGTGATACGACAGCGAGACCAGAAGGTGTAGAAGCAGGTACATTGAGGCTGGTAGGGATAGATGAAGAATTTATATATAAAACTTTCAAGCTATTACTTGAAGACAAAGATGAATATGAAAAGATGAGTAAATCAAATAATTCATATGGTGATGGTCTTGCAAGTAAGAGGATAGCTGATGTGTTGAGCGATTAGATAATACCTTAATTTGGAAAATGTCGCTAAAGCATGGCATTCTAAGGTTCTATAGAAACAGAGGCTTTTGAAAAGTAATATGATTAAAGAAGAGTCTGAAGGTTGCCTCTTTGTAATAATAACTATTCATTATTAGATATTTATCTATTTAACTTATTAGTATATACTCATTAAAACGAGGAGGATTGACATTTGATGACACACGATCATAATGTCAGTAGCTAATGAGGTACTTAACCACGAATGGGTTTACAGTCTTAAGAAGCGCAATATTAAATGTACTGAATTCATTTACTTCTCATACAAGAAAGTTTTTGAGTGCATATTTTATGGTTACGAATTTCTAATTCATTTAGACGTGTCGATTTCTTCTTAAGCTTAGAAGATTCAAAAATGATTACTGATTCTAAGTAGTGACACATATATAATTTTAATGTCTATATTTTACAATGAAGGAGAACCTTTTATGCCTCAAAAAAAATTTATCCTAGACTCTTTATTAAATATCATAGCAACTGCAATTCCTTTAGTAATACTCCAATTAGTTGCACTTCCGGTAGTTGGTGCTACCTTGGGAGGGAGTCAATATGGATTAGTAGTTACTTTAATAAGTCTCTTTACTTTATTGAGTCTTCCTTTCGGAAATGTTTTAAATAATATAAGACTATTGTTAGATAATGAGTATAAACAAAATAAAACTATTGGTGATTTTAATATACTACTAATTGGTGCTATAATTATAAGCTCTATTGTTGTTACCCTTGGAACAGTATATTATGAGGGGACTTTTTCACTTGTTAGCATTATCTTAATGGTTATAATATCTTGTTCTAATTTATTAAGGGAATATACTATAGTAACTTTCAGGTTAAACTTGAATTATAAAGCCATCTTGTTGAATAACTTAGTCCTTGGAACAGGTTATCTAGTTGGTGTAGTGGTATTTTATTTAACAGGATATTGGCAGTCTATTTTCATTATAGGTTCAGGGTTAAGTTTAATCTATATTACACGTAACTCGAATCTTTTAAAAGAAACCCTTACAACTACAAAGTTATTTAAAAAAACTTCTTACAAGAGTTTTGTGTTATTCATTTCTATTTTTTTAAAAACGATACTTTCCTATTCAGATAAGTTGTTATTATTTCCTTTACTTGGGCCATCGGCAGTATCAATTTATTACACGGCGACAATATTTGGAAAAATAATATCAATGATGATAGCTCCAGTAAACAGTGTGATTTTAAGTTATATTACTCGTATGCATAAAATATCAATGAAAAGTTTTAAATATATTATTGCCGTTACAGTAATTGTAGGGATAACAGGATATTCTGTAACTATACTAATTAGTCATCCTTTGTTACATTATTTGTATCCAACTTGGGCAGCAGAGTCTCTAGAATTGATATATATTACTACTGGAAGTGCTGTTTTAGGTGTTATGAGTTCGGTAATTCAACCGTTTGTTCTAAGGTTTAATAATATAAATTGGCAATTATTAATTAGTGGAAGCAATGTAGTTGTATATCTTATAAGTGTTTTTACACTCTTTAATCTTTATGGATTAATAGGTTTTTGCGTAGGTATTCTAATTGTAAACCTTTTAAAATTTATTATAATGATTTCAATTTTTATTTTTAATTTTAGAAATACAAATTAAAATTTATTAGCTAATTTAGGCTAGGATAACCGTCAAGATTGAAGAACTCCGTATTGGTTATCGGCTACTGCTCATAAGTTTGTAAGGAAACCAATATCTTATATAAGGGGAACTAACATCTGGATGCAGACCTATGTAAGTCGATGTAAAGTCCTAACTTCCAGTTGGGTTTCATCAACTAGTGAAGACCGTCCATATAAGCGATATTGAAAATGATAGTTTAACTCAGAATGAGGTAGTGGTAACGAAGAGAGAGGAATAATGTAAGTATTTCTATTTAAATACATTATAAAATACCTCATTTAAAAGGATGTGGCTCCATGACAAGAAAGAAAATTTATATGCTTATTTTTTTAGTGATATACACATCGATAATTTCCTTGTATATATTAAACAGTCATGACGAAAAGACCTTGCTTTTTACATTTTTATTAGCATTGTTTCCAGTTATTATGTATATGGTTGCATATATAAAACTATTTTCAGCAACGTTTTTCTTTATACTATTTTATTTAATGTTGTTTTTTGTGCAGCCCATATACAACCTTTTGATAGAGTATCACTATTATCAATACAGTTTTGAATCATTGAAAACTTTAACATTAATGTCAGTATTAGGGATTTTACTTTTTTGCATAGGTAATTGTGTCTTAGTCGGAAAGGAAATCAAACTAAAAAAAATATACTTAGAAAAAGTAGCAGTTCGAAAAGTTATTATTTTAATAGGGGTTGTTACATTTGTAAGTGTTATTTTTTGTTTTATAGATGCTGGAACACTAAATATAATGAATTTAAGTCGTTTAGAACTTAAAAACCCCAGCATTTTTCGGCTACTGGCTACTTATGGTTTTTATATGACATCAATTTTGTTTTTCTTAGTATTCTTTACTGTAAAAGCAAGGCAACATTCTAACGTTCTAAAGTGGATATTAATTTTCATTTTGTTGGAAACCCTAATATTTATGCTCTTTAGAACGAGGTCATTGCTAGTTGTTCATTCAGCTTCGGTTTTAGTTGGATATTACTATAGTGGATTATATGGATACAATAAATATAAAAATTACTTGTCACCTAAAATCATTACTTTATTTTTAGGTGTCTTAGTTTTCCTTCTTGCGATAACTTCAAGGTTTTTTCGAGGTTTTTTACAACCTGGCCAAAACATTGAAAGTTTCGACTTTGATTTAAAGTTATTTTTAGAATCATCTATAATGTCTGGAGATATAGGTTATTCGACAAGAGTTTTGGATGTAATTAATTACGTTCCTTTATATAACGACTTTTTAAATGGTCAATCTTACTATAGGTTATTATTTTCTGTTATCCCAAGATCAATATGGAGGGATAAACCTGAAAACACACAACAAATTGTGGCTAGTTGGTTAGAACCTGATATAGAAGGGATGTCCGTACCTCCAGGTATAATAGGAGATGCTTATATTAACTTTGGTTTAGTTGGCTTAGTAATCCTGATTTTGTTTGGATTTTTCTTCGCTATCTTGGACAAAAAACTATCAATTAAGCATTTTATGTTGTGGGCAGTAAGTGCAACTTGGATATTCCATCTTGTAAGAGGTGGTTTCACAAACCCATTAATAATATTTGCTATGTTGTTTATTGTAATAAACTTTATAAACTATAAATTCTTCAATAATAGTACAGTTCGAAACAAAAAGAATTTATTCAAAAAGAAGTTTGTTTAATATTAAACTGCGAGGAAATGGGGAACTTCTCCGTATAGTAATCTACCTTTTTCGGACCAACATAATGGCGTACTAACTCCTCATCGGACAGTTGTTCGTTTGGAGAAAAGGCCTGGAAAGTAGATTCCAGCTGAACAACATCCTGCGCTTTTTTATGTACTACTTGCTGTTGCGTATTACTTTCCTTTGCTACGTTAGATTCTAGTTTCCGCATAAATGACAGAATCTAGCCCCTTCACCTTGTTTTGTTCCACAGTTTGTACAATACAAAAGATCACCCCCATGTTTTGTGTTTGTTGGTACTATTTTACTATCGCATGATTTTTGGAGGGTGGGCCATGGTACAGGCATCGCAGTCCACAATGCTTTCAGACTCACACCATATGCAATCTCGAAATTTTTAAAAATTAGTAATAAATGATATAATAGACCTACCGAATTAAGGGCAAACCAGTACGAAAGTCTGGGACGCAAAACCATAGGCCTAACGTTCATTTGAACTAAGGTAGCTAGGATGCCGGTTGTATAGGGACTTACTCTAGGCTTTTTCGGTTAAACAAGTCTTTTTTTGTTGTTTATACTTTTTGGGGTAGGTGGGTCTCTTATGAGTATTAATGAAAGAAATGCTATGGGGATATTTTCGGTAGTGCAAAGTATTCTTTATTTTCTTGTGGTGATTTATTTTTGGGGTAGTTCTCATGCCTGGTGGCTAACTTTTCTATTTCTTGTAATTATGATATTACCTGCTATTCTAGTAAAACTTCCTAATAATCTTCTTTTGATTTTAGTTATTAGTGTTATTCATTTAAGCGTTATCTTTCTTATCATCGCTCATTCTGGTCATACAGAAAGCCCTTTCTATCCTATGTACTATTTACCAATTATTACTACGTTCGCTACAAGTGTGAAAAGATTTAAAAAGCGTAGTATCATGTTGATATCAATATTAGCTTCTGTATTTACATTTTTGCATGTTGCATTTACAAAGGATCCAGAACTATTAGTTTGGTTGCAAGGTTGTGTTAACTCCGTTAGTTACTTTGTACTAGGGTTTGGGGTTTTATTTTATCAAATGCAACTTAGAAAAACTATCAGTGAATCAAAAACAGATTACCTAACTGGTTTGTACAATAAACAATCCGGAGAAAAACTTCTGCTAGAGGAAATAAAGAAAGCAAAGGCTATTGATTATTCAGTAACAGTTGCATTTTGTGATCTAGATAATTTTAAAAGTATAAACGATACATATGGTCACTTATTAGGTGATAGTATGTTAAAGCAAGCTGCATCTATTATAAGAGAGAGCGTACCAGGTGATGCTTCGGTTGTTCGATGGGGTGGAGAAGAATTCCTCTTAGTATTAAGAAAAGTAGAAAAGCAAGAGGGGATCAAGGTTATGGAAAGAATTCGCAAAAATATAGAATCGCATCAGTTTTCATATCATGGTAAAACGATCGCTTTAACGATAAGTGGGGGGATTGTGGAGGTGGAGGATTACGATCATAACATCCTCAATGTACTAGATGAAGCTGACAAACGTCTGTATATTGCAAAAAACACAGGGAAAAATAGAATTATATCCTAAGCTTATACTATGTACTTCGTCGAGTCCCAGTGGAGTGTCAAGTCCCCACCGCTTTAAAGCTTTATAGTGCAGACGTGAGTGAGGCGGATTTTTTTAATAGACTTATAGTAACTGTTGGATAATTTGCGTTCTATGTGAAAACCAAAGTGGTATTAGTCCCCATAATTTTACAATTTTTTCTTTGAAGGGGAATATCCATTTTACTTTGCGTTAGTAATAAATGCATCCCCATTAATTTACCCATTTAATAACTCATTTTGGTAGAAAACCTTAGGGATCACAATGAATTTAAAGTATTAGATAGGGGTAAGCTCTCACCTATGAATAATGCTAGATTTTTTGATTCTAAAAATGTATTGCGCATTCCTGTTGATGATGTTAAGTATATTAATTATGGAATATGTATGAGTTTATTAATAGAAAAAGGTTATTTATAGTTATCGGGAAATAACTATGTAAGCTATTAGAATTGTTAGTATGGTTTTAAAAGTTTTTTTATTGTAAAATATATAATTAAAATCATTATAGATAAGATGTTAAGCCATGGGAGGCACTTTAAATTATAGAAAAAAGGTAAACCACTTAAAAATCTGATTATTAAGTATTGACTATTAATAATGAATAATATAATATGTTTTACAAAAGAAAGTCCATCTAAACGATTAAATCTAAACGATTAAATCAAAGGAGAGTATGAAATGAGTTCAGTGAAGAGAAAGGGGGAACGAGTAACCCTTAAAGAAGTAGCAAAACACGCTGGTGTTTCAACGGCTACAGTTTCTTATGTTATCAATAATACACGTTATGTTAGCGATAAGTTAAAATCCTCTGTTTTAAACGCTGTAGATGAACTAGGATACAGTCCCAATAATATTGCTAGAAGTTTACGTTCTAATCAAACATATACGATTGGATTAATAGTTTCTAATGTAGAAAATCCATTCTATACAGAAATTGCAAGAGCCATTGAAGAAAAAGCATATTCAGAAGGGTATAGTGTAATTATTTGTAATAGTGAGGATGACATTTTAAAGGAAACAAATTATTTAAAATTGCTACAATCTAAACGATTAGATGGAATTATTTTAGCTCCTGCTCCAGGGGAAAATGAACATTTATATTATGTTTTACAAGAGAATTCAATGCCTATTGTATTGCTTAACAGAAAGTTAGATGTTGAGGGTATACCTATAATAAAGATTAACAATAGACATAGCGCGGAAAGATGTGTTAACCATCTTATTGAAACTCATGGATATAGAGATATTGGTGCAGTAATTGGCTCGGTTGAAACGTTATTAAGTAAGGATAGGTATGATGGTTTCGTTCATGCATTGAATAGTTTTGGACTTCCGGTTCGGAATGAATGGATCATCCACGGAAATTCATCATTTGCAGGTGGTTATAAAGCATTAAAACATTTAATGGGAAAAGATAAGAGGCCAGAGGCAATTTTTATTGGAGGTTCATTAATGTATTTGGGCGTGTTAAGTGCGTTGAAGGAGTTGCATCTTAAATGTCCAGAAGATATTGCTCTTATTGGTTTTAGTGAGATGAGATTTAGTCACTTACTTGAACCACCATTATCTACTATTCATCAACCTGCTAAAAAGTTGGCGGAACTTAGTCTTGAAGTATTACTTCAACAAATTTCAGGTATTGAGCGAAAACAAAATGCTTTTGAACTAGAGACGGAGCTTATCATTAGAAATTCATGCGGATGTAATAAAATGTAGAGGAGGTTTGATAAGATGGAAAGGGTTTCAATATACACACCAATGGGAATGTTAGGTTACGGATTTCCAGAGCGTTCATTAAAAAATGCAATAGCAAAAAAACCGAATGTAATTGCTGTTGATGCCGGTTCTACTGATCCTGGGCCATATTATTTAGGAGTAGGCAATTCGTTTACATCACGTACTATGGTTAAAAAGGACTTATCATTGATATTAATGGAAGCGATTTCAATAAATAGTCCTTTAATTATTGGATCGGTTGGAGGGTCAGGTGCTACCCCGCATCTTAATTCATTTTTAGAAGTGTTTGAAGAGGTAGTAAAAGAAAATAAACTTTCACTCAAAATTGCAGTAATACATTCTGAAATCGATAAAGATTTCTTAAATCTTGCAAATGATTCGAATAAGATCGAGGATTTCGAAATGGGAAAGAAGATTACTTCGGAGGATATTGATAGAAGTAACTATATAGTTGCACAAATGGGAGTAGAACCTATTATTAATGCGTTAAAAAACGATGTGGATGTAGTAATTGCAGGAAGGGCTTATGATGCTGCTCTAATGGCTGCCTTTCCTATTATGAAAGGTTTTAGTAAAGGATTATCATACCATATGGGAAAAATATTAGAGTGCGGTTCTGCAATTGCAGTGCCTAGAGAATCTGACGGGGCAATTGGAGTTATTTCTAAAAATGACTTTACAATTGAACCTGCAGATCCATTAAAAACAACTTCAAAAGAGCTAGTTGCTGCCCATACATTATATGAAAAAACAAATCCAGTTCATTTACACGTTCCTGGTGGCAAGTTGAACCTAGAGAACTGTAATTTTACAGAATTAGATGAGAGAACAGTTAAGGTAGATGGAAGCAAGTTTGAGCCATTGCCATACAAAGTGAAATTAGAAGGGGCTGCATTTGTAGGTTATAGAAGTATATGTATTTCGGGCATACGGGATCCATATATGATTAAAAATCTTGAGGGAGTGATTGAGCGTGTAAAAGCAAAACTCAGAAGGGACTTAAAGGACATAGTTAATGAAAATGAATACACTTTTCTCCATTACAAGTATGGGCAGAATGCAGTTATGGGAGAAGAAATTTCTGAGCAAATTAATTCTCCTGAGATAGGTTTGATCATCGAAATAGTGGCCAAAACTCAAGAGTTGGCTAATACGATAAGTGCCTTAGCTCGATCTGCAATGCTTCATACTGGCTATGAATCCCGTAAAGCAAATGCAGGCAACCTGGCATTCTTATATACTCCTGCTGAATTTCCAGGACCACCAGCATATGAGTTTAGTATTTATCATCTTTTACAGGTTGAAGATCCAACAGAAATATTTCCGATTGAGTATAAAGAAGTAGGTGAATGAAAGTGGAAATAAAAAAGAGGGTTAATGACGTTGCAAAAATAGTTCGAAGTAAAAATGCGGGACCATTTTTAATAACACTAGATATTATCTTTAGTAAACAAGAAGACTACGATAAGTTTAAAAACGGTAACTACGTATCAAAAAGAAAAATAGCAGAACTTTATCAGATAGAATTAGAAAAAGTAATAGAATGTTTGTTTTATGATAATGCCAGGGCTTTTAAGACGACGATTAAGCGAGGTATCCCTTCTGGTAGTGTTGGCGATACAGATATATATGGAGTGCAACAACATGTTCCATTGTTGCACTTGGAGCTGCCAAACTGGTAAAAAATTTAGAGATACCCCAAAAGTAAATATTGAAAATCGGTGTATAAAAATAATTTTAGGAGGATTTGTAAATGAAAAAAATGATAAATGTATTGTTTTTATTATCGGTATTAATAGTTTCAGCTTGTTCTGAGAACACCGGCGCAGAATCCAATGTAGTACTTCAAGTGGGGCATGTTTATCCAGCAGATTCTATTCCAGATAAGGTTATCCAAGAATTTAATAAAATTATTACTGAGAAAACAGACGGACGTATCACGGCAGATATTTACCCTGCTGGACAAATGGGAGACGATCCTGAATTACAAGAAGCTGTTCAATTAGGAAGTACAGATATTATAATTACAGGATCTTCACTTATTGATAATTTTGCACCCGAATATGGTATTGTTGGTGCGCCGTATGTGTTTAGAGATTGGGATCACATCGATAAAGCTCTAAATGGAGAACTTGGAGAAGAAATGAACCAAGCAGTTTTGGATAACTCTGGCGTTCAAATTATTGGCATTAGTCAACGAGGAGCAAGAAACTTAACAGCAAATGAGGAAATTAAAACCCCATCTGATATGGAAGGGTTTAAGTTAAGAACACCAAATAATGAGCAACAACTAGCTGTTTGGGGAGAAATTGGAGCAAACCCAACACCATTAGATTGGGGGGAAGTGTATACTTCATTACAACAAGGAGTAATAGCAGGGCAGGAAAATCCATTAGATTTAATACACAGTGCGAACCTTGCTGAAGTACAAGACTATTTGATGATTACACAACATTTAGTTAACCCATATTGGTATGCGATGAATAACGAAAGGTTACAGTCATTATCAGAAGAAGACAGAAAGATTGTACTCGAAGCAATGGATGAGGCAACTGCAATGGGTACTTCAGAAGGAATTGCATCTGAAGAAGAACTCCTGCAACTGTTGGAGGATGCAGGGATGACGATCGTTGAACCAGATGTAGAGGCGTTCCAAATTGCTGCACAAGAAGGACATAAGATTCTATTGGAAGATGGAGTTAATATTGAGTTTTATGAGAAATTAATAAACTTGCAATAAAATAGTTTAGGAGTGTATTCACATGAGTAGTTGGAAAGAGGATTTAAATGTGTGGCCGAGGAAACTTCCCTCGGTCCAACTTGATATAGATAAACTAGCCTTAATCATTATAGATATGCAACTCTATGATACTAGTCGAAATTATGGATTAGCACATTCATTGAAAAATTATCCAAGTATGTTTAATTATTATTACGATCGAATCGATGACATCGTGCTTCCAAATAATGTTAGACTGCTACACTTTTTTAGGGACAACAATCTACCTGTTATCCATGTCACAGTTGGAGCTGAGTTAAAAGATGGTAGCGATCAAATTCCCCGTCGTAAACGAAGAGATAATACAATGACAAGTGACACAGGTGTCAACTTCACTTTCTATAAAGGATCGAAACCACAACAAATTCATCCAGACTTAAAACCTCTTGAAGGTGAATTAGTATTAAATAAAAATTCTTCAAGTGCCTTTAATTCAACTGCTATTGATCAGTTTTTAAGAAACATGAGAATAGAAGGGTTGTTTATGACGGGAGTATCCACTAGCACGTGTGTTGAAACTACTGCAAGAGATGCTTCAGATAGAGGATATGAGTGTGTATTAATAGAGGATGCTTGTGCTAGTTTTGATCAGTATTCACACGATGCAACACTAAAAATATTTGCTAGGATGTTTGGTGAAGTTTGGTCAACAGAAGAGGCAATCCAGAAGACTAATAAATTAATGTATTAGTCAACATTGTAAAAATCCTCTAGTTAGAAGGGAGTTTTTTTCTTGTGATTAATAAATTACTAAGAATATCTACACAATTAACCTTGCTTGCAATCGTTATCGTAGTACTAATGCAGATAATTTTCCGGTACGCTTTGAATCAACCACTTGTATGGAGTGAGGAAGTAGCAAGGTTGCTATTTATTTGGTTGGTATTTCTTGGTTCTGCACTGGCGTTACAAGAACAGAAACATTTAACAGTTGAATACTTCTTCGATAAATTTTCTGAAAAATGGAAAAAGCACATTATCAAACTTCAACAAATTATAATTATTGTATTTCTTTTAGCCGTAATATATGGTGGCGTACTAATTGTTTCTTCGACAATAAGTATGATTTTACCCGGTTCACAAATTCCAATGTTTTTTTATCATATAGCGTTGCCAGTCGCAGGCACATTAATGATTTTTTTACTATTTACTAAACATGAAAAGAAAAGGGGGGGATAATTATGACGTTAATACTATTAATTCTCGGAGTAATGATATTACTAATCATAGGATTACCCGTTGCATTTTCACTAGGAATACCATCAATTATTTACTTTCTCCTAAATGATTTAGAGTGGGCTGTTGTTTCTCAAAGGATTACTAAAGGTACTGACTCATTTACTATGTTAGCTATTCCTCTTTTCATTTTGGCTGGAGCTATTATGAATAATTCAGGTGTAACTGATCGTTTATTTACATTTGCTAATTTATTAGTAGGGCATATTAAAGGAGGATTGGCACATGTAAATGTTGTAGCAAGTATGATTTTTGCCGGAATGTCTGGTTCAATTGTTGCCGATGTTGGTGGGTTAGGCCAGATTGAGATAAAAGCAATGAAAAACAGAGGATTTAGTGCACCATTTACAGCTGCTATTACAGCTGCTAGTTCGTTGATTGGTCCAATTATTCCGCCGAGTATATTATTTATCGTTTATGGTGGATTGACGGGAGCATCAATTGGCGCTCTTTTTATTGCAGGTGCATTACCAGGAATTATTATGGCACTCTTTTTAATGGTTACAATTTACCTTCTAGCTATAAAGTATAAATTTCCAGTTGAGCAAAGAAGTTCCTTCGTTAATTTGGTGAAGAGTTTTTTTTTAGCTCTACCTTCAATGCTAACTCCACTAATTATTGTTGGGGGTATTTTGCTGGGGATCGTAACCCCAACTGAGGCATCGGTAATTGCTTGTTTGTATGCATTACTGTTAGGTGTAGTATATCGTGAAATTTCACTGAATGATCTTCCAAAGATTGCTCATGAGGTTGTCATTACAACATCAATTGTAATGTTTATACTAGCAGTTTCTAATCTCTTTTCATGGATATTAATTAAGGAAAAAATTGGTCCAATAATGTTAGAATTCTTCACATCCTTTACGGATAGTTCATTAGTTATCTTTATCTTAATAATTATGATTGGTATTATACTTGGTCTATTCCTAGACGCAACGACCTCATTAATTATTATGATTCCAATTTTAATGCCTATTTTGCAATCTTATGATATTAACTTAATTCACTTTGGTATTGTATTTATTATTGCGCTAGGTTTTGGTAGTATTACGCCACCTGTTGGTCTGGCAATGTATATGTCTTCTAATTTAGCTAAAGTATCTATTGTAGAATTTGTAAGGGCATCCTTACCTTTTTTCGTTGCTTTGTTGCTGTGTATCGTACTTTTGATACTAATACCACAAATATCATTATGGCTTCCAAATTTATTTATTAATTAGCTAGTGTTAAAATTCTACGTTCAGACCAGGGCAAGAATTATCGAGAAGCGTATAGATGGTTCTTTTGTTTCCACTGCATTTACCTATAGTAACGTCAATTGAAGTGTTGATTTACAACGTTTAGTAGAATAATGGGCTAGTTTATCAGTGTTTACTGAGACGTTAGCCTTATTCTATTCTGCAATCTCCTAATACTTGAAGAATGAACTTGAAGTCTCTCCATAGTTGGGTGGGTGAATGGTATTGAACCGAACTTACCTGCTTGCTTCCCCCAGCTTTTCACCGCTTCTAAAGTTGGTATTTTCCTGAATGGCAATTTCTTCTCAGCTACTTCCTCTAATATTGATAAATGTTGCTTTCTGTATTTCCGTAATTGCTGACCAAAGCGCCTATTAAAGTTCGTCTCGTCCACTCCAATCCCTCTTTTCAAGAATATTATCCTTGTAAGAGAATTGATGGTACACGTCTTATGAGGTTATTGTGGTTAAAGGCAAGATTGTTGCGATTGTAGTTTATGCTGTGGGAATGGTTGTTGTTGATAAGAGAGGCCACCACTTTATAAATATTCAGCTGTCTTAAAAGGGAAAATTTCATTTAAGGTATATACTAATTTTATATCGAAGCATTATTTTAACTTTGTGACAAATAGATTAGACCTCTTTTTATATAATTAACAAATAAGAAATTTACAAGTGCATTCATACGCTAAACTAAATTTAACACTATCTCCTAATAGGAGGGATGTACATCAAATCAGCATTTTTTTAAATCCAAAGTAACATACATAGGGCAATAGAATTCGTTATATACTGTTGTATGTAATATATTAATGCTCCTTACTATCTAGACGTTATACTTTTTCTGAATTTTTAATAGAAACCTTTATATTGTTTGGAATTTATTGCTATACTTTGTTTATAGTGATACTAAGGAGAATTAAAATGGGAATATTTATGGGAAAAGAGCAGTTGTTAGACAGGAAGAGTAATTTACAGAGAATTTCGCGTAACGAGGCAAAAGGTTTAGAAGGTGAAATTAATGTAGGAGAACTACTTGCAGCACATTTACCATATGATACATATATTATTTCTCATCCCGCAAATTGGTAAATATGAGCCTGATTTCCTAGTTATTTCACCAAAGTATGGTTTTAGATTAATTGAAGTAAAAAATTGGTCACTTAATCCAATCAATACAGCGAAGACTAGCGGAGGATTGACTATTGGTAAAAAAGTACAAAATCCATTGTTTCAGGCAAGAAAGTTTGTAGATGATTTAAATGGCTATTTAACTTCTTATTACGAACAGCTTCCTAATTTATATAAATCTATAGCTGTGTAGTAATTCATTATAGTTTTACAAGTCAGCAATTTAAATCAAGATTTACAACCGAGCATTGGGAAAAAACTCAATTCAATACATACTTTAAGTTTCACCTATTTAAAGACCAATTGACCGATGGACTAGATGAACTATTAATGGCAGCAACAAAGTACCCTTATTTTTCTGTACGTAATATTCTAACCAAAGACATTATAAAAGAGGTTGTGCAAGATTTTAGAATTGCCGATAATAGCGTATCTGAAAGTGATATAGAGATGTATCAAACAACTCACGCTTTAGACCTAAGAACAAAAGAATTAGAGAAGAAAACTAATGAGCTACTTAAGGTAAATGAGAGTGTAGATTCCTACCATGCCAAACCACCAATAATTACGAGTAACCAGAATTCGAAAAAATTCAAAAAAGGCATTTTTATTCCTATTTTTGCTATTCTATTGATAGGTACCCTTTTTTCTTACAATCACTTTATTTCTAATAAAGTAGATCTAAGTAAAACAGTTGCGGTTAGCCATCCAGGTGATAATGTTGAATTTGAGGCTAAGGTTTCCAAGTTTTATTACGATGAAGAGAGCGGAACAAAATTCCTAACATTAGCTGATAACAAAGAGAAGATTGAAGCAGTCATATTCCAAAATACTAATGTTTCGTATATTAGTGAGGGCGACTCTTACATATTTAGAGGTACACTACAAGAATATGAAGGCAGCATTCAGTTAAGGGTTCGTACTGTAATCGACTGATTGGAAAAAAACGGAATATAACGTCAGAACTCATAAATGGCTAAAGACTTAGATCCCCACCGCGTATTAGAGCGATAAATCGTGAGCCACTACCTAAATATTAGTGGCTTATTTTCCCTTTACCATTCCTGTCATTCTCTCATAGAGGTTTTTCCATTAGTGAGAATCACCTACAATGTATTCCAATGAACCTTACGTTCATTGGAGTCTAGACACTTCTGTTATTGTTGGGGCTCCTTATTACTAACTTCACATAGGTATGCAAGTATATTTTTAGGTAATTGGACCACTATTGCCATTCTTCATTTGCATGTCACTAATAGCCATTCTTATTTCATCTAGAAAATCTCTTTTAAGATGTATTGCTTTATCAATCAGTTGATGCTCTTGCTCAAGGGTAAGGTTACATTCCTCAAATTTTATACCATTTCCTCTTAACCATGAAATATATTTTAGATGTTCATAGGTTATAGTTAATCCTTGATATAGGATGAGAATATAAAGGTAGTCTTTGTTATGATTATTCTTGAAAGCTTGAAGGGAGATTTTGTTTATAATTTTTTCTTCACTTTGACGGACGGTTTCATTCCTCACATTTGGAGGCGGATCTAAGTAGAACTGGATATCACTTTTTTCCTTATTAAGAAAAGTTGCTAAGTCTGACCTCGAGTATTCAAAATCTGTAATTAGTTTAGTAAAGATTCTATGTCGGTCATACCAATTGTTCACATTATTTTTCATCATCCAATCAATAGTTAGTAAGTAACGTTCATCTTCCTCTAGTTTATAAAAAGCTTTGCAAGGAATAAGTAAATTGGGCTTATAAAGGAATCTATATGCATTAAATGTTATATAATTCCCGACAACAAGATACTTACCGGTATCTCGATTAAATACTACCTCAGGAAAATATGATGAATAGTTTTCAACTGAAATCTTTTTAATTTCACGCTCCAACTGTCTTTTAGGGATATCCAACGACTTGACAAAAGGTTCTAAGCTACCTAGATTTACATATAAAATTACATTAGGAGGCATATTAGGGTTGGTAATCACAGGCTGTCAGTCCTTTTTATATAACCTATGAAATATGAGGTATGTCCTATTCCCTTTAAAGTACCACTTTCCGGTTCCTATCAGAGCCAGCGGGATTTCTAAAAGCATGGGGACGGTTCGTGTGCTTCAAGAAGGTAGCCGTAGTTGCAACCCCCGGTAAATAATAGGGAGAAACTTCACATGCCATTATTGTACTAAGAGAAGGTTGTATCCTAACAGAAAGGAGCTAATCCATTATTCCAGGAAGCATCTTGCTCATTTTAAATGTCCAAACAAGATTACTTTTATGAATGAATTACAGAAAACTGCAAGCGGTATAATACAGAAATTACATCTGCGGGAGACCATCTGAAAGTAACATTATCAAAGTTCAATTCGTATTAGAGGAGTTGAACTTTTATGTGTTAATAATATAGTGTTTAATTAATAAAACATGGACTGTTTAGTATTGACTACGATTGAGATAATTAAGCTTTTAAAAAAAAATAATATTTTTCAGCCACCTTTCCCTGTATTCTTTATTTCTACAAAATGGAAGTCATGTCATACATATATATTCAAAAAGAAGTCGAATATTGCAAAATTCTGTTTGACTGTAAGTGAAAAGTGAATTATAATATCATGAAGTATTCAGATTATTATTAATTGCCTTCTATATTAGAAAGTAAGTAATAAATCATCTGGATTAATTTTAAACCATATATAAATGGTGGAATGTAAATAGGGGGAGTTGGAATTATGGGAAAAAAGAGAATGCGTTTAGTCATTACATTTCTTTTATTTACTTCTGTCGTAATGATACTGGCGGCATGTGGGAATGAAGAAGAATCTGCTGAAAATTATCCTAATCGTGAGGTAGAGATGGTAATTCCTTGGGATCCAGGTGGCGGCAGTGATATCGAAGGGCGTGTAGTCGTCGATCATGTGGAAGAAGTTTTAGGTGAATCGATGGTTGTTGTGAACATACCAGGTGTGGGCGGTACAATTGGAGCAGAAGAATTATTACAAAAAGAAGCGAATGGATATCATTTGGGACAAATCCATGAAGGTCATCTTGTAGCTCACCACACAGACGTTACAGATGTTAATTATGATGATTTTGAGCCGATTGCATCTATGTCATCCTCTGATCAAATTCTTACAGTATCAAGTGAATTGGGTATTGACTCATTAGAAGAATTTGTTGAATACGGGAAAGAGAATCAAATTAATTTTGGAGGAACAGTTAGTGGTATACCACGTGTTTGGGTGGAACAGATTGGTAGGACATTGGATATCAACTATAACCTCGTTAGTTACGAGGGCCTGGGTGAAGCAATTCAAGCACTGGCCGGAGGTCATGTTGATGCTGTAATTGCCGATTATCCATCAGCCGCTGAGTTCGTCGAGGCGGGTCACATGACATTCCTGGCTATTGGGACAGAGGAACGATCAGATGCATTACCAGACATACCGACGTTTGCGGAAGCAGGCTTTGACATAACGATGGGAATAAATCGTGGATACGTGGCTCCAGGTGGCACCGACAAACAAATCATTGAACTTCTAAGTGGAAAATTCGAAGAGGTTGCAACTAGTGATGCATTTATTGAAGAAATTACAGCACTTGGCGCAAGTGTAAACTTTATGGATCACGAAGAATACGCAACGTATCTAGAGGAGCAGAATGCAATAATAGAAGAAACCATTTCCGAAATTAATGCAGAAGAGTAACTATAATATAGCTATAAGATGGAGGGCGAAATGAAGAATCGTCCTCTACTTTATTCTAAAATAAAAGAATCTAGGAGGTTATCATGGGTGAAATTTTGATTGGAATTCTATTAATCATTTTCAGTGCGTTAATATATTTTAATTCGGGAGACTTCCCGCAGCTTAATGAAACCCATTTGGATCCTGGGTCCTACCCGAAACTGATTGCCCTACTATTAATCTTGTTATCGCTGATCCTGATAATAAAGAAGACAGTACGTTTACTGAAGTCGAATACAATCAGCTTCGATTCAGGTTTTAAGGACTTTATGAAAAAACAATGGAAAGAATACCACTTGGTTGTTTATACGTTAGTGATTTTGGCATTATATATCTTATTAATGAATGTACTTGGATTCATCATTTCCAGTATCGCTTTCATCATAGCAGCTGGTTTATTGATTGGTCCACGAAAGAAAAAAGATGTAATGGTCATCAGTCTTATCTCTTTCGTAATCACCTTTGGGGTTTATTTATTTTTTGAAAATGTGTTGTACGTCAGATTTCCAAATGGGATACTCTTTTAGTTACAAGTAAGGGGATGATGCAAAATGCTTGATTTATTATTGCTCGGAATAAGTGAAATTTTTCAATTACACATCTTAGTAGTCATCTTGTTAGGGGTTATCGCAGGTATTTTAGCTGGATTAATTCCCGGGTTTACTGTGACGATGGCAATCGTACTAACCCTGCCATTAACGTTTGGAATGGAGCCGATTACTGGTGTGGCAGCAATGATTGGTGTTCTTGTTGGTGGTATGTCTGGTGGGCTTATTACAGCAGCTTTGCTTGGAATTCCTGGAACACCTTCTTCCGTAGCAACTACTTTTGATGCCTATCCAATGTCTCGGAAAGGACAGCCGGGGAAAGCCTTATCTCTTGGTATTTGGGCATCCTTTCTAAGTTCGATTATCAGTCTTTTTCTACTCGTATCCATTGCACCCCAAATTGCCAATCTGGCACTTAAGTTTGGTCCATGGGAGATGTTTTCCTTAATTGTTGCGGCCTTGACTATCATAGCAAGTGTGACAGGGGATTCGATTCTAAAAGGCCTGATAGCTGGTTTATTTGGCTTGTTAATTGCGACAGTTGGTGCAGATCCAATTGCTGGTATTACCCGTTTTTCTTTTGACATGCAAGTGCTACGTGCTGGTATACCTTTCCTAGTAGTATTGATTGGTATGTTTGCTATTTCAAGATTGCTTAATTCGGTGGAACGGTCTGAACTGGATAGGGATATTCAACAAAAACAGGAAGATAAAGTAAAAGGTATTCAGTTTGTGTTGAAACCGAAAGAAACATTCATTTCTATAATAAGGAAACCAGTCAATCTCATTCGCTCTTCCGCTATCGGCTCCATTATTGGTGCTATTCCAGGTGCTGGAGGAAGTATTGCTAATATAATTGCATACGATCAAGCAAAAAAGTGGTCGAAAGAGTCGGAGAAGTTTGGTACTGGTCATGAAGAAGGAGTAGTTGCTTCCGAAGCGGGTAACAACTCTACTGTTGGCGGGGATTTAATCCCTACTATTGCTTTAGGTATACCAGGTTCAGCGGTGACAGCAGTATTATTATCGGCCTTGATGGTTCATGGAGTAAATCCAGGACCATTGCTTATTACAAATGAGCCAAATATTGTTGGGGGTATCTTCTTAGCTTTTTTAGTGGCATCCTTTTTCATGCTAATTACACAGTTCCTGGGTATTCGGTACTTTATTCGAGTCACGGAGATACCGGCACAAATACTAGTTCCGTTGATTATGGTGTTATGTGTAACAGGTACGTTTGTATTAAATAATCGCATAACAGATATATATTTGCTGTTTATAATTGGAATTGTCGGCTACTTTTTCACGAAATATAAATTCGCACTGGCTCCTATCATTATTGGAGTTATCCTTGGACCAATTGCTGAAGTGAACTTGCGCCGGGCATTTATGTCAGATCCCAATTGGACGCTATTCCTGACACGTCCAATTTCATTGACTTTCCTAATACTCGGTGTCTTATCCATTGCGTTCACCATATGGCAAAGCAGAAAAGCTGGTGCGAGGTAAACGTTGGAATGCCAGAGGAAGAGAAAATACATGTTGTCAATAGTTTCCTTAATAGTGAAGATATAGTCATTCTCAAGGATAACTACGTTGTAGCAACATACTTATTATGCTATCTTATAGGAAAGAATTTAGTTGCCACTATCCATTTGAGTGGTTCAAGAAAGTTAAGTGAAGACGAAATAGATATCTTATTCATCAACAACCATGAACTACTAAGGGTAGCTAATCATATCTTTGGAGGTGATGCTTAATGAAGAAAAACCCACCGCATTTAACAAAAGAGCGGGTAGATAAAAGCTCACACAAAGTCGGTAAAGCAGTAAGACCAGCTCGAGGAGCTGTACGACGAAGCGATACAGAAGTTGTTTATAAAAGAAAAGCAAATTACACTGAACCTGACTACGTTCGTTCCGAATGAAAGAGAGGGAACTACTTCGTCGAGTCCCAGTGTCAAGTCCCCACCGCTTTAAAGCTTTATAGTGCAGACGTGAGTAAGGCAAAGTTTTTAGTTTAATAGACTTATAGTAACTACTGGATAATTTGCGTTTATTTGCATTAGATCTAACAGCTTTTTGTTTGAATTACGGACTATGCTTGTCAAGTGGCTCGAATAGAGTGTTGAGGAGCAAGAGAGGTTTATTGGGTTGATTAGGGAGCTTCTGTAGAAGTAGTGAAATACAAAATCAAATTAGGAATAAGGAGAATGTAAGAGTCCTTATTCTTTTTTTGCTTGGTAAATGGACAATCAAAAAACTCGGAGTGCCACTCACTTATCGTAACTAAACGAATGCAATGGTGTCAGTGCTCATTGCTCCCAACAATATATAATATCAAGCTCTGATGACAGGCTTTTATTTAAAGGTAATCCTCTACCATTTCTTCATTATTTTTAATCATATGTTCAACCACAGTGCTGGAGTTGAAATCAGCATTGCCACGCAATAATTCCAGATAGAATTTATGGGTACTTAATGTACGTTCGATGTTACTTGCGCGTTTAAAATGAATCATATTCGGCTTGATAATTTCATAAATTGTTTTTCCGATTTCGACTACAAATGGATTATTAGTTGCTTCCAGAACAGCATAATGGAATTCAAGGTCTATATCAGCTAATTCCTCGGGACTTAGGGCAGGCTTCATTCTTTCTAGTTGAGATTGATAGACTTCTTCAATCCCACTTAAATTCTTCTGCTTACCTGTAATGATCATGTTCATTAATAGAACCTCAAAATGCTGGCGGAATTCGATGAGCTGCTCCATATTATTACTGTGCATAATCAAACTGAATATTAACGGGTTTAATGTAAAATGGGAAAGATTATTTGTAATATACATACCCTCTCCACGTTTGATCTGTATTACACCAATAGCTTCTAAAATCTTTATTGCTTCCCTAACGGGTGTCCTGCTTACACCTAATTGATCCATCAACTCTTTTTCTGTAGGTAATTTATCACCAGGCTTTAGGGATCCGTTGAGAAGATTATCTTTAATAATGGATACAATTTGAGAGGAAATAGTACGGTTTACATTCATTTTTTCAATTGAAAATACCACTGATATCATCTCCCTTATCATAAATCTTAAATGAGTATGCTACAAATAGTCAAAAAATAATGTGAATTAAGTTTACAAACAACTTTTAATTTGTTAGCATAAGTAAAACATACTACATCGTACGTAGTATGTAAACCTTTTATAGACATTTATTTCCATATAAGAGGCTAATAGACTTTGAAATCACAAATCGTTTTGGAGTTGGGATTTTTATGAGAAACCGTGAATGGGGAGGCTACATAGTTAATTTTTATAACTTAAGTTGAAAGTGTTTTATTTTTATTGAGGTATTCAAGCTTTACGGGACTATTTTTAACGATACGAGAGGGGAATTATAAATGAAAAAAATAATAAGTCTATTGTTTGTTCTAGTAGTAATAGCTGTACTTGGAGCTTGCGGGAGTGAAGATTCAACTAGTGGGTCGGAAGATGGAATACAAGAGCACTCGATCATTCTAACTCATGATGTTCCAGATACACATATTAAACACCAAGCTTCGGAAAAGTTTAAAGAGTATATTGAAAGTGAATCAGATGGCAAAATTACCGTTGAAATTTACGGGAATAATACATTGTTTGATACTGCAAATCAATATCAGAATGTTGCTTCTAATAACACTCAATTTATCATTTCCGATATGAGTAGAATGGTTGATGTTCATCCTGCTTTTAATATTCCATCATTGCCTTTCTTATTTGATAGTAATGAAGCTTCTATGGAATTTTGGCAAGGCGAATCTGGCCAGGAAATCCTGGAGAGTTTTGAAAAGGATGGCGTAAAAGGGTTGGCTGTTTGGCCAAATGGAACAAAACATATAATGAATAATGGTACAGCTATTACTTCTCCAGAAGATGTTAACGGATTAAAACTACGTGTTCAAGGTGGCCAGCTGTTGAATGAAACATATGCTGCATTAAATGCAAACTCTCAGAGCATGGGTATTGATGAATTATACACATCGATTGAAACGGGTGTTGTAGATGGACTGGAGAATACGTTTGGAGCTTTAGAATCATTTAATTTTGATGAAGTAACAGATTATTTAACGGTTACTGGTCATAACAGAATTGATTATGTGCTTCAGACAAACACTGAGTTTTGGGATTCGTTAAACGAACCCACCAAGGAATTAATTGAAAATGGAATAAAAGAAGCGACGGAGTATGCTGTTCAAACGTCAGATCGATTAAACGAAGAATCATTTGAAAGATTAGTAGAAAGAGAAAACGTAGAGATAATTGAATTAACAGAGGATCAGATTGAAGTATTTAGACAGACGTTCGAACCTTTATATGATAAGTGGGCACCTGAAATTGGAGAAAAGCACCTTGAAGAAATCTATAATAATAGAAATTAGCACACGCCCATTATCCTAGATCAAGTGTGCAATTTTAACACGAAGTATATAACTAAACTCCTAACCATTCATAAAAGGAGGTTTCAAGGTGGGCATAATTAGAAAAGTCGAAAATTTTGCAATGATAATTCTCTTTCTCTTAGGTGTTCTCGTAAACTTGATAGGCGTGTTCTTTAGATATTTTACGAACACGTCTCAATTTTGGACGACCGAAGCGTATACACTCCTTTTGTTAACTGCTGTTTTCATCGGCTTTGGAACAGCTTTGAGAGATAATGTCCATATTAGTATAGACATTTTGTATGATAAGTTTAATGAAAAATGGAAAATAATCATAGATTTTTTCACCATCTTTATTGGTACAATCTTTAGTCTGTTTTTTATCGTGAAAGGGTTACAGCTTACAATAACGGCATTTAATCAAGGAATTACTACTCCCGATATAGGTATCGATGTATGGATTACCTATTTGATTTTGCCTATTGCAGGTGGTTTACTACTCATTCATTTTATAGAAAAGGGATATGGTTTAATCTCAAAATTAAAAAGCAAGGGGGATGAAGAATAAAAGTGCTTACAATACTATTACTTCTCTTGCTTTTTTCCTTAGCCTTTTTGAGAGTACCAATAGCAATTAGTATTGGTTTTTCAAGTATCTTTGTATTATGGCTAACTGGGTTTTCGATGGAAACGGTCATACTTAGAATGTATACAGCTACAAGTAAGCCCTTGCTAATGGCAGTTCCTGGTTTCGTCTTTGCAGGAATTCTGATGGCTCGTGGTGGAATTGCAAAATATTTAGTAGAAGCAATGACCGCCTGGATTGGTCATACAAGAGGCGGGCTGTCCGTCATAGCTGTATTAACATGTTTGCTTTTTGCTGCAATATCCGGGTCAAGTGCAGCTACTGCTGTTGCAGTTGGAAGCATAATGATCCCTGCCATGATAAGTGCAGGTTATGACAAAAAATATACGATGGGATTAATTTCTGTAGCAGGAACATTAGGTATTTTAATGCCTCCATCTATTCCATTGATTATATTTGGTTCAATTGCCGAAATTTCTGTAAGAGATCTTTTTACAGCAGCAATTATACCAGCTTTATTATTAAGTTCTATGCTAATAGCATTTGCTATTATCGTTGCCAGGAAAAAAGGCTATGGTGGGCTGGAAAAAGTACCTCTGTCCAAAAGGTGGAAACCTACAGGAAAGGCAATCTGGGGATTTATATTTCCAATTCTAATTCTTGGTAGTATTTATGGCGGGTTTGTTACCCCAACAGAGGCTTCATTTTTATCCGTACTGTACGCATTACTAATATCGTTTATTGTCTATAGAGAAATGGATTGGAAAACATTTAAACAAGCTGTGATAGATTCGGTGAATACAACAGCCATGATATTTTTAATTATAGCCTCAGCTTCCGTTTTTGGAATGTATTTAAGTTTAGAACAAGTACCACAAACTTTTGCAAGATGGATCGTAGAAAATGATTTTAATGCGCTGACATTTTTATTAATCGTTTGTTTACTTCTTTTTGTTCTAGGAATGTTCTTAGATGCTACAGCTATGCTTTTAATAACATTACCTATATTCTTACCAATTCTTTTATTATTGGATATTAACTTATTCTATTTTGCAATAATTATGGTAGTAACCATGGAAATTGGATTAATAACACCGCCTTTAGGGATGAATTTATTTGTTGTTAGTGGAATTACACGGGAAAAAATAGAATCTGTTATTCAGGGAGTTTTACCATTTTACTTTGTGTTTATTTTTGTATTACTACTAATCGTATTATTTCCGCAAATTTCCTTACTGCTTTTGTAGAATAAAAAGTCAACCATCAATAGAAATGAAATAGAGGTGTTTTGTTTGAAAACATATTCGGTAGCCGTTATTCCTGGGGATGGAATAGGGCCGGAAGTAGTTAATGAAAGTTTAAAAGTATTGAAAGCAATGGAAGATGTTCATGGAGGACTAAAGTTTGTAACTAAGGAATTTGACTGGAATTGCAGCTATTACTTGAAAAATGGAAGAATGATGCCAGAGAATGGCCTAGAACAATTAAGAGAACACGACGTTATCCTATTTGGTGCAGTTGGCGATCCAGCTGTTCCAGATCATGTTTCAGTATGGGAGCTGATCCTGCCAATCCGTAAGCAGTTCGAACAATATGTTAATTTACGACCTGTAAAACTCCTGCGTGGTTTAGAAAGCCCGTTAAGGTATAAATCTCATCAAGATTTAGATTTTGTTGTTGTAAGGGAGAATACGGAAGGGGAGTATTCAAATAGTGGCGGCTTAACGCATGAAGGGACTCCTTATGAATTAGCGGTTCAAAACAATATATTTACGCGCTATGGCTCAGAAAGAATTATTAAATATGCTTACAATCTAGCTGCAAAGCGTTCAAAAAAGAGATTAACAGTTGCCACGAAGTCCAATGCAATCAATTATGCAATGCCTTTTTGGGATGAAATTGTTAAGGAAGTTGGAACAAATTATAATGTGGAAACACAGCTTTACCATATTGATGCTTTAGCAGCATACTTTATAAGTAGGCCTGAAGAGTTTGATGTAATTGTAGCTAGCAATTTATTTGGTGACATATTAAGCGACTTAGGAGCCGCAACTGTAGGTGGTCTAGGCTTAACCCCATCAGGGAATATAAATCCAGAAAAAAAATATCCCTCCATGTTTGAACCTATTCATGGCTCAGCCCCAGACATAGCTGGTAAGGGAATTGCAAATCCAATTGCACAGATATGGAGTATCAGTTTAATGATGGATCATTTACAAATGCCTGAATTAGGTGAACTAATAGTAAATGCCATTGAGGAAGTGTTGGAAAATACAGCTATAAAAACACCTGATCTTGGAGGAAAGAATAGTACAGAGGACATGGGAAATGCCATTGTGTCGCAGATATATAAGCTTGGATTATAAGAGATGGGTTTAGACCTAATTGTCTTGTACTCTTGGGAAGATACTTATCATGGATGGACCACAGGAACAGGTTCCTTGGTCCATTTTTATGATTGGGCCAGTGAACCTGTCCCTAAATGACTTATAAATTAATCAGGTATTTTCCCTAAAAATATGTAGAAATTTGTCTAACTATTTAATATAATGGAAATTAAAATTAAGAAACGGAGGAAGTAACGGATGCAATCATCTGCAGTCACTTCAGGTAAACTAAAAAGAGGTTTAGGTTTTGTAGATTTATGGAGCATTGGTGTAGGTGCGTTAATCGGTGGCGGTATTTTTACCGTTATAGGTCCTGCAGTCGCACAAGCTGGTCCAGCACTATTTATTGCGTTTGTTATTGCAGGTATCGTTGCTATTTTATCTTCACTGAGTTATGCGGAGTTAGCATCCATCTGGCCGTATCAAGGGGCATCCTATGCATATTCTAAATTCGCTTTTAGTACCATTTCACCGAACTTAGGAAAACTTGTTGCTTTATGGTGTGCTGGTTTATATTTTTTATCCTTTGCATTTGCAGCTGGTGCAGTAAATTTGGGGTTTGCAGGGTATTTTAATTTTATATTTCCTGGGCTCTCTCCAGTTATTGTTGCTCCTATTGTATCGGTTATTATTACTGGTTTATTATTAGTAGGAATTAAGGCTACTGGGAAGGTTAATACATTTTTTTCTATCATTCAAGTGGTTGCATTATTTGCTATAGCATTAATTGCGATATTTTCTAATCCTATGGGTCCGTTTGAGCATGCTGACTTCTTACCAAACGGTTGGACAGGTGTATTTGCTGCTACCGCATTAATAGCATTTGGACAAATGCAGGTCGAAGCAGTATTAACATTGGGAGAAGAAGCTAAAAACCCGAGAAGAAATTTACCTTTGGCTCAGGTATCAGCGCTGGTTACGGTAGTTATATTATATGTAATAACTGGATATGGGGTTGTTGCATCTTCCTCTCCTGTTGATCTATCTGAATCAAGTGCTCCATTATCCTTAGCAGTTGATAATGTATTACCAGGAATAGGTGCAATATTAATAGCAATTGCTGCTTTGACAGCAACTGGAACATCTACGATTGGGTGTTTATTGGGCTCATCAAGAATGCTTTACGCTGGAGCAAGAGAAAAGGCATTTCCAGAAATCTTTGCAAAGGTAGGTGCGAAGTCTGGTGTTCCAACAAATGCAATAATTTTTACTGGAATAATTGCATTGGCTACTACGCTAACCAGTATTATTGGTTATGCAACCGCTATTGGTTTGTTAGTAAGTGCGGCTGTGTTTGCTAATTGGTTAATGATGGCGATAATAAATATTGCATTGGTTGTTGTACGAGTGACCAGAAAAGACCTTAAGCCAACATTTCGATATCCCGTAAACATTAAAAATATACCTGTCCTCGCGGTTTTTGCAACATTTGCTTGTTTATGGATACTTACTTACATTGAGCCATTACCTTTACTCATAGGATTTTCCTGGATTGTAATCCTAACTATTTGGTATTTCGCATACGCAAAAAACAGATGGGAATTTCTTGATGAAAAAGAAATGGAAATCATAGCAAAATCTAATGAAGAATATTAATAACGGAGGGATCGTTTATGAAAAACGTATGGCTACAGGAAAACAAATGGGAAGATGTAGAAGATTATCTAAAAAAGAAAACAACGATTATTATACCTTTTGGAAGTGTCGAACAGCATGCGCAACATCTTCCTTTAGGTACAGATGCTTTCTTATCACAACAGATTGCTGTAGATGTAGCTAAAGAAACAAATACACTTATTGCCCCGCCAGTATGGGTAGGTTGGGCTCCGCACCATATGGCATATAAAGGGACAATCACACTAAAGCCAGAAACACTGACAAGTATAGTTCAAGATATGTGTGAAAGTCTCATATATCATGGGTTTGAAAAAATAATATTGATTAATGGGCACCGTGAAGCAAATCTTCCACCAATTAAAATCGGGATGACTAAAGTAAGAAACAAAACTGGCGCCTTTCTAGCAATTGCAGATCCCTTTTATATTAATGCTGAAAAAGGGAAGGAACTGAGTGAAGTGGAGGAAGGTGGAATCGGACATGCTGAAGAATTAGAAGCATCACAAATGTACCATCTGTTTCCCGACTTATGCGAACCGTCTAAATCCGCTAAAAATATACCAAAAAACAATCACCGCTTTATGCAACACGATCCTCATGTAATTGGGGATAAGATGATTACTGTAAGTGATGTAGCCACATATAAAGATGCAACTAAAGGTATCGGTATTATGGGAGATGCTACATTGGCAACAAAGGAAAAAGGAAAGAAATATCATGAAGCACTAATTGCTAATATCTCAGAGTTTATAAATTACTGTGAGGAGAATATTGAAGTAGAACTTCGAAATCAGGAAATACCAATTTAAAATGTTTTTTTTGTTTAAAAGCTGTTAGTTCTAGTGTGCATTTGCATCTAGGCTAACAGCTTTCTTTTGGAGGTGCGCTTCTCGGTTTTTGTCGAATTTCTCCTTTGTCATAAATTGCAGGGATTATGAAGTCCTATGCTGTATGCCATGCTGTATTAACTTCTCTTCATTATAGAGGGGTCTTGAATTTACGGCACAATTTCAATTTCCTACATGCTCATCACCATGTACTTCTACAATGAAAAACTCTCTTTCCTGTTGTGTCCCAAAACTTGTCCGAAAAGGTAACTTTAAATAAGACCACAAAATATCAAATGAAAGCGTTGACAATTATAATACATGAGTAGTATAATTTTTTGTAATTAATATTACTACCTAGGTAGTATATTATAAGGGGGTGAAAAAAGTAAATATAGAAGGTATTATTAGCACACTGAAGGAATTTGGATTAACTGAATATGAAGCTAAAATATACGTCTCGTTGATACGTACACAGCCTTCTAATGGTAATACTATTGCAAATTTATCAGGAGTTCCAGCTCCAAAGGTATATGCAGCATTACGAAAAATGAAAGAACAGGGTTTAGTGTTCATTGTTTCAGGAGGGAATAAAGGCAAACAGATTCGATACAGTCCTCTACCTTATAAAGAATTACTGAAAACAAAAAAAGATTTATTTATGAATAATATTGAATATCTAGATGATTCTTTTGAAGAAATTTCTTCTATTAATGATACTGATTGGTCTGAACTGTTTGTTATAGAGGGATATTCAGCATCGATTGAAGTTGTTCACTCTGCTATTGCTGAAAGCAAATCTGAATTAGTTCTTAGTTGTTGGAAGAAAGAGTTTAATTTATATGAAGAACCACTAAGGAATGCTCATAAACGAGGGGTAAACATTATCACAATGGTTTTTGATGAAACTCAAGTTGATGTTCCATGGGTAAACTTTAGTCATTACAACGAGGAGTTGGCTCTTGGTCGACATATTGGTGAATTAGCTCTTGTAGTAGATAACAAAAAAACAATTTTGCTCCACTCATTAGATGAATCACCTCATTCGGTGGTCTCCAGTCATCCAGTTATGATATCTACCACATTAAATTATATTAGACATGATATTTATGTGAATAGAATAATCTATGACTTCGAAAATGAAATGCTCAAGTATTATGGTTCCAATTTAGAAGGCTTAATTAATGATTTTTAATAGCATAGCTTAAAAAAAGGTATATGTACATAAAGGTGTACTGTACCCTTTTGCATCTATAATTATCAGAATAAAAACACTATAGTCAATATTAAAAATGGAGGAGATTTAATGGAAAAATTAATAATTACGGTAGCCCCAACAGGAGCAGTAACAACAAAAGAAAATTCACCTCATTTACCAACTACTCCAACAGAAATAGCCGAAGAAGTTTATGAAGCATGGAAAGCAGGAGCGTCCATCGCTCATATTCATGTTCGGGATGACGATGGTAAACCTTCGATGGACTATGAGAAATTTAGTGAAACCGTTAAGTTAATTAAAGAAAAATGTGATATCATCATTAATTTGACTTCTTCGGGAGGGTTAAATTTGAAGGAAGAAGATAGGCTGAAAGTTTGTGAGCTAGAACCTGAATTCGCATCTTTAGATGCTGGTTCGGTTAACTTTGGTCCATCAGTATTTGTAAACAGTCCAGATTTTTTAGCTAAATTATCTAAATACATGCTGAAGTATAATGTGAAGCCAGAAATAGAAGTGTTTGAGACAGGTATGATTAATAACGCTATGATGTTAGCGAAAAAGCAATTAATTAATCCGCCATTTCATTTTCAATTTGTATTAGGAGTACCAGGTGGTATGCCAGCTAATCCTAAAAACTTATTGCATCTAGTGGAGAGCATTCCAGAGGGGTCTACTTGGTCCTCAATTGGTATAGGAAAATATCAACTACAAATGAATACTCTCGCAATCGCCATGGGTGGCCATGTAAGAGTAGGGATGGAGGACAATGTATATTACAAGCCTCATGAATTAGCAACTTCAAATGCACAGTTTGTAAAAAGAATGGTTAGAATCTCTGAGGAATATGGTAGGGAAGTTGCAACTCCAGATGAAGCTAGAAAAATATTAGGATTATAAACAGAATTAATATTTATCTTAAGCGAGGGGAATAGACATGAAAATTATCGATCTTAGTGTTCCAATAAGTAATAAAGTAAAAGAGCCACTTCCACCCAAAATTAGTTATAAAATGCATGACGAAGGAGCTATACAGGCAGCGGGGTTGTTTGGTTTAAAACCAGAGGATTTTCCAGATGGTAAGGCCTGGGCTGTCGAAGATGTAACGTTGAATACTCACACTGGTACACATGTAGATGCTCCATGGCATTATTGGCCAACCTCTGAGGGAAGAAAAGCAAGAACTATTGATGAAATGCCACTTGAATGGTTTTTTGGAGATGGAGTTCTGTTAGACTTTTCTGATAAGGATAGAGGATATGAGCTAAAGACTATTGATATTAAGAATAAATTAGAGGAAATTGAATATAAACTGAAACCGTTTGATATAGTTCTTATTAGATCTGATGCTGATAAACATATTTACAATGAACAGTATGCAAATATTCATGTAGGTGTTTCGGCCGAGGCAACTAAATGGTTAATAGAACAAGGAATTAAGGTAATGGGAACAGACGGTTGGGGGTGGGACATTCCATTTAACTTACAAGCAAAAGACTACCGTGAACAACCAAGAGATGGCGTTTTATGGGCAGCACACTTTGTAGGAAAAGACTTTGAATATTGCCAAATTGAAAAATTAGCTAATTTAGACCAACTTCCAATCCCACATGGATTTAAAGTTGCTACCTTTCCCATAAAAGTGGAAGGAGGTAGTGCTGGGTGGGCAAGACCTGTAGCAATAATTAACAACTAAAATGTAAGCGCTTATAAAATATAAAGGGGTGAGTAAATGAGTTTTAATATGGTATTTTTAGCATATATAATAGTTTTTTCTATAATACTAATTTTAGGAGCCTTTATTACAAAAAAATGGGTATCAAGTTCAAATGATTATTTATTAGCAGGAAGAGAAGTAGGACTAGTTGTTAATATATTCGGGGTTGCTGCGATAGGTTTTGCAGGCACGATTATTACTTTGGGCCCTGGTTTGGCAGTTTTGAATGGGTTCTGGGGATCATATGGCTTTGGGTTTGCATTTTTATTCTGTGGACTGGCGCTATATGGGATCTTTTTTGCTCCTTATATTAGGAGATCAGGAGCCCATACTTTGCCAGAATGGCTGGAAATGCGCTTCGATTCGAGAACAAGAGTATTGATAACCTTCACGTCAATATTTGGATTGTTAGGTATTATGGCTAATAATGTTGTTTCCATGGCAATAGTAACAACAGGTTTTACTGGTTGGTCACTAATGTGGACGTTAGCAGGTATATTTTTTATATTTTTGTTATTCACTTATATTGGTGGATTTTGGGCAGTTAACTTAACGGATTTTATTCAGATGTGTATCGGGTTAATAGCTATGCCAGTATTAATAATATCTATCATTACAAAGCACGGTGGGATAGGTGATATAACTAGAAATTGGCCAGGAGCTAATAGTTTTTTAACTCACGGCGTTAATGATGGTCAACTACCTATATTATCATTCCAATATCCAAGTATGTTAACCTTTATTATTTTATTTGGTTGTTTCTTAGTTTGGGGGAACAATTATTATTGGTTGCGTGTGTCTTCTTCACGTAGTGAAAAGGTTGCAAAAAAATCTTTTGTTTATGCTGCAATTCTATTAGCAGTTGGCCCATATTTAATTTTATCACTAGTAGGAGTGTATGCGGGTACCTATTTCTACGAAACATTTGCACCAGTTGGAGATGGGGATCCGATGGCAGCATATGGGGTAGTGCTTGCAGGGCTTCCTATTGGAGTTGCAAGTCTTGCGTTGGTTGGTTCTTTAGCTGCATCAATCTCTACTTCAACAACTGCTTTAATGGGAGCATCCAGTACAGCAGTAAGAGATATATATCAAAAATTTGTTAAACCAAAGGCAACATCACAGCAGTTAGTTACACCCGCCAAAGTAATAACGTTAATATTAGGATTAATGGTTTGGTTGTTAACTTTTTATCCTGGTGGACCACTGTATTTGTTTGCATTTTCTGCTGCATGGCTTGGACCGCCATCACTACTTGTTTTTTTAGGAATGTGGTGGAAAGGAACAACTGTAAAAGGTGCTTTTGTTGGAGCTGTCGTAGGGATAACAGTTACCTCCATTGTTACAATTCTTGATCTTATGCAGATTTTCACAGTTAGCGCTTATACTCATGTGGGAGTTATTGGATTAGTTTTTACGTTAATTACAACAGTTGCCGTAAGTTTGCTATCTAAACCTAACTATTATGGTGCCGAAGACTGGAAATTAAATGATGGACCTATAAAAGGAAAGTCGTACTCAGTATCTAATGAAGAAAAAATCGTACTAGAACTGATTTATAGAAATTATAGTACAATGTCCGAAATAAGTGATATGTTAGGAGTAGACTCCTCAGTAAGTAACAAACTCGTGGAAAAACTTGATCAACAAAGATTGCTTACAAGAGAAAAATTAGCTGGTCCTGGATTTTATACTTTCACTTTAACAGACGAGGGTGAAGAGATAGCTAAGAAGAATGTAGTTTTTGAGGTAGATGAACTCACGAGTGAGGAATTAAAATTTATATTGAAGATAGGAAAAGGAAAAGATGTGTTTAATAATTATATAGTTGAAAACGCACTGGATTCTTTAAGAGTATCAGCAATCTTTACAAAACTCCAAGAGCAGGAGTACTTAGTGGAAAAAGGTTTATGGAGACGACAGATATTTTTATCTGATAAGGCTAAGAATATAATTAATGAAATGAATAGTAAAAGTAACATAGGATAACGACTTGAAACTAAAGGTTCCAGATCTGCATAGAGGCAAATGTCTAGTATTAATTACTGGTTAAACTTCTCTAGCACAACGTTATTCTGGTGTATTTAGCCGCAATGTAGAAGCTGTTAGAAATGATTGCAAGGCAATACTTGCGATTAATTCTAACAGTTTTTTGTACTAACAACAATGTTAGCTTAAAGGCCCACAGGGGCAGAGGTTCCTTGGTTCATTTTTATGATTGGAATATCAACACTAAACTAGACAATTGTTATATGGTGTAAAAATTTATATTCAATTGGATTGTAAAATGTTCTAAGGTGTGTAACAAAGACAATTATTGAGAGTTACGGTAATATCGCAAGAGCCACGCATTTGGCGAGAAATTATGGCGTACATCAATGAACAAATGGTTATCTCATCGCCGTACTTGGAAAGTGTGGTCATCAAACAATTAATGAAAGAAGGGGAGATGAAACTGTCAAAAGCTTCACGGCCGAATGAGCTAAAATATTTATATCATTATCAATTCATAGAATCATAAAGTACTTTGACTGCGCACCTGTCATTATGATAGGGAAAGGAGTGCTACATGGTATAATGAAATTCAGTATATGGAACGTTAAAGGGGCTGGCCATGGATGAACAAACGCGATTATTTAGTACGGACTTTTTCTCGGACAAAACGAAAAGACTATGAGAATTATATATTAACCGCCATCTGGCATAAACTTGATAACTTGAATATCTTTCCTGTCAGTCAACAGTATGTCAAACGTGCGAACGGATCCTTTGCATTAATGGATCTTTACTTTCCTCAATTACGTATCGAAGTTGAAGTGGATGAAGCACACCACAAACAACAGACAGAAGCGGATGAGCTCAGAATGGATGATATCATTGCATCTATCTCAGAAGAGGCCATTGATGATTTTCTCTGTTTAAGAGTAGATGCGACACAATCCATTGAAGCTATTGATAAAGAGATTAATGAAGTCGTGAAAACAATCCGGGAACATGCATCGAAAAAAGTTTTGCACTGGCTCACGTATGAGGAACAACTTGCGGAGTTGAAGAAGAGCGATGTTCTGAGCATTCATAATGAGATCTCATTTAACGACATCAAAGATATCGCAAATACCATTTTTGGAAAACAGGCGAAACGGTATCAAAAGAGTTATTTCAGAGTGTATGAGAATACGTGGCTATGGTGTCCGAAGTTGTCGATAGAAGTTGATGGAGTGAAAAAATCTGTGGCGAAGGGCTGGATTAATACGTTAGCTCCAGACTGGTCGTATATCGATGAATCGCATGAATCCGCTGAGATTGTGGAAAGCCGAAAAACGCTCTTTCAGAAAGAAGTCGATCAGAATCAACAAAGAGCGGTATTCGCCAAGTAAAAAGACAACCTAGGCAAGAACCGGTACCGCTTCATTGGCATTTTCAAATGTTCAGGACTGGCTCCGGATGACCCTACAAGTATTCGGTATCACCGGGTGAAGGATCGGGTTCACATTATATAAACTTTTGAGGACCATGAAAGTTGGCTATTACTAGTTGAACTGCCTCAACTGTTATGTATCCTGAGCAGTTGTAACCATCAAGTAAAACTTAACAGTTTATCACAAATAAGTTTTCAACAGGTGATGCTCCAAATAATGCTTTTCGATATACTGGTTGCCTCATTATTAAAAGTGGGGATGGAATTCACTACGGTGTAATAATCTGTCCAGGATTATAGTTTCTGTTTATTGGTGTGATGAATCCGTGCCCTTGTGGTTATTGGGTTCGAGGAATCTCGTATAGTCGACAACAATTTTTTATAAACTTTAATAACTGATTATTATAATTGGTACGAACATTATAACAACATTTTATTAATCGACACCTTCTAGTAAAATAAGTCGAAAAGATACAAAATCTTATAAAAGTTTTTTGATTTTTTTATCTAAGGAAGGTGTGAATTAATTGAACTGGTATGTTTTGTGGCTTGTTGGCTTTCTCGTTGCTATTCTGGCAGTTGGAATTTATTATTCTAGAAAAATAAAATCAGCAGATGATTACACAATGGCAAACTTTAGCCTTGGGTTCTTCCCAATTGCAGGTAGTATCATCGCAACATCATTGGGTTCTGCGGCTGTTATAGGTGCGTCTGGTAAAGGATTTGAAATTGGTCTTGCATGGTTTATAACAGGTTTGCCAATGATATTTTTCTCCTTATTTCTTGCTATCGTTCTTGGATCTACCATTAGAAAGCTGAAGCTCTATACGTTACCTGAGCTTTTTGTTAGACGTTTTGGTAAAGCCGCGGGTATTATCCCAGCTTTAGTTATTAGTATACTTTATATGACTCCTACGTTTGGTATGCAGATTGTAGGAATGGGATCTATTTTGACGACGATTATAGATATATCATTTGTTTCAGCAATGCTAATTGGATTTTTTATCTGTGTTCTTTTTACATTGATGGGCGGTCTTCCGAGTGTTGCTTGGACAGACGCTGTGCAGTCCGTTCTTATTTTGGCAGGACTTATACTTATGTTTATTCTAGGAATCAATTATGTAGGTGGTGTTGACCAAGTTGTCAATAAAACCCCACCTGAATTTTTTAATATGTTTAGTTTAGGTACAACAGAGATGTTGAACTACCTGCTTATCTTTGGACCATTCTATCTAGTCTGGCAAACATCTTGGCAACGAATTGCTGCTGCAAAAACAGAAAAAATAGCAGTGAGGGCTGTTACAACAGGATTTATCATTACTGGGTTTATCTCTATATTTGCATTAGGTATAGGCATTGTAGCAAGACAGGCAGTCCCCGCTGGTACACACCCTGATCTTGTCTATACAAGTTTTCTGACGTCCGTATTCCCACCGGTAATAGGGGGATTCTTTATGGTATCGCTTTTTGCAGCAGTACTAACGGGAGCAACGTCCTTCTTATTAAGTGGCGCAATGAACATATCCAAGGATATCTATCAGGGCTGGATTAATCCAACAGCCGACAGCAAAAACGTTTTAAGTGTATCGCGGTTTTCCGTTGGGCTGATGGCAGTTGGTGGTTTGCTGGTGGCACTGTTCATTACAGATATTATTCTTATTTACACCTACGCGTTGTCATTGTCAGCGATTACGATGGTTGCTCCAGTCGTTGCTGCAATGTTTTGGAAAAGGGCAACCAAAAAAGGAATGATTACAAGTGTTGTTGGTTCACTACTTGTAGCAATAATTTGGACAGTCGCAGGCAATCCATTTGGCTTACATGAAATTGCACCTGGACTACTTGCATCAATTATCCTGTTGATTGTGGTGAGCCTTGCTACAAACCATTCATCTGAAGAACAGGTGGAAGCGTATTTCTTCTCCATGCGAAAGGTAGAAGATCCGACAGCTGAAAATGGAAATGAACAAGGAATACAATACCAAAATGTAAAGTGAGGTTAAACAATGAATATAGCAGAAATTTTATTTAAGAATGCAAATATATTGACCTTAGACAATGAAAATACAAAAGCAGGATCAATTGCAGTATCCGAAGGGCGAATAACTGGGATCTGGAAAACGCCTGAGCCACCAGAAGGTGCAGTAAGAATAACCGAAGATACAACCATAGCCGACTTGAAAGGGCAGACACTTATTCCAGGTTTCATTGATACACATAATCATATTCTGATGTATGGATTATTGAGCAAACAAGTAAACTGTAGTACACCTCTGAATAAAACGATAGTAGATATCGCTCATGCAATTGAGCAAAAAGTGAAAGACAGTGAAGCTGGGGAGTGGATACAGGGATATGGCTATGATGACACACTTTTAGACGAAAAGCGTCATCCAACTCGTCATGATCTAGATCATGTAGCACCTGATCACCCTGTTATTATTTCTCATATTTCTGGTCACCTTGCTGTTGCCAACTCAATTGCACTGGAGCTTGCGGGCCTGACAAATGAAACAACGGACCCTTCTGGTGGTTATTATGGTCGTGATGAAGATGGAAACCTTAATGGCGTTTTATATGAAGCAACTGCAATGGAGCCTACTCACAATTTACTTCCCAAAAGAGCAAAGGAAGAGATGATAGAAGTTCTGGGGGAGGCTGCTAAGACATATATGGCACAGGGTATTACGACAAATACAGACGCAGCAGTATTTCAGCTAGAGGATCTAGAGGTACATCTACAAGCAGCAAAACAAGGTGTGAATCCAATGCGTACGCAACTGATGATTATGCACTTTCTTCTTCGAGAAGGGGGCCCATTTGAGGGATATAGTCCGTCCCAATTAGATGAGAGACTTCAACAACATTCAAATGGACTCGCACGTCTGGATAGTGCAAAAATGTTTCAAGACGGATCTATACAAGGTTTAACAGGTGCTCTAAGAGAACCTTACCATCAAAATCCTGATACCTATGGGAGTTTAATCCATGACCAGGATGACTTTAATGAGGAAGTACTCGATTTGCATCATCGCGGATTTCGTATCACAACACACGGAAACGGTGATCGTGCAATTGGATCGATCTTGGACGCTTATGAATTGGCACTGCAAAAATATCCTCGCGATCAACACAAACATCGGATTGAGCATGTTCAATCGGCTACTCCACAGGATATTGAAAAAATGGCAAAATTAGATGTCGCTGGATCTTTTTTTATTAACCATGTATATTACTGGGGTGACCGACACGAACAAATTTTTCTTGGACCTAAACGTGCAAGAAGAATAAGTCCATTAGCAGATGCAGTAAAACATAATCTTTTGTTTACCCTGCATTCTGATTGTCCAGTAACACCTATTTCACCTTTGTTCTCTATATGGGCTGCAGTAAATAGAAAAACAAGCAGTGGAAAAATATTAGGAGCAGAGCAACGTATTGATGTTATAACAGCCTTAAAATCCATGACTTCTTATGCAGCGGAATTGATTTCCGACGAGGATAATATAGGAAGTTTAGAGGTCGGAAAATTGGCAGACTTTGCAGTTTTGGATAGAGACCCAACAGAGATAGATTCAGAAGAAATTAAAGACATTGCTGTAACAGCTACATATATTGGCGGAAGGCTAGTATACAGTACGGGAGAAGTAGTGATAAGTTAATTTTAAAAAGTGCAATATACTCTTGTTTTTATTGTAGAGGATATATTGCACTTTATTTTTCGCTTAACTGTTACAAACATCTCGCTAAAGTTCTACCTTTATGTTATTCTAATTTTACTAAATAATATAAAAATAAACAGGTGAGAAAATATGGTACTAGAATATAATAATTCGATTCCACTATATGTGCAATTGAAAGCAAAAATTGAAGAAAAAATTCTGAATGGGACATATACGGTTAAAATACCAAGTGAACGGGAAATTATAGATGAATTCTATGTAAGTAGGAGTACGGTTAGACAGGCAATTAAGGAACTAGTTGATGAAGGAGTTTTGAGTAGAAGGCCAGGAAAAGGTACTTTTATTTCTCTAAAACCAATTGATGACTGGCTAGGCAATCTCAGCAGTACGTCTGAGACAATCGGAAAAATGGGGATGGAGCCAGGTGCTAAACTTCTTAAAGCAGAAGAGTCTGCTCTGTCCCCCCACCTTCAGCAAATAACTGGTTTAACAAGTGCATTTCATATCAGGCGGATACGATATGCAGATCACATTCCAATAGGCATAGAAAACAGCTATTATCCTGTTAATCTAGGAAAAAAGTTAAGCCAGTTTAATCTCAATAATATTACACTTTACGACGTGCTCGAATTAAAGCTTGAAGTGCATACAAAAGAAGCGGAGCAAGTCATTCGGGCAGGTACGGTTTTAAGACAAGATGCTGCATTACTAGATATTCCTACAAAATCTACTATGCTAAACGTTGATCGAAAATTACTAGACCTGAATGATAATTTTGTCGAATTTGAACAGGCATACTACCGGGCAGACATGTATTCATTTAAAATCAACTTAGCAAAAAAAAATAACAGACCTTGATGAAGGTCTCAGCTTGTAGAGAAAGTAGGTGTTTTTTCTCTATAAGCTTTTTTTATTCAGTTAAATTGGTGTTTTATCGTGGTTAATTTTAATGAAAATAGACTCCCACACACTTAGCCTAGCTTGGCTAAGTGTGTGGCAATCTTCTTCATGTTCTGGCACGCTGCGGTGAGTAAAACTTGTTCACCTACATTGTGCAATCCCCTCAACCTGCAGTAGCGAAGCCCATGCAGCTCTTTTGAGTCTGCGAAGCTTCGCTCAACTTTTTCTTTTCTATATTTATAAAGTAACTTTCCTGATATAGATAATCGGTTCGATCGAACCTTTTCTTTGTATTCTTCCCAAACGTGGCGAGTGACGACTTTTTGATGATTTTTTGATCGTGTACACTGGTCTAAAAGCGGACACGTTGCACATTTTTTAGGGTCGGATTTATATTCACGATATCCGTCTCGACTAGTCGTTGAATATGGCAATATTTCTCCGTTTGGACAAACATAGACATTTTGATCTTCATCATACTTAAACTTCCATTTTGGAAAAAGTCCTTGTGTTGGATGATACCTTCTGTGCGCAATCGTCCCAAATATGTCTCGGTCTGAAATCCCTTTACAAATTGGAACTATTAGATAACCAGAATCCAAAGCAACAGGCTTCTACGTTAAAACCAAATCTCTCCACTTGGCGATCTAAACGATTAAGATAAGGAACAGAGTCATGAACATTTCCAGGTGTGACAAAAGCATCCGTAATGATATTAAACTTCATATCAGTTGTGCGATGATCAAGGTAACAAAACATTTCTTGTTTTTGTCGAGACATAAATCCACTGTCAGGATCTGTTTTACTTTTTCGTATTGTTTTCACCTTCTTCACTTCCTCTCGTTCCTTTAAAGGCTTTTTTCCATGTTTTTCACGATCTTCTTCGATGGCTTGATTTAATTTTTCTATGTATTCGCGCGTTTCCACTTCTACGTTTTCTCTCGTGAATTTATGTTTATTCGCATTAGCTTTTAAGTGGGTTGAATCGGTAAATAATACTCTTCCACCAACCATTCGGTGGTTCATCGCTTGGAGTACAATTTCATCAAATATTTCTTAGAAAATAGCTGTGTCTTTAAAGCGTGTGCGGCGGTTCCAACTAATTGTGGAATGGTGAGGAACAGGATCAGTTAGCCTTAGGCCTAGAAACCAACGATAAGCCATGTTTGTTTGAATTTCCTTTTCAAGCTGGCGTTCCGAACGAATACCAAAAAAATAACCGATAAACATCATTTTAAATAAGATAAGGGGATCAGAAGGGCGACCGTTATCCTCGCTATAATAAGGTTTAACCTTATCAAGAATAAAGGTGAAATCAATATATTTATCAATTTTTCGAAGAAGAAGATCTTGGGGAACTAAATCTTCCAGACATACAAATTCTAATTCATTTTGGGTGTTTTTCCTTGTTTGAAACAACCTAACCACCGCCTTTTATTATTACATATATTATAACAAATTAACGCGGTGAATTGATAAAGTTTTAGAGAATAATAAAGACTGTCGAGAGTTTCTCGACAGCCTGAGACCTTGATGAAGGTCTTTTTATTTTGGAAAAGATTTAACCTTTTGATAACTGGTACGGACATTATAACAATATTTCTTTTGCAAAATGGATGGAGTAAAATAGACAAGTATAAAAAATAACTATAAGTAGTGATAGGGGATTAATATGGAAGAACGTACTACTCTCAAAAAGACGCTTAAGCCACACTGGGTATGGGCAATAGCACTTGGATCGTCGATTGGATGGGGAGCATTTGTTCAGCCCACAAACTGGATGAGCACAGCGGGACCACTGGGTGCGATCATCGGTTTTATGATTGGCGGCTTGCTGATGATGTTGATTGCAATCAGTTATGGTTTCCTGATTAAAAGCTTCCCCGTTTCGGGTGGTGAGTTTGCATACGCGTTCATTGGTCTTGGTCGCAAACATGCTTTTATCAGTGGATGGTTTTTGACGTTAGGATATATATGTATTGTTGCTTTAAATGCTTCAGCACTTGCACTAATGTTTAAATTTGTTTTTCCAGCACTTCTGGAAAATATATACTTATATGAGGTAGCTGGATGGGACGTCTATGGGATGGAAATAATCATTGCATCAATGGCACTCGCAATATTTGGCTATTTCAATATTAAAGGTGGTCTCTTTTCGGGGAGCATGCAGTTTGTATTTTGTATCGTCATGATTGTGGGAGTTGTAGCGATTACGTTTATGGTAGGAATAGATCCTGCAGCTGGACTAGCAAATGTTAAACCATCCTTTCCAACAGATACAACTGCATTTGCGGCTATTATGTCAATCGTAGCGATTGCACCATGGGCATTTGTCGGATTTGATAACGTACCCCAGGCTGCAGAAGAATTCAATTTTTCGTCTAAAAAAGCATTTAATCTAATTATCTTTGCTATCCTATTTGCGACACTGTTATATTGTTTAATGATTTTCGCTACAGCAATGGCTTTCCCTTGGGAAGAATTAGTCGCAGCAAACCATATATGGGGTACAGGTGTAGCAATCCAGGAGCTTCTAGGAACAATGGGGGTCGTGATTTTGGTTGTTGCGCTGACAATGGGAATATTTACAGGGCTGAATGGTTTCATTATTTCAACCAGCCGTCTTTTGTTTGCTATGTCACGTGCTAAATTCATACCAAATGCTTTTTCAAAATTGCATTCAAAACATCAAACACCATATATTAGCATTATTTTCACGGTCATTGTTGCAATGATTGCTCCATGGTTCGGCCGTCAAGCTCTTAGTTGGGTGGTAGATATGTCCTCCATAGGTGTTACGATTGCTTATTTTTATACATGCTTTACTGCTTTTAGTTTATTTAAGTGGAAAAAAGACGCTGGTTTTAACGATAAAATGCATGTTGTTTCCCCGTTGAAAAAGGTGTTTGCAGGTTTTGGAATTGTAGCAAGTATTGTGTTCCTTGGGCTTTTACTGATACCCGGATCTCCAGCATTTCTAGGGATAGAGTCCAGAATAGCTCTTGCTATTTGGGTTATAATTGGTATTTTATTCTACCTGTTTAAACGCAAAGATTATAATAGAATTACAGATAAGGAAATGAGTTATCATATCTTAGGTAAGGAAGAGATTGTAGCTGAGAATAGAAAGTAATGAAAAGGGAGTTAAATAGCTCAAGAGACAATACTTGGCAGAATAAGAAATAAAGGGTAGATATTTAATAAAAAACCTTATGTCAGGAACCTACTGCTTTAAAGCCTTAAGTCAATTTAAGTTATTTTTTTAAAAGCTGTTAGTTCGGTGGACCTAACAGCTAATTGTTTCTTCGACCTTGATTGTCTCCAACCAGTTACTCATGGATACTTATAGGGGACTGACCCAAAAGTCATTGACTTTTGGGTCAGTCTTTAACTTTTATACTGGTGCCCAACTGCTTAAGAATATATACTTTTTTGTTTTTAAGTTGTTGAAAACACCTACAGAATTAGTACTATGAGTATTATCTCAAGACCCTCACCGATCAAAACTTTTCTATGCTATTTGTTTTGATGCGTTTAGTCACCCCCCGAGTTATTATAATTCCCGAACCTAAGCAGTCACACCATTTTTCCGTGACCTGGTACCATTCACGTATTTCGCAAGCAACTCCTTCAGTTCTTTCGCTTCCATTTCGAAGTTCATCGTTCCTGTTTCCCTTTCTGAATGCTTGGCCCTCTGTTGTTTTTGCTCTCAGAAACCAATCAGGAATAATTTCAGCATGAAGCGCCCATGAGCAGGATAGGATTTTAGCGAAACCTGGTTATGATAAGCTTTCCTCGGATCTTACTTCATCAATGGATGTGATACCTTTCTTCGCCCTGGCTTTCAAGATGCCCTTTACACTTTACATAGCACCAAGTTGTTTTACCCTGTTCAAGAGCGAGTTTCATCGAATGCAGGACCAGCGGTTTCCCCATGTTGTTGACCCAACTAAGAATCTCCTTGGAAAAAAAGTTTCTTTCATGTATGCTTCCCCCAACATTTCTCACAGTTTCTATGGTTGTATTTTCCTGAATGGCCTTAAGACTATTCGATGTATGCATTGAATAACTTAGCAACTGGTACGAACATTGGTACCTCATTGTATATTGATTTATTTTATTTTATACTTGGTAAAATATTAATAAATATTTCTATAAGGAGGAAAGTCTAATGCAACGCTTAATGTGTAAAGGAAAGATACATAGAGCTACAGTGACAGAGGCTGAACTTGACTATGTGGGTAGTATAACAATTGATTATAAATTAATGAAAGAAGCAAATATCAAACCGTATGAAATGATACAAGTTACAAACTTGAAAAATGCAGCGAGATGGAAGACTTATGCTATACCAGCGCCAGAAGGTTCAAAACGTATTTGCTTAAATGGACCACCCGCACATTTATTTTCACCAAAGGATATTGTCATTATATTAAGTCTGGGACTCATGACAGATGAGGAAATAGAAGATCTAAAACCCAGAGTAGTATTTGTTGATGAAACTAATGAGATTACCAGTGTAGAAGAGCATGATTTACATTGGCCAGAGGGTGTAAAGATATAACTGTTACTTATAAATCCAACTGCTATACATCAGTAGGATTTACTTCATAAAAAATTAACGTAATATTTAAATTTGTTAAATTTTAGGACGGTGAGGAATTAAGGCAATGAAAATAAAAGGAAATTTACTCAAGCAAATGTTAATTGCATTTATTTTAGCAATTATTGTTGGTTTACTTCTTGGTCCTCAAGCGGAATATGTTCAACCATTAGGTGATTTATTCATTCGTCTCATAAAATTCATCATGATCCCACTAATTTTTAGTACGCTAGTCGTAGGTGTAGCTAGCACGGGAAATATTAATGTACTTGGTAAGCTCGGTGGTAAAACAATACTCTATTTTCTATGTACAACATTATTTGCTGTTACGATTGGAATTGTTATTGCACTAATCATTTCACCTGGTACCGGCGTATCAATGAACGTAGGTGAAACGACAGTAGACCCTAACGAAACGGAAGGAATTTTAGCAACACTTTTAGCTATCATTCCAACAAATCCAATTGGCTCTTTAGTTGAAGGGAATATTCTCCAAATCATTTTCTTTGCTATTTTTGTAGGGATTGGTATTACTATTGTTGGAGAAAAAGCTGTACAAGTTAAACAATTCTTCGATGGGTTTGCAGAAGTTATGTACGCTATAACAAATCTTGTAATTAAAGTAGCGCCAATTGGCATTTTTGGATTAATTGCTCCGGTAGTTGGTACGAACGGTGCTTCTGTATTACTACCACTGATAAAAGTTTTAATAGCTATGGCGTTGGCATGTTTAATACATGTAATAATTACTTACTCTCTTGCTGTTTCAAAACTTGGCAAAATGAATCCTATTGAATTCTTTAAAGGTATATCGCCAGCTGCATTAGTTGCATTTAGTACAAGCAGTAGTTCAGGGACACTTCCAGTAACAATTAAAAACGTTGAAGAAAACCTTAAAGTTCCAAAGAGAGTGAGTAGTTTCGTGCTGCCTTTAGGTGCGACTATAAATATGGATGGTACAGCTATATATCATGGAGTTGCAGTCTTATTCATCGCGCAGGTATATGGGTTTGATTTAACGATTATTCAGTATCTAACAGTTGTTTTCACAGCTGTACTAGCTTCAATTGGGTCAGCTGGAGTCCCAGGCGCTGGAATGATTATACTAACGATGGTATTAGCTTCTGTTAACTTACCTCTTGAGGGTATTGCATTAATTGCTGGAATAGATCGGATCCTAGACATGTTCCGAACTTCCACAAATGTGATAGGTGACGCATCTGCTGCAGTGATTCTTTCTAAGTCAGATAGACTAGAAAATGAAAGGCTGAGAGAGACAGCTTAAATGACGAAAATGCCAAGAGGTTATAACAATATTTATCGATATATTTAAAAGTAAATTTTTTTAATAGAACACCTTTATATCCTTTGCGAATAATTTCTTGAACTTTATGAATTGTAACATATGAATTATGGTCTATCGCATAAGACAATTAACCCCACCCCTAATGGGGGCTGGTTCATTTCTAATGGCTGAATAATAGGTGTTCCTTATACTGATGTCGTTATTGAAGCGATTATCCAACAATTTTGTATTATGTTAGACTCTTTTTTAGTGTTCATCGGAAGAGTTCCACTTTAGGATAAAAATCGTTAGATAAATCAAAAATTCTAAGCAAAAGGAAACATTTCAATGTCAAATGTAATAATAACAGTTTTACCTAGTAACAGTCCTAATTATAAGTCTGTTTAGTGGAAGTTCTGCTGCAAGATCAGGATTTATAGCCAGATTACTATGTATAGTTTTATTTTTATTAAAATCGGTGGTAAAGGAAAGGGTTATTGATTTAATAGGTATGTTAATTGAAGTAGGTAAGGGACTTATACTTATAGCTGTAATTTGCTGGAACTACGCAAATCATTGTAGGATTGTTAAGTATTACAGGTATAGGAATTAAGTTATCCAATTTCATTTTGAGCTTAAGTGGAACAGCAATGCTTTCATTATTTTTAGCAATGATTGTATGTATTATTTTGGGTATGGGAATGCGAACTACTGCAGCTTATAAACCGCCTTACTAAAAAACCCCAGTACCTGCCTATCATATCAGGCAATCCTGGGGTTTCAATTTATATTTATCTAATCTGTCCGTTCCCGTTCATCATATATTTAATCGTTGTTAAAGCAGGTAATCCCATTGGGCCGCGTGCGTGCAGCTTTTGCGTGGAAATTCCTATTTCAGCACCAAAGCCAAGGGCGCCTCCATCGGTAAAACGAGTGGAAGCATTGTGGTACAATGCGGCTGCATCGACTAGTTTCATGAATGTCTCGGCAGTTTGAACATTCTCCGTGATAATTGCTTCCGAGTGCTTGGTTCCATAGGTATCAATGTGGTCAATAGCATCATCCAGATGGTTTACCGTTTTGACAGCAATGTCTGTGCTTAAATATTCATTAGCCCAGTCATCTTCTCCTGCCAGAACAGCGCCAGGAATAACCTGTACAGCAGCCTGGTCACCATGAACGCTGATATTATTTTCGTTAAATATCTGGATCAACGCATCCTTGTTTGTTTCTAGCCAATCTTTATGAATGATGGCAGTTTCGACCGCATTACAAACGGCGGGACGATCTGTTTTCGCATTGACAAGAATAGCTAAAGCCTTTTCCACATCCGCTTCTGCGTCAATGTAAATATGACAATTTCCCACACCAGTTTCTAAAACAGGAACAGTTGCATTGTTGACGACCGCCTGAATCAACGAGCCACCACCACGAGGTATAAGCACATCGATGTGCTGTTTCATCGTGAATAACTGCTGTGTTGCTTCCCGATCGGTACTATCAATGAATTGTACGGCTTCTTTTGGTATTTTTGTCTTTTCCAATCCACGATGCATCACTTCGACAATCTGTTTATTGGATGTAATCGCAGATGAACCACCCTTCAGCACAATCGCGTTTCCGGACTTTAACGCTAATCCAGTTGCATCAACCGTTACATTGGGACGCGCTTCATAAATCATACCGATGACCCCAAGAGGGACGGTTACCTTTTGAACATTTAACCCATTGTCCAGTGTCCAATCGGAATCCACTATACCAGTTGGAACTTCAAGCTTCGCTACGTCACGTAATCCTTGAGCGAACTCCTCCACACGTTCTTTGGAAAGCGTCAAACGATCCATATATGCTGCGTCGTAGCCTTTTTTGCGTCCTTTTTCCAAATCTGCCTTATTGGCAGTTAAAATCGTTTCATATTCTGTGTCTAACTCATCAGCCAATGTAAGAAGTGCTGCGTTTTTTTCTTCGGTTGTCAGTAAAGATAAGGTCTTGGCTGCTTTCTTGGCTTGAATGGCTTGTTCTTCAACGTTCACTTTGTTTATGACTGTCATTATATTCCTCCTAAAATGTTTATACAGTTGTGAGCACGGATGTATCCAGGTGACAAACGAGCTGTTCACTTTCAATGGCTGCTTTTTCGTATTTTTCCAAATCGACGTCAATCTTATTTATTAATTGATCCAGTGCTTTGGATGAGTAATTCACCACACCAAGACCAATTTCCTCGCCAGTTCCATCAAATATCTTCACAACTGCGCCTTTTTTAAACCGACCTTTGACACTGTAGACAGCTGACGGTTCCAGGCTGGTATGGTTTTCAAGAATTGCTTCTTTGGCAGATGGCTTAATGGTAACTTCGCCTTCTGGTCCGGAGTTAAACGCAATCCACTGCTTTTTTTGATTGAGTTCTTCCATGTCTTCTTGTGGTTCAAAGTATGTGCCGACTGCATTATTATAAACAGCATCATAGACGATGCTGTTGGTACTGGATTTTCCTAAAAAGGAAGAAATACCGGATGCCATCGCGATCTTAACGGCTTCGATTTTTGACTTCATTCCACCTGTACCGACGGCGCTACCAGGTTCACCAGCCGCTGCTTCAATCTCAGGGGTGATTTCATTTACTTTAGTAAGAAGCTTTGCGTCTTCATTTTTACGTGGATCACTATCATACAGTCCGTCAATATCAGAAAGGATGATTAATTGATCCGCATCAACTAGACCAGCTACTTTTGCTGAAAGTGTATCATTGTCACCGAACTTTAGGAAATCCATCGTAATCGTGTCATTTTCATTTACGATTGGAACGATGCCACGTTCCAGTAAAACATTTATCGTGTTTCTTGCATTGTTATAGCGGTTCTCATCAGAGAAATCACTGCGGGTGATTAAAATTTGTGAAGCCACATAGCCGTGGGAAATAAAGAGATCCGAATACGTTTCGATTAATACCCCTTGTCCAATGGATGCGGCAGCTTGTCTTTCTGATAAAGAATCCGGGCGGGTAAGGCAGCCTAGCTTACGATATCCAGCTGCTACTGCTCCAGAAGAAACAAGCAATACTTCGTGGCCATCATCCTTTAATCGAACAACTTCCTCGACTAATTTTTCCAGCTTTCTGCGGCTTACTTCTCCGTTCATACTTGTCAATGAACTACTTCCAATTTTGATTACGATACGTTTCGTGTCTGTACCAGGTGTCACTCCATCACTCCTATTATATTTTCATTCCATCTTGTTAACTGCGTTTTAGTACTGGGTTCATGTAACTGGCAGTACACCCCACCTCAAAAATTCAAGCGTAGGTGGAGAATATGCAGTAAATATCCGATTCGTTCAACTAACACTAAGCGGTGGGAAAGAAACGTCCACTTAACGTTAGATTTACATTATTTTTGCAGGGCTAATATTTTTTCTGGTTTTTTGCTTAATGCTTTTGAGCGGGCAGCTGCACATTTTACTGCTTCGATAATCGCCATTCCGCCACCATGCTCATTCAATGCATCCAGACCGGCTGCTGTTGTGCCATTTGGTGATGTAATGTTTTCTCTAAGCTCTCTTGGTGTTTCTTCTTGTTCCATAATCATTTTTGCAGCACCGTAAAGCGTTTGTGCTCCGATTTCCCGTACGAGTTCGCGATCAAGCCCTGCCTGATAACCGACTTCTTCCACATGTTCCATCAAGTTGTAAAAGTAAGCTGGTCCACTTCCTGCGATCCCGGTGTAAATATCCATCTTATCCTCATCGAGAATATACGCTTCCCCAATACATTTCATCAAATCCTTCGCTAGCATGACCTTTTGCATATCGACATATTTACCAGGAGATACTGCAGTTGCTGATTCCTGAATCATGCTGGAAGTATTCGGCATCACACGGATGACCTGCTGACGATCGTTTAACTTTTCTTCCATATACGTAGTAGAGATGCCAGCCAACACAGAAATGAGTAATTGATCTGCGGTGATCTTGTCACGTAAATCGTCCAATACACTGTCTATATCTTTCGGCTTCATTGCCAAAATAAAAATATCTATCGTTGTATAGTCCAACTGATCTTTTGTTACGGCTTCAATGCCGTATTTCTTTTTTAATTCGTCCAAACGCTCATGGTTGTTCCGGTTTGTAACGATGAGTTTCTCTGCAGCCAATTTTCCTGATTGTATAAATCCTGAGATAATTGCTTCTGCCATATTACCTGCACCTAAAAATGCGATTCGTTTATTATTCAAATTCAATACGCTCCTATTTACGATTTCTTAACCGTTAATTAGCGTAACACGTATGATTCATACTTCAAGGGTTTGAAGCCATGTTGGGTGTATATAGCCGAAATAGTGAAGGTAAGCGTTAACATTCAGAGATATATTGTTCACATGCGCTTAGAAATGCCCAAATCCGGCTTCAACGCTGTATATGGGAGTTGAAAATTTGGAGAAATGAGGATTTGATAAAGTTAAGAAAAAAAGTGAGTTTGAATTAAGGAAGTGGATGGAAGAGGAGTTTCAGATATTACCAGTTAAGTGAGTTTTCCTGGTAGAAGCAAATTGCGTCTCCAGGTATTGGTTGGTTCTCTGTTATGTTTTGTTTCGTATTCTTTTGTTTAAAGAATGGGGCCGTTGTGGAAAAGAGGAGGAAGAATTGAATTTTCAAGAGATTTACCGTATAAAATCTTCATTTTATGTAATATTCAGCAGATCATATGTTCTTGACTTATCCATAGAAGTAACTTATCTTATATATAAATGAAAAATTGTATGAGTGGAGCAAGGCGATGACTACTGTGATACCTATATTGGATTAACAGGTACACGTTGTGGGAATGCCGCCTCATATTATTCAACTCAAATTGGTTTTGGTATTCCACCGATTAACTCTATTATTGTAGTTGGATTGTTATACTTGATATTTGAAAAAACAGCTGGCTCTAAAATAGAAAAAAATGTTGCATAGGATAGTGGAAATGGAGTGAAGGTATTGTCAAAAAAAGTATCGATTGGAATTATTCAGATGGAATCCCATCTTGGAGATGTAGAAGCGAATCTGGAAAAAGCGGTAAAAATGATCAAAGAAGCTGTGGAAAAAGGAAGTAATATTGTTTGTTTCCCTGAGTTATTTTCTACTGGATATCATTTAGCATATTTAAAAGAAAAGACAAATGAACTCGGCATGAAATATTTTGATGAAACAGTAGAAACATTAAGTGGAGCCGCTAGAAAATATGGTGTATATATTATTGCACCAATCGTGGAAGAAAGAGAGTTAAATGGAGTAGCATACAACTCCGCACTCGTGTTCGATAAAGATGGAAGTTTGATGGGAAGCATGGCAAAAACACATTTATGGGCCTTAGAAAGATTCTATTTTAAGGAAGGGTCTGAATTTCCGGTTTTTAAAACAGAACATGGAAATATCGGTATTGCGATTTGTTATGATGCTGGTTTTCCCGAAGTATCGCGAAGTCTGTGCTTGCAAGGAGCAGATATTGTGTTTGTTCCATCAGCATGGAGAATTGAAGATGAGGATATGTGGGATTTGAATTTACCACAGCGTGCATTGGAGAATTTATTCTTTACTGTTGGTGTTAATGCGGTTAATAAAAAGCATGATTTACATTTATTTGGCAAAAGTAAAGTTTGTAATCCACGAGGAAAGATTATAAAAGAATTGCCAAGTGATCAAGAAGTGGTAGAAGTGGTAGAAATTGATCTTGGTGATATCGCGAAATATCGTACGGAAATCTCTTATTTACGCGATCGTAAGCCGATTATTTATAATTTATTAACGGACAGATAAGACTAGTATGATTGAAAAGACTCGGTTGTTCTAGAGAAAAATTGAGGCTGTTAAGAAGCATGGGGAAGGTTCGAGACCAGTGAAAAAGTCTTAATGGAGTGAACCTCAGGCTCAAAAAAATATGGGATTCAACCACAAAAAAAGACCCCCTAATGGTATGATTGGTACACCACACACCATTAGGGGGTTTTTCATGCTTCGACTTGACCCTAAGCAATCAAGCTTTCACTCCGTATTATACGATAAAATTCCAGAAAATCATTTGCTTAAAAAAATTTCTGCCGTAGTAGATTTCAGCTTTATTAATATATTACTAGAGGATAGCTACTGCAAACAATTTGGACGACCGGTAAAAGAACCAGAAATGATGTGCAAGTTGCTTTTTCTTCAATATTTCTTAAACGGAAGTATAAATCTACGTTAAATTTCCACTTCATTTCTTAAGAATTCTTTTCTCTCTAATGTATATTTATCCATTAAAGATTCAACAGGTTCGTAGCCGATACCAGGAGACTCTGGAATCGTGATTATTCCATTGTTAACCACTACCTCGGGAGAAATGATGTCTTCATGCCAATACCTAGAAGAACCAGCTGTATCTCCAGGTAGCGTGAAATTAGTGAGACTCGTAATAGCAATGTTATGTGCTCTGCCAATACCTGATTCAAGCATGCCACCACACCAAACTGGAATTCCCTTTTCTGCACAATAATCATGAACTTTCTTGGCCTCGGTTAATCCACCAACTCTTCCAATTTTAATATTGATTATTTTACAGCTACCCAATTCAATAGCGTTTTTTGCATCCTCTAAGGAATGGATACTTTCATCCAAACAAATTGGAGTACTTATTTCTGGTTGTAATTTAGCATGGTCGATAATATCATCATGTGCCAACGGTTGCTCAATCATCATTAGGTTTAACTCGTCTAATTTCTTAAATATATCTATATCTTGTAGTGTATAAGCCGAATTACCATCCGCCATGATCTCAATATTAGGGAATTTTTTTCTAACTCCTGCTAACATGTAAACATCTTTTCCTGGTTTTATTTTTATTTTCATTCGTTTGTACCCTTCCTGAACGAATCCTTCTACCACATCTATTAAATCATTGAGAGATTCTTGAATACCAATACTAACGCCAACATCTATTTGCGTTTTCGTTCCATCTAGTGCCTTGGCTAATGGAATGTTATTTTCTTTTGCATATAGGTCCCAAATAGCTCCTTCAATGGAGGATTTAGCCATGTTATTTCTTCTAATAGGTTTAAAAATTTCACTTACTTCATCAGGATGCTTAATTTCTCCTTTGTCATAAATTGCAGGGATTAAGAAATCCTCCACTATATGCCATGCTGTTTTAACTGTCTCTTCATTATAAAGGGGTCTTGAATTAACGACACATTCTCCATATCCAACATGCTCATCACCATGTACTTCTACAATGAAAAACTCCCTTTCCTGTTGTGTCCCAAAACTTGTCTGAAAAGGCGATTTTAATTCCAACTGCATTCTTCTTAAAACGACATTATTAATATTCATGTCTTCCATCCTTCCTACTTTTAAAATCCTATAGTTATCAATATAAATAATATTCAATGAATTGTATTCATATTAATAGCAGGTTTTTATTCTTCTATCTATCCTTTTTATCTATTAATCATAAAGATGGCAGGCTACTTCATGTCCTGAATACCTTTCATGTAATACGGGTTTTTCTACAATACACCGATCCATCACATAAGGACATCTTGTATGAAATACACATCCTGTTGGCGGATTAATTGGTGAGGGAACATCTCCTTTAAGAATGATGCGTTCTCTCTTAATCTTTCTATCTGGAACCGGTATGGAAGATAATAATGCCTTCGTATAAGGATGAAGTGGTTCAGAAAATAATTCGTCTGTTGAAGTCTTCTCCACCATATGCCCTAAATACATGACACCTATTTCATCGGCTATATGCCGTACAACGCTTAAATCATGAGAGATAAAAAGATAGGCTAATTTAAATTCATCTTGAATTTCTTCCAATAAATTAATGACTTGAGATTGAATAGACACATCAAGAGCAGATACCGGTTCATCAAGAACAACCAAGGTAGGATCTACGGCTAAGGCTCTTGCTATCCCAATTCTTTGTCTTTGACCTCCAGAAAATTCATGCGGAAATCTAAAATATTGATCCTCTCTGATCCCTGTTCTTCTTAACAGGTCCATTGCTCTTTCCATTCTTTCCTTTTTGTTACCAATATGATGAATCACCATAGGTTCTTCAATCATTTCCCCAATACGTTTTTTAGGGTTTAAAGAGGAGTGTGGATCCTGAAAAACCATTTGCATTTCTTTTCTTACTTTCTTGAATTCCCTCTTCTTTAGTTTAGCTACATCTCCTCCTTTATATATAACAGACCCATTCGTTGGTTCGGTTAACCGTAAAATGGCTCTACCTGTCGTACTCTTTCCACACCCAGACTCCCCAACTAGCCCAAGGGTCCTTCTTTCATGCAAATTAAATTCGATATTTTCAACAGCCTTAACCTGTCCTATTGTACGACCAAATGGAGAAGTAATTGGAAAATATTTTTTTAGATTTTTAACTTGAAGAAGAGACATGGATTGATTCACTATTTCTTTTTCAACTTGTTGTTTTAACATGTACTGTCCCCCCCTGTTTTTCTATTCTTTCATGATGCCAACACCGTACCTTTTGCCCGTTATTAACTCTTTCAAGTATTGGTACTTCATTTAAACATTTGGAATCAGCGAAAGGACATCTTGGAGCAAAACGACAACCCTTAGGTATATTATCTAAAGAAGGTACGATACCTTCAATCGAATGTAACTTTTTATCTCTTTTCCCATTAATTTTGGGAATCGATTTTAGTAATCCTTTTGTATAAGGGTGAAGAGGTTTATCAAATAAATTATCGACATTAGCTTCCTCAATCACTTGCCCCAAGTACATCACAACCACTCGCGTACATACTTCAGATACAACTCCTAAATCATGTGTAATCATGATGACACCCATATTCAGTTCCTGCTTCAAATCATTGATAACCTCTAATATCTGAGCTTGAATGGTTACATCTAAAGCGGTAGTTGGTTCATCCGCAATGAGTAGACTTGGTTGACAACAAAGAGCCATTGCAATCATAACCCGCTGCCTCATTCCACCAGATAGTTCATGCGGATAGTCATGCACTCTTTCTTCAGGAGAAGGAATTCCTGTTAGTTTTAACATTTCGACCGCTTTTTTCATAGCCTCTTTTTTACTTGATTTCTGATGAATAATAATAGATTCTGCAATTTGGTTTCCAATTGTAAACACTGGATTAAGAGAGGTCATTGCATCCTGGAATATCATGGATATTTCATCGCCACGAATGTTTAGGATTTTATTTTCAGAAAGGGAAAGTAAATCCTGACCCTTGAAGATAACTTCACCTTCATACTTTGTCGTTTTTTCATTTAATAAACGCATAATTGATTCAGCGGTTACACTTTTACCACATCCAGATTCTCCTACAATCCCCAATGTCTCACCATAATTAACATGAAATGTTACGCCATCTACCGCTGTAATGGTTCCTTTTTCAGAGGAAAAAATGGTTTTTAGTTCATTCACTTCTAGTAATGGATGCTCCTCCATGATCAATCCCCCTTCGTAAAATGTAGTGTATTCTAGTCGTTTTCAAAAATTTCAACTTCCTATTTGATCGATTTATTTGAATGGGGATCTAACAGGTCACGAAGTCCATCACCGAATAAATTTAATCCTAAAACGGCAAAGATAATAAAAGCACCTGGAAATACAGTCATCCACCAAGCATTATAAATAACTATCTTCCCATCATATAAAATATTCCCCCAACTTGGATCAGGTGCAGGGATACCTGCGCCTAAAAAGCTAAGAGAAGCTTCAAGAATTATCGCAATTGCAAATACATAGCTTATCTGCACAATTAATGGAGATACGGTATTTGGTAAGATATGTTTCCAAATGATCCGCAACGAACCAGCACCCTGCGCTTTTAAAGCTTCGATGTACGTTTGTTCTTTTACAACCAAAGCAGAAGATCGGACAATTCTTGCTACTACTGGAATTTTAGCAAGGGTTACCGCAATAACAACATTCATTGGTTGAGGACCCAAAACAGCCATAATAGCCACAGCTAAAAGAATGTCAGGAAAGGCCATTAGCGCATCACTAATTCTCATAAGAATATGGTCTAAAATAGAATAGTATGCTGCATATAATCCAACTACCGTACCAATAATACCTGTCAGGATAGAAACAGAAATACCTACGCCCAACGAAACTTGTGCGCCGTGTGCAACTCTACTAAATAAATCTCTACCAAAATTATCTGTTCCAAATAAATGATCTGATGAAGGTTTTAGCAAACGATTTGCAGGATCCAATTCCAGTGGTGAAAATTGACTAACTAACGGTGCAATAAGGGCAAATAACCCTAAAAGTAAAAGGGTAACACTACCCATTACCACTGATTTATTTGAAAGAAATCGTTTCACTAGCAATTGACGCCTTTCTTTTTTTATGTCTTTTTTTAATGTAGATATATCACTAATGGTGATGTTAGATTTTACTTCCAAGCTCAATCCCTCCAATCTATTTACGATTTAATCGAACCCTCGGATCAACAACACCATACATTAGGTCTATAATTAGATTTAATACGAGGTACGTAGCTGCAACTAGCAGTATCGTGCCTTGGATGACGGCATAATCTCGACGTGTAATAGCATTGATAACTAATTGACCTATACCCGGTAGATTAAAAACTGTTTCTGTTACTACGGCACCGGTGATTAACGAACCAAAAGTTTCTCCAAGAATGGTTAAAATTGGGATAAGCGAATTTCTGAAGGCATGTTTGTAGATAACTGCTCTTTGCTTAACACCTTTTGCCTTAGCGGTTTTTATGTAATTCATACTAAGAATATCGATCATGGATGATCGAGTCATTCTCGAAATTACCGCAGCTTGAATTGCTCCCAGTGATATGGCTGGTAAAATTAAATATTTAGCAAAGTTCCATAATCCTGCACTTAATGATTGATAGCCGGCAACAGGTAGCCAATTTAAATGTACACCGAATACCAACATTAATAATAGTGCTAGTAGAAAACTAGGGATTGACATGCCTAGCATGGCAAGGATCATAAACACACTATCAATATTTGTTCCCCTTCTCCTTGCAGCGATTACTCCTATTGGAATGGCTATTAAAATGGATATTCCCTGTGCAAGAATAGCCAGTGAGAGTGTTGGACCAATATGTTCGATAAAGGCTTTTAACACCGGCATGTTCATATAAACAGATGTACCTAAGTCTCCTTGAATAACACCTGTAAACCAATGGAAGAATTGTTCGTAAATAGGAAGGTTTAGCCCTAATTCATTTTGTAAATGTGCAACTTCTGCTGGAGTTGCATCAGGGCCCAATATCACAGATGCAGGGTCACCAGGGATCAAATGAATAAGAAAAAATACAAATACCGCTACGATGAGGAGTACTGGAATCATAGACAATAGCCGTTTCATAATATATGCTTTCAAAAAGGTACACCCCTCTCATTTGAATGATAATATAACCTCCCCCTACATTCTTCAATAATATAGGAGGAGGTTATTCTGTAGTTAAGGAGGATTAGTTTAGTCTAACCTACTCACTAATGGTTACATTCCAGAAATTAGGTCCTAATAGATTTTTGTAACCTTTTAGATTTTCCAAATGACCAGAGACCCGGGAGTTTTTACCAGTATTGATTACAGGTAAATCTTCCCACATGATTTGCTGAAGTTCACTATATAATTCCTTAGCTTCTTCTTGTGTAGCTGCAACATTAATTTCTTCTAACAGTCGATCAATTTCTGAGTTATCCGTCCAACCAGGCCATTGCGTTTCCGAATCTAAAAATACATATTGATGTGGTGTAGACACCGTTGAAAAACCAGTAAAGAAGATATTGTATGCCGATGAATCGCCTCGGCGCTCTAATAATGTTGGCCAGTCGTAAACATCAAGCTTAACATTCATCCCGACTTCCTCTAGTAGTTGCTGTGTTGCAACAGCAGCATTATAATGATGTTCATAATCACGACTGGTAAGAATAACAATTTCTTCCTCATTGTACCCAATTTCATCTAGAAGCTCTTTTGCTTTATCCACATCTTTCGGATTGTAGTTTTCTATTCCTGCCTCCGTGTACCAATCTGTTTGACTAGGCAAAAACAAACTTGGATCCAAATCATAAAATTCCTCACCTGTGAATGCTGAGCTCATAATAACATCCATATCTAAAGCATAGTTTACTGCTTGACGTGCCTTAACATCTGTAAATAAGCCTTCTTTTTTATTAAAGACTAATCCTTCAATTCCATACGGCCATACATCAACTACAATTTGCGGATTACTCTCCAATTGTGGAATAGAATCATAATTAATCATATGTGCAAAGTGGTACTGACCACTCATAAGACCATTAACACGAGTGGATGAGTCAGGAACAAAGTTCCAATTAATCTCATCTACTAAAGCCTCTTTCTTTCCTCCTAAACCGTCGGCAGGGTCAGAGTCTGGCTGATAATCAGCAAATTTCTTAAAACGGATAACTTCATCTTGTTTCCATTCAACAAATTCAAACGGTCCAGTACCTATATAGTCAGTTGCACCAGTAGAATCAGCACTTTCAGCAACTTCCTTAGGCATAATTGCAGCCATATTACCTTGATCAGCTAAGAAAAACATGATTAACGCTGATGGTTCAGATAAATTTAATTCAACGGTATAATCCTCTACTGCTACCCATTCATGTTCACCTAACTCCGGTTTATTAACTCCCCATTTTTCCATAGAAGCGACAACGTCCTCTGCAACCAAATCTTTTCCGTTATGAAATGTAATACCCTCTCTTAATAAAAAGGTGATTTTTGTATTATCATCACTAACTTCATAAGAATCAGCTAATTGAGGAATTACCTCATAATTTCCATTTAGCGTTACTAATGATTCGTAAATCACCCTTGCTGCATCACGAGTCGCTTCTGCAGTTGATTGATGTGGATCAATTGACTGAGGCTGTGTTGGGTAAGCAATTTCTAGTGTGCCCCCTGTTTGAACTTCTTCCGTAGTCTCTGAATCATTGTTATTTGTTTCTGTGGTAGAACTTGTACCTTCTGAACTACATCCCATAATAACGAGAGTCATCAAAAGAAACAAAAGGCCGACTACTTTCTTTTCAAATTTCATAACTAATTCCTCCTGTTTGCTTTTTTGTATTTAGTATAGATAGCTAATCATCACCTCTTTTTAATATTTAGAAAATTATCACTTGTCTTACATTATAATAAAGTGTATAATTTATTTCAAGTAAAAATATTATGAATACTTCAAAAGGGTGATAAGATGATTCCCAATTATATTACTAAGACAGAGCAGTCCTTTTCTCATTTAACAAAGGGTTTAAAGAAAGTGGCTAAGTATCTCATTAATGATCCAATAATCTTTGCCATTCACCCTGCAAAGAAAATCGGAAGCATTATCGGGGTAAGTGAAACAATGGTAATCCGTTTTTGCAATTCAATTGATTATAATGGATTTAGTGAGTTACAAGATGATGTCAGAAAGCATATGTTAAGTCTAAAAGAAACCAGCAATTATAAAACGATTGATGATGTGTCGAATAAATTTGTAGAAAATATAGAGGATGACACCCATCTATTAGAAAGCAACTTACAAAATATAGATGTTACAACCTTCCAATCCATCGTTGATTCTATTATTAGCAGTGAAAAGGTGGTGATAGCAGGGTATTATCAGTCTTTCTCTTTTGCATACTGGCTCTTTTTTAACCTAAACTACATACTTGAAAATGCGTATCTATACCGACCAGAAGTAGATGGTAGATTACTTGATACCATGCCAAAGAAATCTTGTCTTATCGTATTTTCCTTTTATCGTTATTCACTAGACTCAATTAAAATTGCTGAAGAGACAAAAAAGAGAGGGATAAAAGTAATTGCAATTACGGATTCACGAGTCTCTCCGATAGTAGAATTCGCAGATAGTACGGTCCAACTAAATTTAATAAATGAATCAATCCTTAAAAAAGGACCTATAACCTTATCAATCATTAACTCTATTTTGCATGAAGTTGTGAGACAATTAGATAAAACCGGGATTAAACCAACAACATATAAATATTTTATAAATGATAGGATGAATTATGATGAAGACGACCAGTACTATTGAACAAAAAGTGATTAGCACATTTGACTACTTGCATGAGAATGCAGAAATCAGTTGGGAAGAAGTAGAAACCACAAAGTATATTAAAAAAATGTTAGAGGAAAGTGGATGTAAGGTAACTACTTTTGATGATTGTACAGGGGTAATTGGAGAATATGGGAGTTTTAACAAGAATCTTCCCGTAATAGGAATTCGAGCTGATATGGATGCATTATGGCAAGAAGTTAATAACAAATTTCAAGCAAATCATTCATGCGGCCATGATGCGCACATGTCTATCGTATTAGGCGTTTTGTGGAAGCTAAGGGAGAACCCAGCGTTATCTGAAAAGGTAGCAATTAAGTTTATTTTCCAACCAGCAGAAGAAAAAGGTAATGGTGCATTAAAAATGGTGGAAAAAAACGTGATAGACAATGTTGATTATTTATTCGGTGTACATTTGAGACCAATCGAAGAAACTAAAATGGGCCATGCAACACCGATTATTGTACACGGGGCTGCAAAAATGTATGAAGCAGTAATTAAGGGAGACGATGCACATGGTGCTAGACCTCATCTAAATCATAATTCAATTGAAATTGGCGCACACATTGTAAATATGATTGGGCAAATCCATTTAGATCCACGCGTACCACATTCAGTCAAGATGACTCAATTTCAAGCTGGCGGAAAAAATACAAATATTATACCAGGAAGCGCTTCCTTTTCACTAGACCTTAGGGCTCAAAACAATGAACTAATGGACCAATTAGAAAAAAAAGTAATTGATATTCTCGATTCAATTAAAAATCTATACGATGTAGATATTGTAATAAAAAAAATCCATGGAATAGTCGCAGCCGAAACGAATAAAGAAGCAATTGATATTTTAACTAAATCTACTGTTGAAACGCTTGGTACTGAAAATCTTGATGAACCTCTAATAACTCCTGGAGGCGATGATTTTCACTTTTATACGATTAAAAAGCCTTCCTTAAAAGCTTCCATGCTAGGTTTAGGATGTGATCTCAAACCAGGACTGCATCATCCGCATATGTCTTTTAATGAAGGTGCATTGATAAATGGGATAGATATTTTATATAGAGCTATTTTGAATACGTATGATATTTAATTGGCTCAGGAGCCGTGTCGGGCATTTCCCGTATAAATGGAAGTATGGGGAGGGTTCTCTTACTTCCTACAGAAGCACCAAATAGAGCGGGGAATTCCGGGAATTAAGCGACAGAAACATGAATCGAAGAAGGAAGCGTACTGTATTAAGAATACAATAAGACTTTTCCATATAAGTGTCTACGTGAGATTGACTTCTCATTGTTGGTAAATAAGACATAGCCTATGACGATGAAGGGGAAGCATGCCTTCTCCATCCTGATAATGATAACCGAGTTTATTCGTTGTTCTTTCATTCAAACCAAAACCCTTATTAGACCATAGATAGATCGTTTTTAAGGTTGGGGGGTACCTGTCACTTCCCTTTTTTTGGGGGATTTTTTCGAATGAGGGGAGGATTCTTGATTACTTGTTGCAGGAGTTGGACATAGTCGGACTTTATTTAATAGTGAAAGTGTAGTAATCGTCATCCTGCGGTGGCGATTTTTTTTTTAATAGGAGCACCTTTGATATACATCGTACCATTCAAAGTGCTTTTCTTGTTGTATTAGAAAATTTTGTGGGCTGTGGATAACGAATTAAATTATCTAGCCACGTCCAGCTCCAGCTCCCATCACCTATTGTCCTTCCGGAAACCTCCTTAATCTAACTCAACATCGATTCGCATACGGATAAGGAAGGCCGACTAAAACCGGTCCTGTGCTCAGGCGCCGGCATACCCCTATGAAGGGGCATGTTTCCTTTATCTTGTGCGGTAGGGAAAATCGACTAAATACGCCGCTCCTGAGCGACTACGTCGACTCGAGCTCATCACCTTAACCGGAGGTGGGCATTTTTTATTATGAAATAATTCTATAACGCATATATCTCAAAGCATCAGTATTGTAAAGCGTCACTTAGATAGTGCCTTCCCACTTTTTGTCGAATAAAAATACCATTATTAGATAAGGCTGCTAGTTTTAGATATGCATAGATTGCATACTGAAACTAGCAGCCTTTTAAATTAACAAAGAAATATAATCTTCACTACCCCTTTATGGCAGGGGGAACAAACAACGGGGGGGTGCACCTACTTAATTGCTACTTTCTTCCTCTATCTTTTTAATCCCAATCCCCGTATATCCCAATATAATTGCGAAAATGAAACCTGCATAACAAAGAATCGCCCATGGTGCATAGCTTAATGTGGAAACGCCAAGCACTCCTGCCATATACACACCTGCAGATGACCAGGGAATCAGTGGCACAATAACTGTGCCTGAGTCTTCCAAAGTTCTCGATAAATTTTTAGCATGCAGTTTTTTCTTTTTATACGTATCTTTAAAAAGCTCACCTGGAACAATGATGGACAAGTAAGAGTTACCGGTAACCAGAGCCATTGTGATACATGAGGCAACTGTTGATAAAATCAGGTCACCAGTCCTTTTGACAACTTTTAACAATGCTTCCATTATTACTTCCAATGCACCGGCTCTCGTAATAATTCCTGCAAAAGCAAAGGCACTAAAAGCAATTAGAATGACACTCGTCATGGACTGCATTCCACCTTGATTCACAAGTCTGGTTACTTCGAAAATCACGCCTTCAGCATTGAAGCCTGGTTTGTTGACCATACTGACGTCAAATCCTGTAACAGTAGAAGCGAAAATATCAACGACGGAAAATCCTTGATAAAACTTACTTAGCAGACCAGCGACAACCGATGAGAAAATAATTGTTGGCAATGTTGGTTTCTTGGTGATGGAACCGTAAAGAACGATAGCTGCTGGTAATAACAGCAAAAGATTCCAATCAAACATTGCGGCTAATGTTTCTAGCATGATAGCTGTTTCTTCCGGGGTTGAAACAGCTTCGGCAGGTAAATTGAATCCAACGATTGTATAAATAATCATCGATATTACTGCAGCTGGAACGGTCGTATAAAGCATATGTTTAATATGTTCATATAACTCACTTCCTGCAGCGATCGGTGCCAGGTTCGTTGTATCGGAAAGTGGCGATAATTTATCACCGAAATAAGCCCCCGCCACAATAGCACCTGCTGTAGCGGGTAAGGATGCACCTAACCCGATTGCGATACCCATAAGCGCTACACCAACAGTTCCCGCGGAGCCCCAGGATGTACCGGTTACAATAGCGATAATTGCAGATACAATGAATGCAATGAGTACAATAAATCTCGGATTAATTAGCTCCAGTCCATAATAAATCATCATTGGGATCGTTCCCGCAATCATCCAACTGCCGATTAAAATACCAATGGATATCAGCACTAAAATGGCAGGCATTGCCATATCAAGCTTCTCGCGGATTCCGAGCATCATTTCATCCCATTTAACACCCACACGGAGAGCGATAATCCCGGCAACAATTGACGCTGATATCAGCAGCGGTTCTGGACTTAATCCATATACACCATATCCAACCGCCAATAGCAATAGCATGGCAACGATTGGTATCAAGGCTTCCAGTAATGTCGGTTTCCTTTTCATAAACTTCTTCCTCTCCAATTTAAAAGTTATTCGAATGTTCCTTTCACAACAACATCTTTATTTTCCAGCATGTGCTGCCCTTTTGCGAAAACATGTTCCATTTCAAATGTATCTTTATTCATCATAATAATGTCGGCATCCATTCCTTCTTTCAGGATTCCCTTATTCGTCAGGCGAAGTGCTGTAGCCGGATTTTGTGTTACCAGTGCCAAAACGTCACTAAGTGGCAAGTCATATTCTTTCACAGCAGATACCACTTGTTCGTGTAATGTTTGCTGTGACGCTACTCCAAACCCGATTAGCTCACCTTTTTGATTAAATTTAGGTAGACTACCATTCCCGTCAGAAGATACGGTCAGCTGGTTCCTATCTCCATTATTCTGTAAGTAGTATTGAATCCACTTCCCTGTTTCTTTATCAGCTGTTATGTCTACAAATGCGCCCTTTTTAGCTAATGCAATTGCGTCATCGACTAGTTCTTTGCTTCGTGTAATATGTGTTGCGTAAATGTTAGCTGGAGGAATCTCGTAATCTTCCAGTAAAGCATGTAAAAATGACAGTCGTTCTTTTCCGATTCCTACATGGAAATGGGTAACGCCAGCTTTCTTGCTTAATAAACCACCGATTCGAGCTTCGGCAACTAATTTGGCAACTTCATGAATAGATGGCTGTGCTGACCTCGAATCAGAAATTGCAATTTCTCCTGCACCAATTACCTTATCAATTAAAATGATGTCGTCTTTTACGGAAGACGTAATTGTCGGAGTAGGGATATGGTAGTTTCCGGAATAAATATACGCAGTAATCCCTTCTTCTTCCAAGCCCCTTGCCTTTGCCAATAAAGAAGTCATATGTCTTGTTGTCCCGTCAGTACCTAAACAGCCGACAACAGTTGTTATACCGGCTTTGATAATTCCGCTCAGCTGGAGTTCAGGTGTCCTTGTGGCAAAACCGCCTTCTCCTCCTCCACCAATCAGATGTACATGTGGATCTATTAATCCTGGGGCAATAATTAAACCAGTGGCGTCAATTACTTCAACATCAAATGGCAAGCCCGTTAGCTCATCTGCATTTATTTCTCCAATTTTCAATATTTTTTCACCAGCAATAAGAACGGATTGCTGACCGAGATAATCCGGGGCATACAATTCCCCGTTTTTTATAAGTGTTAACACAATGATGCTCCTTTCCATCTCATATGTTTTGGATGTCCTGCTGCTATTAATGAAAAATAGTATTTCCATAATTAACCGACAAAGTATAATATTCCTACTATTATCCATCATCTAAATAATTAATAGAATTATAAACTATATTTTATACCAATACAACCCATTACACCCCAATTATACAATCTTGCAATAGGAAATAAATTTATTATAAGGTAAAATAGATGAATAGAGATGTAATGGGGGGATAGTCATGAAGAAAAGATTACTTGTTATCGGGATTCAGGAGGAAAATCTTTTTCATCTAACAAAACAATTGGAATATATTTTTGAATCTCTTATTACGATTAAATGTATAACTTTAAAAGAAATACAATCGGATTCTATCTTCCCAAGTGACGTTGTTTTACTGGCAGGATCGGAAACACAAGGGTTGATCAAGCCGTTTTTGCCTGCAGAATCTGTATGTATCGTTGCCGAAAGAACCGAAAATACAGCAAATTTAAAACAGCTTTTTTATTTGGAATCGAAGAAGAATCTATTGGTTATCAATGATAACGAAAATAGTACCGCAGAAACCGTTGATTCGCTAAAACAGATTGCTCCAGGGCATAATTACAGCGGGTATTCAGGCCATCAGCCGATTCCAAAGAACATTGACTTCATTGTGACACCTGGGGAAACAAACCTGATCCCGAAAGGTTTTACGGATATTATCGATATTGGACCAAGAGTTATTTCCATAGAAACGTTAAGCAGCATAAAAAAATATTTTCATTTCCAATTAAACAATGAGCTACTAATTCAACGTTATATAAAAGCAATGATTCTTTTAGCCAATGACGGAATAAAATACGATCCAACTTCATCTATCAGTGACCAAAATCTAAACCGGACTTTTAGCCAATTAAGTACTAAATCAGCTTTAATGAAATCAACTCTAGAAATTGCAGCTAAAATCGCTCAAACTTCAACAATTGTCCACGTTCAAGGCGAAGCAGGAACTGGAAAACAGATGATTGCGGAGATGATACATAATGAATCTTCCTATTCTCACCTGCCTTTTTATGTGTATAACTGTTCAGACAGTGAATCCAGTTCAATACAAGAGGAGTTATTTGGCTCAACGGACGGAAGGATCAAAGGGGTCATAGACTACACAACTGGTGGAACTTTATATGTGAAAAATATGGAGCGGCTTCCATATTCCCTTCAGGAAGATTTGTTGGAGTTCATCAAATTTAATACGAACCGAAAAAAGATTCGCATCATTACAGCGACGATTCCTAATTTGGATGAGCTGCAGAAGAATGGAATCATACATACTGCTATTTATTCCTATGCTTCATCTTGCATTTTAAAAATCCCATCACTTTCGGAAAGAAAAGAAGATATCAAGTATTTAATTGAAAGATTTAAAACCCACTTTAATAAAAAGGAATTATCCTTTTCAGAGGAAGCGATACAAGCATTTTATCAATATCAATGGCCAGGAAATATACGAGAGCTATATAATGTGATTTCTTATTGTGTTTGTCTGGACAGTATGTATATAACACCCGATTCCTTACCACTTTACTTTCGAGGGAACCAGGAAAAGCGCGATGCTGAATCACTTACTGAGGCAGATGCAGAGTATATTGTTAGTCAAATTGAAGTCCATGGGTTCCTATCGGAGAGTATCCGTTTATTAAGCTTATATAAAGAGGGAAAAAGTAAACATAAATCCTATGGAAGACGGAAGATGAAGGAACTGTTGCTGCAAGAGAATTATCCGCTAACTGATCAGCAGTTAAGACTGAGAATAGAAGTACTTAATAAACATGGGCTATTAAATGTTCAGAAGGGCAGGAGGGGTACGACCATTTCGAGCAAGGGAGAGACATTTTTGGAGTTGTTGGATGGGTGAAGCAGGGGGAAGGTTCTCGTGCTTCTTTTTATTAGGAGGCGCTGTCGTTAGGGGGAATTCCGGGGGGCCTGTGTCACATTCCGGGTTTTGTCGAATTGGTTCATGAATGCTGGGGTCAGACTCCGCGCACGAGGTGAGATGATTGGACCGACGACCCTGTCCTCCCTTCATACTGCAACTTACATTGCTAGGGTTTGTTCATTATTAAAATAATATCTAAACCACATAGTGTTCAATTTTGTAAAAACATCATTATAAATAGATAAAAAAGATAGGTAGATACAAAGTGGTATTTATTTAAATTATATATCTATATATTGCTTTTATCTAACTAGTATCATAGCGTGCTTTTTCTCGATAAAATGGCCGAATTCCCCCAAGCAAACATTAGATATGCTACGCCAGCCAATGGAAACAAATCGGTTACAATTAGCCGTACACAACTACCGTAACATACCCTGCAGATTTTTTACTGATTGGTGCCATGAATCCATGTCCGTGTGTGGTCATTTAGGATCAAAGTATTTCTATTGTAGTGCTTACCAAAACAGATTACGGTTTATGATAATTGGGTTTCTGGTCAGATTGAAGATCGGATGGGTATGTTAACAGTCCTTAAGTACATTCATTAAAATCCTGTAAAGGCAGGATTGGAAAACTGGTTTGAGTTCCTCACCGCTATAAAGAGTTAAAGAATTATAATTTGTTGAGACTGTTAGTTCGATGAAGTTTTCATTGAATCAGGCAGTTTTTCTTAACCCACGGTGTTTCAAACTCATTCCTGCACTACTCGCATACTTCAACAGCAACTCCTCTATTTCCTCTGCTTCCGGGTCTTTTGATTCGTGTTAGGCTTTAAGAGGAATAAGCAAAATTGGTAGAGCATTAATAAGTGAACTACAGAACTAAAGTAATAATTATTCCAGTTCTTTTATTATAAATGAAAGCGATATCAATTGACAAAATATAATAATAATTATATAATTTTAAAAATTGGTATATTGGATAGACCAATTAAGTTTAATTGCAAATAGCACACTTATTTAAGGCCTCAGATCAATAGTATATAATGGATCTATAACAAGGATTAAAAATATACAATGAGGAGCCAAAAAATGGAGAATCAAAAGATAAAACATGTTAGGTTATACGAAAAAGTTATTACAAGTATAGAAAAACAATTTCAGGAAGGTAAATTAAACTTAGGTGATAAACTAGCACCTGAAAGAGAATTGGCAGTTTTATTTGGCGTAAGTAGAGGTACTTTAAGAGATGCATTCCGTGTTCTTGAGTCTCATGGTGTTATTGAAACTAAGCCAGGAGGAGGAAGATATTTACGAAAAAACTTGAAAGAAGAAGCACTCAAAGGAGAATCAATAATAGAGGATCTTAAAAATGTCGCAATTTTGGACTTGTTAGAAGCTAGGGAAATATTAGAAGTTGGTTTAATGGAGTTAGTGTGCAAGAGAGTTAATGAGGAGGATGTTAATAGAATAGAAAAATTAATTAATACCTCGAAGCGAAATGAATTAGAGGAAAAAGATATAGATTATTACTTTCACCATGCGTTAGCAGAGGCTAGTAAAAATATCGTCGTGATAAAGTATATTAATTTGAACCTGGAACTCATAAACCAAACAAGGAAAAAAAACTTCTCAAATAAATCAAATTTTAATGAAGCGCAAAAAGAACATATTGATATCTTGGAAGCAATTAAAAGTAGAGATTCTTCGTTAGCTAAAGAAAAAATGAGACTACATTTTTCTAATATACGTAAACGGCTAAACATTAATTAAGGGGTGTGAGAATGTCGATAAATTTTGCCGATGAAGTCATAAGAAGATCAAGGTTGATTATGCCAGTAAATAAAAAAAAGTTTGTTGAGAAAGCATTTTTAAGAAATGCGGATGCTATTGTTCTTGATCTTGAAGATAGTATACCAGATTCTGAAAAAAAACAGGCCAGAAATTATATAAGTGAATCAATACACCTTGCTGCAAAGGGCGGAAGTGATGTTATTGTAAGAGTGAATAACGAAGAATTGTTAATTGTAGGTGATATTGAGGCAGCAGTTGACCCAAAACTGCATAGCTTGTATATTCCAAAGGTTGAAACAAAAAAACAGATAATTGAAATTGATTCTTTAATAAGTAAGCTAGAGGAAAAAAAAGGTGTTCCCCATGGTCAGATTAAAATAGGACTTATCATTGAAACAGTAAAAGGGTATCTGAATCTAGAGGAATTTGCCAATGCGAGTGAAAGAATAGATTCATTAACATTGGGAGCTGAGGACTTCTCACTAGACTCAGGTATAGAAATTTCCGATGAAACACTTTCTGCCTTAATGATTCCAAGAATGAAGACATTATTTTTAGCAAGAGCACATAAGAAAATACCTCTTGGGCTACTAAGTAGCATTGCAGACTATAACGATTTAGAGAGTATTTATAGGAATGCAACACTTGCATATAAACATGGATTTCTTGGTGCTAGCTGTATTCACCCGTCTAACGTTGAAATTTTAAATGAATGTTTTACACCAACAGTAGAAGAATATGAATATTCTTCTAGACTAATTGTGAGTTTTGAGAAAAGCTTAACTCAGGGGAGAGCATCAATGTCCTTAGATGGGAAAATGGTTGATTATCCTCATTATAAAAAGGCACAAAATATTGTAAATAGATACAACAAAATTCAAGAATTCGAATTGAAAAAGAAAAGTTACAGAAAATCAGCAAGGGGTTGTTATCATGACAAATAAGATGGCTTTGGAAGGCTTGAAAATACTTGATATATCTACGATGGTGGCTGCACCATGGTCAAGTACATATTTAGCTGACTTTGGGGCAGATGTTATAAAAGTTGAGCATCCTGAATATGGAGATCATGCGAGAAATTATGGTAAACAAAAGAAGGGAGTTCCTTTGTTTTGGAAAACATTAAATCGTAACAAGAGATTTATTACACTTAATTTAAGTAAGGAAAAAGGACAAGAAATATTTAAAGAATTGGTTAAGGACGTTGATGTCGTAATTGAGAATTTTCGTCCTGGAACTTTAGAAAGGTGGAACATAGGTTGGGATGTTCTTGAAGAAATTAACCCATCATTGATTTTGTTGCGTACGACAGGATTTGGTCAATCAGGTCCGTATTCGAAACGAGCAGGATTTGGTACTGTGGCTGAAGCAATGAGTGGTTTTACTTCCATTAATGGAGAAAGTGATGGTCCAGCTACTCTTCCAGGTTTAGCGTTAGCAGATGGTGTAAGTAGTGTCTTTGGTTCTCTTTCTATAATGATTGCTTTATTTGAAAAGTTAAATAACCCTGAAGGAAGAGGGCAAAATATTGATATATCTCTTTATGAACCTTTAATGAGATTTATGGAAGCGCATCTAATGGCTTATGATCAGTTAGGAGATGTTGCAGAACGAGTTGGAAACGGTAGTGTATCAATTGCACCTAGAAATGCATATCAAACAAAAGGTGGAGAATGGGTTGCACTATCAGGTGCCTCACAATCAGTAACTAAGAATGTTTTTAAGGCTATTGGTAAAGAAGAATTGTTTTATGATGAAAGATTTTCAACAAATGAAAATCGAATGAGGAATGTTAAGGAACTTGATAAATTGATAGGGGGCTGGATAAAGGAAAGAAATTTGGAAGAAGTAGTCGAAGTATTTAATAACGCTGGTGCCGTTATAGGTCCTATGTATGATGTAAGTCAATTGTACGAAGATCCACACTATATTTATAGAGAATCATTTGTAACTGTAGAAGATGAGGAACTAGGTGAAATGCATGTGCCGAATGTTGTTGCCAAATTTTCCAGGACACCTGGGAAAGTAAAGAGTTTAGGCCAAAAAAAAGGGATGCATAACAATGAGATTTATAGTGAGTTATTAAATATATCACAAGAAGAGTTAGAACTTCTGACGGAAAACAAAATTATATAAATATTAGATAATTGGTAGACCCAATTATCCGCTATGCATCTTATTAGCTTAATTAGGAGGAATGATAATGGGAATAGCAGTATGGGCATTACTATTATATATATTAATAATCATCTCTTGGGTAGCTGTACTAAAGAGAAATATTGGAGAGGCTATGATTGTAGGTTTTATTGTAATGGCATTGTTTGGTGGAAAGGACGCCTTAAGTCTCATGTGGGCTGGCTTAGTGTTTGGTGCGACACACGAAGTATTGTTTGCAGCAATGGCATTTGTGTTCATGGCGTACTTAATAGAAAAAACAGGTTTAATACAAAAGTTAATTAATATTTTGAATTCTGTTTTAGGTAGAGTACGTGGTGGTGCGGGATATGTTGATACAATTGCTTCTGCACTTTTTGGATTGATTTCAGGATCTGGATCAGGTAATACTGCCACAGTAGGAGCTATTACAATTCCCTGGATGCTAAAATCAAATTGGAGAAAAGAAGATGCAGCAACAGTTGTCGCGGGAAATGCTGGAATGGGGATCTCTTTTCCTCCTAATGGTACCATGTTTATTCTCTTGGGTGCCGCTTCTGTTAGCGCTCTTGTAACAGAAAGCCAGTTGTACATTGCATTGTTAATTGCAGGAGTATATACACTTATTTATAGGTTATTAGTTGTAGCATGGTTTGTTAGGATCCATAAAATTGAAGCGCTTCCAAAAGAAGATATATTGCCTTTTAAAAGCTCCATAGGAAAAGGTTGGCCATCACTAATTATCTTCTTAGGTATATTAATACCAGTTGTTTTGACAATAGGGCCAATCTCAGAGACCCTTGAGACAGTTGCAGGAATAGGTGCCGAAGGGATAGGGTCTATCTCAATTCTTGTATGGGTGCCCATTCTAATTATTATTATTAGTTTGCTTAGTGCATGGAAAGAAATACCGAAAAAACCAAAAGAGTGGTTTAGTTATGTTGAAGGAGCACTACCAGCTTTTTCTGTTATAGGCGTTATTTTATTATTTGCTTTCTCTGCAAGTGAAATCCTTAAACAATTAGGGTTGGGAGAACAACTCGGAATAATTATGAATTCATTAACTCTCCCAGTTTGGTTAGTAGCTTTACTAGTGGGACTGTTAATTGTTCTTGTGGCAACTCCACTTACAGCAACAGCAACAGTTACAGCTATAGGAGCAGTAGCATTTGAATCATTGGCAGGGGTGGGTATTGAGCCTGTTATAGCAGCAGTGGCTATATTGGTATTTGCTTCAACTGAGGGTGCATCACCTCCAGGTGCAGCGCCCATTTTCATAGCATCCGGAATTGCGAGAGTGAATCCGGTTAAGACTTTCAAACCGTTAGTCTTTCTTTATGTAATACCAATTACACTGATCGGTTGGCTGATACTTATGGGAATCTTACCAATTCCAATACTATAAGTCTGACAATTTATTAGAAGATAATTTAATTTCAGGGAGGTAGTTTAATGTTTGATATCATAAAAATAGGTTTTAAAACTAGTTTAATATTATTTGTTTTCTTAGGGATATTATTAGTGTTAGGTCAATTAGTAGGTTTAATTATCGTCAACGGGCAATTTATGATCGCGGTATACGATGTACTGTCCCCTTTAACATTCATTTTAAGTGCAATAGCAGCCATTCTGGGGTTTCTATTGAACTATATTAAAAAAGAAGATAATGAGGAAGTAGAATATTAATATTCTTACCAGATTGGAGAAGTAGGAGAGTGAATGTTCAGAATGGAAAAATATGTTATAAAAAATGTTTCAAGAATTAAATCTGAAAAAATTTCTTTGCTCGCAAATTATGATGTGGCAACTGTTTATGAAGCTTCAGAACGAGGTTAATGAGCAAGAGGCTAAAATCTGTGCAAATTGGAAAATCAATTTGTGGATCTGCTGTTACAGCAATTTGTTATGCAGGAGATAACTTAATGGTTCATGCTGCAATAGAAGTTTGTAAGCCAGGTGATATCCTAGTAATCACTACGATTGGAGAGAGTGCGTCAGGGATGATTGGGGAATTAATTGTAGAAGCTTTAAGAAAAAGGAAAGTACTAGGAGTAATTATAGATGCCGGTATAAGAGATTCTGCTAAAATCAGAGAATTAAACTTTCCAGTGTGGTCAAAAGCCATATTTGCAGAAGGAACTTCGAAATATAAAGGTGGTTGGGTAAATGCCCCTGCGATTTGTGGTGGGATAGAAGTAAATCCGGGGGATATAGTTTTAGCAGATGATGACGGTGTAGTTGTTGTTGAGAAAGATAATTTAAACAATACTATTAAGTCATCAAAACAAAGAATGAACAAAGAAGAATATACGAAGAATAGAATTGAAAATGGAGAATTAAGTTTGGATTTCTATAAATTGAGAGAAGTCTTAGAGCAAAATGGTGTAATTTACTACAAAGATTCTGAAGATAGGAAAAAATTAAAAGAATAAGATAGAATAGCATTGGAATAAATAATGTTAAATAGAAAGCTAGTATAGTTATTAATATAAAAATATTTCATCAAGTGAGATTATTGTTCTTGTCTATTCTGTGATTGGTAGATTACGATTAAATTTGAGTTAAACTTAATATGTTTAACGGTTATAGTACCTTGAAATAACGCTATTATTTTGGGATTGAGCTGCTACCTTAATTTAAGATAGCAGCTCTTTATAATAAAAATCAGAATTCGACAAAAATTCGCGAGTAATATTGCTTAGTTACAGCTTTAATCAAAAACAGATAGATGATTAAGTTATGTGGGTTTTATTAGAGTTATTTTTTACAGAATTAGATGTAGCAGGATCATGAGTATCGATGTCAGCCCCCCACTACATTAAAACAGAATTTTATTATCGATAAAGATGCCTCGCATCAAGTGAATTGTTTTCACACAAACTATTTTAGAATAAACCAGAAACAACGTACAAATGCAGCTAATAAGAATAGAACACATTTTGGATGCTAAGTATGAGGGATACTATGTTAGTTTAGTATCCCTCTTTTGCGAGTGGAAGCACATACATTACAGGTGTGAAAGTTTCGATGCGCTATGCAGCCGGTAAGCATTAGCTGTCAAATAGTGTGTTGACTGTGAAGTAATCATGATGACATGATAGGCGGATAACTGTACAAGTGAACAGGAAGTCCAACCAAGTAGCTGGTTGGCGCGCTTGGTAATCTGAGTATACATATGTTTTATTTGGAAAAAGATTACATAAGAAATTGGCTGTTTTATTGTGTAACATTTGTTTCATTGGTATTATTGTAATATGTCTATAAATTTATATAATTCAGTAAATTATTTGGTAAAATAAATGAGTTATAATCTAAGATTTTCTAGAGGAGGAAAACAATTGGCGAAAGTAAATATTTATAAAATAGAAGAAAGTAGACGTAGGGCTTTCGAAGAGAATATGGCTGAGAGATTAGCTCTAAGCCAAAACCGAATAATTAGTCAGGACGAAGTTAAAAATCTTGATTGTGAAATGGTACTTACTTTGTATAGATCTAGAGAAAGTATGAATAAAAATGTTTCTTGGGAGTGGATTTTGCAAGTGTTTGAAGACAATATCTTACAAACCATAGTTCAACCGAGAGCTGTTGTAGTGGTTGAGTATGACGATGAAATGTACGCATTAACATTTGGTCATTCATACTTTTTAGTGGATAAGTATTGCGATCGTAACTTTGCTTTTTCTTTCGCAAGAAAAATGGACTATAAAGAAATAAAAACAACAGCTCTCACCTCACCAAACTCTCAAAGGAATAAAACTATTAACACTTACATTGATTATAGTAATTTGGAATTTGATAGCGGGGAATCTTTTACAAAGCTAAAGGCGAAAGTAAGTCAGTCATTAGATTTCGATTTGTATAGTGAATTGATTGAAGTTGGAAATTCGCTAAAGTTTACACTTAAGGAAAAAAGTATACAGAGTATTTGTAATTTAATTTTACATATTATTGATGTATTAAAGAGAGAAGATATATATAAAATACCTGTTTTTAGTAAAATTTCAGATAAAGAATTGTTAGAAGCATTAGATAAAGAGTTAAAAGAGAAGATACAGCAAGGGGCTGCAACTATCAATATTTCTGAATTTGATATTATTGGAGCCACAGAAATATTCAACAATAATGATACGACTTTTACTATTGAATATAATCTAGCACTTAAAACAGTTTCTACATTAAGTCACGAAGAGATAGAGATATTCACTAGGGAAAACAATTTAAATATGCTCGATATTTTATTAGATATAAAAGTAGTAAGTCATTTTAATGGTGCCCCAGTTCGAACTGATAAAATTCGCAATCTAATAGATTATGTTAATGATGAACGTAGGTGTATCCTCTCGAAAGGGGAGTGGTACTACTTTAATGACGATTACCAAAAGTATTTGGAAGACTCTATTTCGGAAATTGATGTGACATATAATACCAATTATGATTTCACAGCAGATATACATGAGGAATTTTTATATGAAAGGTACGTAGAGGAAAATACCAGTGTAGATTACGAGGGTATGGAAAAACAGGATATTATGAAAAGACTAAAACAGAAATACTATGTTGAGCGTGTTTTTAACACGATAAGAGAAGAACGTGATGGTTTTACAAATTATGATAGAGAAGAGGAGAGGGTTGGAAAATCTAAAGTAGAACTTATGGATTTGTATAGAGATGATACTATGTATGCGGTGAAGATTGGTAATACATCCGCTAAACTTTGTTATGCTGTAGATCAATCAATAAGTTCTTTAAGGCTATATAAGCATGACTCATTAAAAAATATGCCTAAAATAGAGAACGTGGCTGTTTGGTTTGTTTTAGAAAGGAAGACTAAGTTAGGGATGTCAAGCGGAAAACCAAACATAAACGAACTGGAGATGTTGATGCTGAAAAATAAATTAGATATTTGGAAAAAAGAGGTTAGAATACTTGGATATAATCCATTGGTGTATATAAATTATAGGAACAAATAAAAAAACTAGTTTTGTTGATGATAGGTGTTAGACCCTGTTACTTTAGAATACAGGTGTATTTTTGATGGAATATAAAAGTCATATATAAGTATTGATTGTGAGGTGTCTTATGGATGTTAATAAGAGTACCAAATATTTATTAGTTCTACGTATACAGATTTAATGGAAGCACGGAATAGAGTTACAGAAACAATATAATCAATGTATCAATTTCCCATAGGCATGGGAATGTTTAGTGCTGGTGATGATGATCAGTGGACTGTTATTAAGATAACTATAGATATTAGTGATTATTATGTTTTAATACTAGGTCATCGATATGGTTCGGTTACTAACAAAGGGATTGCTTATACGGAAAAGGAGTATGACTATGCGCGTGAGAAAGGGGTGCTGTATTAGCCTTCATAAAGGATAGAGAATCTGCTACAAAACCTTCTGAAAGAGAGTGATCGGGAATTACAAGGGAAATTAGAAACATTTATTTATAAGGCAAAAAGTATAGTAAAATTACATCAATGAACGAATGTTTATTTCATCGCGCACTTGGATAATGTGGTCATCAAACCATTAATGAAGAAAGGGGAGATGAAACTGTTCATCGCCACGGCCGAATGAGCTGAAATATTTATATCATTATCGATTTATTATCGATTCATAAAACCATAAAGTACTTTGACTGCGCACCTGTCTTATAAAATGTACCCTTTGTAAAGGACACTTGTAAAAAAGTCTTTAGTCAATTTGAAGAAGATGCTGTCTGTATTTTGCAGGAGGCATCTTTTTTAAATTCCATTGTCCACGATAATGGTTATAATATGTCATATAACTTTTTACTTCTCGTTTCACATCTTCAAGTACTTCGCATTCCTTTATATCTGTCTCATCTTTAAAATGTCCAAAGAATGATTCTTGAGGCGCATTATCCCAACAGTTTCCTCGACGTGACATGGATTGACCTAAACCTATTTTCTTCACAAGCTTTTGGAACTCTGGATTTGTATAATGAAACCCTTGATCTGAATGGATATACGCATCTTCAGCTAAACGTGGGTGATTTCGTTTCAGTTTATGTAAAGTATTTAATGCAATGTCGAGCGTAATTTTGTCGGATACATCATAGGCTAAAATCTCATTTGTTTCCGCGTCTTTCACCGTAGATAAGTAGGCACGTTTACTTTGTTTATAGGTCAGATAAGTGATATCGGTTAATAATATTTTTCCGGCTATACCTTGTTTAAATTGACGTTGAAGGATGTTTGGACAAGTACGATGTTCCTTTGTTGCTTTTGCCATTTTACGATATGGATTTGCCTTTCGAATAGGACAAATAATATGAAATTTTTTCATTATACGACGAATCCGTTTTAGATTGTATGTAATATTAAATTGATTTTCTAAGGTCATCTTAATTTGACGAGCACCTTTCTTCCGACGGCGATAATGGAACGCCTTTAAAATGATATTCTTAACTTCTTCATCTACTTGATCCTGTGCTGCACGATTTTGTTTCGCCTTTTCTGTATAATAGTTATAGTAGCCAGAGCGAGATACACCAATTAATTTACATAGGAAGTGAACCATTCGCTTTAATTGATATTTTTCGATAGTGTCATGGATCAATTGGAATTTATGTTCCTTTATGAGTTGGATTTCTTTTTCATCATCTGCCTTTCGAGTAGATCGACCTTTTTTAATAGTTCATTTTCTGCTTGTAATAATCGATTTTTAGCCTCTAACCGTGCATACTTTTCTTCTAAACTCAATTCTCGTTCTAAGGGTCGTCCTGACATCTCTTTCCGTGTATCTACTAATCCATTGATGCCTTTTTCACGATATGTTTTTCGCCAACGCTTTCCAGAAGAAATAACGCGAACTAAGCCGATTAGCTCTACATCTAAACCAGCCTCTTCAAAGATTTCTCTTGTACCTTTTCCTTTTTCATTTTCTGCAATATAGTGTTTTTTAAATTCATCTTTATAAGTAATTCCCTTTTCACTAACAGCCACTACACAAGGACTACATGCAAGCTGGTTCTGTTCTTGTTTACTAAATAATTTCTTCGTCATATTTCAACCTCCCTAGCATCTCTCTATTATAAACAAAAGTACCCTATAGGATAGACATTTTTAAGTGTCTACTCTATAGGGTACATTTTATTAATGGCAGGTTTCTTTTTTTGAAGGCATGATAGGGAAAGGAGTGCTACATAGTATAATAGAAATCAGTATATTGAACGTTAAAGGGGCTGGCCATGGATGAACAAACGCGATTATTTAGTACGGACTTTTTCTCGGACAAAACGAAAAGACTATGAGAATTATATATTAACCGCCATCTGGCATAAACTTGATAACTTGAATATCTTCCCTGTAAGTCAACAGTACGTCAAACGTGCGAACGGATCCTTTGCATTAATGGATCTTTACTTTCCTCAATTACATATCGAAGTTGAAGTGGATGAAGCACACCACAAACAACAGACAGAAGCGGATGAGCTCAGAATGGATGATATCATTGCATCTATCTCAGAAGAGGTCATTGATGATTTTCTCTGTTTAAGAGTAGATGCGACACAATCCATTGAAGCTATTGATAAAGAGATTAATGAAGTCGTGAAAACAATCCGGGAACATGCATCGAAAAAAGTTTTGCACTGGCTCACGTATGAGGAACAACTTGCGGAGCTGAAGAAGAGCGATGTTCTGAGCATTTATAATGAGATCTCGTTTAACGACATCAAAGATATCGCAAATACCATTTTTGGAAAACAGGCGCAACGGTATCAAAAGAGTTATTTCAGAGTGTATGATAATACGTGGCTATGGTGCCCAAAGTTGTCGATAGAAGTTGATGGAGTGAAAAAATCTGTGGCGAAGGGCTGGATTAATACGTTAGCTCCAGACTGGTCGTATATCGATGAATCGCATGAATCCGCTGAGATTGTAGAAAGCCGAAAAACGCTCTTTCAGAAAGAAGTCGATCAGAATCAACAAAGAGCGGTATTCGCCAAGTACAAAGACAACCTAGGCAAGAACCGGTACCGCTTCATTGGCATTTTCAAATGTTCAGGGCTGGCTCCGGATGACCCTACAAGTATTCGGTATCACCGGGTGAAGGATCGGGTTCACATTATATAAACTTTTGAGGACCATGAAAGTTGGCTATTACTAAGTGGAAGAGAAGCAATCAGGCTCATTTCCTTTCTAGGGAGTGTTTTGTTTTTGCGTTATTCTGGGCATATATGGAATTTTAACGGATGTCGACTTAGTTATGAGTGCAGATTTTATTAGTGGATTGCCTTCAGCCTTCAATAAATCTACTTGTAGGTAAACTCAAAGTTAGTCAGTTTTTCCATTGTAACGACGCCTGTCTACTAGGCTATTCTTATAATATTATTACTATTAAATTCACCCTTTCTTCACTAGCAACAAAATTTTTTGTCCATTTTTTCGAACAAAACAATGTTTTATATTGACAATTCAAATAACTACAATGTACAATGTATACACTATACATTGTAGTGAGGTCTAAAAATGAAGAAAATAAATATGAAACCGCTTGCAAAGAAAAAAACAACAAAAGAAATTGTTTATGATGAGTTGAAAAAGGCTATTCTTAACGGATCAATAGATAATCAAAAATTACTTACTGAAACGATGCTCTCTGAAATATTAGGGACATCGCGAACACCTATCCGGGAAGCAGTAGCTGATTTAACAAAAGAAGGTTTATTAGTACATGTTCCTAGAAAAGGGTTTCATGTACGTGAAATCACAGAAAATGAGAAAAACCAAATCATTTATTTGAGGATTTCAGTTGAAACAGAAGGAATAAGACAACTAGCTGGAAAGGTTACAAAAGAGCAAGTTCAAAAACTTAAAGAAATTGTATCAGAACAAGAGCGAGTAATTAAGAATGATGATCGAGTAAAATATGTAGAATTGGATCAGGATTTTCACCGGCAAATTATGAAGTATTCAGATCAAAATTTATTAGATCAAATTCTGCAGGAAATGTATAACCTTACACGCTTAATAGGACATAACGCGTTAATGAAGGAAGGAAGAATGGTTGAAGTAATTAAAGAACATACAGAAATTATACATGCATTGGAGAACAATAATGGTTATGAAGCTGCCGATTTACTCAAGAAACATCTAGAGATTACAAAGGCAAATGTAAAACTTGAAAAAGATGAGTAATTTTTTTGGAAAGGCCAATAAATAGGAGGTTTTATTTTGGAACAATCATACTTAAAGAATTCTTCTTATCAGCTCGAGGTAAATGGAGAAAAGAAAGAACTTACAATTAATAGAGCTTATTGTATCGGGTATACAGGTAGAGACAGAGATAAAACACTTGAACATATAAAGGAACTTGCTGAAATTGGGGTACCCGAACCAACTGAAGTGCCATCGTTATATCCTGTGGGCGTTAGTAACTTAAACCAGGAAGAAGTAATAGAGGTTATTGGTGGTCAAACTAGTGGGGAAGCTGAAATTGTATTAATATTTGGAGAATCAGAAGACGAGTGTTTCCTAAGTGTTGGGAGTGATCATACTGACCGGTCTTTAGAAACAGTTGATATAAATAAGTCGAAACAAGTATGTGATAAACCGTTTGCTAAGAAGGCATGGGTGATCGGTGATGTGATTGATCATTGGGATCAATTGGAGTTATCTTCAGAAGTCTCCGTTAAAGGAAAGTGGCAACCATATCAAAAAAATGCAATATCTGCAATTATCTCTTTAGATAATATAAAAGCATATCTTAAGAAGAAAGAAGTACCTTTAACCTATAGTATTGTCTTTTCAGGTACCGTTCCATTGGTTGATGGATTCAAATTTGGGGAAAAATTCAGAATGACATTATCTGATCCTGTTAATGAAGATACTATTACAGCAGAATACGAGATTAAAAATCTTATTAATTAGGAGGTGATCTGATGAAGTATTCAATCTATCAAATGGATATCTATCCTGGTAATCCAGAAAAAAATAGGATGAAAGTTAAAGAGTGGATGGAATTAGAGGTTAAAAAGAATAAGCCTGATATAGTAGTTTTGCCTGAAATGTGGACAACTGCTTATACGCTAAACTCTTTGGAACAAGTTGCTGATATTAATGGAACATCTACTAAAAGCTTTTTAAGAGATTTAGCGGTGAAATTAAATGTAAATATAATAGGGGGGTCTGTTGCAAATAAAGTTGGTGGTAAATTTTATAATTCCTCTTTTGTTTTTGACCGCACTGGCAATCTAGTTTATGAATACGACAAAGTTCACCTTGTGCCAATGTTAAATGAACATAACTTTTTAACTGGGGGTGCACATGTCCCTCAAGTGTTTGAACTTGAAGGTGTAAAAATGGGGTTAATCATTTGTTATGATTTACGTTTTCCTGAAATTATCAGAACATTAGCACTTGAAGGGGCTGAAGTATTACATATAGTTGCTGAATGGCCTGATGCTAGAACAAGTCACTGGAGATACCTTCAATTAGCAAGAGCAATTGAGAACCAAATGTATGTTATTTCTTCTAATAGAGTTGGATCTTATGATGGAGTGCGTTTTTGTGGAACCTCGATGGTAATAGACCCTTGGGGAAATATTTTAAAAGAGGGCTCAGACGAGATAGAAGAAACCTTAGCAATCCAGCTTGATCTAGGAGATGTTAAACAGGCAAGAAACGAAGTGCCTATTTTTAGTAGTAGGGTACCACATCTATATAAACAAGGACTATAGAGAGGAGTTTGGTTAGTTAAAATGAAGAATACTTTTTTAATTAGTTTATTTACAGTATTAGTTTTGGTGGTAACAGCTTGTAGTTCTGAATCAAGTGGTAGTGAGGGCGGAGGTACTACACTTAAGTTAGCTCATGTTGGCTCTGAAACACATCAGTATCATATTGCGTCTGAAAAGTTTAAAGAATTAGTAGAGGAAAAAACAAATGGTGAAATTAAGGTTGAGATTCATCCAAATGGGACACTTGGAAGTGAAGGGGACGTTATTGAACAAGTTATGGGTGGATCAGTTGAAATGACAACAGTAGCTGCTGATAGTTCCCTTGCAAATACAATTCCCAAAATGAATGTTTTTGGTCTTCCTTATTTATTTAAAGATAGGGAACATGTTTACGGTGTGCTTGATGGAGAAATAGGTAAGGAACTTTTAAATCTTGGAGCAGATCAAAGCTTGAAAGGTTTAGGATATTGGGAGGTTGGATTCAGACATTTAACAAATGATAAACGGGAAATTTTAACTCCTGAGGATGTAGAAGGTCTAAAAGTCCGTGTGCAACCAGCTCCTGTTTGGGAAACCCATATGAATGCTCTTGGTATCAGCCCAACACCTGTTGATTTTAATGAATTATATTCAGCACTTGATCAAGGAGTTGTGGATGGCCAGGAAAACCCTCTTCCAACCATTGACTCTATGAAATTTTATGAAGTTCAAGAATTTATAGCTTTAACTGCACATGCTTATACACCTGCTGTAGTATTGCTGAATGAAGGAGTATGGGAGGAATTTAGTCAAGAATATCAAGAAGCAATACAAGCAGCAGTTGATGAAACTACCGAATATCAACGACAATTTCTTGCTGATAAAGAAGAAGAAATTATCGATAAGATGAAAGAAAATGGTATAACAATTACTGAACCAGACAGAGAGGCTTTCAAGGAAAAAACAAAAAGTGTTAAAGATGCTTTAAGCGAAGAGGTTCCAGAAGATCTCATTAAAAGAATTGAAGAAAATTAATACATTGAACATAAGGTTGTCTCATACGGATTATCCCTGTGAGACAATTTTATTTAAGGAAGGGTGAACCACTATGGCCAAAATAGATTCACTTCTTGGTAAACTGTTAGAAATCATAACTACAATCTGTTTATCGGCTACGGTATTTATTACTTTACTACAGGTAGTTTTTCGATATGTCATACAACAGCCGCTCAGTTGGTCTCAAGAAGTACTAATGATTAGCTTTGTATATAGCATTTTGTTTGGTTCAGCACTGGCTATCAAGAATAGCGAACACTTAACGGTTGATTTGTACGAAAATGTTTCTAAGCTATTTTCGATTGTATTAAAAACACTTGAATTTATTGTAGTTGGAACGATGATTGTCGTACTTCTTTACTATGGATATATTCTGGTAATGGATAACTTTAAATCAGGGCAAATAATAGGGATCTTTCCTGTTAAAAAAGCATACGTTTACCTCGCTTTACCTGTTAGTGCATTATTTATGCTATATTTCCATATTAAGAAGGTGTTCTCATGATTTGGTTAGTCGTTTTATTATTCATACTGATTATGTTAAGGGTACCAATTGCTTTTGGTTTAGGATTTGTGTCAATTCTTGGGATTGTGCTAACTAACCCTGATCTATTAATAAATGTTCCGCGGAATGTTTTTAGTGGAATTAATAACTTCACGTTAGTTGCTGTTCCATTGTTTATTCTAGCTGGTGAAATTATGACAAAAGGAGGAATCTCGAAAAGACTTATTGATTTCTCGAAAACGCTTGTAGGGCCGTTGCCAGGTGGGCTAGCAATGGTTGTGGTTTTGGCAAGTATTTTCTTTTCTGCCTTAACTGGGACGGCTATTGCTGCTGCAGCTGCTATTGGTGGAATGATGATACCAGCAATGGATAGGGAAGGATATGATAAACGTTTTTCCGCTAGTCTTGTTGCCACGTCAGCTACGATTGGCCCAATTATTCCTCCTAGTATTGTTCTCATCTTATTTGGAGTAATGGCAAGTGTATCCATTGGTGATTTATTTGTCGCAGGCATAATACCTGGATTGTTAATGGGAATTGGCCTTATGGGATATAGTTATTACGTTGGGAAAAAGAATGGGTATCGCTCTAGTGATAGAAGAGCTACCTTCAAAGAAATAGTAGTAGGCGCAAAGGATGCTGTTCTGGCATTGATTATGCCAATAATTATAATTGGTGGAATTGTTTCGGGTATATTTACAGCAACTGAATCTGGCGTAATTGCAGTTGTATATGCATTAATCATTGGTCTGTTTGTTTATAGAGAAATCTCTATAAAGGATTTATGGCCAATCATGTTAAGCACAGCAAAGACTACTGCTACGATCGTATTTTTAATAGGATCAGCGTCATTGTTTATATGGTTCTTATCATTTAATCAGATTCCGAACCAATTAATTGAAATGATGGGACCCATTTCAGATAATCCAATTCTATTATTACTTATTATAAATATCGTCCTGTTGCTCGCTGGAACTTTTATTGACACGATTAGTGCAGTATCTATTTTCACCCCATTGTTCCTACCGTTAATCTTAGTAGCGGGTATTGATCCGGTTCATTTTGGGATTGTAATGGCAGTAAACTTAACAATTGGAATGGTTACACCGCCACTTGGGGTTTGTTTATTTGTAACATCATCTATTGCAAAAATTAAAGTACCAACAATGTTCAAGTATCTCATCCCACAAGTAGCAATATTGATTATCATTTTATTACTCATTACCTATATACCTGAAATCGTTCTATTCCCTGTTGGGTTATTTGAATAGAAAGGGGTGCTACGAATGGATCCGAAACAACAACGTTTGAAATATAGAAAGAACCAACAGTCGAATACAACCTCAGGGTTATGTGATAATTATTTACAAGCCAATTTAATTACGCTTCCAAAGGATTACGCATTTGAATTTTTATTATTTTGTCAACGTAATCCACAAGCATGCCCAATTGTTGATGTTTTAGAAGAAGGCAAGACTCAACCTGCAATTGCAGATGCCGATATTAGAACAGATTTACCTAAATATCGAATTTACAGGAATGGAAAATTTATAAAAGAGGTACTGGATGTTGTGGAGGAGTGGAGGGAGGATTTTGTTACCTTTTTAATAGGTTGTAGCTTCACATTCGAAAAAGCACTAATAGACGATGGGATTAAATTACTTCATCAAGATCAAAATAGAGTAGTACCAATGTTCAATACAAACATTCCTTGTAAAAAGGCAGGGAGATTTCAAGGGAATATGGTAGTAAGTATGCGAGCGTTGTTAAAAGAGGAGATTGATAGGGCCGTTAATATTACTTCTCAATTTGTAACATCACATGGAGGGCCTATTCATATCGGGAATCCTGAACAAATAGGCATAAAAGATATATTTAAACCAGATTATGGTGAGAGTATTAACTTCAATGAAGGTGAAAGAGTTCCGGTATTTTGGCCATGTGGTGTAACTCCACAAAACATATGTTTGAGTGCGAAACCAGAGGTAATGATCTCTCACGCACCAGGGCATATGCTGATAACGGATAAGTTAGAAGGATAAATTGGTTGAGTACTTATCAGTTCCTGGTTTTGGTGTTTGTAGATTTTTTACTAGTTAGTTTTGGAAATAGATTTACGATTTAGTCAAAAGTAAAAGTACTGTATAGAACCGTTTTTAGAAGAATGTGTTTGAGCTAACCAGATTTTTAAACCTGGTTAGCTTTTTGCTTATCCAATAAACCCTTAATAATATCGCTTTTTTATTAAAAATTCCCAGTGAACGCCATCGCTCTTGACAACCACGTCAATGGCGGAAAGTAGCTCTTGACCAAATGAAGGAGAAGTATGAAGATCAGATCTTAAATCTATTGTCATGGCATAAAAAAATCCGGAATTAAGAACTAGAGCTGAGCGTTAGACATGCTTGATTGGGACAGGTTGAATTTGACCATTAAAACTAAAATGTACATACTAAATTCCGAGAGAGAAATATCCTGTAATAGGAAAAAGTGGATAAAATTCAGAAGGGTGCCGACTCGCTAAATTTCATCCACTCATAGATCCCCAAATAATTCACGCCCTGATTCATTTTGTATATCGATTTGCATAACTTGAAGCTACAAAAGCATTCGGCTTAATTTTTGGTTCCACACCAATAACTTTCATTCTATTAACCATTTCTTCCACAAATGCACGTGTTTTATTCTTACTTCCAGCCCCAATGTCAATATGACCCTCCATCTTAAACGAAGCTCCTTGATAAATGTAAGGAAGGATAATGTTGATTAGTTGTTCTTTCCTTTCTGCGGTAAACAAGGAAACAATCTCTTCTGAGAAAGACATCTCATAGGAAATCCGCTCATACAGATGCAACATCCTTCTTGGAATAATCACTTTTCGTATACACGCCCATACACCTTTTCCTTTATTACGGATAACAATTCCAGTTATAAATATAGTCATTTGAGAGTGAACTTGTGAATCTGTCCCTACGATTAGACGGTAGTTCCCTGTTGGCCGCGAACGCATAAATCTCACAATATGTTCAAAGACTTGATTAAATGTCATATGTTTTTCCTGCAGATTTTGAAACCGGTAGTGTTGATCCGATACATTTTCCATATGGCACATCCCACTTTTAAAATTTAGAGATCTGCTTCTAAGCCTATTTTATGTTATGCGTGAAGATGTTGTGAAAGTAACTGTAAATAATTGTGCAGGAGAGGGTTCTCTTGTCCAATTATGCCCTTATTTGCGAAAAGTATATTATCATGAATTTTTCATGTAAAATAAAAGCCAGCAAACGATAGAAAAAGGATTAACCCACTAGAAATTAACACAAACGATAAACAAAAGGAAAGAAGGTAACTACATGTTGAAACAAATAGCAACAAATGTCTACTATATGCCACATTATGCGGAAACTGACCGACCGGCATTGGGGCTGATTTGTGGGGAGAATTTTAGTTTGGCCATTGATGCTGGTAATTCACCTGCACATGCGACGGATTTCCTCGATCTAGCTGAAAATATGGATATTACACCAATAAAACTTGCCGTAATAACTCATTGGCACTGGGATCATATTTTTGGTATGAAAACGGTGGGTCGTTTGACGATAAGTCATCAGGATACAAAGCGTCAGCTGGAGTATCTAAAAACCTTGAAATGGGATGATGCCTCCCTTGATAAACGGGTGGAGAATGGAGAAGAGATTGCATTTTGCCGGGATATGATGAAGCGGGAGATGCCTGTGCGGGACTATCTGGAGCTGCAGGCCCCGGATATAACGTTCCAGGATACCATGCAAATTGATCTTGGTGGAATCACTTGTGTGATGGAACACGTCGGCGGGGAACATGCACGGGATTCATCCATCGTCTATATTCCGGAAGAGAAGGTGATGTTTCTAGGAGACTGTATCTATCAGGATTTCTATAGCGGAGAATGGAGCTATGATCTTAAGGAACTGCAGATCCTATTGGAAAAAATAAAAAAATATGATGTACGTTATTATGTGCTCGGTCATCAGAGTCCAAAATCATATGATGAATTGTGGCATTTCCTTGATGAGTTGCTGGATGTCGGTGAAATTGTTGGCGACGAAACCTCACCAGAGAAAGCTGTGGAGCGATTTCAGTTGACACGAAAGATCGAACCAACAAAGGACCAACTTGAATTTATTGGTAACTTTGTGGCTGGTAATCAGAAGAAGTAGTGCAGTTGAGGGCAGTTGCGGATCCCGGTTTTTACCGAATAACTTAACCATTTTAGTAGAATCTCTTTGAGAATCAATCGACTGGATGTCATTTACGAACAGCTTATATTAAAGATTGCACAAAGAGAATATGATTGAGAAGACGTCATTTGCTTAAAATGGCGTTTTTTAGCTTTATTGGTTCCACTTAATCGAAGCCTTTTACGGTTAATTAAGTGAAAGAGTCTATTTTTTTGCAGTCCCTTGTAAGTAAAGCACTTGTTCAAGTTTTGTCATTGAGTGAATCTGGAATCAACACAAGTTACTTTAACGGATATGGTTGAAGAGCAAAATGATACTAATCCAGGAAGTTGGATTTGAAACCGGGTTACATTGGTTCTACTCCTATTGTCGATAAAAAATATACGTTGATTCGAAAAGGGCAGGCAATACGGGAGACTGACTGCATAAAGCTGGTGGGAGCTGTGCCGCCTGTCCCGATTGTTCTTTTATTTCCCGGAATTGATTGTAGTTGAATAACCACTGTTTGTTTTCCAAAACTATTGTTTAATTCCTATAGAACAATTGACTTAGTACTAAAAATGATTTATTATTGATTTATGAGTTAGTACTAAGTCTAAAAGAGGAAGATGTAAATATGAAAAAAGTTATCGAAGGATCTGTTTATAATACGGAAACAGCAAAAAAAATTTGTGAAAGATCATCTGAAGAATCAAATCACGAAAAAGGTGCAGTCGTAAAGCAACTACAGCAATTATATAAAACGAAAAGTAATAAATTCTTCTTCTACGTAAAAAGTGAATTTACTACTCATGTTGTAGTGAACAATGATGATATTGATCCAAGATTTGAAGATCAAGAAGTGACGGAAGAAAAAATAATTCCTGTTTCCTATGAAGAAGCTTTGCAATTTTCAAGTGAGATTTCGGCCGTTTCCAAGTTAGAAAAGAAAATGATTGCCAAGTATTTCCCGGAAATAGTTGTAAAAGAATCAAATGATAACAAAAAGATTCAAAAGAAATTATATCTTTCAGAAAAGGCCAATTGGTATTTGGAATTAATGTTACAAGAAGGCAAGGAAACAAACAGTAGCTTCGTTGAAAAGTTAATTACAGAGGAATACCAGAGATTGTATAAAAAAGGACTTATGGTTAGAGATCCATTTTTTGAAATGGAAGAATAAAAAGATCATTTAAAATAGCTTGGATGATGAAGCAGAATTAAAGGGGGATTTTTATGACAGCAGAAGTGGTTGTTATGAACGCAAGAGGAGCTGCTCTTGCAGCAGATAGTGCAGTAACTATTCATGGGAAAAAAGTATATAATTCAGCGGATAAGCTGTTTCCACTTACCCAACATCATCCAGTTGGCGTTATGGTTTATGGAAGCGGACACTTTATGAATGTGCCATGGGAAACTATCATCAAACTATTTGGCAATAAATTAGGGGATCAACAGTTAGACACATTAGGAGAATATGCAGATGCTTTTTTGGAATTCCTAAACCGGAATGAATTTGTAGAGTTAACGTCAACCAGAAATGAAGAATTATTTATTAAGGACTTTTTGCATTCAAAATTAAATTCTATCCATCATCGTTGCAAAAGCATGCATAGAGATATTTATCTGGAATATCAAGATGAAAAAACAATTGAAGAAATCCAAGATATCTATACACAGCATGTGGAAGGGTGGTTAGATGAATTAGTTGCCACGTACCATAAAAAAGAGCTGATCCCTCCTTTCGATGAAACTGATTTTAATTTGATCGGTGAAAAATACATCGATACATTAATGGAGTATATGAAAGAAAATTTTGCTAGCTTTCTGATTACAAAGCATTTGTTTAAATATGCATTAATCATTACATTTAATTCACTGTTTAAAAGATTTGACGAGCAATATTCTGGAGTAGTGTTTGTTGGATTTGGAAACAAAGAATTACGCCCGGCGACTGTCACGCTTCAAATAGAGAGGTACATTAATGGAAAACTGAAGTATCGAAAGAAATCTAAAGAAAGTGGACAAGTTGAAGTGGATAATTTGGGATACATTTTTGGGCTTGCCCAAAGTGACATGGTCATAAGTTTTATGACAGGCATCCATGAAAAAATGGAGGACAGTTTGCTGGCACATTTGGAAGAGAACTTAAAACAAATACCAAATACGTTAACTGAAAATTTAAAAGACCATTTTAAAGCAGACACGAGCTTTGAAGGTGTAGAAGAAGCCATGCACAAAGAATTGATCAAATTATATGGAGAATTTCATCAAAAACTATATCATTTTAAACAAAAAGAATTTATCGCACCGATTATGGATATTGTAGGTGCTTTGCCGACAATAGAGTTAGCTGAAATGGCTGAAGTATTAGTAAATATGACATCATTTAAAAAGAAAATATCAGAGTCACTCGAGACTGTTGGCGGTCCAATAGATGTTGCAATCATTACAAAATATGACGGATTTACATGGATCAAACATAAATAAATAAAAAGATGTGGGACAATGTTTTATTTCAGTAATCGAATATTTAACGACTTGTTATGATAAGGATACTGATTGCGATGACTCTAGTAATACAGATACTCATTCTGTATTCTTAAAACAGTAAATATGGAGATTACTAGTCAACAATTCAAAGGAGGAAGACAACGAAATGAGTAAAAAGGAAAACGGTGATTACAGTATGACAGAAAAAGAATTAAGAAGACAGCACGAAGAACAAATTCAAGATTCGAATGATGAATATTGGTTAATTCCTAATAATGAAGACAAGACGCTATCAGAACAAGAGGAGGATTTATATAATAAGCAAACTAAAGCAGATGAAGCGTATTGGGAAAATAAACTTTTGGAGCAATTAGAGACGGAAGGGAAAATATCCGAGGATATGGAAGAGGATTTTGGCTGCGATGAAGAAGAATTAGATATTGATGATATTGATTTGGAAACTTTATATAAAGAAGATGGTTCGGTGAAAAAAGATAAAGAAGACACAGATGATGACGATGATGATGAGCTAGAGGTTTGATATAGGGGAATATGACTAAACGGGGGAGAGTATTATATGAAACGTTGTATTACAATCTTTTTAGGTGTACTTATGTTAAGTGTATTTTTAGCAGCTTGTGGTTCTATCGAAAGTAAAATAATAGGAAACTGGAAAGTAGTTACTGATTATGATGTAAAGGCATACCTGGAAGTAGGTGAAGATAGAATAGTAAACAGACAAGAATCAAACGATAATCCAATGACCGCTGAATACATACTAACCGAAACCGAAGATGACAACTTCATCATAGAGGTTGTCAATCCGGAAAGTGGCATAAATGAATTTTTCTTTGAAGGTCACTTTGTAAATAAAGATACAGTGGAAATTGTAGACACTCCAAATGGCGGAGAGGGAAATAATGGATTAATCAGAGTCGATAGTATATCAGAAGAAATGGAAAAAGATAAGAAAGAAGAAGCGGTAAAAGAAAAAGAGGAAACAGAGGAAACGAAACAACTAGCCAAAATAAAAGAAGAAGAGAAAACGAAGCAACTAGCCATCGAGAAAGAGGGAGAAGAGGAAGCAGAGGAAGCAAAACTAGCTGCCGGGGGGAGTGATTTGAAACAGAAGTATTTACGTGAAAGTGATGGTCTTGAGGGTAAGATAATGAAAAAACTCAAAGAATCATATCCTCATGCACAAGACATGCGCTCTGGTTTCTATGGTCAATACTATGGTGAATGGGATGATTTATTACAAAACGTTTGGGATGAATTAGAAGATACGATTCCAAAAAAGGCGTTTGAAAAATTAAAGACAGAGCAAATTAAATGGATTGAAATGAAAGAGCTGGCTTTTGGTGAAATGTCAGATGAAACAGCTTCAGCAAGAGCAGAAGGAATGGACTATCTCGCATTTGAAACGAAAGACAGAATCTACTATCTGGTTGAGAATTATTTGGATTAACTAGTGATAAAAACCAAATGGGGGAAAGTCGGTGCAGCCTGAATATAGACACTTAGGCATGGTTATATCGTTGCTTAGTGGGAGAAAATAATACGAAATTAAGGATAACCTGTACAAAGCGATTATTTACCATAAAAAACATTCTTATGGGAGCAGCCATGCTGGGAGATTTCGTTAGGGGGTGGCACGAGAGGCCTGTCCTTGCCTCTCGATACATCTAGTAAATGGTAATACGGCAAATAGTTGTCAGTGCCTGTCAGATCGACCGAGATCGCAACATATAACGGGTGGGATTCCCGTCGAGCAAGATCTAGCCATTCATTCGTAGCGAGTCTTGGAGATCAAAGGGTAACCCGCGTCCTTAAGCGTAGACAGTAAGTCTTTGCGAATTCGCCAAACAACTTCACCAAACGTTATTGGATCACCTGGTTGTATCTAATCTTGACGTTTGTATTAAAGAAATCTATACGTCAGGAATCCTTATTTATCATATTTTGAAGGTATAGGAATTGTGTTGTATATTCATTACGATTTGTCTACGGTATGAAAACGAAGCTCACAATCCTTACAGTGTAAATAGGTAGTTGCTTTTTCTCTTGTTTTTGCTTTTCGGTTAGCCTTATGTTTATTTCTCAAATAAACGAAAATGAAACTACTAATGATAATAAGTACTATGGATTGAAGTGACAATAAGCGATTGTAAAACACTTGTAAACTAATAGAAAAAAGAAAAAAACAAAGTAATAGTATCATCACGATACCCAAGCATCCATATCCAGGTGTACTTCGTTTTACATTTCTCACTCTAACTCTATGGCTATTACATCGAGGGCATTGTCTCCACTTCATTATGCAATCTCTCCTTTAACAGTGAACAACTATGACTTTAGTAAAATAACTTGGATTGTAAAATTATGGAGGACGTATCTAACACATCCTGGACTTATATTACCATATCATAATTAAGATTCATAACATAATATACAAAGGAAGGAAGCATGGGGGCTGTTCTTTTCCGTGTATCTGGGGTCAGACCCCCACTGCGTTATGTCATTGCTAGAATAAATGGACAGATTTGCCTTAGTGAAAATATCCCAGAACGAACGTTCTTGACTTTATATGTAGATTGCGTTTTTTTTATGTAAAAATTCTAATTCTAATAATTATCTGATTATAATTGCTTTGTGATGTAAAAATAACAGGAATTAAGGGATTGAATTAGTAAACGAAATAAATAAAAAGAGACAGGCTTATCAACTAAACCTGTCCCTATTCTATGATTCCTCTACATCTTCCTGTTCTTCTTCTTTTTCTACCTTATGAATCAATGATTCTGGAATCATTTCAAAGCCTTCAATCATCGTATTTTCGTCTAATTCAATCATTAAACAAAGCTTTCCATTTATATGAACCTGCCGCATATATCGTAAATCTTGTGGACTGACGGTAATATTGGCAACTTTTGTTTTGATTTTAATAGACTTGGATTCGTATTTCGGTATGATGCTCGTTGCTTTTAACTCAAAATTTTCATCATCGATTATCTTTTTAAAAGCAGATTCCACCTTTTCAGAATTGACACCTTCTATTCCACTGCTTTTCAATACCTTTTCTACATCTCGATAATCTAATTTTGGTACGTCTTCCTCTTCATTCTCTACGACGACCCGATGGATTTCTTCGTATACATTCGAAAGGGTGGATGTATTGATCTGTTCTCCTGCAACATCTTTTACAATTTCTTCAAACACAATTTTATCGTCTTCTGCAGTCATTGCGTCTTCGGCATTTAAGACCTCTTCAACAAAATGATAATCCAGCTCATACGGTTTCCCAGCAGCATAAAGCACATGATTTACATCCGCAGCATGATCAGTAAAGCATGGGAATAAAAATCCTCCTATGGGAGCTTTCAGATTAATAACCGGATCGACAACAAAATTATACTTAAATTCCTTTGTTACATAATCAAATAGCAATTCCTTTTTCGGATCCTGCGTTTTATTAATACTGCATAAGATGAAGGAATGGGAATAAACCGTATCTCTTGCGCTTTCTTCTGTCTCTTCATTACTTCTTTTTGTCGGTTTCAAGTATTCGCCGCGGATAAAGGTAATAACAATATCCATATCGTATTGCTTATCCTTTAGCATTTTTTCAACGATTTGCAGCATACGGCCTTTCCATTCTTCCGTATCATTCGTTAGGATCCCTTGATGAAGAATAAGCTGGCTGCTATTTTCTATATCACGCTTAAATTTCAGTTCGAATAACTTTTGATCTAATTGGCCTGTCAGGACTTTCTTAAAGTTCATCATAAATAGTTCTTGCTGTTCCAGCTCAAGCATCTCAAATGGTGTACTTTGGTGATGGTAAATATCACTCGATTCTTTCATAATGTACACATTAAAAATGTCACTGAATTTCAATAAATCATTATCTACTTTGAATTGTCTCTTGATGTCAGCTATGTCTTTTTTATTCAAAATGGTTTCGCTCCCAGTTCTTTTTCTCTTTAGCCCTCGCAATTCCTTGGCTGTCTCACATTTCCCCATTTTAACATAATAATGAGGCGCAGTGGTTTTACTAAATACTTTTCTTCGGAAATGCAAGAAGCGAAAAGGGAGGTATTGATGAGATTTTGATTTAACCGGGTGATGTTGTTGAGAAAAGATCTCCATATTTAGTTATAATAGTAGTCAATTAGATTCAAGAAAAAAGAGTAAATATTTTACACTAAAGAATTTACAAATACAGCTTATGGATATTCAACGAAGAAACGATGTTATCCATGAGAAAGAAAAAGAGTTAGCAATAACTATAGGAAGTAAAGAAGCAACTAAAGCAATTGAAGAAGAACATGAACAAAACATGTTCAAACAAAGATTGACGGAAATAGAACTAGAATAAGCTTTGTTTGAAAAAGAGTTCAATGAAGAGCGAGACGATGAAATGCTAGATTGACCTGATAACTGTCCACGTTATGAATAATTATTGATTCTACTATGTAGAAGGAGTGTGATAGTGTGTGTTGAAGAATAAAATAAAATACGCTTTTATAATGATGATTGTAGCATTTGCCATTATTGTATTTGATTCAGGAATACGATCTGTAGTAACATCACCATTCATATTATTTGATGCTAAAAACTCAACCAATTCAACAAAACAAATTTTGACGGGGTATGCCGGAATTCAAGGGGACTACTTTTTAGATGTGGGGGAAACGGATTCTATAAATGGGCGATCCCCGGTTCAAATCACTCTCGGGAACACGTTATACAACTATTATAATTTAGAAGACTTAAAACAAGTTAATCCAAATATTGTAGGTAAACAGTTGGATGTAGTTACAAGAAAGGGAGTTGTTGCTTCATTCGGTGAGGGGGCAGAAACTACATTAAAAAGTAGTAATTTGTTATTTAATCGATATGAGGTGCAACTTGGGGAGGATAATTTAGCTGTTCCGCTAGATTTACATGCAGAATTTTCACTCCTCTGGATTATAATAATACTCGTAGTAGTATTATTTTCTCCGGCAGTATATTTATTAGTAATAAATATTACTTATGTAAAAATAAATCCTAATAGCAATTTTTCTTTGTTAGAATTGTTTATTAGACTTTTGGTACCATATCTATTAGCTTTCCTCATGCCGATACTACTTAACTATTATTTTGTTTTTGGCTCAGCATTACTATTAACAAATTCTTATATAATAGGTCTTTTACTTTCTATAATAGTTCCTGTGGTCTTAGCATTAAAGCTAACAATATTAGCAGATAATTATTACCAAAAACATTATTTAGATCAGCTTAAAAATGAGAAAAAAGATGAGGACGACAACAAAGGCGAGTATGGTAATGAGGAGATTGTCTTCTTTACCAAGAGGGAGAAAATAGGAAACTTAATTATAGTAGGATTCCTTATAATGGATGTCTATGTAACGAAATATGTCTTATCGATTCAAATACAGTCACTGATTTTTTATAATTTATTCTGGTTCTTTGTTTGGGTATTAGTGCTTTTCATAATTATGTTTATTGGCTTTCACTATGTACAGTATTTTACTGGTAATTATCGTTTTGCATACGATGAAGAAAAGTTACAGGCTGGAATTCATACTGTGGAAGAGAGACTTGGATCTTCGGTACATTTAATGGTTAAAAAGGATACAAAAGATGAGTACAATGCTTGGGTTTACGTTATGAAATCACTTATGGATAAGCGTCTTCACATATACGTAACGGAGGGGTTATTTAAGGAATTTAATACAAAAGAGATAACTTCTATAATCTACCATGAAATTGGGCATATAAAATTACATCATATGCGATATGTCATGTTATTGTCTTCAGCGACCGTTCTCTTAACAGGAATGATTATATTTTTGGGTAGAAAAATTAGTCTAGCTTCAGGATGGTATCATTATCTATTTGTTTTTGTCGTAGTTATTATGCTTGGATTTTTAATTCAACAGTGGATTCCTAATTTTGTTAGTAAAAAACTAGAGCATAAAGCGGATGCTTATGTAATTCGTTTAATGGAGGATAAGCGTGTATATATAAATGCTTTAAAAAAAATAACGAAACTCCACGATGATGATATAGAACCTAGCCGAAGAAAAGAATGGAGAGAGTCGCATCCTTCTTTAGAGAAGAGGATCGACTATCTCAATAAAATATAGAAATTCATTATATTTATCGGTACCCTAAGTTAATTTGACTGGATTTCAATACTGTCAATAATTACCGTTGTGTAAGAACTTTGATAAAATTTAATTGGGAGAGGATAAATAGGAGGAAAAGAGTTGATCCCACAGGGGAAATCCAGTTGATACCTAACAAACAAAATTAATAGTGATCTTCCCCATGCGGTTATTATCATTACCCCATCTCTATTAATACGAGTGCTTGCTAGAATTTATTAATATTAACAATGCAAAACAGCTGCAACGAAAAATATCATTGCAGCTGCATTTCTTAATTAATTTATCGCTTCAAAGCATAGCTAGATGTAAAACCGTAATAGATCGAGTTCTGAACCTGGTTGCGTCCCTCAGAAATCTAGCTGATACGTTCTCCCTTTAATTCAGTTTCTACTTTCAGATCGCCTGATCGCTTTAATTTTCCCCAGCCCACTCGTGTTCCTTTCAGTGCAGCGAAAAAGGATTTCCAGGTTACCCATAGTAATAAGTAGCGGTAGAATATTCGCTGCAGAAACAAGGAAATTAGCGGTTTAAAGCTTAGCTTCTCCATCCTGAATGCAACGAAGCAAACAAGAAAATCGACCAGTAAGTAACTAGCAAAAATCAATAATGCCTTGTCGGCAGCCCCTGCCAGGATTCCCAAAATAAACAATATATCAATAAGCGGAGCAAAAAAAGGAATTATAAATTGAAATAGCAGCATATTAGGAAGGGCAATGAATCCCAGTGATTTATGCTTTATTCCCCCAAAGGCTTTCTTGTGCTTCCAAAAACATTGTAACGTTCCAAATGTCCACCTGAACCGCTGTTTTAAGAAATCTCTAATCGTCGCCGGTGCCTCTGTATAGGCATATGCCTGTTCATCAATCACTACTTTATGACCCTGGCGGATAATTTTTAATGTCAAGTCTGTATCTTCCGCAAGCGTCTCATCGGAAAAATAACCTAACTCTTCAACCACCTCTTTGCGCCATGCCCCGAAAGCTCCCGGAACAACTGGAACACAATTAAGCGTGGCAAACGCGCGCTTCTCCAAGTTAAATCCAGTTACATACTCAATATGCTGCCAGGAAGTTAACAGGTTTCTCTTGTTTCCAACCCTCACATTTCCGGATACCGCCGCAATATTTTTGTCCGAAAAGTGCCGAATAAGCATCGAAATCGAATCAGGTGAAACAATTGTATCCGCATCAATTGCAATAAAGATATCCCCTTTTGCTTTCCTGACTCCCAGATTAATGGCTGAAGCTTTCCCTCCGTTATTTTTGTGGAAAAGAAATACCTTATTATTCGCATCGTATTTACGGGATACAACGAGAGATGTCTGGTCTTTGGAACCATCATCAATCACAATGACTTCCACGTTTGGATAATTGCTTTTCAAAATCGATTCGATAGTTCTGCCAATGACATCCTCTTCATTGTAAGCCGGGATAATGACACTGACAAACGGCGGAGTAGAATGCTCCGACGGATGACTGGCCCGCTTTTTATGTATCAAAGCTAAACTTCCCAGAACCAACAGGCGCAGAATTAAAATGAAAATCACACTGAAAAGCAAAATGAAAATACCATCCTTAAAGTTTGCTATATTGAACAGCATTACTTTATAGCTTTGCATGATTGGACTTTCCGCCTCTGTAACAGGAGGCATGATAGTACTATTGCTTTGATCCATTAGTTCACTTGTCGTTACAAACGTGTATCCTTGATTCTGCAACTGTTCAATTATCTCAGGCAGTGCATCAAGTGTTGCCTGCCTATCTCCTCCGCCATCGTGAAGCAAAATAATATCGCCGCTGGATGCCTGGTTCAAGACATTATCGACAATTTCCTCACTATCGCGCAGCTCCCAGTCTCTTGAATCGATATCATAATTGACGGTGACATACCCCATTTGTGTCACATCCTGCAATCTTTGGAAATGGGACGGCATATACTTAGCCTCTTCATCTCCATATGGAGATCGATACAGTGAAGTGGATTGTCCAGTAATTCCTTGAATGACGCGTTGAGAAGCATTTAGCTCAAACTTTAGCCGTTCACCGGACATTTCATTTGTTTTTGGATGGGAAAACGTATGAATGCCTATCTCATGGCCCTCCCGATACAATCGTTCCACAATATCCTGATGGTTGACGGCCTTATTGCCAATCACAAAGAACGAAGCCTTCACCTGGTATTGGTTCAGGATATCTAATATGTCTTCCGTATATTCAGGATCTGGTCCATCGTCAAAAGTTAGCACAATCTCCTGATCCCCCGGCTGGCTTAATCGCTCAAACTCGGAGGCTACGGGGTTGGCGACATACGTTTCACCCGTAATGAAACCAGAGTCATCAAACTGAAGACTGCGTTTTCCTTCTTTCCTGCTCTCTGTCGCCCGGAAGATATTCCCTTCACCTGTGCTGTAGATATTTCCTCCATTTTTGACAGTTAGCAATTCTTCCGTTTTATTCCCTTTAAGAACATCCCAAACTGATGGGTCCTCCGATCCGAGCCTCCAGAGTGCAATTCCTTGTGCTCCGGCATCCGCAGACATCTTCAATTGGTTGTAGAAGGTTGCACTGTCCAGAAACCATATTTCATGCAGTTTGTTGTTCTCCATATATTTTAGGTATGGCGTTTGGCTCATATCATCCCATTGAATGTCCAGGTTTGCTTTTTCGGCCAGTCTTGTTACGTCATCAAAGGACACGGGTTCTCCCGGCTCTTGGCTTTCCCATTCCCAGTCATATCCATAATTACCAATCGCGACAATCAGCTTTTCTTTGGGTAATTTGGAGAGAATTTCTTTAAACCACGTGGAAGAAGCAATGGTGCCAGGGTTGTCCACATTCTCATCGTATGCCATCACAATCATCTGATCCACATACTTCTCCAGCTCTTTGTAATCAAACGCTTCATGAGCAGCTGGTACAGCGATGGAAACGGAAAGACCATCAGCATGAAAGGTCGAGTACAGCTTCTTTATAAACTTGGTCAATAAATCCCGGTCGTTCTTGTTTAAATTCTCAAAGTCAATATTGATCCCGTCAAAGCCATGCTCGTTTATTAGTTCATGCAGATTTTTAATGAATTTCTCTTGTTCTTCCGGAGAATTTAAAAGTTGATGAACTGTCTCCTGATTCCACTTGCCATTCTCTATGTTATGGATTAACGGTACGATCTCCACATCATTCTTTTTTGCGAGCTCTATGATTTCCGGCTGAATATCGCTTTCAAGCTCCAATTCAGAATTTAAACTCAACCATTGCGGAATCAAAACATCGATGGTATCAATATTTTCCCTAAGCGATTGTTCACTGTTGCTGTCCCAATTCACATAGAATGCGTAAACATCATCTTTATAGCCAACTGCTTGTTGGAGGAATTCCTCATCCGTAGTGGTGGTTGCTAATTCACTCTGATTTGAAGTCATGGTTCCTGATGGACTGATTTGTGCAAATTCATCCGTTTCTTTTGTTTCCAAGCTAGGAAGCTGCGGATTAGCATAAAGACCTAAACCTAAAAAACCGATGACCAGTGCAACTATAACAGCTAAAATAACGGATACAAGCATCAAAAAATTCCATCGTTTACCAGATACGTTTTTAAAAATAAAATCCCTTTGACCGGTTTCAGGGTGCAAATATGTTTTTTTACTTCCGCTGTGGAATATGCTTTTTTTCATGTTGTTATCTACCCCATATTATTTTTTATTGTTACATATGTAAAACCTACAAGAATCTACCTATTTCTTATGGAAGAAAAATACTTTGTGCGTATTTCACAATAGCTTATATTGTTTTCCAGCTGGAAGGAAAACCGTAGATTTCAAAGGACGTAGGTTCTGCCAATCTTTCCTATTAAAGTGTAACAAGTGGGTTAAAATGAAACAATATGCTATTCTATCCAACATCCAAGGGTTCTTCCCCGCATAAATACCTAATAAGCTAGTTTTCTAGCCCTTTATGCACTTTGGGATACTCTTTTTTAGTGTTTAACGAAGGAAATACCAGTGTCATTACAGCTGATTTAATGTTGTTTTAACAAAACTTAATATAGAAGAAATCTATTGGTAACAAAAAGGGGTTCCTACTAACCGGGTCTATTGTACCGATTGAGGGAAAAATCGACATGTTGTCGAATCTCTGGGCATTTTGTCTAATACCCTTCTATTTTTTTAGATGCTAGAATAAAATGAAATCAATGCAAAAGGAAGTGTTCGAATGAAAGAGAAAAGCACATCGCCTTCCTCAAAAAAAAGGAAGCTAGGCTTTAAAATTACACTTGGAGTCATTTTCCTGGTTATTTTAGGTGTAGGAGTTTATGGTTTTTCCGTATATAGCTCTGTTACCGAAACACTCAAAAAAACACATGAACCACTGAAACGGGCAGAAGCTGACCAGCGTGTGATTGATTTATCAGAGGGAGATCCCATCTCCATTTTATTGTTTGGGGTGGACCAGCGCGAAGGAGACCGCGGACGCCCAGATTCATTGATTCTATTAACGGCAAATCCAGAAGATCAATCGGTTAAAATGTTAAGTATACCTCGTGATACTTACGCTGAAATTACCGGCAAAGGAACAAAGGATAAGATCAATCATTCGTACACATATGGAGGGGTTGACATCTCTATAAATACAATTGAAAACTTCCTGGATGTCCCGATTGACTACTACGTGGAAGTAGATATGGATGGTTTTAAAGAACTTGTAGATGCTGTTGATGGTGTGACTGTCAATAACACCTTGGACTTTTTTTATGACGGGACAGACTTTCCTGTCGGTGAGCTTACATTGAACGGTGAAGAGGCCCTCAAGTATTCTCGTATGCGTTCTCTAGACCCAAAGGGGGACTTGGGCCGACAAGAACGCCAGCGTAAAATCATTCAAGGATTTATCAAAAAAGCGGTGCATATCGAAACTCTCACTAACTATGGAAGTATATTAGAAGTGATTGGCGACAATGTCAAAACCAATTTAACGTTTGATGATATGAAGGAAATTCGAGCTAACTATTCCCAATCAAGACACAATATTGAGCAGATCCAACTAGAGGGAAGCGGCAAGGAAGAAGAGGATGTCTTTTATTACTTAGTGTCAAAGGAAGAGCGGACAAAGCAGTCGGAGACGCTAAAAAAACACTTGGGCATTGAGTAGTTTACGATTACATCTGCATACATAGGAGGCTGATCACTGTCACTTCCCGGTTTTTGGGGGATTTTGTCGAATGTGGTAAGTTCTTGATTACTTGTTGCAGGAGTTGAACGTGGTCGAGGCCTAGTTTAATAGATATAGTGTGGATAATCGTCATCCTGCGGGGTGACGGTTATTTTTTAACAGATAGAATTTAGCTCTATAAAACTCTGTGACTGAAAAAGCGCTATCTAGCCACGTCCAGGAAATGTTGACCCTATCGTGATACGCGGGCGTAGCGCATACGGTGATAAACGGGCACCCCGTACTCTAACCAAGCTCCTTTATCCAAAAAAGACTGGATATCGATCGATTTGGCTTAGCTCTATATTTAAATAGAGTACGGTTTATTAACAATGAACCAGCTTTATTAAAACATTGATAGAAGAGGGAGATTTTGAAAAGATAAGCTTGTTCAAGGCAATGAAAAAGTATAAACTCCAAAAAAGCCTTATGGAATTAAAACTTTACTGCGATATTCCTTGATAAAGTACAAGCAAAGTTATTACAGCTAGAAGAGAAAGATCCTGTCTTTATATTAATTGAAGGAAAAAAGTTATGGGTACGGTTCAAGGAGATTCTGTTCCGCAATTGCACATTCCGAAGTAAATTCAATACTATAAAGAAGGTAAATTTCCATTTGATAAATTAGTAAAATTCTACGACTTTGAAGACATTAACAAAGCCTTTGAAGAGTCTAAAACTGGTGTAACACTTAAACCAATAGTGAAAATTGCACAATAAATAGATAGATACCTTATAAAGCACATATTAGATTTATTAATATGTGCGTTCTTACTTATGCACCCGATTAACCTGAATATTTATAATTTCAATCATTATTAACCTCTACTCAAAATAACCTTTGAAAAAGAAATCTTCTGCATCAATAGAATCAAACTTTTCTGTGCGTTTTTGAAAAGAATGAGAATCTCTTATAGAAATTGTCGAAACAATACTATTTAATAAAGAAAACACTACTGGTGTTACGTCCAATGTAGATTTACTATACGTTTGAACAGGTATAACAATGTCTGCAAAATGACTTATTGGTGCAGATGGTGAATCTGTTATTGCAATAATCGAAGCTCCACTTTGTTTAACTAATTTTGCAATATTAATTGTTTCCTTGGCATATCGGTGAAATGAGAAACTTACCAAAACATTTTTTTCAGTCATTTCACTTACTCGTAGTAATATATCATCTATATTTGGATGAAAAAGCCTAGCATTCCCTCTCACTATATCTAGTGCATAGGCAAACCAATTAGCGAAAGCGTAAGAAGCTCGAACACCACTAACTAAAACAGAATCAGCATCTCTTAATTTACTCACTACACTATTTAAGTCGTCTTCTGAAATGTGACTGTATACTCTTTGGATATTTTTTATATCATATTGCATCAACCCTTTAATGGGCTCTTTAATATTATTTGACTTTTCATCTGTGTAATTTGTTAAACTGCTTTTCTTGAATAATTGTTCTAGTACATCTCTTTGTAATGTGCTATACCCAGAGTAACCAAGCTGATATGCAAATCGAATGATTGTAGTTTCGCTAACACCAATCTTTCTTCCCGCTTGTGTTGCAGAATTCATAGCAAAAACTTGAGGATCTCTATAAAAGTATTCGGCTATTTTTTTGAACCCCTTTGAAAAACTAGATTGCTGTTCTGAAATTTTTTTATATATTTGTTCCAAATCAATACCTCCTTATCCTATTATGAAGCTTATACTATACATTAGTTATATTTAAAGCGCTTACAATGATTATGGATATTATATCATTTTAGGTATGAATTTAATATTCAGATAAATAATTATCTTTCGTTATTTTATGTTGACTTAAAATTATCAATACTGTATATTTTCTTATAAAGGTTAGGCTTTTAATATATTTATAAATGAAGCTCTTGCTTCAAAAGTTAAGAAAAGCAGGTGATAGATAAGAAATAGTAAAAATAACGTAAATGGAAATAGTCCTTAAAGTTTATTTGGCACTCTACAGAATTAAATTTAAGAGATCTTTCTGTTCATAGATGTAATATTATTTCTTTGCAACTTTCAATTGGAATTCTACGAACAAATATTTCGGAATATTTGTTCAGAACAAAAAATTATAAATAATTAAAGTGTTCCACATAATAATAGCAAATTGGGGGAGGATTTTATGAAGATAGAAGATATTAAAGAGGATAAGAGATTTAAACAATGTAATAAAGAGGTCTTGTATACAATTGGGCTCTTTATTTTTAATATTATATTAGTTTTTGGTTTGGCATTTTCTTTCGGATATAACGTTGAGGCAAGTGAGATTAAACTAATTGCAGGCTTCCCAGAATGGTACTTTTATGGAGTGATTATTGCAACGGCGCTGTTATGTGTTTCAACCTATATAATGGTTAAACTCCTTTTTAAAGATATGTCATTGGATGCTTATATAGAGGAGGATGAAGAGTGAGGTTAGATATTTTAATTCCGATTATCTTATATTTATTAGCTACTTTACTAATTGGTAGTTATTTTCATAAATATTTAAAAAAAGAAAAATCGAACTTTAATGAGGAGTTCTTTGTTGGTGGTAGAAGCTTAGGTCCAATGGTATTGGCATTTACTATGGTTGCATCTGCAGCAAGCGCTGGTACATTTATTGGGGCTACTGGTGTTGGATACCAACAAGGCTTTAGTTGGCCATTAATAATTGCTGCTCAAACTGCAATGGGTGTTTATATATTAGGGATATTAGGGAAAAAGTTTGCAATTATCTCAAGAAGGATTGGTGCTGTAACGATTACAGATTTTTTGAAAGAAAGGTATCAAAGTCATGCGGTAATCATCAGTAGTGCAATCGGGATTTTAATATTTATCAGTGCGTATATGGTTGCTCAGTTTGCTGGTGGTGCAAGGATATTAGAATCTGTTACAGGTTTACCTTACCATTGGGGGTTACTTATTTTTGGATCAGTAGTTGTTTTACTTACTGTTTTGGGTGGATACAGAGGAGTGGCAATCACGGACGCGATTCAAGGATTGGCAATGATACTTGGTGGAATTTTAGTATGGATCATTGTTATGGTGAAAACCGATGGATTTAGTGCAATTGTTAGCCGGCTAACCTTAGATCATCCGGAATTAGTGACATTACCTGGAGCAAGTGGTGCTACCCCATCTCTATTATTTTCGTTTTTTCTATTATTTGGGATTGCGATGATAGGTCTGCCACACGCTGCTGTACGTGGTATGACATTCAAAGATTCTAAGTCCATGCATAAAGGGATGGTTTATGCGGTTATAATTATGGGGCTTTTCTCGATTGGATTTGCCTCACTAGGACCGATGGTTCGAGTATTATTACCAGAGGTAGAAGTACCAGATATGGCACTTCTATTATTAATAATAGAATTAGTACCCGGTTGGTTAGCTGGGATAATTTTAGCTGCACCTTTAGCAGCAATAATATCCACAGTAAATTCCATGTTGCTAGTTACAAGTTCAACGATAGTAAAAGATTTATACTTAAACTATATAAATCCCAATGCATCTGAAAAATCTATTACAAAATTATCCTATTATTCAACTTTAATTATTGGTATTGTTGTTCTTCTTATTACATTGAATCCACCTGAGCTTATCCAGTTTGTTGTAATTTTTGCCATTGGTGGACTCGAAGCTACCTTATTTGCAGTAATTGTTTTCGGTCTTTATTGGAAACGAGCAAATAAATGGGGAGCGATCTTTTCAATGTGTATCGGATTCGTTTCATATATTGTTGCAACAATGATGTTTGAAAATCCATTTGGAATGCATCCGATTGCTATCTCTCTATTTTTAAATATTGCTAGCATGATTGTATTTAGTTACTTAACAGAAAAACCAAGTGCAGAAATAATCAATAAGTTTTGGGGAGCTACCCCTTCTAAGAATATTAACCAAGTCAATAAAAATATAGCCAAATAAATGAGGAGAGTTTATATGTTTGATATGATTATTAAGAATGGACAAGTATATGATGGAAGTGGAAATCCATCAACGAAAGTAGACCTTGGTATTAAAGATGGAAAGATAGCTGAAATCGGACAGCTTCATTTGTCTAAAGCAGAAACAGAAATTGATGCAGAAGGGTTGGCAGTCTCTCCAGGTTTTATTGATACGCATTCACACAGTGATTTGTTGTGTACGAAACCTGAGATACACAAAATTAGATTATTACAGGGAATTACCACAGAGTTACATGGGCAAGATGGAATCTCAATTGCTCCTGTTAATTCAGAGACTAAACCTCTATGGCAAGAACAACTTAAGGCATTAGATGGAGATATTGGTGACTGGCCGTGGGAATCGGTTGAAGACTATTTGACATACTTAGAAAATATCCCTACTGCGGGTAACATTATGCACCTTGTTCCACACGGGAATGTAAGGACACTTGTTATGGGATTTGAAGAAAGAGCGGCAACAGAAGAAGAACTTGAACAAATGACTGAATTAGTAAAGAAAGGTATGGAAGAAGGGGCAGTAGGTGTATCGTCCGGATTAATTTACCCCCCTAATGTCTATTCAAATAAGGAAGAGCTAATAGCAATTTGTAAAGGCGCAGCAAAGTATGATGGGATATTTGTTGTTCATATAAGAAATGAGAGCAGTAAGTCCCTCGAGGCTTTAGATGAAGTAGTGGGTGTAGCAAGACAAACCGGAATAAGATTACATGTCTCTCACTTTAAAGTAGCAGGTCAGTATAATCGCGATAAGTTTAAGAAATTCTTAGAAAATATTGATAAAGCTAGGGAAGAAGGAATAGAGGTAACATTTGATCAATATCCGTATACAGCAGGATCTACCGTGTTCCATAGTATTTTGCCACCTTGGATGCACTCAGGTGGGGCCAAGAAAATGCATGAGAGGTTAGAAGATCCAACTGTACGAAGCCAAATTAAGCAGGAAATTAAAGAAAACGATAGTTATGAAAATTGGGTTTATAATTGCGGCTGGGAAAATATTTTTATTAATACAGTATCTACAGAAGAGAATAAGGTATTTGAAGGGAAAAGTATGACTGAGATTGCAAAGATACGCGGACAGGAACCTGATGAAGCAGCTTTAGATCTATTAGTTGAAGAAAAAGGCGCAATAACTATGACAATTCATTGGGGAGTTGAAGAAGATTTAATTTATGGAATGAAACATCCTGTTCAAATGGTGGGTTCTGACGGTATCTTTGGTAGTAAACCACATCCAAGGCTTTATGGTACTTTTGCCAGAGTACTTGGCAGATACGCTAGAGATGAGGGTATCTTCACACTTTCTGAAGGGATAAGGAAAATGACAGGGGCAGCTGCTCAGTTGCTTAGATTGAAGGACAGAGGTTATTTAAGAGAAGGGTATTGGGCAGACATAGTTATTTTTAATCCTAAGACTATTAGCGATAATGCTACTTATGAAGATCCAATACAATTACCGAGTGGTATCTCATATGTTTTCGTCAATGGAGTGTTAACTGTACAAGAAGGTAAGTATACAAATGAAACTGCCGGTAAAGTATTACGAAGAGATTCTAAAACTAGTAAAGCAACTGTGTAGAGCTATATTTTAGGTATGGACTGAGATTCCTATTAATCTTCTTTTAATAGGAATCTCAGTCATGTAAGGAGGAATAAAAATGTTAACTCAACAAAGAATTTCAAAGTACCAAAAACTGTATCCTTTTCTTGACAATACACTTAATCTAAAGCCATCACTTTGGATAAATTCGAAGTTAACCAAATTTAATCAAATCCAATTCTTGCCATTGGATAAGGAAGATATGTTAAAAGCTGAAGAGCTATGGAATCGATTTATGCCATTTTTTAAAAAGGAATTTCCAGAGTTAGAAAAAACAAATGGAATTATCGAATCACCATTAAAGAGATTAAGTGGTATGAATGAAGAATTAGCCGAGCAACTCGGAATTAATACTGTCGAAAATATATATTTATAATGCGATAATGATTTGCCAGTTGCTGGCTCTATTAAAGCTAGGGGAGGATTTTATGAGGTTCTTTACCATGCTGAAAGCTTGGCAAAAGACGCAGGTTTGATTAATGGTGAAACAGTTGGTTACGAAATATTTTCTAATAAAGAGTTTAAAGAACTTTTTAAACAACATTCTATTGGGGTTGGGTCAACTGGTAATCTAGGGCTTAGTATAGGAATAATGAGTGCAAAATTAGGCTTTGATGTTTCAGTTTATATGTCAAGGGATGCAAAAGCCTGGAAAAAGAATCTACTAAGAGAAAAAGGAGCCAAAGTATTTGAATTTGAAGGTGATTTTAGTCAGGCTGTGGAAATTGGCAGAAAGATAACTCTTGAAAATTCAACTGGTTACTTTGTAGATGATGAGAATTCGAAACATCTATTCTTAGGTTACAGTACAGCTGCTTTTCGTTTGAAAAAACAACTGCAAGAGCAAAATATTTCTGTTGATGAAGAACACCCTTTATTTGTATATCTTCCATGTGGAGTTGGTGGAGCTCCAGGAGGGATTACTTTTGGATTGAAGCAAGTATTTGGCGATAACGTTCATTGCTTTTTTATAGAACCTGTAAAATCACCTTCCTTATTGTTAGGACTTTTAACTGGGGAAAAGGAGAAGGTAAGTGTACAAGATTTTGGAATTGACAATGTAACTGAAGCGGATGGATTGGCTGTAGGGAGGCCATCTAAATTTGCCAGTAGCTTTAGTGAAAAACTGGTGAGTGGGATATATACTTTAGAGGATGTAACCTTATTTGAGTTACTTACACTCCTCGCAGATACGGAAGGGATTTATCTTGAACCATCTGCAACAGGTGGAATCATTGGTCCATATAAAATTACAGAATCGGATTATATGAAAAAGAATAATATAGATCCACAATCAGCCACGCATATAGCATGGGCTACCGGTGGTGGACTTGTTCCTCGGGAAGAGATGGAATTATTTTACCAAAAAGGGAAAATATAATGGCGACCAAATCCAGTCACTGATTTTTATGATTTATTCGGGTTCTTTGTTTGGGCATTAGTGCTTTTCATAATTATGTTTATTGGCTTTCACTATGTACAGTATATTTTACTGGTAATTATCGTTTTGCATACGATGAAGAAAAGTTACAGGCTGGGATTCATACTGTGTAAGAGAAGCTTGGATCTTGGGTACATTTAATGGTTAAAGAAGATACAAAAACAAATTTAACGTTTGAGGAAATAAAGTAATTTAGAGCAAACTATTCCCAATCAAGACACAATATTGAACAAATCCAACTAAACGGAAGCGACAATGGCTAAACATACCAAAGCATTTAAGCAATCAATCATTAGCAGAAGGATGCCGCCACAAAATGAAGCTTGGATATATGTAGCCTAATTAGTCAATATTTAGTGGTCCTGCAAGTAATTTTTATTTTTCTAAAAAAATTACTTGCTTTTTAAAAAACGGTTACGTATAATAACTTTAATAAGAAATTGAATATAATTTTCTGAAAAGACGTTGAAGAGAAAAAGTAGGGTTTAGCTATTTTTTACAGAAAGCTTCGGTAGCTGAGAAGAAGTATAAATAGGAATCTGAACAATGGCCTCTGAGTCTCGTGCTGAACGTATCGCTGGATACTATTAGGTTACGACGAGATTTGGTACTCGTTATCCATACCACAGTATAAAGAGTCTATTGGCTTTCGTACTTGATGAGGCTGTATGTGTGAGCATGCAGTAAAGTAAGGTGGTACCACGTTTATCCAACCACGTCCTTATCGTTTATTCGGTAAGGGCGTGGTTTTTTGTTTCCAACTTTACTTGAGTAAACAGAAGAAGCAACTATAAAACAGAAAAAATGAGGAGGATTTACATGAGTAAAAATTTGGTTTTACAATCAGACTTTGGACTTGGTGATGGGGCAGTAAGTGCCATGTATGGGGTGGCAATTTCTGTTGATCCGTCAATTAGGATATTCGATCTGACCCATGAAATACCACAGTATAATATTTGGGAGGCTTCCTATCGTCTTTATCAAACAATTACGTATTGGCCTGATGAAACTGTGTTTGTTTCTGTTGTGGACCCGGGGGTAGGCACTTCCCGTCTAAGTGTGGTAGTAAAAACAATTGATAATCAATATATTATTACACCTGATAATGGAACATTAACACATATAAAGCAGGATATAGGAATTGTGGAAGCTCGAATCATTGATGAGGAAGTCAACCGCCTGCCAAAGTCAGGGGAATCGTATACATTTCATGGTCGCGATGTTTATACTTATACTGCTGGAAGGCTGGCTGCAAATGTCATTTCATTTGAAGAGGTGGGACCTCTTATTGAAGTAGATGACATTGTTGAATTATTAAAACCAGAAGCATCTATCGATCAAGGGAAAATTAACGGAAACATTGATATTCTTGATATACGATTTGGTAACTTATGGACGAATATAAACCGTGAGTTATTCATACAAGCAGCTTTTGAATACGGTGATTCTCTTGAAGTGACAATAGCAAATAATACACACCAGGTATATAAAAATATTATGACCTATGGGCGTTCTTTTGCGGACAGCCATTTAGGAGAGCCACTCTTATATGTAAATTCACTGGATAAATTAGGTGTAGCAATTAATCAGGGCTCATTTGCAAAAGCATATCATATTGAGACAGGTGCTAATTGGAAAATTATTATTCGGAAAGTTCCGAAATTTAGTAGTAATTAAACTATTAGCTCGCTACTATAATAATATAATAAAAAAATAATAATTTAAAGGGGAATGTAAAAATGAGAAATGGTGGTCTATCTATTAAAACTATTGTTGCTATTGGAATTGGATCTGCTGTATTTGCAATTCTGGCTAAATTTGCAGCGATACCTACCGGGATACCGAATACTACAGTTCAAACAGCGTATGCATTTTTGGCATTAATGGCTGTGGTTTTTGGACCTATTGCAGGTGCGCTAATTGGTTTTATCGGTCATGTTTTGAATGATGCATTGTCTTACGGTTCTGTTTGGTGGAGCTGGGTACTTGTTTCATTAATTGTCGGCTTTGGTATTGGATTAATATCCAATAAAATAAATATAGAGGCTGGAACTTTTGGAACAAAACAAATTATACAATTTAATATTACACAAGCAATAACGCAGAGCGTTGGCTGGTTCCTCATTGCACCTACATTGGATATATGGATTTATGCGGAGCCTGCAAATAAAGTCTACTTACAAGGAATTGTTGCAGGTGTATCGAACATATTAACAGTTGGTATTATTGGAACAATCCTGCTGATTACATACGCTAAAACACGTAGTCAGACTGGTAGTTTAACTAAAGAATAAGTAATTTTGTTAAGATTTGGAATTCAAGGAGTTCTTGATATGAAGAAGCCAGTTATTCAATTTGAAAATTTTACATTCAAACATAGAAGTCAAGTTAATCCTACACTTTATGATATAAATTTAACCATATATGAAGGGGAAAAAGTCTTGATAGTCGGACCATCAGGTTCTGGAAAAAGTACACTAGCTCATTGTATTAATGGGCTGGTCCCTTTCTCATATAAAGGGGATATAGAAGGAAGTCTGAAGATAAATAGCCAAGAAACAAAGAATCTTGATATCTTTACGTTATCTAAGATAGTTGGAACTATTCTGCAAGATCCGGATGGCCAATTTATTGGTTTGTCGGTTGGAGAGGATATTGCTTTTGCATTAGAAAATGATTGTGTTCCAAAAGAACAGATGCATAAACAAGCTGCATCTGTATCTAGATTGGTTGATATGAACGATTATTTAGATTCTTCACTACATGATCTCTCTGGAGGACAAAAACAACGTGTTTCTCTGGCGGGTGTTATGGTTGATAATGTGGATATTCTACTATTTGATGAACCACTGGCAAATCTTGATCCTGCAACGGGTGAAAATGCTATACGTTTAATCGACCGTGTTCAGGAAGATACAGACACAACCGTAATTATTATTGAGCATCGGCTTGAGGATGTTTTATATTGTCATGTTGATCGTATAATCGTTATAGATGACGGCAGGGTAGTGAGTGATTCTACTCCTGACGAGCTTCTAGCTTCATCGGTTTTGGAATCCAGTAATATCCGGGAGCCTTTATACGTGAAGGCGATAAAATACGCTGGATGTGAGGTGACAGCTGAAATCAGGCCAGCTCACCTGGATACGTTAGCAATCGAGGTATGTAAGGATAATCTATTTAAATGGTTTGAATCAATCAAACCGAGTACTCATTATGTAAAATCATCCTCAGTATTAGAGTTGAAAGATGTCACATTTGGATATATGAAAAGAAAAGAAACGATAAAAAATGTTAGCTTTTCAATTGGTAAAGGAGAAATGTTAAGTATTGTTGGTAGAAATGGAGCTGGAAAATCAACGCTATCGAAGTTAATTTGTGGCTTTGAAAAAGTAAATTCAGGAAGCATCATTTTCAATAATAAAGACATTACTAATGATACGATTAGTCAGCGTTCGGAGCGAATTGGAATGGTGATGCAAAATCCCAACCAGATGATTTCAAAGCACATGATTTTTGATGAAGTGGGGTTAGGACTTGTGACGCGCGGAGTATCGAAAGAAGAAATTAAAGAACGTGTTGAAGAAACGTTGAAGATTTGCGGTTTATATCCATTTCGAAATTGGCCAATCTCAGCATTGAGTTTTGGACAAAAGAAGCGAGTGACGATTGCATCTATTCTAGTATTAAATCCTGAAGTTCTTATCCTTGATGAGCCAACTGCAGGACAAGATTTCCGTCATTATACGGAGATTATGGAGTTCCTAGTCCAATTAAATCAGCAAGGTGTTACTATTATTATGATAACTCATGACATGCATTTAATGCAGGAATACACGCCAAGGGCAATTGTTATTGCAGACGGTGAAGTAATCGCTGATGAATCTGCTGTAAATGTCCTAACCGATGAATCAGTTATCCATCAGGCAAATTTAAAGAAGACATCATTATACGAATTGGCTGTACGAGCAGAAATTGATGAATCAAGAGAGTTTGTTGCCCGGTTTATTGCCTTCGATAAGGAGGTTCGAAAGAAATGGCAATAGAGATGCTTTCCTATATTGAGCGAAAAACACCAGTCCATTATTTATCGGGGGTTACGAAACTTATAATTTTTATGATGTGGTCAACTGCAGCCATGCTTACGTATGATACACGGGTCTTACTATTTTTATTTGTAATGAGTATAATCATCTTTATTATTTCAAAAACAAAGATTCGTGATATTGCATTTGTTCTTATTTTCATTCTAATTTTTTTAGTGATAAACAATATAGCCATTTATATTTTCTCGCCACAAGAGGGTGTAAAGCTATACGGTTCGAGCCATGTATTGTTTGAAATTGCAGGTAGATATAATGTGACATGGGAGCAGTTGTTTTACCAGTTTAATATCACGCTGAAGTACTTTGTTGTGATACCCGCTGCATTGCTTTTTATTGTTACTACGCATCCCAGTGAATTTGCCTCATCGTTAAATCGAATTGGTGTAAATTATAAGGTTGCCTATTCTGTTTCATTGGCATTACGTTTTATTCCAGATATTCAACGAGACTTTCGTACGATTGCTCAATCTCAACAAGCGCGTGGTATTGATTTATCCAAGAACGAAAAACTAGTTACAAGGATCAAAAATTTCGCTTCCATTATTTTTCCATTAATTTTTTCCAGCTTAGAAAAAATTGAAATGATTAGTAATGCGATGGTATTAAGAGGTTTCAGCAAGAATAAAAAACGGACATGGTATAATGAAAAGCCTTTTAGACGCTCTGATTACATAATAATTATTGTAGGCGCCTTACTATTAACAGGTTCACTCATTATTACCTTTTACGATGGCAGCCGCTTTTATAATCCTTTTTAGGTGTCACTTTCCAGTTTTTATCATATTTTGTTGAATAGGGCCGCTGGTTTAAAAAATTGTTAGAGTGCAGTGTGCACACTATTATATGCCTTGGTTCCCGCAGGTACAGGTTTCTTGTTCCATTTTTAAGATTGGGCCAGTGAACTATTCCCCTCTGTCCCTTCTCGGTTTCGTGGAGTTTCTTATATTTCAATTACATTAATGACTTCATATAAATCAATATCATTCAGATCAGAGATAGGTAAAACTCTTTAACTCTCTATAGTATAGAAATATAATTATTTTATTTTAATACATTGGAGTAGATCTTAGAAACATTATCTTTCTTTATATATTAAATTAAAGATAATTAATCGCTAGATGGTTTTGGTTTCCCAAAATGGACGGGAGTCTGCACTCCCGTTTTTTTGATGCAGAAAATATAGTATTATGAATAATTTTTATGGTAAAATAGAGGCGGTTATTTATACCTAGATAAAGAAGGAGATAGAGAAGAGAATGAGAAAAAAAGGGGTATTTTTTGTATTGTTTTTAGTATTATTTTTACTGGCAGCCTGTGGAGGGCAAGCAGAAAGGGATTTTAAAGATGCCCAGTGGGGAATGACGATGGATGAGGTTATTCAACTCGAAGAATCCAATAGTAATTCGTTATATGAAGAGGATTCAAGTTCATATGGTGGTGGCATGGAGCTCAGATATGACGATATGTTCATCAATGGGAAAGAAGCTGATGTAGTTTATACATTTTACCGTGAAGTGGATAACTATAGTGTGATTTTTCCAGAAACCTTCTACAAAGGCGGCGTGGAGTTTTTTAATAAATTGAGTGATGATTCGCTAAGCGATGAAGAATATGAACAATTGAATGATGAATTTGAAAAGAAGAATAAAGCAAACATTGAAAAGATAGAAAATATGCCGGATACGTTTGTATTTGATGACTACCTTTTAATAGAAGGAGATTACTATTTTAGAAATTTGGATGAAAAAGATAGTGAAGAGCTTCTGGAATCATTAATGGATACATACGGAGAGCCGCCATATGAAAATGAAGGTTATTACAGATGGTACACAGGAAGAACAGAGATCTACTTCAACGGTGAGGACTATATATCCTATACAGCCGACTATCTGGCTATAGAGAAATATATAAAAACAAATTCCGGTGTGAGTGATTTGTAGGTGCACTTCCCGGTTTTGTGATGACTTATTGGGACACTGGCAGTTAGCCAATTCATTTCCATTCTGGTCATAATTCATTTTGAGTTCTTTTCGATAGTTATTATTTATTTCGGGGTCATTACTGGCATCCAGTACTACTAAGAGGGATTTTTTTTCAGGCCCTCAATTTTCCTTAGTAACATTTAGAATAAATAGTAGGAGGTGGATCAATGGGTACGCCTGTGAAAATTGGTGTCATAGGATTAGGTCACATTGCGAGGGATCAGATGAAAGCTTTAGCAAAAGTAGAACAGTATGAAATCGCTGCCGTATGTGATAGTGATAGAAATAAGGAAAAACAATTTCATTTAGAAGTTCCTTTTTATGATGACTATCAGGACCTTCTTGCTGAAAATTTAGATGCTGTACTGATCTCTACACCAAATTTAACACACTATGAGATTTGTAAGTATGCTCTCTTAAAAGGTAAACATGTTTTACTAGAGAAACCTGCTGTTCCTAGTACTGAACTATTGCGTAAGTTGAAACATATATCAGAAGAGCAAAATGTTATCTTTTCCATAGCTTACCATGCTTCTTTTGCAAAAGATTTATTGTGGTTTTTAGAGGAATATAAAACAAACGGGATAGAGAAATTTGGTCCGATAACTGGTTTTCACTGTAAATTTTATGATCCTTATCTGATCAACGGTGATTTGCAGACTCATGCCATTAGTCTACAGGGAAGCTGGATTGATAGCGGTATTAATGCATTAAGCGTTTTAGAAAAGTTGTTGCCAATTCAACATGTACATATAGTAGATAGTCGACTAAGTGAAATTAAGGGAATTCCATGTAAAGAGGTCCAAGGAAGTGTTGACTTTACTTTTCCAATTCAAGGCACAAGAAAAATTGGAAGGGGACAAATTGATACAAATTGGACTTTAGGAAAAAACAGTAAACAAACCATATTATATTTTGATGATACAAATCAATCTATTATTCTCGAACATTCAAAACAGCAAGTTATAAAGGTAGATCCGGATCAAACTACTTCTGTATTACAGGATTTTTCGAATGAGAATACCCGCTTAGTCAATCATTATGATGGCGTTTTTAATGAGTTTTATAATCATTTGAGTAATGGAACGAATAATCTTCCTATGTCTCTACGATTACATCGGCTTTTATATGCACCGTATTCATTAACTTAAGGGGGCGCGGCATGTCATTAAGTAAATTTAAAAAACCAGGGAACTTCCAAGCTGTAAGAAAGTTTACTGATCGAGTAGAGCCAACAAAAGTATTCAACTCTTCTGTTGATGGATTACTCAATGAATCAGATCAATTCAAGGTGCTTGTATACTATGGCTTTGGTGGTATCGGCAAAACAAAATTATTAAATGAATTAAAAGAATTAGTACATAGAAAAACCTCAGATGAAAATATCAAAGATGTACATTCTGTTTTTATCAGCTTAGACTCGTTTGAGTTCAATTCTCCGACAGACATACTTTTAGCAATAAGAAATCAATTAAAAGTCCCAGCTATTTTGTTTGACTACGCATTGGTAAAGTATTGGTCAGCAATCGGGAAATCGTCCATTGATATTAAAAAAAGATTACGTGAAGACAGTCCGGTTTGGGGCGTTCTTGATTATGGATCGAATTTAAGCGGTGGAGTCATACCAGTAGGATTAATTTCCAAGTCTTTTTCAAGTTTGCAAGATAAATATTATGCTACATTTTCCAAGTATAAATTTGAAATTGAACAGATTAATAGTACAGATCCAATGAAATTATGGGAAATGCTCCCCTACTTTCTTGGATTAGCTATTGAAGACGCTTATGAAAAGAAAGGCATAAAACATATATTTTACTTTGATGCTTATGAAACAATGCTTAGGAAGCTTGAAGATAAAGCTATTTCTCAATCACCTGAAGAATGGATAAAGGAATTAATTGGTGCCAGTGAGAAAGGGCTATTTTTGATTGGTAGTCGAGAATATATTAAATGGGGAGAACAGAACCCAGAGTGGTCAAATTACTTAGATCAGCATATTTTAGGAAGATTAAGTGAGATAGATGCTGCATATTATTTAAATTCTGTTCCAATAGTAGAACAAGATATTAGAAATGGAATTATAAAGTCCGCGAAGGGTGTTCCTTTGTATCTTGATTTATGTGTAACGATTTATGAAACTAAAAAAGCCAAAGGGAAAAAATTGAACGCAGAAGACTTTAATATCGCTGAACATGAAGTGATTGAAAGGTTCCTCAGACATTTGTCGAAGCAAGAGCAAGAGCTGGTCAAGCTGCTTTCTGTAATGGGTATTTTTGATTACGATTACTTTAAAAATATAATTCAAGCATTCTCTATAGGCTATCCAACGTCAATGTTTACAGACTTTGTAGAAAAATCGATAGTAAGTAAAATTGACGAAAATGTAAAATTATATAAATTAGATGAAAGTATCAACACCTATATTTTGAAAAAAATGGACATTGATGTCGTGGAAGAAGTTTTGGATGAAGCATTGGAGTATATTCTGAAAAATTCACGTAACTATTCCGATGACGTACTTTTAAAATTATATGGGAGAGTATGTAATATACAACACTTGATTGAATTTCCTTCTCTTTCTTATGTAGAAAAGTTTGTTCAAGCATCTTTTTATTTCATTGAAAGAGGGAATTGGGTTGATGTTGGTAACCTTGTTCAAGAAAATGGTACGAAGCAAAAATCTGACAAACTAATTAATGCGAGTAATCTAATTAAGTCCGTATTTTGGAGAAGAACGAAGGATCTTGATTTTGCTTTGGAAATTTTAAATTCTGTTCACATGACCAGAGAATATTTTGGTGAAGTTTATACAGTAGCTTTATTTCAAAAGGCAAATATCATACGACTATCAGGTGACTATAATAAAGCAAATGACCTTTATAACCAACTACTAGCTATTATTCAAAAGAAAGAAGGAAACAGTTCTTTTTTTATAAAGGTTCAAAGACAATATGCGGACTTAAAGTTTTTGCAGGGTGACTTTCAAAAAGCGCTAAAAATGCTTCAAGAATTACTGAAACACGATGTTAGTCCCATCGAGCTTGCTGAAACGCATCGAATAATAGGTCACATTTATCGTTTTAATTGGTTTTTTAAAGAAGCTGAGAATGAATATAAGAAAGCACTAGAGATTGCAAAACAATCTAACCTTATAGGCTTGGAAGGCAAAGTATATACGAACCTGATTGAAACCTTATGTTGGCAAAGACCAAAAGAGGGTTTGAGCTATCTTGAAAAGGCTACTGAAATACATGAGATGTTAGATTCAACGATAGAATTAGGAAAAGTCTATGCAGCAGCTGCAGTTTGTTATCGTAAGGAAGACCAAAATAAAAGTGTTCATTATGCAAATGAGTCTATAAAAATGCAAGAAAAGGTAGGTTATAAATCAGGTGTCTTATTCGGTGTTGTCGCAAAGGGAATTCTTTCAATTAGAGAAGAAAGCAGCCATAATGTGGAGGAATACCAGGGGAAAATAGTGAAAATGACTGATGAGTTACAAGTATATTCTTTTCTGCAACTACCATTCTTAATTAAGCTCAATAAACAAGTGGAGTTGCGTGATCTAATACAAAACATAAAGTTGCTCGAACCAGAAACGACTCTAGCAACTATTGAAATGTTTTTAGAAGGAGAAGTGGTGAAATAGGATGGAGGTGGGGGCTTCCCTGCCTTGTAGAAGCTGTTAGTTCAATGGAGAGTTTTCATTGAATCTGGCAGCTTTTTTTAATTCGGAAATACAGGCAAATTAAACAATTAAAAATGTACAGATTATCATTGACATTTACAAACTGATGAATAAGGGCTATATAAAAAGTAACAACTTAATGTGGAAGCGGGGGACTGGCACAATAACTCCTTTATAGATTTTATGTTATTGAGGGAGTTACCCATCTCAAAATAGTTAATATAGTGGACCCAAACGTAAATCCCTAGGGACATAATACCTAAACACATAATTTTTCAAGCTAGAGTCACAATTTTCTTTAATCACTGAGTGGCGGTTTTTTCTTATAAATTTGGACTCACTGGAGCTCTTTCCAGAAGAAATCCCTATACACGAAACTTGAGGATAAATTGAAGTAAAGGGATCGTCCAGACTTTACTAATATGATGGAAACTAAAATGATCCTTGTTCGTAGGGTTTCTATTTGCATATTCTTTTGTTCGTCTGGAAAACAAAGCAGCTGGAGTAAACTTAAAATTCAATTTAGACAAGGGAGTAGTCTGCCCAAAAATCGTCTATTTTCAAACTTTCATTTTAAAAACAATTTTCAAACAGCCAAATTGCCGAGATGTTTTTCAATGGAACAGGAAAATATGAATTCTGGATTTTATCAATGATCTAACTATCCATGTGTGAATAATTCAGCTTATTTATAATTGTAATTAAATTTTAAAAATTGTAAATACCTGTAGACAAAGTGAAAATGATTCTATATAATAATACAAAATGAAGGGATATATATATGTATATACTTATTATTGTAGTTAAAACTAATTAATGACTATCATATTGGTAAGGTTGTGTGTTGTTATAAGTAAAGCGGAGGTGGAATTATTCGGCTAGTGTTTACGCTTATAATTTTGTAAGCGATTACTTTACTAAATTTAGGAGGAAATTAATAATGATGAAAAAAATCAACTTTCTATTACTCGTACTATTATTAATAATTGTTGCAGGCTGTAGTTCATCAGCTGGGTCAACTGAATCAAATGATTCTGAAACGGCATCTTCAGGGGATTATCCAAAACAACAAATTAAAATGATTATTCCTTATGGACCTGGTGGTGCAACTGATATTATATTCCGTTTAATTGCCTCGCATGCAGAACAGTATTTAGGGCAAACGATTGTGCCAGTTAATATGGAAGGTGCAAGTTCTACAAATGGGTCAAGACAGGTAAAAAATTCTACCCCAGATGGATATACGATTCTTGCAAGCCATGATGTTATACACACAGCCCATCTTGCTGGAGTTGTAGATTATTCTTTCGATGCATTCGAACCGATTGCATTACTTACGCAAACACCGAACATTCTAACTGTTCACGCCGATTCAGGTTGGAAAGACATTAATGGATTTTTGGACTATGTAAAGTCAAATCCTGGAGAGGTAAAATATAGTCATTATCCTGGTACAACGGATCACTTCTTTATAGCTCAGTTGATGGATGCGGCGGGCCTTGAGGAAGATGAAATTAAATTGATTGGTTATGAAGGCACGGGTGAACAAATTAACGCTTTACTGGCTAAACAAATTGACAGTGCAATGACAAACTATACATCAGGTCAAGCTTATTTTGGAAATGAGTTTGTACCTTTAGGTGTTGCATATGAAGAAAAATTGGAAGGTATACCAAATATCCCTACTTTTGCAGAACAAGGCATTGATATGGAAAATGCAACAAGTCGAGGAATATTCGCACCAGAAGGAACTCCTGAAGAGGTGATTATAAAAATTGAAGAAGCATTTCAAAAGGCTCTAGATGATCCTGAGGTCCAAGAACAAATAGCAGAACTTGGGTCAATTGTTTACTTTAAACCCCATGACGAATATAAGTCATGGCTTGATGATTTACAGGAGAGATTGGATAATCTAGCTAAAAATATGGATTTCTAGTTTGGTTAAACAGAAAGCTAACGAGCTAATGGTGGACATGCCCTTCATTAGCTTTTCATTACAACACGGAGGGAGGAAGAGATCATGGTGAAAAATCGCATACTTTCAATTTGCACCCTTATCGTCTGTCTAGTCATGTATATGGAGACGTTTAAGTTTGGTGAAAAAACAAGTGTACAGGTGGTTAGTCCTGCTGCGTATCCGAGGTTTCTTTTATATTTCATTGCTGGTTTTTCAATTTTTATATTGATTCAATCCTTTTTTACAAAGACTGATAAAAATCAAGCTATAGTTTTTAACTTTAAGAAATTTTGGAATAAATACAGAGAGATTATACTTTTGTTTCTGTTTTTCGGTTTTTACGTATTTCTACTCTCATCGAACGTCGGCTTTATTATTTCAACGTTACTATTCATGTTTGCTAGTCAGGCTTTACTGATGGGTTTGAAGAGGCTCAAATCTGTTATTACCAATATCTCTGTAACAACGGTATTAACATTCTTCGTTTATTTTACCTTTACAGAAATGCTCAGTATTATGCTGCCATAAACAAGGGATATATTTTTAATTACAGTAAAAAAGAGATCTGTATGTAAACTTGTAAGTAACTGGAGAGAGGAGAGTGAATTGTGGATAATTTCTTTTTATTGGCTACACAGGAAATTTTAAATTGGAGTGTTTTGTCACTTATTATAATAGGTACTATTTGTGGAATTATCTCCGGAGCAATACCCGGTTTTACAGTTACTATGGGAATTGTTCTTGCTTTTCCATTTACATTTGCGATGGATGCCATTAGCGGGCTAGCTTTGATGAGTGCTGTGCTAGTTGGTGGATATTCAGGTGGTCTAATTTCTGGTATTATGCTTGGAATACCTGGGACGCCTTCTTCCATTACTACAATATATGATGGATATCCAATGGCTAAAAGGGGAGAACCAGGAAGAGCTTTAGGCATAGGTGTTGCTTCATCATTCATAGGAACGATATTAAGTGTTTTCGTTCTTACAACAATAGGACCCCTTGTAGCTAGATTCAGTTTAAATTTCGGTCCTTGGGAAATAGCTACCTTAATTCTTTTTGCCTTGACTTTGGTGGGCAGTCTATCCGAAGGAGCAATGATCAAAGGTCTAATGTCAGGGGCGATAGGCCTATTAATTGCTACTACTGGTGTCAGTGCATGGGGGCAGGTTCGTTTTAACTTTGGCTTTGAAGCTCTAACCGCTGGATTTCAACTTTTGCCGGTTTTGATAGGTGCCTTTGCTTTTTCGCAAATGCTGGAGAATATCGAACAAATGAAAGAAAATAAAAAGCAAGGCAACGAAGCAAAGAAGGTAAATATGAATGTACATATCCCGTACGCTTTAATCATAAAAGATGTGTGGAAACAAAAGTTAAACATCTTACGGTCAAGTCTGATTGGAAGTCTGATTGGTGCTATTCCAGCAGCTGGGGGGACGGCAGCCAATTTTGTCAGCTATGACCAGGCAAAAAAGTTTTCAAAAAATCCGGAGAGATTTGGGAAAGGGGATCCGGCAGGAGTAGCTGCATCAGAGTCATCGAATAATGCTGTTGTTGGCGGTGCCTTTATACCAACTTTGACTCTAGGTATACCTGGAAATGTTCCAATGGCGATTATGATGGGTGTGCTAATTTTGCACGGAATAACACCAGGTCCGATGCTATTCAGTACACAACCTGTGTTAGTGGGAAGCATTTATGTCAGTTTACTTGTAGCTGCCATAGTCCTGGTTATTGTAATGTTCTTCTTAATTAGAGTATTTACCAAAATTGCTCAAGTTCCACAGTCTATTCTCGTTCCTACAGTATTAATGTTAGCTGCTGTAGGGTCATTCGCCTTAAATAATAGCCTATTTGATATCTGGACTCTATTTATTTTTGGTATCGTAGGGTATTTGTTATCAAAAGGGGGAGTTCCGTTAGCCCCACTTGTACTTGGGTTGGTGCTAGGGTCTGAGTTTGAAAAGAATTTGTTTAGAGCTTTGGAATTGTCTCCGGAGTGGACTGCTTTTTTAACTAGGCCAATATCTGGGACCATGGTTATTCTAATGGTAGCTTCTATAATATTTGCAATTTGGCAAAGTTATAAAGTTAAGAAAAAAATGGAGAAAAAAGATAAAGTAGCTTAATAGTATGGATAATAAGTGAATATTAATTCACTTTATTATCCATACTCATCTCAGAGAATGACCATTTATGCCAGGAATGGAATTGTGGCTACATCACAGCCATTAGCTACTCAAGCTGGATTAGAAATGTTAAAAAAGGGCGGTAATGCAATCGATGCTGCTATTCCAAATCAGCTTGCTTACCCGTTTTGGAGTCCTGCTAAATATTGAACTTAAATAGATCAATTTAAGATAAAACAGGCCATTCGGTGAATTTTATAAAGCTACCATTCTACCTATCCATGTTCTTGTATGAATGGAAATTCGTGGTTCTATTGATTTGATGGACACTAAAAAGATGAGTTGTTACGAGGCTATTAAACATTAGGGTGAATGCGTGACTAGAAGACAGTTTTAGCAATTTAATTATTCGTAAAAGTGGATGTTTTATATACCCATTTTAACCAAAAACCTAATATTGAATGGCATTACTAATTATAAGGTTTTGGAATTTGCAACAACTTTAAATACCTATACGAAACTAAAAGCATTTACTGTACAGCAAATATTAATTGCAGATGTATATTTTATTACAAATACTACAAGTATTCCTGTTATTAAAGTTGATGAAAAGTCAGTTGGTGCTGTAATCCCCGGTCTTATTATTACTGGAGAAGTTGGATTAGTTCAAAGTTTATCTAGTTTTTGCGTTTAAACACCGAAATTTCAAGATACTCTGTTAGCATTTTTTAAAACCTTTAACTAGGAAAGAGAAGAAAAAACCGATGATTAGTCCAATAAAAATGTCAATCATTAATGTAGCTATGAAAGTAGCTAGAAAAATCAAAGCATCTACAGATGTAGATTTAAAATAATATATAATTTGTTTTAAGTTAATGAGATTTGAGACAGCAATTATAATTATAGCTGCGAGTGTGGCTTTCGGTAAATAGTAAAATAAAGGAGTTAGATAAATTATCGAAAATAGCATAAAAAATGCTGCTATTAACAATGAAAGATTACTTTTTGCGCCGGATTGATGGTTTACAGCCGATCTTGAGATGGCTCCAGCTACTGGGATAGCACCAACGAATGAACTAGTCATATTTGCCAGACCTAATCCAATCAGCTCTTGATTTGGGTTCAGTATTTCATTTTCTTTATTCGATAACGTTTTCGCAATGGCATAAGATTCAACAAATGATATAAACCCAATCATACAAGCTATTGGAATTAATATTAAAAATGTATCAAACGCTGGTATATTAATAGAAATAACCGGTAATTCTTGGGGAATTTCCCCAACGATGTCGACACCTATTTTGTTTAAATCATAATAATTAACAATTAGCACCGATGCGATAATAACTATCAATGGTCCAGGTGAAACAGGAAATTTCTTTTTTAATGCTAGTAAGATTATTAAACTTCCTAACCCGATCACAACTGTAATAATATTTACCTTGGGTAGATGTTTAAGAACTTCGATAGAATAATTTAAAAAATTATTATACCCCGGCAGTGAGACCCCCATTATTGATTTTATTTGATTTACTGAGATAATAATCGCAATAGCAGATGTAAAACCACTAATCAATGCGAGAGAGACATACTCAAAAATAGACCCAAACTTTATCAATCCCATAAATATTTGAACAATCCCTACAATTAATGCGAGAAGAATCATTAACTCAAGGAATTGGGAAGAATGTGGCTGAACAATGCTGGAGATACCAGAAAAGCCTAATAGAGAAACAACAGAAACTGGCCCCACGGATAAATACTTTGAATTTCCAAATAATGCGTAAACGATTAAAGGAAAGGTTGCAGCAAATAAACCAGCAGCAAGGGGTACTCCTGCAATGATTGCATAGGCCATGCTTTGAGGTAATAATAAAAATGTAACAATTAATCCTGCGAAAAGATCACCGGTCAGGTTATCATAATTATACTGTACAAGGTGCTTTAATCCAGGCATTAATTTAAAAATCACAATATTGGTGCCTCCTTAAATCTTCTTTAAACATATACTTGTACTATATTGATTAATTGAAACAGGTATTCCATTAATTTTATTTGTCTTGACCTTATCCCTACCATTTTTAGATTGCATGCACTTTTGATTTTTTTATTTGCCCAATAACTTGATTGAGTCGGAAAGTTTGAATGGATATATAAATAGTAACTCTTACTACATATTAAGCACCATTTTCATTTTTTGATCTTGGAATGTGACGATTTAATAGACGAAGTATATGGAGAAGTTCAGCGTAGGATTGAAAATGTGGAATTTGCTGCGGGTGCGCCTAGATTTATGAGGGGTGAATCACTTCCATCGGTTGCCACGGAATTGGAATCTGGAATATATCGTTATCCAATCGGAGTTATTGCTGGGATTACGCCATTTAACTTTCCAATGATGGTACCATGCTGGATGTTCCCAATGGCAATTGATACCGGAACCACTTTTGTGATGAAACCATGCAACGCACACCGTTGCTCGCAAATCGTTTAGCAGAATTATTTGAAGAGGCAGGTCAACCAGCCGGTGTTTTCAATATTGTTCATGTGGCGCATGATGTTGTAAACGGTTTGTTGGATCATAAACAAACAGCGTCTATTTCCTTTGTTGGTTCTCAGCCTGTCGCAGTACGTTTACAAACGCGGTACTGATAATCTGAAACGCGTGCAAGCACTTGCTGGTGCAAAAAATCACTGGATCGTATTGAGTGATGCAAATTTAGATAATGCAACCACACAAATTATGAACGCTGCATGGCGGATTCAATTGTAGCCGTAGAAGGATCAATTGCAGATGAGTTTATTGAACTGTAAAAAGTAAATAATATTCAAATCGGGAATAGTTTGGATGAAGGAGTTTTCCTTGGACCAGTTATTCGCGACAACTATAAGAAACGTACACTAAGCTATATTGAAACTGGAGAAAAAGAAGGAGCAAAACTTGTCAGTGATGGTCGTCAAGATGATGCTGCACAACAAGAAGACTATTTAGTGGGACCTACCATCTTTGACAGCCTTAACACTTTACCCACAAATAATCCCCCTAGAATGCCTACTTCGCTACCTGGTCCTCCTTCACCATAGGACCTTGAAATAAAGTAACCTATCTATTTGCTTTCAAAAATATATTCCGTTCCCAAAGTGAAAGGTGTGTGAAGAATAGATGGCATAAACAGAGAATAAGGGATTCGTCTTTTAAAAATGAATTTCATGTATGAACTCTAAATAGAGTATTGAACGCATTAATTGTGTATAAAAAGGGATTTATGACAACAGTTGTATCTGAAAAATTTGCCGCAAAAAATGAGAACATTACAAAATATCGTTCTCATCAGGTGAGGATACATGGAATATAGTACAACTGGTTTTTCAATGCTAAATACAGCAACATACAGTGCTCAAAGCATTTTGTATCAAACGTTGTTATTTCTTCGACTTTTTGTAAACGATAAGTAAGTGTGTTGCGATGGATAAAAAGTTTCTTTGCTGCTTTACTTGTATTCATATTCGTCTCACAATAGGTTATAAAGTTGCTTTGGCAGAAAAGGTTGAGGTTGATTTAAAACCGTACTCATTCTGTAGTTGATGTGGTGGCATAAAAAACCAAGCTGCTTACACTCAGACAGCTCGGTTTCTTATTAGAAATAATCAGTAATCACAAATGTACCAAAATTAATCATGTCTCCCGAAAAATCGTTCAAGCCTTAGTCCTTAGGATGTCCCATTTTATTACAATACTTTATCAGCAACTGAAGTAGCAAGTAATTCATTAAGATGCTTATCGATTTGGTCATGATAATATGCACCTTCACCACCAAATAAACCGAAGTGCCCAGCAATACTATAAATCACTCTTAGTTCACTATTTGGAATCAATTTTTGTTCTGCTTCACAGTCTCTTGGAGGGAAAAACATATCTTCGTCTATTGGCATGACGAACATTTTTGCCTTGATTCTACCTAGTGCTTCTTGCAAATTACCGTTTGTATTCCTGCTGACATCTCCTCGCTGCCATTTCCATGCCATTGCAAGTAAATTATTAGGGTCCATCATTTGAAATAAAGGTTGAAGAAATCCGGAAATAAATTCGTCCAGCGTTTCAACACCGAAAAGTTTCCATTTCTCTTGCTGATAAAACTCGGTACTTAATCCCATTACTGCCCAAATGTCTGCATGTCTTTTTAACCCATCTGCTACTTCTGTATTGGACTGATAATTACCCTCATTCCAACCTGGATCGGAAGTGATCGCTTCCATTAACGTTTTAGTAAATAAGAAATCATGTTGTGTATTTTTAGCAGTTCCAGCAATTGGTGCTGCACGGTTTACCATGTCCGGATATCTTACAGCCCACTCATAAGTTTGCTGCGCGCCCATTGAGGCTCCCACGACAAGTGCTAATTCCTTAATTCCAAACTTTTCAGTAATGAGTTGATACTGTGCACGGACATCGTCACCTATTCTTACATTCGGGAAGTCACTTGGGGTTGGACTATTATGTGGTGAGGTAGACAGACCATTTCCAATTTGATTGATAGCGATGATAAAGTATTTTGTTGGATTAAGAGCTCTACCCTCTCCAATGTAAGTCTCGTAATCTTTGCTTGTTCCAGAAAACCATGTAGGGACGACAATAGCATTATCCTTTGTTTCGTTCAGTTCTCCGTATGTGCTATAAGCTAATTTACAATCCGGGATTTTACCACCATCTTCTAATTCAAAATCTCCTAAATCGTAAAGTTCATAAGGACCATGATTCTCTTGGGAGTAAAAGGTATTATTGATCATCAATAAAATCTCCTTTCTAGAATTGAATGTGATGGTTGTCTACTATGCGGGGAATCTAATTTTATAATAGTTTTATTATTTTGATAAGTCAACTACAAAATTTGAAATCGCGACGAATAGGATGATTGAGAAGCGAACGGAAGACCAGTCAATCAGAACTGAGAAGATTGCTTTAAAACCAATATGAGGCAGTATATTTCTTTAATGGCTCAAATGAAAGAAATTACACAGAAAATGAACAAGCTTGGATTCATGTGGTTAATGGGTTAGATATGTTAGATTCCGTTTTAATGAAACAAATATTTGTGTACTTAAAACCATTCGATGCATCTAAAACAGATGCAGATGAGGAGAATTATTATTTGGAAAGGGAATGGCGTATTGTCGGTGATGTGCAATTTAGCCTCCAAGACATCACAAGAATATTAATACCTGAAAAATATGGAAAAAATGAGAGAATCATTACCTGAGTATAATGGGCAAGTGTCGTTTAGTGAGTGAAGGACGATTAAGTATTAGGTATCTATAGGGTAGCTAGAAAATAAGGGCAGTAAATAGAATATAGATTCCGAAACAGAAGACCCCCTGTAATTATTGGGAAGAGGGTCTTTCATCACATGTCCTAAGGATTAGTAAATTGGCGACTAGCTATTTCGAACTAAAAAAATTCACGATAAATTTACTAGTTCGTAACCAAATCTAAATATCTACCGGTTACTCTTAAATTGTAGTACAAATTTGAGAGGAGAGGTTATATGTTTAACAAAGTCGGTAAAAAACTTGGTATTGTTGCGCTTAGTACTGGTCTTGTACTTTCAGGGTTAAGTTTAGGGTCGGTGGATGCTGCTAAACCGGATAGTGTTAGTAAGGGTAAAGGGAATAATAAAAAAGTAGAAAATGTTATCTATATGATTCCTGATGGTTTTAGTGCTAACTATGCAAGTAACTATCGCGTCTACAAAGGGGAAGAGGCTGTATGGGATGCACACTTAAAGGGGGCGTTCACGACATACTCTGCCAACTCTGACATTACTGATTCCGCTGCAGCAGGAACCGCAATGGCAACGGGAGAAAAAACTAATAATGGTGTCATTGGTCTGGATACAGATGGGAATGAGCTTCAAACAATCTTAGAAGCATCCCAAGAGGAAGGGAAGGCATCTGGGCTCGTAGCAACTTCTACGATTACACATGCAACTCCAGCTGCATTTGCATCTCATGTTGAAAGTCGTAATAACGAAACTGAGATTGCTAGACAATTACTTGCTAATGAAGTGGACGTATTACTTGGTGGAGGGAAGAACAATTTCTTACCAACCTCTCAGGGTGGAAATCAAGAAGAGCTTAATTTAATCGAGCAAGCTGAAGAACAAGGTTATGAATTTATTGAAACTCGAAGTGAATTACTAGAAAATAATGATATAGCACTTAAAAAGGGAGAAAAGCTTTTAGGATTATTTGCTGATGATGCACTTGCTCCAGAACTCCACCGTGCTGAAACTGAAGAACCGAGCATTGCTGAAATGACAGAAGTTGCAATTGATATATTGGAAGAAGACAAAGACGGATTTTTCCTAGTAGTTGAAGGAAGTCAAATTGATTGGGCAGGTCATGATAATGATGCGGCTTGGGCAATGTCGGAAGTTGCAGCTTTTGAAATGGCGGTAGAAAAAGCAATTAATTTTGCTGAAGAAGATGGAAAGACACTCGTAGTTGTTGCTGGTGATCATGATACTGGTGGGATAACAACTGGATCGAACGGTTCACTAGATTTGAATGCTAGTGTACTAAGAGATGTAACTGCTACAGGAGATTATATGGCAGATCAATTAAATGAAGGTCGCACTAACGTAAGTGCAGTTTTTGATATGTATACTGGATTAGAATTAACAAATGAAGAAATTCAAACGATTCAAGATGGTGAAAATGCTTCGCTCGCTATCAATAAGGTAGTAACTGATCGTGCAAATATTGGCTGGACAAGCAGTAATCATACCGGAGCTGATATTCCAGTCTATGCATACGGTCCAAAAGCGGATAAATTTGTTGGATTCCATGATAATACGGACCTTCCAAAGATCATTGCTGAGGCAATGAAGCTTAAATAATAGGCCAGTATTAAGTATAAGTATATAAAGATATTTAAATTGCTAGAACTAGTGGAAATACATAGGCTCATTAGTTCTAGCGTTTTTTTATTTTTAAATATAAAAAATACCCAGAGAATAACTCTAGGTATAACAACAGCGGTTGTTTTAAGAAATATAGGGAAATTAAATTACAAATTTTAGATAGGTTGCTTCGCTTATTTCTTTCAAAGGTTCTTCTTTATTCTCTTTTGGTTCTTCCAGTAAAGCACTTCCAGGATCCAGCGCTAATAATTAACTTATCTGAAGTAAATATTTCTTTTTCTGTAATCACTTTAACAGAATCTTCATAAGCCTGGACGTCTTTAATTGGATTGTTAAATGAAAGCTCTGCTCCGTGGTGTACTGCGAGTTCCTTGTATGCCTGGATACAATTTTCGCTGAACAAAAATCCTGGATCAGGCTCATAGAAAGCAATATAATCGTCTGGTACTTGCCACCCTTTAAAACGCTCTGTCATCTTTACTCCAGTAAGCTGTTCCACATTTAAATTATATGCTTCTCCGCTAGCATAGGAGTGCACTTCCCGAATTTTAGCAAATTTTGCCGAATAATTTGCTGGACTAGCAATTCTGTTATCGGCTTATTTAGCTTCCGAGTTGGACTTTAGTAATTGTGGAGTAGCATTGGTTGATGTCCACTAGTACTAGCTGTGAAATACGTTGTACTTAGGGATACATTCCAGTAATAGTAGAAACGCTCCTATTAGAAAAAGCAATCACATCATTGTGGTTGCTTTTTTTTTACGTAATCTCGTTTTTCAATTACATAACTTATATTTAGGTTGCAATTACTAGTAGTAAGTCAAATCCGACTTATCATAAACCACTATTAACTTATAAAAACCGATACTTTTCTGATAATATGTGAATATAAAAAACTCAGAAAATTAGGAGGGTTAATATGAAGCATATTGAACAAATAAAGTCTTATATTGAGAAAAATAAAAAATCATATACAAACCTATTACAACAAATGGTACAAGAGCCTAGTAAAGCTGGGAATGAGTCAGGAATTCAACAACTTATAGCAGACCGCCTGGAGGAGAGTGGCTTCGAGGTTGATAAATGGAAGCTTGATTATGAATTATTATCCGAACATGAGTATTTTTGCGCTTCCCGTTCCGATTTTGCAGGAAGTGAAAATGTGGTGGGTGTTCTAAAAGGTTCTGGTACTGGGAAGTCCATTATTTTAAATGGTCATGTTGATGTAGTACCCGAGGGAGACTTAGATCAATGGATTGATGACCCATTCTCCGGAAAGGTGATTGATGATAAGTTATATGGCCGAGGATCGACGGATATGAAAGGTGGAAATCTTTCGGCTTTATTAGCTGTTGAGGCAATCCAACGAAGTGGAATTAAATTAAAAGGGGACGTCATATTTCAGAGTGTGGTAGAAGAAGAAAGTGGTGGGTCAGGAACCTTAGCTGCAATTGAGCGGGGTTATCGTGCAGATGCTGCATTGATTCCAGAACCGACGAACATGCGGATATTTCCAAAGCAACAGGGCTCTATGTGGTTCAAAGTCCATGTTTATGGAAAATCTGCGCATGGAGGAACGCGGTATGAAGGAGTGAGTGCTATTGAAAAATCAATGATTGTACATGATGCTATTCTCGAATTAGAGAAACAGCGCAATAATAGCTTAACAGATCCCCTATTTAAAAATAACCCCATACCAATACCGATAAATATAGGTAAAATCAATGGTGGAAACTGGCCATCCTCTGTAGCAGACCATGTGATATTAGAAGGAAGAATGGGAATTGCGCCCGGGGAATCGCCAAAAGACGCAAGTCAATCTCTAGAAGATCACTTAGCTGGTTTACCTAAAACGGATGAGTGGTTCGCGAATGCTTCCGTTGAAGTTGAATGGTTTGGCGCGAGGTGGCTTCCAGGTGAGATAGACGAGAAACATCCTTTAATGAAAACACTTTATGAATCCCATTTTGATGTAACTGGAGAGAAGCCGCTTGTAGAGGCATCGCCGTGGGGTACCGATGGAGGTTTGTTGAGTCAACTTGCCGGAGTCCCTGTTGTTGTATACGGTCCGGGTGTTACTAACATGGCTCATTATCCAAATGAGTATATTGAATTGGAAAAAATCTTTGAGACTGCTCTTATTATTGCGAAAACATTAATCAGTTGGTGTGAAATAGAGGAAGAACAATAAAAGGAGGAGATTTGATATGAATGTAGATGTGTTTATTCTGTTTTTTAACTGTATATTAACTACGGTTCTATCGTCAGCGGTGGTTATATGGATTTTACGTAAAGAATACAAACCAGTAATCGATGAACTGGAGGGTAATGGAATTAACAGTTCAGAAGATGAGGAAATAGATAAATCGAAAAAAGGTTAATTAAAAGAGGAGGGATTATCTATTATGACTACTAGTATCTTTTTTATTATGTTAGCAATTTATATATTAGTTGGTGCGGGTATTACCAGATTTGTTAAAAGTAGAGATGATTTTTATGTTATGGGAGAAAAAGGGACAACTTTACTAATTGTAGGGACTTTGGCTGCGACGTATTTAAGTGCAACTACTGTGCTTGGTATTTCAGGGGTTTCGTATGCGGAAGGACCGCTGGTAATAGCAGCACTGGGATCGTTTGGTGCATGGATTGGAACGTTGGTAGCTGTTGTCTATATTGGACGCAAGATGAAGGCATTAGGTTGTAAAACAATGCCAGATTTTTTTGAAAAACGGTTTAAAAATAAAACAGTTAGTGTTATCGCTGTAGTTATTATGATTATTGGCCTTCTGGGTTATGGAGTAATTCAACTTATTGGTGCAGGTTTAGTACTAAGTCAAGTTACAAATATTTCCTTCCCTGTTATGATTGTACTTTTCACGGTAGCATTATTGATTTTCTGTGCTCTAGGTGGAATGTATGGTGTAGTAATTACAGATACCTTGATGTTTTTCACGATGCTTGCCATATCAGTTGTTATCGCACCTATGATCATAGGGAAAGCGGGTTTTGAAGAAATAAAAGGGCTTGCTGAGACTATTCCTTTTTATTGGTCTATTGAAGGTGCAAATCAGCAGCCGCTTGGATGGTCGATTTCGCAATTTCTTGTCTGGATATTATTCTTTTCTTGTACTCCTGCATTGGTTTCGAGGGTGTTTCCGGCCAAGAACGACTTTGTAATATTGAAAGCAGCTGTAATTGGTGTATTCTTTGCACCACTTATGCAAGTTATTGTATTTATAGCTGCAGGTGGAATGAGATTCCTTCAACCAGGAATTGAAAACCTTGATAATGTTATGATTATTGGATTCTTAAATCACGTACCAGAATTTTTGGGAGGAATAGGACTAGCAGGCCTCATGGCGTCTATTATGTCAACAGCATCAACGCTATTTGTTTTGGTAGGTTTTGCGCTTTCTCGTGACTTATATGAAAATTTACGGTCTAAGCCAACAAGTGAGAAAGAATCACTCAGAGCGGCAAGATGGGCACAAATTCTTGTGGGTGTCGTTGTTTGTGTAATTGCAATTTCCCAGCCATCCGCTATTTATTGGATATCGATCTATGCCGGTGCAATTTTTGGAGCAGGTTGGTTACCTACTGTAGTAGCAGGATTAGAATGGAAGCGTATGAACAGTAAAGCTGCTATAACAAGTATGCTAACGGGTGTTATAACATTCGTTACCGTTACAGAACTGGCGAAAAGTGGATGGATTACATTACCAGTTCATATTGATGCCTTGATGATTGCATTTACACTAGCTATTGTATCTTTAGTCGGTGTTGGATTATTAACTAAACCAACGGAACACGAACAGTTGTATTACAAGGAAATGAAACAAACTAAAGCTTCTTCAAGTACAATAAAGACCATTCTAGCGGAAGAAAATGGATTAGCTAAACTTAAAAAGGAATATAAGAGAACGATGGGAATTGCTATCAGTTTCATTGGGATATCAATAATCGTTTGGGGGTATTTCTTTGTACAATTAGGGTTATAAAGGAGAGGTATCATGGAAATTAATATGAAACGGCTACAAAGACGATTTTATGAGATGGCGTCAATAGGCTCTACGGAGAATGAAGGCGTCCATCGCTTAGCATTATCAGATCAGGATAAAATAGCTAGGGACACATTCATAGACTGGTCGAAACAAGCTGGCTTTCTTGTTCGGATTGATGATTTTGGTAATATATATGTAAGAAAAGAAGGAACTGCAAGTAAAAAACCTATAGTAATTGGGTCACATCTTGACACAGTTCCAAAAGGAGGGAAATATGATGGTTCATTAGGAGTGCTTGCGGGATTTGAAATTCTTGAATCACTCCTTGAAATTGAGCCATTAGAAACCCCTGTGGAAGTAGTGGTCTTTACTAACGAGGAAGGTGCACGTTTTCCGAATCCGATGCTTGGTAGCGGTGCAATCTCCGGTGTTTTTTCAAAACAACATGTCTATGATATGGTTGATGACGACGGCATAACATTCGAAAGTGAACTAGAGCGTATTGGTTACAAGGGGGATAAAGCTAATCGATTAAAGGAATTCGAGGCATTTTTCGAACTTCATATTGAACAAGGGCCAGTATTGGAGCAACAAGGATTGCCTATAGGATTAGTAAAAGGTATTCAAGGTTTATCATGGCATACGGTTCAGTTCACAGGAGAATCTGATCATGCAGGGACAACCCCAATATCTTACAGGCGCGACCCAATGCAAAGTGCTGCCAAAGCCATTATGAGAATAGGAGAATGGGTGGAAAACCTCGGTGATGAAACCCTGGTGACATTCGGAAAGATTAGTTCTTTACCGAATACTATTAACGTTATTCCCAGCGAAGTTACATTCTCAATGGATATCCGTCATCCTAATAAAAAGGTACTGTTAAGGCGCATTGAAACGGCAAAAACATTAATACGTGAAGTAGCTCTTGAGGATGATACACAGAGTCTTTGTGAGGATTTGTCCTTAATGCTGCCAGTATTGTTTGATGAATCATTAATTGACTTGTTACAGAGCAGCTGTCAGCAGCATGGCATTGGTTACCATGAAATGTTCAGTGGTGCGGGGCATGACGCGATGTATATGAATAATTTAGGACCTACAGTCATGTTATTTAGCCCAAGTGTTAACGGTAAGAGTCACTGTGAAGAAGAAGAAACGTCATGGGAAGATATTGAGAAATCTGTAAAGGTATTAGGAGAGTCCGTTGTTCGTTTAGCTAGCTCTGTACGATAAAAAAGTGTATGAAAATGCAAATCGGTAAATAATGTTATACTTTTAATAACTTAACAACGCAGGTGATATTATGGAAGAAAAGTATGACAACGAATTATTAACAGAAATAGTCGATCATTTCTCAGATGAAATTTTTGTAACGGACAACATGGGTACTGTACTTCTTGTGAATGAAGTATGTGAATATAACTATGGGATTCCAGCAGAGCAATTAATCGGGAAGAATATTAAAGAACTGGAAGATAGTTTGTTTTACCCTTCAGCAACAATTGAAGTTCTGAAAAGAGAGCGTCCTGTAGAGATCATGCAAAGAACAACTCGTGGAAAGCGCTTATTTGTAAAATCAAGACCTATTTTTAATGATGAGGGTAAGCTACTTCGGGTTATCAGTTATGCTAGGGATTTAACGATTAACTCTGAGCTGCAGCAACGTATTAACTTGTTAGAAAAACAATTAAAAGAAAATGACCAAGATAAACAAGACCAGGAATTTAAAGATGTTATAGCCCAAAGTGAATCAATGAAAAATGTCTTGAAGCTCACATTGAAGATAGCACGGACAGATACAACCGTACTCATTAGTGGAGAAACCGGTGTAGGGAAAAATATGATGGCAAAAAAAATACATTCTTTAAGTCATCGAAATCAAAGCCCTTATAAAGAAGTTAATTGTGCAAACCTTTCTAACTTAGCTTTAGATATGGAGTTATTTGGAAGTAAGGATTACGGAGTGAGAGGGATAATTGAACTTACGAATGGGAGTACGCTATATTTAGACGAAATAGATGAAATGCCATATGATATGCAATCCAAACTCTTGAATGTGTTGGAAAATCAACAACTTGTAACACAAGGAAATAATAAAGTGGAGATGGATATTCGATTTTTGGTATCTACTCGAAAAAACCTTGAAGAACTCGTAAAGGAAGGGAAATTCAGGGAAGATCTTTACTATAGACTTAATGTTATTCCCATTAAAGTTCCACCTCTTAGGGAACGAAAAGAAGATGTTTCTCCGCTCGCCTTTTACTTCTTAAATCAATTGAATGAAAAGTATGGACAAACGGTAAGTCTCTCCCCAATTGTTATGAATGCCTTTTTCGAATATGAATGGGCTGGAAATGTAAGAGAGATGAGAAATTTATTAGAAAAATTAGTAATTACTTCCGATACAAGTGAAATTAAGTTAGATCAGCTGCCACCGAATATCAAAGCTGGTTCCATTTCACATGCTAAATCGTTACCAGACAAACTCGAGCAATTGGAACGGTATTTAATTATAGAATCGTATGATTTATACAAGTCCAGCTATAAAGTTGCAGAGAGTCTTGGTATTAGCCAGTCATCGGCGATCCGTAAAATAAAAAAGTATATAAATCAATAGCTATGACTACGACCTGAAAATGAAATACCTACTTATCAGCAGGCAAGAGGGAAATTTATCTGGCATAAAGCTGGCAGTAATTCCTCGACACAGTAAAGTGTTCGAAGAAGTTTAGGTGATTCAGATAACGTGGAGAAAATGCAAAAAGACACTCAATTAGCAACCATAATCGCCACTAACAGTGTAATTAGAAATACTAAAGACCGACTTTATTGAGTCGGTCTTTAGTATTTCCATATAATGTAATATCCGAATTAACTTACATAAAGGAAACTTATTGAGGGATTGCACCAGTTAAAATTAAAAATATGTATATATATGAGTTGTTTATTTTAGATGCTTTCGTAAATCTCTATAAGTGAAGCTGCAGGATCTCTAAAATGAGCTACCTTGATGCCCCAATCTCTTTGTTCAGTCGGTTTAGTGATAAACTTTACTTTACTTTTTAATTCTTGATATGTCTCTTCCACGCTTTTTACTTTAAAAATTAAAGCTGTTCTATCAGCTTTTTTCAATATCAGTAGAATATTCCTCACCTAGAGCTTCAACCATCTGTTTACGTTCAAAAATACCTAAAGTAGCACCATTAAATTTGAAATCAGCATAATTAGAATTTTCATCTCCCCAAGTAACATCAAATCCCAATACATCTCTATAAAATAGAAAACATTCTTTATAATTGTCTACAAGTAACCGAGTGTGAGTAAATTCCATTAATAATACCTCCTCTTGTGAACCTACCATTTTTATACATACCAAGCCTTTATTGGCCTATTTTTGGGAAAACCTACTTTTTTCTTAATTTACTTATAATGAAAAAATGTTTCAACTCAAAAATCAGCTTTTCAGCTAATTCAGAACTAATAGATCTTATAAACGTAATCGTATTCAACTCTTGCGTTACTTTAAGTACATATTATCAAAAACTTTACATTTCTAATGTTTTACATATTCCAGTCCTGAACCCACTGTTTAGGTAACCCAACCCCTGACTGTTTAAGTGCCACATAGTATTGTCCTTGATGAATACTTTCGTGTTGTATTGTTGTACCTTGTAGTTCAGCGATTGACAAATAATCTGAACCCATTTTTATTTGTTTGAATTTTGTTTGTCTAAATGCTGAAGCTAACTCTTCCATACTTCTTTCCATTTCATCAATTATATTTTCATTTGATGGTAATATGCCAGGAAATTCAACTTTTCCAGTTCTAAGTCCATCACTATATACATCTCTTACCCGAACTATATGTATAAATAATTTTCTCAATGTACCTAACTCTGGAATCAATTGAATATCCCATTTACTCTCTGGAATCTCAATCGTCAAAGCATTAGTCAAGCTTGCAGAATATGCAAATCCATTTACATCCACACTCTCAATCCTCCATACGTATTTATATCTATGTTATTTAAGTTTTATTATACTTTTCTACTACTTCTATAAAAGAACTGAATTTTCACAATCATATATACTTAGTTTAACATAAAATAATAATTACCCTTTGTAACTTTTTAGGAAGGGTTAAAATAACGTGACGATGTGCAATATTATTAGCAACCTAATTCGAAGATGATCATAACCATTTTCACTCTGTTATTAGATATGCTACTCAATATGCTGTTTATGATGCTTCTCCTTCTAAACGGAACTACTTAATATTCGTTGTGGTTTCTTTTCCAATAGGAGTAATTGATCAATTGTTAATAATCCGGTATAGCCTGTCTACAGCTTGCTCAATATCCTCAGTTTTTATATTTGCAAACCCTATTACTAATTGAATGCTATTTCCTTCAAGTTCTTTTTCCTTTAACATAAATCGTTTTATGGAATATACTTCAAGCTTTTCTTTCTTTGCCATATCTTCAATTTCCCCGTACCTCTTCTCTGTTTTGAAATGGGCAAGAAAATGAAGGCCGGCAGGGACATTTTGAATGTCGATATTATCCTTAAATGTTGCTTGAAGTTGTTTGATCAACGTTTTTCTTTTCATTTCGTAGTGGTGATTCATTCGCTTAATATGTTTGGCGTATTCTCCACCTTTAATAAAGTAATGTAATGTATATAAACTGAGTGTATTACTTCCCTGTACCCAATCGGAATAATAATTCTGATACGCTCTTAATAATTCAGGAGGTAACACGATATAACTAATTCGGAAACTTGGTAAGAGTGTTTTTGAAAAAGTACCAGCATATATTACCCGGTGATTTTGATCCAAGCTTTGCAAAGAGGGAATATTATCTGTTCCATACTTAAATTCACTATCATAATCATCTTCAACAATATATCTGTTGGTGGAAGTCGACGCCCAATTTAAGAGTTCAATCCGTCTCGAAATCGGCATAATTGTTCCGGTTGGGAATTGATGTGATGGTGTAATGAATAAAATGTTTGGATCAATGGCTTCAATTTCATGTATATCTATCCCTTTGTTATCTAATGTTACAGGTGATACATCGTAGTTCATGCTTTTTAATAATTGATAAATGCGGGAATATCCCGGATCTTCAACAGCAATTTTACTACTCAATTTTTGTAAATTCATTAATTGCCACATTAGGGGTTGTGTTCCAGTACCAATAATAATTTGTTCTGGGTAACATTTAACGCCTCGTGATTGTGCAATCATTTGGGAAATTGTTTTTCTTACAACATAAGGGCCTTGAGGGTGAGCGATCTCAGAGAGTTCATTTTTATAATTGTCTATCGCTTTATTCTGGCATTTAACCCATTCCTTAAAAGGAAACATGGATATATTTGCAGTCATATGGGATAGAGAGAGCCATCCCTCCTTATCATAGAAACTTTCCTCTAAATCAACTGGTAAGTTATTTTTGGCACCGTCATTATTATGTATAAACCCCGTGATATTTTCAACGTAATATCCTTTTCTTTCAATTGTGTAGATATACCCTTCAGCAAGTAATTGTTCATATGCGTTTGAGACAGAATTGATACTAATATCCAAGCTATCAGCTAATTTTCTTTTGGAAGGCAGCTTTTCGTTCTCTGTTAATTTATGTTCTAAAATAGAGCTTTTTAATTGTTCATAGATTTGCTGGTAAATATAAGTCGACTTCCCTTTCTTATCTAGTTCTAAAAAAAACATGTGCAACCCTCTTTCTGGTACCTAAAAAAATAGGAATCTGGTGCTTTTTATTGTACCAATATTTTGTCATACTAGTCTATATTCTTACATAATTAGGGGGTAAATAGATGGAAACGTTACACATATCAACAGAAGAATTACAAAATAAACGAAAAAAATATATACCTAAGGGTGTCAGTAATGGCAATTTAAATATTGCTCAGCATGCAGAGGGTGCAACCATAACGGATAAGTATGAAAATGAATGGATCGACTTTGCAGGTGCTATTGGAACATTAAATGTGGGACATAGTCATCCAAAAGTTAATGAAGCAGTAAAGAACCAAGTAGAAAAATTCCTGCATCCTGGTTTCAATGTGATGATGTACGAGGGATATATTTATTTGGCAGAAAAATTATGTCAGATTACGCCTGGAGATTTCGATAAACAGGCTTTACTTCTAAATTCAGGGGCAGAAGCTGTTGAAAACGCAGTTAAAGTTTCCCGCAAATATACTGGCAGACAGGCAGTCGTATCTTTTGTAAGAGGATTTCATGGCAGAACGAATATGACGATGAGTATGACAAGTAAGGTAAAGCCATATAAGTTTGGGTTTGGACCTTTTTCTCCAGAAGTATACCAGGCACCATATCCGTATGTATACCGTAAGCCAGCTAATTTGACAGAAGAAGAATATATCGACAACATGATCGAGGAGTTCAAAGAATTTTTTATAGCAACAGTAGCTCCAGAAACGGTTGCCTGCGTTGTCATGGAACCTGTTCAGGGTGAAGGTGGATTCATTATTCCACCGAAAAAGTTCGTGCAGTTCGTAAGTGAATTCTGTAAAGAGCATGGAATTGTTTTTGTAGCTGACGAAATTCAAACAGGATTTGGACGAACAGGGAAATTATTTGGAATTGAGCACTTTGACGTGGTTCCGGATCTTATTACGGTTTCAAAATCATTAGCTGCCGGACTACCTTTAAGTGGCGTTGTAGGTAGAACAGAGATATTAGATGCTGCGAATCCGGGGGAACTAGGAGGTACTTATGCTGGAAGTCCAGTTGCTTGTGCTGCTGCATTAGCTGTAATTGATATTATTCAAGAAGAGGATTTACTCTCTAAATCTGAAATACTTGGGAAAAAAATTGAAGATAAATTAAAGGAACTACAGGAAAAGCATGAATATGCAGGAGAAATTCGTCGCTTAGGTTCTATGGTTGCAATTGAAATAGTTGATAATCGTACAACGAAGGTGCCTGATAAAAATAAAACAGGTGCGATCGTGAAAAACGCAAATGACAATGGTCTATTATTACTAGCGGCAGGTTTACATGGAAATGTTGTTCGGTTCCTGGCACCATTAGTCATTACAGATGAAGAATTAGCCAAAGGTTTATCCATACTGGAAAAATCCTTTGCATAATGCTTACCTATTGAAAAAGAAAGCTAAAAGATAAGACGTGTGTATTGCTAAAGGGAGGTAAAAAGATGACAAAATCGATTAAAGTAAAAAATCCTGCGACAGGTCAATTAATTCAAGAGGTACGGAAGAACACGGAAGAAGAGATTAACCAGGCATTAAAGAGAGGGCACGAAAGTTTTCAAAGCTGGTCAAAAGTTAATGCCCACGAACGTGCTCGTTTACTTAAGAACTGGTCTTTGAAAATACAGGAAAATAAAGAGGTAATTGCAGAAACGATGACACTTGAAAGCGGAAAACCGATACAGGAATCCCTGGGTGAAGTCGATTATGCAACAAGTTATATTGACTGGTACGCAGAAGAAGCGAAGCGTTTATATGGACGTACGATTCCAGCTGCTTCAGAAACTAAACGTATTATGGTAAGTCGCCAACCAGTTGGGTTAGTTGCGGCGATTACACCATGGAATTTTCCAGCAGCAATGATGACTAGAAAGGCAGCACCTGCTTTAGCTGCCGGGTGTACATTTGTCGTTAAACCGGCAGAAGAAACCCCATTAACAACAATGAAACTGGTTGAACTGGCATACGAAGCAGGTATTCCGTCAGATGTATTACAATGTGTCAATGGAATAGGCAGTGAGGTTGGAAGTCTATTTACAGATAGCGAGTTTGTCCGAAAGATTACCTTCACAGGCTCTACCCCTGTTGGAAAATTACTAATTAAAAATAGTGCCGATACGGTTAAACATGTCTCCATGGAATTAGGCGGACATGCTCCAATGATTATAGCAGAGGATGCAGATATTGATTTTGCTGTAGAGCAAACGGTCGCTTCCAAATTCAGAAATGCTGGTCAAACCTGTATTTGTGTGAATCGCGTTCTTGTGCATGAAAGCATTGCAGAAGAATACGCTGAAAAACTGACTGAAAAAGTCAGAGCATTAAAAGTTGGCAATGGATTGGAAAAAGATACGCAAGTAGGACCAGTTATTAATGAAAAGGGCTTTGAAAAGATTGTGTCCCAGGTGAATGATGCGATTGAAAAAGGAGCCGAAGTTCTTCACGGCAATGAATACGATGCGAATAGAGATGAAGGTTATTTCTTTGTTCATCCTACTGTATTAAATAATGTGGATTCCGATATGAAGATCATGCAGGAGGAAACATTTGGTCCGATTATACCTATTTCAACCTTCAAGGAAATTGATGAGGCAATAGCTATTGCAAATGGTACGCCATATGGCCTGGCAGCATATTTCTTTACCAATAATTATAAAACGGGCACGTATTTACATGAACAACTGGACTTTGGAATACTCGGCTGGAATGATGGTGCTCCTTCTGCTGCCCATGCTCCTTTTGGTGGAATGAAAGAGAGTGGACTTGGTCGAGAAGGTGGCTCAGAAGGCATTGATCCGTATCTGGAAACGAAGTATTTGTCTATAGGAAATTTGTAATAGATTCTTTGGTTGAAGATCTATTAACAAAGGGAACTACAATAGTTACTTTTCCCTCTCGTTTATTGCAATAGGTTCAACCTTTTAGAGAGAAGGCAAGAACACACACCGAATAAGGTTTATTCTCTATCCTCTGTAGAATCTCTACAGGGGATTTTTTTGATACGAAGAGTAAATAAATGACTTTCTGGTTTTAAATGAATACATACAGTTTACATTCTTCTGTTGGGTAAAAAGAACCACTAAAAGCAACGAATAGATCTACATACTCATTTTATCACAATGAATTGTTTTTTAAATTTTTATAATATAGAATTAATTTTAAACAATCCAATGATATATAAACACTTGAATATGAAGGATTGGGGGAGGAAAGGGGTTCATGTATAACTAAGTTAAAATAAAACATTTAAGAGGAGGAAGTTAATGTCTAAGTGGAAGCACAAACAGTTATTATGTATTTTATTAAGTATTTCGATAGTTTTATCACCTACTATGGTTGGACAGGCTACCGGATTTGACTATGATGATAACTTTGAAAACCCTTACAATGAACAAGAACCTAGTGCATTAGGGAATGGGGGAGCAGTTGCGTCTGAGCATCCATTAGCTTCACAGGCAGCTTTGGATATTATGGGAAATGGCGGTAATGCGATAGATGCTGCTATTGCGGCAGCAGCTGTACATAATTTAACTCGTCCTTTTTCTGGCGGAATTGGAGGCGGAGGTATGATGAATATCTTCCATGAAGAGGAAGATGAGCATGTCACTCTTACTCATCGTTCCATGTCTCCAGAATCATTTACTATTGAGGCCTTTGAAGATGAAAATGGAGAGATTTATCCAAGTGAAGTGCGTAGAGATGGTGGTCGATCCGTTGGTGTTCCAGGAACTGTAAAAGCCTGGGAAGAAGCTTTAGCTGATTATGGAACAATGACATTAGCTGACGTTCTTCAACCAGCAATTACTTTGGCTAAAGAAGGCTTTGTAATCGATGATAATTTAGTTAGAGAAATTACGGAAAATGCTGATCGATTCCGTTTGTTTGAATCTACATCGAATATCTTTTTAACAGAGAGTGGAGATGTTCCTGAGGCAGGAAGTGTATTGAAAAACCCTGATTTAGCTCATGCATTTGAGCTGATTGCTGAAAAGGGTAGTGATATTTTTTATAATGGTGAGATTGGAGAAGCCATAGTAGAAGCGGTGAACCAGCCACCGGTAGTTGAGAACCCACACGCAGAAGTTTTAGCTGGTGATATGACAATGGAAGACTTTGCTGCTTATGATGTAGTTACTGGTGATCCAATAACTACCACGTACAGAGATTATGATTTTTATGGAATGCCGCCAGTGTCGAGTGGTGGACTGTTAATTGGCGAGATATTAAATATTCTTGAAGGTTATGAGCTCTCCGATATGTCAGATACTGAATTTTACCATCATTTCATTGAGGCTTCCCGTTTGGGATTTGCTGATCGAGGTCAGTATCATGGTGATCCAGTTCATGTTGATGTACCAGTGGATGGACTGATGTCAAAAAGATTTGCTGAAGATCGCCGTCAAAGAATCGGTGAAACAGCTGCAGTTGGAAAAATAGCTCCGGGAGATGCGTGGCTTTATCAAGAAAATCCAGATCATATCCCTGATCCATTACCAGAATTGGAAGCAAACTTTGAATATGACTTTGCCGGTGATGAGGGGGATAATTGGGATCAAGATAAATTTTTTGTAGATACGTCCTATGATACGGATTTTAAACTAGATGGAAATGGATTCGGTCATTTCGAGATAGGAGATCGCAGAAATTCAGCAGGACGAGCTACGGCTCAAATGAAATGGTCAGAAAATCAAGAACTACTTGTGCCTTTTCGAATTAATGATATTGGAGCTAATCGTTATTTACGCTTTTGGTTACGTGCCGATGGGTTTAATTTAAGTTCGAGTCCTCATAATGGGTACGGTGTAGAAATTCGCTCTGGTTACAATGATATTCGATTAATTAACAGAGCCGAGGGTGAAGGTGGTGTATTCGCAGAGTTCGATCATGATTTGACAGATGAATTGCAATGGTTGCGATTTAAAGTCGTCGATAACCAACTATCCGTAAAAGTATGGGCAGATGGTCAGGATGAACCGGAGTACTGGAATCTTGTTGTAGAGGATGATTCGGTTATTGATCCGGGTCGCTTGTTAATCAGTACGATAGAATTCCAGGAAACAAATGGTGGTGGCTCTTTCGGTGTGGGACCAATTAATGTTGTTGAAACGGATGAACTTAGTCCTGAATTGGATCCAGGGTTTGACTATGACTTTGCAGGAGAAGAAGGAGATGCTTGGGATGATCGTAAGTTTTCGATTGAAACTCAAGATGGTGCTACGGTCGATCTTGATGGAGAAGGCTTTGGTCGTATTGAACTAGCTGATCAAAATAGGTCATCTGCAAGGATATTAACTCAAATGAAAAGAGCTGAAAACCAGGAATTACTTGTTCCTTTTGGCATCGAACCTGGTGAAAGCAGGGACCTGCGTTTTTGGCTGCGTTCGGATAGATTTACAAACCTTCAAAGTCCGAGCAATGGTTACGGAGTGGACATTAGATCGGCATGGAACAGTATCCGGCTAGTTAAAACTGTAGATGGTTCACTTGAAGAAATTGCCCGATTTAATCACAATGTCACAGATGAATTGCAGTGGCTGCGTTTTAAGGTCGTAGACGATCAATTGTCTGTTAAAGTATGGAAAGATGGCGAAGAGGAACCAGAAGAATGGGATCTGATCGCAGAAGATGATTCGGTTACCGATGAAGGCAGCTTACTCATTAGTGCACGTGAGCATAGAGACGGTGCGGGTGCTGGTGGATTTAAAATAGGATCTATCACAGTGGAAGAAACAGATGAACGTGCGTATACAGAGCCAGGTTTTTCTAATCAGTTCACTGGAGATGCTGGTGACCCATGGAATAGTGATAAGTTTACACTTTATACAAGAAATTCAACCATGGAACAAAGTGGTGACGGTTATGGAAGTATAGAACTACCAGCAAATACATCATATGGAACTGCTGTTGCTAATATGAGTGCAACTGAAAACGCTGAGTTACTTGTACCTTTTCATTTTTCAGATTTGAATACAGACTCAGACCCACATCTTAGATTCTGGTTGCGTGCTGATTATCCTTCTCCAACTATTTCCCCATATAACGGTTATGGGGTGGATGTTAGACCTGCACAAGATCGAATTCGTTTAGTGAAATCAGAAAATGGAAATAACACGTGGTTACATGACATTGATTATGAATTTATAGATGAAGAAATGATGCTTCGTTTTAAGGTTGTTGGAAATGAACTAGCTGTTAAAGTATGGAATGAAAATGAAGAAGAACCTAGTGAATGGGACGTTGTAGCAGAAGATGACTCGGTTAGCGCCTCAGGAAGTCTGATGATTGGTGCATATGAGTTTGGAGAAGACGGTGCTGGCATTCACATAGGAGATATACGAGTTGAAGATATGGCTGCTAATGTGGAGAGCATGAAAACGGATAATCTAGTTAACGAGGATGCAGATTTGGAAGAAAACACCGATGAAGAAGAAGGTTCCAGTGAAACGATTAATTTGACAGTAGCAGATCCATATGGGAACGTTGTTGCTTATACAAACACGATCGTATCAATTGGTGGAAGCGGAATTGTTGTTCCTGGCTATGGTTTTATGCTTAACGATGTCCTGGCTAATCGAACACGTTCTTTTGCAGCTGAAGGAGAGCCGAATGGAGCTGCACCCCATATGAAACCGTTAAGTACTATGGCGCCAACTATCATCATGCAGGATGGTAAGCCTGTCTTTGCAGGGGGAGCTCCTGGTAGTCTTACAATTATCACAACCGTAAGTCAGATTATCTTGTCCTACTTGGACAGAGGCATAGACTTACCTGATGTAGTAGAAATGGCGAGAATTTCACAACAAAATAAAATATCCGGTGAGACAATTATTGAAAAAGAGTTTACAAAGACACAAGAATACGAAGAATTAAAAACATTGGGTCATAAATTCGAAATATCGGATCTCACGCAGGGCATAGGCTCCTTTAACGGGATTGGGTTTACAGCTGATGGCAATAAGCAACCAGTTGCTGAAGCTGTTCGCAGAGGTGGCGGAAGTGCCATGGCCTATGATATAAATACCGGATATATAAAGGATTTAATGGAATATTATGCTAAAGCTGGCGAATTAAATGACCCGCTCAAAATCCAGTTAAACAACAAATTAAAACAAGCGGAACATCATTTTGAAGAAGGTCAGCTGAAAGAGGCAATAGAAAAAATGGAGGACTTCCTGAGGCATATTAACAATAAAGCTTTGGAGGAACACATCTCATCTGATGCTAAGAGAGTTCTTGTTCAAAATGCTGAGATTTTAATCAGACTGTGGCAGTGAAAATCTCTTATTAAAATTTATCATGATCCCTATATTTATGAACCATCCCCTGTTTATTGACAGGGGATAGTTCATTTTTTTGTGCTTGATCTTTTATAATTTGATTTATTTACTAAAATTCATAATCTCTTCTATTAAGAGTTTGTCTCGTAGCATCTTTTATCTTTTCAAACACACTATCTTTCTCCATCATATTATTATATTTACCCTCATTGAATAATTGAAGAGAGTTATTTGGCTAATTTAATAGGTCCTAAATCTTAAATTACGTACTTTTACAGAAAAATTTTCTATGTATCAGTTCACAAAATTATTGACAAGTTATTTTACTTTTGTTAAAGTTACAAATAATAAATAAATTAACTGCCGAATCTAATTGACTTTACTTGATAAGTAAAGCAAATCCTTAGATCAAAAACCAGTTATATCGTCGGGAGATGCCTATCATCCTGGCTATATTCTGGTTTTTTATATTCCTTTTTTAAAAAGAGGAGAATTGAATAGTTTGTTGTTTAGTGGTTTAAAAAGAAGAATAGACAAGCGCATGACAGAGTGTAAAATAGTGTGGATAAAAACAACAAAATTGAAAGCGCATTCATATTTGCGAGGAAGTAATATCGAAAATGAAATAGAGAAATGAGATTAGTAATAATAATTGCTAAAAAATAGGAGGAGTTATTGTGGGAAACTATAAAGAGGCAGATTTAATTTTGATAAATGCAAATGTGATTACTATGGATGAAGCACTCCCCAAAGCTAACAGTGTTGTGGTGAAAGACGGCTTGATAATTTTTGTAGGGGATAAAGAAGATTCATTATCCTGGCAAGGAGATAATACAGAAATTACGGATTTGAATGGGAAAACTGTATTGCCGGGATTTGTAGAAAGTCATATTCATCCTGCTCTGTATGGATTAAATTTATTAGAAATAGATTGCCGTACCCCTCAAGTATCATCAATTGAAGATATTCTCATTAAAGTTCAGGAGCAAACTGGAGAAACGCAGGAAGGCCAATGGATCAGAGGTTGGGGTTGGGATGATTCAAAGTTGCAAGAGAAACGCAATCCTACACGTTGGGATTTAGATAAGGTTGCTCCCAATCATCCGGTGATTCTTAAAAGAACTTGTAGTCACGTAGCTGTTGCTAACTCTAAGGCGTTAGAAATAAGTGGAATTACAAAGGAAACAAAAGATCCAAAAGGCGGTCATATCGTACATGATGAGTTTTCAGGTGAAATAACCGGCTTACTTCAGGAAAAAGCCCAAGGTCTGCTGTCTATCCCTCATTACGAGTTTAAAGATGTTGTTAAAGGAATGAAGCTTGCTCAAAAGGACTTTGCTAAATGGGGTATTACAACGGTTCATGATATGTCTACACAAACTGCAGAATTACAAGTCTATCAATATCTTCTCGAAAATGATGAGTTGGATGTAAGAGTACGTCCATGGATCTGGGCACTAGATCAAAATGGCATGACTGGACTCCATAATGAAGTTTTATCTACAGGGTTAAGAAGTGGATTTGGGAATGACATGCTGAAGATACAAGGCATGAAATTTATGCTTGATGGTAGTGTCGGAGGCAGAACAGCAGCTGTAAACGAATCCTATGAAAATAGTAATGATAAAGGAATATTGTATTGTGATGTTAAAGATGTTTCACCTTATATGAAACAAGCTATGGAATCTGGACTTAGAGTAGCTATTCATGGGATTGGAGAAAGAGCTATAGAAGTAGCCTTACAAGGTTTTGAGGAAGCAAGCAAATCTATGGATATCTCAACTATGCGTAATCGAATTGAACATTGTGCACTTCCTACAGAAAACCATTTAAGCAGAATGAAAAAAATGGAGTTGATTGCTGGTTCCTCTATCGGTTTCCTTTATCATATTGGCGACAGTTATTTGAATAATTTAGGATCAGAACGAATGAAGAGGGTTTATCCTCATAAGTCATTTAAAGAATATGGGATTGTTGCACCAGGGAATTCAGATTTACCTGTTACCGGTGGGAATCCATGGACAGGAATATATGCAGCGGTGACTAGAAAATCTATGACTGGACAGGTATTAGACGAGACTCAAAACATATCAGTATTTGATGCTCTTAAAGCTTATACGTCTGATGCGGCTTATAGTTCATTTGAAGAACAATCTATTGGTGTAATAAGACCATTGGGCAAAGCTGATATTATCGTTGTGTCTGATGACCCGTTTGATATAGATGTTGAAAACTTAAAAGATATAAATGTGGAAAGTACTTTTATAAATGGAAGATTGATTTATAGTGAATCGATGACAAAAGAAATCACGAGAGGGTGATCAGTATGTTCAATGGTCAAGAACGAATAATATTAAGTATAGTTGTAATTGTTTATTTTGTTTTTCTTTTTGGAGTTTCGCTTTATATTAACAACAGAAAAATAAAAACTTATGATGATTACAATGTTGCTGGAAGGTCAGTCTCACTAATTCCGTTAATTTTGACGTTTGTTGGTACGGCAATAGGTGGCGCAACATTGTTGGGATATATGACAAATGGTTTTTCGTTAGGTATGGGGCAACAATGGTTAAATATTGGCGGCCTTATTGCAGGGGTTCTTATGGCTTCTTTATTGGTCAAGCGGATTAGGCTACTTGGAGAAAAACATAATATGGTTACCATTGGCGACTTTACAGCTTTACGTTATGGAGAAGGAGCACGTATACCTACGGTGATAAGTATATTAGTTGCTTACTGTGCGATTACTGGTATGCAATTCGTCGCAATAGCAACAATTTTAAATTTGACTGTCGGGATTAACATGACTACTGGTATTGTTATAAGTTGGATATTATTAACTTTAAAAACATACTTTGGTGGGTTGAAGTCAGTAATATGGCAAGATGCTATACATGGAACGATACAAACTTTAGGGATTTTTGTATTGTTTTTTGTGGTTCTATTTGTAGCAGGAGACTGGACTAGTATGTCTCAGTATGCTAATTCTTTCGGTGAAAGTAGTAATTTAAGTATTCTCGGTATAGCACCTTCGGAAGTTTTTATATATCTCTTTACGATCGGAGCCTATCAATTTGTCAGGCAGGATCTTTGGCAACGATTTTGGGCTGCTAAAGATTTAAAAACAACGATGTATGGATATTGGGGGTCAGTTGCAGTCGGCTTTCTGATAGGGGGATTTGTAATTGCAATTGGCGTTTTTGGTAGATACGGATTAAGACTGGAAAACGCGGAGCCAACACTTATTTATTATGAAGTGATAAGTTATGTTTTTAATTTTCCTCTAGTTATTATTATGATTGTTGCACTTTTAGCAACAGTGATTTCATGTGCAGACTCCTTTTTTATGGCAGGGTCTTCTTCAATTATAAACGATATAATTAAACCTAGATTAAGGGAAGCTGAAGATTCTAAACTTTTAAGATACAGTCGATATTCAGTAATTATTGTTTCAGTTTTCGCTTTAGTTCTAGCTCTTTACATTCCAGAGTTGGTTAACCTTTGGGTAACTGGTACTGCCATGTTGGTATCCGGTCTACTAGCTCCAGTAATGTTTGGTCTGTTTTGGAAAGGTGCAACAAGAACAGCTGGAGTTTTATCAATGTGGCTCGGATTAATAATAGCAGTTATTTGGCAAGTTACAGGACATCCTTTTGGTTTACATCCGGTATTTATTGGTTTGCCACTCTCAATTTTAACATTGCTTATTACCTCATTTATAACAAAGCAAAATGATGAAGAAAACTATTTATCCGAAGCCAAATAAAAATTACCATTGCTTATGCAATTTTAGGAGTGAATGAAATGGAGAAATCTAGCATACATGTTAATTTTGAACGTTTAAAACAGACTCTAGATAAAAGTTCACAAATAGGAAAGATTCCAGACGATGGCTTACGTCGTCTGGCTTTAAGTAATGATGATAAACAAATGAGAGAAGTCTTCGTTCGATGGTTGGAACTAGGTGGTTTGGATATTCGAATTGATGACATTGGAAACATGTACGGTAGGCGAAGTGGGTTAACTGACTTGCCCCCGGTTCTTATAGGGTCACACTTGGATACACAACCAAATGGTGGAAGGTTCGATGGCATTCTTGGAGTCTTAACAGCTCTAGAGGTTCTGCGTACATTAAATGATAACGATATCAAAACTATGAGGCCAATCGAAATTGTAAATTTCACAAATGAAGAAGGTGCTCGATTTGAACCACCATTATTAGGTTCAGGCGGGATAGCAGAGGTTTTTGACCGTAATTTTATTTATAGCCGAATGGACCGAAATGGTAATACATTTAAAGAGGAATTAGAAAAGATAGGCTTCAAGGGTGATTCAGAAAACAGGATAAAAGATATCCATTCCTTTCTAGAATTACACATAGAACAAGGTCCAGTGCTAGAAAATGAACAAATTTCTATCGGTGCAGTTGAAGGGATAAAAGGTATGTCTTGGTTTGAATTAAGGGTTATTGGTGAGGGAGGTCATGCAGGTCCCACCCCAATGGCTATGAGACGTGATGCTCTAATGGTAGCGGCGAAACTAATTTTACACATTGAAGAAAAAGGTGAACTATCGGGACCTGAAACGAGTGTAACGATTGGAAGGATGTCAGTTAAACCGGATGTAGTAAATTGTATACCAGAAGAGGTATTATTTTCATTAGATATAAGACATATTGATGATAATGTGAGAGAACGTTTAATTGATGAACTAAAGAAGGAACTAAAAGAAATTGCTCAGGGGCACAAAGTACAACTAGAATTTAATAAACTATGGGAAGTAAAGACAAGCACTTTTCATCCGGAAATAGTTAACCTAATATGTAATGGTTCAAAGAAGTTAGGGTATTCAGTTAAACGGATGTTTAGCGGTGCAGGGCATGATGCTAAATACATTAACAGAATTGCACCTACTAGCATGATTTTTTTACCAAGTGTTGGAGGGAAGAGTCATGTGGAAGCAGAGTTAACGCTTGATAGTGATATTGAAAAAGGGGCAAATATATTACTTCATAGTGTTCTAGAATTATCAAATTATAAAGAATCTCTAAGTTAGTAAGGCTATTAAGGAGGAGAATCTATGAAAGTAGCAGTAATTCAATTAAACGTTGGTGAAAATAAAAGTAAAAATCTTTCGAAAGCAGTACACTTTATTGACGAAGCAGCTGGAAAAGGTGCTGATATTATTCTTTTACCAGAGTGTGTTAATTTTTTTGGTGATACTGCTGAGATAATAAACCAAGCAGAAACTATTCCAGGGCCAACTAGTGATGTATTTTCAAAGAAAGCTAAGGAACATAAAATTTACATTAATTGTGGGAGCATTTATGAGGTTGCTGACAGTAAATATGCATACAATACTAGTTTACTGTTTGATACCAATGGTGAAATTATTGCAAAATACCGTAAAATACATTTATATGATGCTACGTTTAAGGATAGGTTTACAAGTAAAGAATCAGAGAACATCAGGCCTGGAAACAAACTAGTAACTGCAGATACAGAATTTGGGAAATTCGGTTTATCTATTTGCTATGATGTTCGTTTTCCGGAACTTTTTAGATCTTTGGCGTTAGAAGGCTGTCAAATGATTTTTTTACCTGCTGCTTTCCCTCAGTATACAGGTTCAATGTACTGGGAAACACTACTTAGGGCAAGAGCAGTTGAAAACCAATGTTATATTGTTGCTGCAGGGCAGTATGGAAAGTCCTATAATGGCAATGTTTTCTTTGGAAATAGTCTTATTATTGATCCGTGGGGAACAGTTATAGCTAAGGCGCACGAAGGTGAAGGAATAACTATGCAGGATATTGATTTATCATTTGTTGAGCAGGTACGAAATAATATTCCTACTTTTTCACATCGGAAGCCAGAAGTTTATAAATTGTAACAATTTTATCACAAGTACAATGTATGTATCATAAAAAGTGTTGTTCCCGATTGGAAATAACACTTTTTATGTGCTTAAAGTAATTGTTTTTATATTTCTAATACCTCTATGGTTTGAGATTTAACTTAGGAAATAAGACGTTTTGAAAGTTTGAAACTGAAAATATAATTCAATTAAAAATTTTCGGTTAATTTGTTGACTTTTAGAAAACAGCTATGTATTCTATACTAAATACTTAAAAAAGAAATGTCATTTTACATAATGAAACGATAAGTTACAGCTTATTTGAAAGCGGTTTCTGGTAGACGTAACTTTCTATATACTTGTAGCTGAATTCATAAAAAGTAGGATTAGTATAATAAATATATTTCCTTTAAAAAGGACTGATAGGTGTGGGAAGAAAGTTTAACTATAAAGCTTCAGGTGATTCAGCAATTTTAATGAGTCTTGATGAAGATATAAATGAAAAAACGAATAAAAGAATTGTTAGTTTGGCTAATAGGATAGAACGTGATGCAGATGGTTACTTTGAAGAAGTTATTATTGGGTTTCGTACTTTACTTGTTCAATATAATCCTTTGAAAGTATCCTATCATTCCGCCGTTGAGAAACTTACGTATTTAGAGAGTGTATCTGGTAACAGTACCGAACAGGAAAGAAGACACATTGAAATTCCAGTTTTGTATGGTGGAGAATATGGTCCGGATTTGGATAGTGTAGCTCAATTGAATAGTTTATCACCAGAGGAAGTTATTAAAATCCATTCAGAGGCTTCTTATCTGGTATATTTTCTAGGTTTTACTCCTGGCTACCCCTTTATGGGAGGAATGTCCAAAGAAATTGCGACTCCACGATTGGATAGTCCCCGCATCTCAATAGCTCCTGGCAGTGTAGGGATTGCCAACGACCAAACTGGTATTTATCCTGTAGAAAGTCCAGGCGGGTGGAGAATAATTGGCCAAACACCTCTTCAATTGTATAACTTTAAAAAAGAACAGCCATTCTTACTTGGTGCAGGAGACTATGTCACATTTAGAGTTATTTTGAATGATGAATTTAACGATATTAAAAAGCGAGTAGAAGAGGGAAGCTATGTTTCAACTGTAAAAGAGAGAAACTAGTTGATACCTTGTTTGATGGATATGAAATGGGGGGTACTATGTTTGAAATTATTAAACCTGGAGTGTTTACCACCGTGCAAGATCTGGGAAGGAATGGATATCAAAAATATGGTTTAGCAGTTTCTGGTTCAGCAGATCACCACGCCCATAGAATGGCAAATATATTGGTAGGAAACCCTGAGTCAGCAGCGGTTTTGGAAGTCACACTTATGGGACTAAAGATGATGGTTCATAAACCTACTGTTATTGCAGTTACAGGAGGAGACCTCAACTTTACTATAAACAATACAGATTCGTCCATGTGGTCTGCAGTCAGAGTTGATAAGGGAGATATCATCAACTTTACCGGTTGCAGATCTGGTTGTAGAGCATATGTAAGTGTCGTTGGAGGTATTACGGTACCTGAAGTATTGGGGAGCAGGTCTACTGATACTATTGGAAAAATAGGAGGTGTAGAAGGAAGAGCACTCAAGCGCGGGGATATGATCCCTTTTGAAGAACAATCAATACATCATTTTCAAGGAATAAGGCGGTCACTACCTCACCATTTAATTCCTAAATACACTAGTGATGTTCGAGTTAGAGTGCTGCTTGGACCACAGGAAGAAGCATTTGAAGAAGACTCGATTACTACTTTTTTTTCGAGTTCCTATCAGGTGACTAAAGACACAAACCGTATGGGATGCAGGTTAGAGGGTAACGAGATCAAACACAAATCAGGTGCTGATATCGTTTCGGAGGGAATATTCTTTGGAGCAATTCAGGTTCCTAAAAATGGACAACCGATTATATTTCTTGTAGGAAGACAGAGCATAGGGGGATATACCAAAATAGGTGGCGTAATAACCTCGGATTTACCAAAATTAGCGCAAGTTAAACCTGGAGATCGTATAACATTTGAAAGAGTCACAATAGAAGAGGCTCATCGATTATTAATGGAAGAGGAAAAAGATTTTTCTGTATTGAGATCATATTCTTATCGTTAGGAGAGTGCAGGATGCGAACAACCATTGATTTAAATTGTGATATGGGTGAAAGTTTTGGAGTTTACAAGCTTGGGTATGATGATGAAGTTATAAAACTTATTTCTTCCGTGAATGTAGCATGTGGATTTCATGGAGGAGATCCTAATATTATGGATCATACAGTAGAGATGGCTAAAAAATATGGCGTGGGTATTGGTGCTCATCCTGGATTTCAGGATTTAATTGGATTTGGACGCCGGAATGTTGATATCTCAAGAAAAGATCTAATGAATCTGATAATCTATCAGATCGGAGCTCTTGATATTTTCTGTCAGAAACATGGTGTTTCACTTCGTCATGTTAAGCCACATGGAAACATGAATAATATGGCTGACTCAGATAAAGAAATGGCAACAAATATTGTTGATGCTGTACTTGCAGTTCGGAAGGATTTACCTGTGCTGGTCAAACCAAATTCTCAATTACATCAGGTGGCTGCGGAAAAGGGGCTGCCATTCATTTTAGAACTATTTGCAGATAGGGCGTATAATAATGACGTTTCGTTAGTTTCCAGAAAATACGAAGGTGCTGTTATTTCAGACCCTGATGAAGTGGCAAATAGAGTCATAAAAATGGTTATGGAACAAAAAGTCACCACTATAAATGGAGATGAGATTACGATTGAAGGCGACAGTATTTGTGTACATGGAGATACGCCAACTGCATTAGAAATGATCAAAACGATTAAAGAAAAGCTCGAAAGTATGAATATAAAAATTGCTCCATTTTCTGTGTAGGCTATTGTTAAGTGAAATGAGGTGAGTGAATGGGATGGATAGCAGATGTATGGCTGCTTTTATTGGTTGGGGGATTACCTACTGTTTTATCGATACTATTAGGAGTTTACTGGCTTAAGCACGAACGTTTTCCATGGGAAAAATCTGATGATAGTTCAACTATGTATGAGGAAGATCAGGAAATATCTAAATGAAGAGGTGTGAAAAATGGATAATACTTTAATTATTATAGGCTTTTCTCTTGTTATGATAATAATGGCTATTGTTGCAGTTATATCTCATTTAAAATCAAAAGACTTATCTTCCTTTTTTATTGCTTCAAGAGGGAGTGGCTGGTATTTAATCGTGGGTTCATTACTGGCATCAGGAATAAGTGGGGCAGCCTTCTTTGGAATGGTTGCTTTTTATTTTGATTTAGGTGTCCCAATATTCTGGATAAATGCAGGTATAGCATGGAGTTACTTTATTCTATGTTTCTTTGTTGGACCAAGGCTTCGCCGTTTTGGGAAGGTTACTATTTCCGATTATCTAGCTGAACGCTTTGATAGTCCGGCTCTTCGTCCAGTGTTTTCAATTATTGTTTCTTTATGGATGGTTATCTTGCTAGGAACATTATATGTACAAGGCGGACTTTTATTTTCACAAATGTTTGGGTGGGATTATGCAACAAGCTCCATTTTCACTTGTATAATTGTAATAATCTTTACGGTATTTGGTGGTATGGTAGTAGTAATGAATACGGATCTATTAGCGATGGCAGTATTAACCGTGTCGCTTCTAATTGCACTGCCATTACTCCTTAACTCTGTAGGAGGCTGGGGTGAGGTTGCTTCAACCATTAGTGCAACGCAGCCAGAGTATTTTACATCTACTGGCACAGTGACAGCAATGATGGCTTTTTCATGGTTCTTTATTTGGTGCTTTGGCTATTTGGGTAATCCCGGGTTTTTGACGCGCTTTTATGCTGCAAAGAGTGAAAGAGAAATTATTAAAGCTGGTATTGGTATATCTATTTTATACCTTCCAGTGTATGGGATTGTATTCTTTTCAGCTGCAGCTGCAAAAGTATTGTACCCTACCATAGCAGATTCAGAGGTTGTGTGGATTACATATATGTATGACTATACGCCTCCTATCATAATTGGAATTGCGATGGCAGGGGTGTTTGCATCGATTTTATCTTCTGCAAATTCGTGGCTTTTAGCTGGTGCTACCAGCTTGGGAAGGGATATCTACCAAAAGACTATGAAAAAAGAAGTTTCAGACCAAAATGTATTAAAAATAACGAAGCTAATCATAATTTTATTAGGTGCTCTCGCAGTACCGATCGGTATTTGGAGACCTGCATATATTATGGAAATGATGAACATAGCTTATCTGATAGCAGGCAGTACGGGTGGCGTCGTTATTTTGTTAAGCATGTACTATCGGAATATGACAAAAGAGGGTGCATGGGCCGGGTTATTGGCAGGGGGAACTATCGCAATAGGCTGGAGAAGTCTGCAATTGATGGGCGTATTCTCAAATGCGATTGAACCAATGATTCCCACTTTAATCATTTCGTTACTAACGATAATAATTGTTAGTAAGGTAACAAAGCCAAATGAAAAAATGATCCAATTTTATGATAGATTATCAAGGAAAGAAAAAGATCATATAGAAGCTAGTTAAATAATACAATGAAGTTGCTGGATTTCAGAGACTGTATCTGGAACTGGTAACTTTTTTGTTTGCAGTAAAAAGTATAACCATATTTCTTTCTGCATAAGTGCAACTAAGGCATCGCCCAAAGGCTTGGCGAATGCCAAGTTTTCTAATCTTCCGTTTTCAAGGGTGAAAACAAATAAAAAATAGGTAGTGTAAATAGTTGAAATTGGGTGATATTTCTGTTAATGTTAATGCAGTTACTGGTAGTACCAGTTGAACCGGTTATACCAAACATGTTAAAAAGTCTGTTAAAAAGGAGGAATCTTGTTTGATAATAACTAATATCGAGGACCTTTCAAGCGACCAACTGCATAAAATTAGCCAGTTCTGTGGTCGTGAAGTTCAGTTCATTGCAGATTTGACAGATAATGAAGCATGTAATTTCGCCGATGTTGAGATTCTGATTACATATGGAAAACAAGTAGATAAGCAGTTTTTTGAAAAGTGTACTAATTTAAAGTGGATCCAGGTTTTCCAATCAGGAGTTGAAAGAATACCATTTAAGGAATTGGAGAAAAGGGGAATTCTTTTAACAAATATTGTAGGCATTCATGGAATACCGATGTCAGAGTTCGTAATTAGTACAATTCTTTATTTTACAAGAGATTTCCCTAAGTACTTAGCAAACAAAGAAAATAAGGTGTGGGACAGAACAGAACTTGTAGGAGAAGCTTACAATAAAACAGTAGGAATAATAGGAGCAGGCACTATTGGTCAGGAAATTGCAGAAAAGCTACACCTACTAGGAATGAAAGTTTATGGTTTAAATACAGCTGGAGTTCCAAAGCCATACTTCGAAAAAATGTTTTCAAAGGACCAAAAGATGGACTTACTAGGACAATGTGACTTTGTTATTTTACTTTTACCATTAACTGAACAAACCAGAGATTATATTAGGGAAGCTGAGTTGAAGAAAATGAAGAAAGACTCCTATTTAATAAATATAGGAAGAGGTCCACTTATAAATGAAAAGGCTTTCATTTCTGCGATTCAGAATAAAGAAATTAAAGGTGCCGCATTAGATGTGTTCCATGAGGAACCATTACCAAAAGATAGTAAGTTGTGGGAGCTTGAAAATGTACTTATAACCCCGCATGTGGCAGCAAAATCAGTTCACTTTCTTGATCGTTGTATTGAGAAATTCCAGATTGAGTTTGATCGTTATTCGAAGAACCAGCCACTACATAACCAGATAGATTTAGTAAGGACTTATTAAGGGGGGGAATTGATCATGGTAAAATCGGAAGAATTTATAGAAAATTTAACTGCTGAGTTAATAGGTGTTCCAAGTATAAACGGAACACAGGGAGAAATTGATATTATCTATTACCTTGAGAATAAATTACGGGAACTGCCATATTTTTTGCAACATACTGATGATGTATGGACACAGGATGTTAGTGATGATCCGCTAAATCGCAAAAATCTTTTTGCCCTTGTTAAGGGTACAAAAACTGCCTCAACTAAAACAGTTATTCTCCATGCCCACTGCGATACTGTAACAATAGAGGATTTCGGAGGATTAAAAGATTTAGCTACCAAACCATACCTTTTAGCAGATAAGTTAAAGGAGCTGAATTTGTCAGAGGAAATAAAAGATGATTTATACTCGGGGGATTGGTTGTTTGGGCGTGGTAGTGTCGATATGAAAAGTGGGATTGCAGCTCATTTTTGGGTGATAAAGTACCTATCTGAACAAACGGACCTGTTTGAAGGAAATGTATTACTCATGATTAACCCGATTGAAGAAACAACACATGGAGGTATTATTGGAGCAATACCAGAACTGGTACGGTTGAAGGAAACATATAATACAAATTTTGTAAGCGCTATCAATACTGATTTTGTTGGACCTCTTTATAAAGGAGACCTTTCAAAATATATTTATTTAGGATCAGTCGGAAAACTGTTGCCATCCTTTTTAATTCGTGGTAAAGAGACACATGTTGGACAGCCCTTTGAAGGGTTAGACCCAAATTTCCTTGGTGGGGAACTGATCAGCCGGATTGAACTTAATCCAAACTTATCAGATTACAATGCGGGGGAATATACTCCTCCACCTACTGTACTTAAAATGAAGGATTTGAAACCAACGTACAATGTGCAAACACCGATTGAAACATTTTTATATTTTAATTACTTTGTTCATGGTAAATCACCAGATAAAGTTTTAGAACAGCTGAGGGGAATTGCTCAAGATGTGTTTGACGATACAGTTAAACATTTTAATGAATTGTACCAGGATTATTGTGAAAAAACAGGTATAGAATTTACGCCTTTACCTTGGAATTCCCGCGTAATGATTTACTCCGAATTATATGAACAGGCAGTAGAAAGTCATGGTAATGAAGTTGACGAACGTTTAACGGCAATACTTAATCACTATGCTGAAAAGGAAGACCCTCGAGAAGTAACTCGCAGGATGGTTCAGGAATTGCTGAATTTAATCGACGATAAGGATCCCATCATTGTTGTGTTTTTCTGTACGCCTTATTGTCCGAGAAATTATGTTAAAGGAAAAAATGATAATGAGAAGAATGTATTGGCTATTATTGAGGGAATCTCAAAGCAAAAGGAAGATATAAAAACAAGAAATTATTTCCCATTTCTATCGGATAGCAGCTATTTATCCATTGATGATTCAGATGAGGAAATAGAGCAGTTAAAAGTAAATTTTCCAGGAATGGAAAAACTCTATCCCGTTCCTGTAGAAAAAATAAAAGGATTAGATATACCTGCAATTACTATGGGTGTGTGGGGCAAAGATGCGCATAAATGGACCGAACGCGTGTATAAACCATATGCTTTTCAGGAATTACCAAAAATGATTGAAAGAGTTACGTTAGAAATGTTGGGCAATTAAAAACGAAGACAGGAGATAACCATGAGCTCATTACATGCAGATATAGTAATAGATTTAAAAAGTAAAATTAGCAGTAATATTCTCCCGGAAGGCCAAAAGTTACCTTCCGAACGAGAATTGGCATTGCAATACGAGGTTAGTAGAAATGTCATCCGCGAAGCGATAAGTGTACTCCGTGTTGAAGGGCTAATAATGGTACAAGCAGGAAAGGGGGCATATGTAACGAAGCCCAACCCAATGATGATTGCAGAAACAATTGAAAGAATAATGAAAAATTATAACACAACGTTGGAAGACCTTCTGGAAGTTCGAGAAGGGTTGGAGATATCCATCATTAAAAATGTTATTAAGAGAGCAACTTCAGAGGATTCGCAAATACTTTATAAGATTTATCGTGATATGGAAAAAAATAGAACAAACGTCACTCAATTCGCAAAACTAGATTTACAATTTCATACCAGCTTAGCCGAATCTACCAAAAATCCGCTTTATCCTGTTTTACTCAGTTCATTTATGGAGATGACACAACACGTACTTTTTGAGTTTACGAGGTTAATTCCCGAAAGTATGGTACAAGCGCAGGAACATCATTTGGCATTAATTAAAGCAATAGAGGAAGGTGATGAAGATTTAGCGATAAGTACCATTATATCTCACATGCAGGTTTTACGAGAGGAAATAAAAGTTTTGAAAGAAAGAAACATAATAGGATGAAGTAATTAAATTTATTAGGAGGAAACGTAAATGAAAAAGTTCTCAAACATTATTTTAATGGGGTTTATAGTTTTAATTGCAGGTTTTTTAGCAGGTTGCAGTGATGCAAGTTCGTCAGATGGGAAAACATATACTATTACTCTTCCACATGTAGTTCCAGAAGATCAGTCATCACATATTAATACGGTAGATTTCAAAAATGAAGTAGAGGAGAAGTCAGATGGTCAGATTAAAGTAGAAATATTTCCTAACGGTAGTTTATATGGCTCAGAACGTGAAATTGTTGAAGCAGTCCAGCTGGGGAATGCTCAGATGGCAATAGTAGGGACTCCTTCATTAGCAGGATTTAAAGAAAGCTTCATGGTTATAGATCTACCATTTATATTCAAAACAAGAGAAGCAGCACACAAAGCTTTTGATGGCGAATTAGGGGAAAGACTAAATGGGGATCTGGAAGATGTTGGTTTGGTTGGGTTAGGTATTGGTGAAAATGGTTTCCGTCACGTGTTAAATAACAAACAACCGATAACAAAACCAGAAGATTTGCAGGGGTTGAAATTACGTGTAATGGAAAACAAGCTGTATCAGGATATTTTTAATACACTAGGAGCTAACGCTTCGCCTTTAGCCTTTGGTGAACTGTACACAGCAATGCAACAAGGTACGTATGATGGGATGGATCAGCCTGTTGCATTAGCTTATAATAATAAATTTTATGAAGTTCAAGATTATATGTCACTTACAGGACATGTATATGCAGGGGTAGCTTTTGTTGCAAGTAAGGAGTTTATGGACGGTTTACCAGATGATCTAAGAACAATAGTAGAAGAAGCTGGTCAACGATTCGCAGTGGAAAACCGTGAATTAGCATTTGAACAAGATACAAAGTACTTGGATGAACTAGAAGCAGAAGGACTGGAAATTAATGAAGTTACAGAGGAGCAAAAAGAAGTCTTCTTAGATGCTTTACAACCAGTTTACGAAACCTATGAGGAAGTTCTGGGCAAAGATTTAATCGACTTAGCACAAAGTTTTAATGAATAGGTTATCCCGCGTCTGAAGGGTGGAAGAAAAAAACCACTGATTGAAGCTTCACTTTATCATAAGTAGAAGGAGAGAATTCTCTCCTTCTCCCTAGTGCAGGAGGACGTGCAATGAACGTAAAACAGTTTATAGATGAAAAGCTGGAGGAATGGGTACTGATTATAAGTTTCATACTCCTTACTGCGATTATATTCGCACAGGTTATCTTTCGCTATGTCTTTTCATATTCAATAGGTTGGAGCGAGGAATTAGGCCGATATATCCTAATATGGATAGCATGGATAAGTGCTAGTTATGCAGTTAGAAGAAAACAACATATTCGAATAGAAATGGTCAAGAATAAATTTTCTGTAAAAATTCAGAAATGGATTGAAGCTGTCGTTTTACTTTTATGGTTTTATTTTGCCATGTTCTTAGCTATTGAAGGAACTAAATTAGTGATGAATATTCAAGTGACTGGACAAACAAGTCCATCGATGGGTTTACCAATGTGGGCTGTTTATATAGCAATTCCCCTCGGTGGGGTACTAATGTCCATTCGATTAGTACAACAGTTTTATTTTCTATTTAAGAGTGATCAGTAAGGGAGTGTACATATGGTAACAATTGTACTATTCAGTAGTTTATTCCTTTTAATATTATTAAGTGTGCCAATTGGAATTGCGATTGGATTATCGACACTATTAACTTTTATGATAGCGACGAACTTAAACGTATCAACGATAGCTCAGCAGGTGTTTACATCTTTGGACTCTTTTCCATTAATGGCTATACCCTTCTTTATGCTGGCTGGTGTATTAATGGGTAAAGCTGGTGTTTCCAAAAGATTACTATATCTAGCAGAAACCCTTGTAGGTTGGATCGTCGGTGGGTTAGCCATGGTGACTATACTGGGATGTATGTTCTTCTCAGCGATTTCTGGTTCAGGTCCTGCAACAGTTGCTGCAATGGGTTCCATTATGATTCCTGAAATGCGTGCTAAAAATTATGGTGCAGGATTTTCTGCAGCTGTTACTGCTTCTGCAGGGGCGATCGGTATTATTATCCCTCCGAGTATCCCATTAGTACTTTTTGGCGTAGTTGGAGGAGTCTCTATTAGTTCCTTATTTATGGCGGGAATCATTCCGGGAGTTTTAATTGGTGTGGCTCTTATGGTAGCTTCCTATATTATTATCAGGAAAAAGGGAGATGTTGAGGCTCCAAATGAAAAAATTTCCTTTAAAATGGTTATTAAAGCAGTTTATGATGCGAAATGGGCGATTATTGCTCCAGTTATTATCTTAGGTGGAATTTATGGGGGTATTTTTACGCCGACTGAAGCAGGCGTTGTAACAGTGGTTTATGCTTTGTTTGTCGGCATATTTATCCACAAAGAACTTAAATGGAAAGAGATAAAAGAAAGCTTTATCGAAACAATAAACATTACAGGTATTACATTATATATGATTGGACTTTCCATATCATTTGCATACTTATTAACGATAGAACGGGTTCCGGACACAATTGCTGCGACTATTTTTTCTATAACCGAAAATACCTTTGTTATTTTAATAATGATCAATATTTTTCTGATCATTATAGGTACTTTTGTTGATACGATAGCAGCGCTGGTAATTCTAACTCCTGTCTTACTACCTGTTGCGGTTAGTATCGGAGTGGATCCAGTTCACTTTGGTATTATTATGATTATCAATTTGGCTATTGGATTTGTAACACCACCATTAGGGGTTAATTTGTACATTGCTTCTGCCATCAGCAAAATCTCTATTGAGGATATTGTCCGTCCGATGGTACCACTAATTATTACATTAATCCTATGTTTATTAGTTATTTCATATTTCCCTGTTTTTTCGTTATTGTTACCAAATCTTTCGAAGTAAGGAGATAAACCATATGGGTGCAGACTTAGTTTTGGAAAATGGACATATTGTCACACTTGATGATGAAATGAGAGAACATCAAGCAATCGCTATGAAGAATGGAAGGATACTAGAGTTGGATACGAGTAAAATACCTTCTTTAATAAGCGACGAAACGAAGGTAATTGATTTAGATGGTAAGACTGTGCTCCCTGGATTTATTGATGCTCATCAGCATATGATTCAATTTGGATATAAATTATTATGTGTGGACTGTAATCTGGAATCTATATCCGACGTAGTTTCAGCTATTGAAAATAAAGCGAAATCAGCTGAACCTGATGAATGGATAATTGGATTAGGATTTAATGAGGCGAATTTTAAAGAAAATAGAATGCTTCACCGTGAGGACTTCACACATATTGAAAACCCTGTAATGATCACAAGGTATTGTTATCATGCAGCAGTTGTTAATCAGAAAGCGCTGATAGTCTCGGAAATTAATGAATCAACAGTTAATCCTGAAGGAGGGGAGATTGTTAAAGATAACTTCAATAGGCTAACAGGTGAACTAAGAGAAAAGGCACTCGATATAGTAAAAGCGTCCATACCACCTTTAACTGACAGGGAGATTGAAGAAGCCATTTTCTCAGCAAATAATTTCTATTTAACTCAAGGTATTACTGCTGTTCATGAAGCGGGAATGGGACATTTGACTGGGGAACTTAAGGAATTCCGGTTGTTTCAGAAGCTTTCTTTAAATGGCTCTTTAGACATCCGTGTATATGGTATGGTTTTAGATCAGTTTTTTAATGAGGTAGCCGATGCAAAGTTAGTAACAGGTTTTGGTAATCAAAAGTTGAGATTAGGTTCCATAAAATTTTTTTCTGATGGAACTATAAGTGGTCAGACAGCATCGATAAGTGAGAATTATTCTGGTTCAGACAGTAATCGTGGAATGATGATGATGCCAAACAGTGAGCTGAAAGAAAGGATAATTGCTGCACATAAAGAAGGGTTTCAAGTTGCCGTTCACGCAATTGGGGATAAAGCGATTGAGCTTGTTTTAATTGCCTATGAAGAAGCTTTAGAATTATATCCGCGTAAAGATCATAGACATCGTATTGAACATTGTGGGATAGTCACGCCGGAAATTATAAAACGTATGAAAAAACTGCATGTTATACCTGTTCCGCAACCTGCATTTATTTATTTGAACGGAGATGTTTATATGGATGTTCTTCCAGATAAACTAAAGAACCTGCTTTATCCTGCTAAAACGTTTATCGAAGAAGGGCTCAAACCAGCTGGTAGTTCTGATTGCCCTGTTATTACAAGTTCTGTGCTTTTAGGTATATCATCTGCAATGTCAAGAGCGACCAGGAATGGAAATATTGTGTCTTCTAGTGAACAAGTAACTCTAGTAGAAGCTATTGAGATGTACACGAAAAATGCAGCATATGCTGCTTTTGAAGAAAACGAGGTTGGAACCATAGAAATTGGTAAAAGAGGAGATTTAACGATACTTCCACCAAACTTTATGACTTTCTCAGCAGAGGAAGTGAGAGAAACAAATGTTGAGATGACTGTTATAGAGGGAGATATTAAGTTTACTAGATGATAAATAGAAATGGAGAGATTAATTATGGAAAAAATAAAAGATTTGAAGTCGGAATTATCCGAACTGGACAAAAAACACTTTTTACACCCGACATCATCAATTAAAATGCAGCAAGAGAGTGGTCCTGCTTACATATTTGTAAAAGGGAGAGGTATTTATCTGGAAGAGATTTCAGGAGAAACCTTTATAGATGGAATGTCTTCCTTATGGAATGTAAATATTGGCCATGGGAGAGAAGAGCTAGGACGTGTTGCCAACGAGCAAATGAATACAATGGCTTTTAGTTCGGCTTTTTCTACGTATTCGCATGAACCTGCAATTCGATTGGCTAAGAAACTATCTGAGTTGACACCTGGTGACCTTAATGTTTGTTTCTTCACTTCAGGGGGCTCCGAATCTAATGACTCTGCTATAAAAATGGCGCGTCATTATTGGAAATTGAAAGGAAAACCTGAACGTAAAAAAATACTTTCACGTAAACTTGCGTATCATGGTGTGTCCATGGGTGCAACAAGTGCAACTGGCATTCCTGAATTTCATGAGATGACTTCCTCACTTGCACCAGACTTTGTTTATGCACCATCTCCAAACGCAAGAAGCTGGTCTGAAATTGAAGACGTTGACCTAACTTGTATTGATGAAACCATTAAAATAATAGAAAAAGAAGGTCCGGAAACAATTGCAGCATTTATTATGGAACCCATTCAAGGTGCAGGGGGGATGATTATTCCACCAAATGGCTATTTAAAAGCAATGCGGGAAATATGTGATAAATACGGGATCCTACTTATTGCTGATGAAATTATTACAGGGTTTGGAAGAACTGGGAAAATGTTTGGAGTCGAACATTGGGATGTCACTCCGGACATGATGACGGTAGCTAAAGGAATAACAAGCGGCTATATCCCTTTAGGAGCAGTAATTTTCAGTGATCGAATCCATCAGGAACTTATTGAATTGTCAACAGGAACGCTGTTTCACGGTTTTACCTATAGTGGCCATCCTACTGCATGTATGGTGGGCTTAAAGAATATTGAAATTATCGAGAATGAGAATCTTGTCCAGAACACAGAGCAAAGAGGAATAGAATTATCAAAAGGATTAACTAAACTAGAAGAGAAACACTGGTCAGTTGGTGGTATACGCAACAAAGGTTTGCTTGGTGCATTTGAATTATACCAGGATTGTACTAGTAAAAAACGGTTTGACCCTTCTCTAGGTGTTGCTAAAAGAGTGGTTGATGAATGTTTAAAAAGAAAATTAATTGTACGGCCAATAACGTATGAAGGCACTGATACGATAGCGATAGCGCCACCATTAATATCAACAAAAGAAGAGATTGAACAGATCGTATCTATTTTCTCAGATGCAGTTTCTGTAGTTGAATCGCAACTGAATGGCTAAACTACGTATATATAATAGAAGGAACGCTTAGAATTAGTTTAATTACTGGGAGGAATGACTTATTTATATTAATGGTAATTTCATCGAAACAAGTGATGTGCTAACTGTAAAAAATCCGGCTACTGGAGAGATTGCATATGAGGTACCTTATGGAAATCAGGAACATGTTAACCAGGCTATCCAGGCAGCTACAGATGCTTTTTCAAAATGGTCCAAAACAACAGCTCTTGAACGATCAAATTTTCTAGCTGCAGTTGCTGGAAAAATGAAAGATAATAAAGAGTTTCTTGCGTCGGTGATTACGAAAGAGATGGGTAAGACTATTAGCGATGCGCGAGGAGAAGTACAAATGGCCGCGGATTATTTCCAATGGTTCAGCGAGCAGGCAAAACGAGTTTATGGGGAAACAGTTCCGGCAAATGATGTCTCTAAACGTACAATGGTAATTAAAAAACCAGTTGGAGTAGTAGGTGCTATCACTCCCTGGAACTTCCCGGTAGCAATGGTTGCACGAAAAGTAGCTCCAGCTCTAGCTGCTGGTTGTACAGTTGTTTTAAAGCCAGCTTCCCAATCGCCACAGTCAGCAATAGAGTTGTGTAAGCTATTTGACGAAGTAGGAATTCCTGCAGGTGTGCTGAATGTTGTAACAGCAAAATCATCCATGGTTTCAGATGTAATGATGAATAGCCAAGCCATTCGTAAAATTACATTTACAGGATCAACAGAAGTGGGGAAACAATTGCTTGAAGGTGCAGCTAAAACAGTGAAACATGTTTCCATGGAACTCGGCGGCCATGCTCCTTTTATCGTGTTTGATGATGCGGACATAGATGACGCAATTGACGGGGTACTAAAATCGAAATACCGTTGTTCCGGGCAAATGTGTACGGCTACAAATCGTATTCATGTTCAATCGTCAATCGCTGAGTTGTTTTCACAAAAACTAGCTGACAGAGTATCTTCTCTGCATGTAGGTAATGGGATAAATGAAGAATCCGAGGTCGGTCCATTAGTTGATCAGCAGGCCATTGCTAAGGTGGAAGCCCAGGTGGCAGATGCTGTTCAAAAAGGTGCTAGCATTTTAACAGGTGGAAAGCGATTATCTGAGAATGAATTCGCTAAAGGGAACTTTTTTGCACCTACCGTTCTTAAAAATGTAAATCAGGATATGAACATATATACAGAAGAGACTTTTGGACCAGTTGCTCCGATTATTACGTTTGAAAATGAAGAAGAGCTGCTATTACAAGTAAACCATGCGGAATATGGTCTGGCATCCTATATGTACACAAATGATATGTCTCGGATTATTCGTATGACGGATGCACTTGAATATGGAATGGTTGGTGTTAATGATCCGTTGCCATTCACTGTCCAAGCCCCATTTGGCGGCACGAAGGAAAGTGGTGTCGGTAAAGAAGGTGGCCATCAGGGTATTGACGAATACTTAGAGGAGAAAATGATTTCTATACGTTTCAAAAATACTGTACCTACTAACTAATATTTAAAACACTATAACAAGCAAAAATTAGAGGAATAGTGAGATAGACAGGAAGGAGGGAATTATGATTTGGCTTGTGGTATTAATAGGGTAGTTGTAATTGGAACAGGATTTGTTGGGTCGAGTTATGCTTATTCCTTGGTTAATCAAGCAATAACTGAAGAACTTGTGTTAATTGATTTGAATGAAGAAAAGGCAAAGGGCGAGGAAATGGACTTAAATCATGGAGTAGGTTTTTCCACAACAGCTACCAAGGTGTGGGCTGGTGACTATAGTGACTGTAAAGACGCTGATATAGTTTGCATTACGGCAGGACTCAATCAGAATCAGGGAAAAACAAGATTAGATTCTGTTGGAGAAAATACTGAAATATTTAAGTCAATTATTCAACCTGTAATGGATTCAGGTTTTGATGGTATTTTTATAATTGCAACCAATCCTGTAGATATTATGACCTATATAACTTGGAAACTATCAGGTTTACCTAAAGAAAAAGTGATCGGTACGGGGACATTATTAGATACTTCGAGATATCGCTTTATGTTAGGTGAATACTTTAATGTAAATTCACAAGATGTGAATGGTTATATTATTGGTGAACATGGCGATACGCAGGTAGCTGCTATGAGTTCTACAACAATTGGGGGAAAGCGTATAGTAGATATTGTCAATTCCAGTAGCAAATACAGTATGAAAGAACTTGACGATATATCCGTATATGTTCGTGATGTTGCATATAAAATTGTTCAATGTAAAGGTTCAACCTATTATGGAATTGGTATGGGTTTATCCAGATTGACAAAAGCGATATTAAAAAATGAAAATATAATCTTACCGGTATCCACATACTTAAATGGTGAATATGGCTTTAAGGACATTTATGCAGGTTTCCCTGCTAGTATTAACAGAAATGGATCAGGTGAAATTGTTGAATTGGACCTAAACGAAGATGAAAAGAAAAAGTTATTCTATTCAATTGAACTTTTAAAGAATACATTAGCAAAAAAATTTTAATAAAAGGTGTAGAAAATATAAATAATTTTCTACACCTTTTCCAATGAAAATACTTACCAGACAGCTGATTTAATTTTAAAAATTTATTGTTATTCAGAAAATTTAATGATTACTGTTGCATTAACGGAAAATTTCCATTACAATAAAATAGTACGAAAACAGAATAATCATTCCAATATACGGAATGAAAAATGAAAGCGTTTCACTAGCCGGGAATTATCATAGAAGAATGAAGCTGTTTTAGAACAAATGCTATGTCACTTCTTCAAACGATACTTCATCAGACGCTCCATGTCGTACTTTTTGGCAGGTAGTAAAGTATATAACTTTTCTACTGCATAAGTGCAACTAAGGCTTCGCCAAAAGGCTTGGCGAAAGCTAAGTTTTCTAAGGAGGGAAGATAAATGGAAAAATTAATTAACACTACTGAGTCTTTAAAACACATCAAGAACGGTGACACACTGCTAGTTGGGGGATTTGGATTATCGGGTACACCGCTTACGTTAATTGATGAACTAGCAGCATCTGATAAAAAAGAGTTAACCATTGTAAGTAATAATTTAGGTGAAGAAGGAAAGGGACTTGGAAAATTATTGTTGTCCGGCTGTTTAAAGAAAGCAAAAGGTTCTTATTTCACTACTAATCGAGATGCTGTTCAAGCATGGAGTGACGGGGATCTTGAAATAGAACTTGTGCCCCAGGGGACATTGGCGGAAGCAATTCGTTGTGGGGGTGCCGGTATCGGTGGCTTTTACACGAAAACTGCAGTTGGTACAAAACTTGCTGAGGGTAAGGATGAAAAGGTTTTTGATGGAGAAAAGTATATTCTTGAAGAGGCAATCAAGGGTGATGTTTCCCTTATCAAAGCTTTGAAAGCGGATACAATGGGGAATCTTTTTTACGATCATACAGGAAGAAACTTTAACGCAGCAATGGCAACAGCAGGAAAGATCGTGATTGCTGAAGTAGATGAAATAGTTGAAGCAGGCGAATTGACTCCTCTGGAAATTGTTACCCCACATATTTATGTAGATTACATTGTTCTAAATAAATACGTGAAAAAGGATGGTGCTTACGTTGAGTCAGTCTGAACGCATTAAAATTGCCAAACGAGTGGCTAAAGAAATGTCTGATGGTGAGGTTGTTAACTTAGGGGTAGGGATTCCTACTTTGATTCCGGATTATCTTGGTGATAAAAAGGTATTTTTACAATCAGAAAATGGGTTGCTTGGAATAGGACCAACCCCGGATAAGGAACACATCAATATGGACCTGATTAGTGCCAGCAAGAAACCAATTACGATGGAGATAGGTGCTTCCTTATTTGATAGTTCGGATTCTTTCGTTATGATCCGTGGTGGTCATGTAGATATGGCTGTATTAGGTGCACTCCAAGTAGATCAATATGGAGAGATTGCTAACTGGGCAGTACCAGGTAAAACAATTTTAGGCGTTGGTGGAGCAATGGATTTAGTTGCCGGTGCAAAACGTATAGTTATAGCTTCCAGACATCTAGCAAAAGACGATAGTCCGAAACTTGTAGAGAAACTGACATTCCCAAGCAGTGGAGTTCGAAAAGCCGACATGCTTGTAACAGAACATGCAGTATTTAAATTCACAGATAATGGCACAGAACTTATTGAGATACTGTCTGATATAAGTGTAAATGAATTAAAAGAAATAACAGGAGCAGTATTTACTTACAGTAATGAAAAAATCAGTACATAAAATAGGGAGGCAGAGATAAATGAAAAAGCTATTTGGATTATTAGTAGTTGCTGTCGCATTGATGCTTGCAGTTGGTTGTTCATCGGATGCAGGAAGTGATGGTGCCGATGGAGATTCGGGGGAGAGTGCTACTGAAACACCTTCAGAAATTACATTTGGATCTGCGACTGTAGGTGGTTTTTGGTATACATTATCTGGTGCTATGGCTGATGAAATGAATGATGTTTATCCTGATTCTTCAACAACTATAGTTGAAGGTGGCTCCGTTTCCAATTTACTGGGACTTGGTGAAGGTACGTTCCATATAGGTTTCAGTAACGGTCAAACAGTTCCAGAAGCTTTAAACGCTACAGGTGCATTTGAAGAAAAAATTGAGAATGTTAGTACCGTTGCTACACTTTATCCAAATGTATTTCATATTGTAGTTCGGGCTGATTCTGATATCTATTCTGTTGAAGATTTGAAAGGAAAGAAAGTAAGCCCTGGTATTAAAGGTTATAGTGGCGAACTTGCATTCCTGGATGTATTAGAGCTTTCAGGTTTGTCTTATGATGATTTAGGTGGAATTGAATATATTGGTACATCTGATGGGGCTGATCTATTACGCGATGGTCACATCGATGCAATTACAGGAATGATTGCAGCCCCTGTATCAACTTTTCAGGAACTTGATACAACATTGGGAATTCGCTTAATTCCATTGGAAAATGAAATAGTAGATCAGCTTCATGAAATGAATGAAGGTTATATGCAATTCACTGTGGAGCAAGGAACCTATCCAAAACAAGACGAGGATGTTAATACGGTTGCTGGTTATACGGTGTTATTAGCTAACGATGATTTGATGACAGAAGATGATATATACAATTTAACTAAAATGTTAGTTGAGAAGAAGGATACATGGTCAACGATTTCAACTGTTATGAAGGATTTTGATGCAGCGTATTCTGTTGAGAACAATGTAGGAAACATGCATCCAGGCGCTGAAAAGTACTACAAAGAAATAGGAGCCATGGAATAATTCGGAGTTCTTCCGGCCAATAAGGAGAGTGGACTCATGACAAAAAGGGATCAAGCTGATCTAAGAGAAACAGATGATAAAACGGAAGAACTAGCTGATGAAATATTAAATAAGAGAAAGCGTCCACTAATTGGAGTTGCTGGTAAGGTCATTTCATCTATCGCTATTCTGATGTCACTATTCCATTTGTATACTGCTTTTTTTGGTGTATTTGAATCAATCATGCAGCGATCTGCCCATTTAGGATTTGCGTTAGTACTTATATTTGCGATTTATAAGCCCACTAAAAAGGCTTCTAAATCTAAGCAAATACCGTGGTATGACTGGTTATTCATTTTGCTTTCAATAGGTGCGTATTCCTACTTTGTGTTTAATGCTCAGGAAATTGCTTCAAGAATGAGCTACATCGAGAAATTGACAGGGCTAGAAATCGCAATTGGCATTATTGCTGCGATTGTTGTTATTGAGGCAACCAGACGTGTAATTGGGAATACCCTGGTTATCATTATTATCGGATTCCTTATCTATGGTATATGGGGACATTTACTGTCAGGCGTGCTTGCACACCGGGAATTCACTACGATGTGGATCGTGGATCATTTGTTTTATACAGCTACTGGTGTTTTTAGTACACCGCTTGGTGTTTCAGCCACTTTCATCTTTCTATTTATTTTGTTTGGTAAATTTTTGGAAGTGTCTGGTGCTGGGAAATTCTTCATCGATTTATCCGTAGCTGGGATGGGAAAATATCGTGGAGGTCCAGCAAAAACGGCAATTGTTGCGAGTTCCATTTTGGGAACCATTTCGGGGAGTGCTGTTGCAAATACTGTAACAACAGGTGCATTCACGATTCCATTGATGAAGAAAACAGGATATAAAAAACATTTCGCAGGTGCAGTGGAATCCGTAGCCTCCACAGGTGGGCAAATAATGCCACCCATTATGGGAGCGTCAGCCTTTATTATTTCAGCATATTTAGGTGTTCCTTATATGGAGGTTGCAATTGCAGCCATCATACCTGCAGTACTCTTCTATTTGTGTTTGTTCATTCAAGTAGACTTGAGGGCAAAAAGAATTGGCCTTGTGGGATTGAAAAAAGAAGACTTACCGAATCTATGGGAAGTGTTGAAAAAAGGATTTATGTTTTTCATCCCACTTATCGTTATTGTCGTCATGTTAGTTGGAGGCAGCTCGCCAATGAAGGCTGGGCTTTATGCTATCATTTCCACGATTCTTATTGCTGCACTAACGAAAGTAACGCGTCTTTCATTTAAAACAATTGTAAAAGCACTTGATCTTGGTGCAAAGGCTTCACTTGAAACAGCAATTGCCTGTGCGGCAGCCGGAATGATCATCGGTATTATTGGGTTAACAGGCATTGGGTTAAAGTTCAGCAGTATTATTATTGACTTATCTGGTGGTATTTTACTGTTTACACTTATATTCACGATGATAACCAGTATCATTCTTGGTATGGGTCTCCCAACAGTTGCAGCATATATTGTCCAGGTACCACTAACTATACCTGCATTGATTGAGCTTGGTGTTGCACCAGTTGCAGCACATATGTTTGTTTTCTACTTTGCGGCAATTTCTGCTATAACGCCACCTGTTGCGCTTGCTGCATTTGCAGCGGCAGGGATAGCGGGATCAGAACCTATGAAAACAGGTATGACAGCTGTTCGATTAGGACTTGCGGCATACATCGTTCCTTATTTATTTGTATATGGTGAGACACTCTTAATGGTAGGAAGTGCACCACAAATCATACTATCTGTTATTACAGCGATGATAGGTATAGTCGGTATAGCATGTGCGGCTGAAGGATGGCTTCTTCGTCATTCGTACTGGTATGAGAGAGTAGCGCTCTTTGCAGGTTCTGTAACCATGGTCTTTCCGGGAATTTATACAGATATTGCCGGGATCATCATTTTAATCATGATTTATTTATTTCAAAAAAACTTCAGAAAAAATTTATTAGCTAACGATATTGAGATGAAGGAGATGTATTAATGAATCAAGTAACAATTATAGGCTCTGGTGTAATGGGAAAAGGCATAGCATATTCTTGTGCCATTTCCGGCTATAAGGTTTATTTAAACGATTTAAATGAGGAAATTCTTCAACATGCAAAAACTGCTATTGATCGATTGCTTGATGGAAGCTTTGAAAAAGGATTTTTAAAAGAAGCAAACTACATTAGTGCAAAAGAGAATTTACATTACGAAGTTGATCTGGAAACGGCAGCGAAAGATTCACAACTCGTAATTGAAGCAGTATTAGAAAAAATGGATTTAAAGATAGATATTTTTAAAAAGCTAGATAAGATATGTGGAGCAGAAACAGTTCTAGCTACGAATACATCTACCATGAGTCCAACAGAAATTGGTGCACAGACATCACGTCCTAATAAAGTAGTGGCCATGCATTTCTTCAACCCGGTTCATAAAATGAAGCTTATTGAAATAATTCGAGGGTTGGAAACATCAGATGAAACAGTTCAGTTTGTTAAAGAAGTTGCCAGCCAACTGAATAAGGAAGCAGTAGAAGTTAATGAATTCCCAGGATTTGTTACATCCAGAATGAACTGCTTAATTGGCAATGAGGCAATGAACATGCTAATGGAAGGAGTTGCAAGTGCCAAAGACATTGATAAGGCAATGAAACTCGGACTAAATCATCCGATGGGACCTCTTGAACTGGCAGATCTGGTAGGACTTGATACTAGATTGCGAAATATGGAGTATTTGTATGAAACGTTAGGTGAAAAGTACCGCCCCTGCCCACTCTTAGTTAAATATGTAAAAGCAGGTCGGCTAGGGAAGAAAAGCGGCAGCGGTTTTTATGAATATACGTAAGGAGGGCACTTCATGAAAAACTATGAAAACCTTGATATAGAGATTAAGGATGGTGTTTATTGGCTTACTTTAAACCGTCCAGAGGCAAGAAATGCACTTGATGCAAGTATGTTGAATGAGATAGATCAAGCCATTGACGAAGCGGAACAAGAGGAAAATGTAAAAGTTATTATTATTCAAGGTGCTGGCGATAAATCATTCGCAGCAGGTGCGGACATTAAGCAGTTGAATGCACGTAAGCCACTTGAAGCTTTAGTTCCTGGTATGCAAGGACTTTACAATAAAATAGAGAACTGTAAAAAGGTAACAGTTGCTGCAGTGAGTGGCTACGCTCTTGGGGGTGGCTGTGAGCTGGCACTAGCTTGTGATATCCGCATTGCAGCGAAAAATGCAAAATTCGGCTTACCAGAGTTAAATCTCGGTATTATCCCAGGGGCGGGTGGAACACAACGACTATCCCGCATCATTGGAAAAGGAAGAGCTCTTGATATGATTTTAACTGGAAAGATTATTGATGGCGAGGAAGCAGAACGCATTGGACTCGCTACGTATTATACCTCAGAAAAAGAACTTGCAGCTAAAGCAGAAGCAGTTGCCGCAGAAATATCGAAAAAAGGTCCTGTTGCCATTCAATTAGCTAAATTCGCTGTACATAAAGGGTATGATATCGACGAAGGTACGGCGATGTGGATTGAAAAACTATCACAAGCTGTAGCCTTTGGTACAGAGGATAAAAAAGAAGGAACATCAGCATTTATTGAAAAGAGAAAAGCTACTTTCAAAAATAGATAAAAGGAGATGTCATTATGGATTTTAACTTCTCAGAGGATATTGAATTTTTACGTGCAAATGTAAGAAAGTTTGTGAAGGACGAAGTAGAACCACGTGCAATGGAGATAGAGGAAAATGATCTTATTCCAGAAGATATCGTTCAAAAGTCGAAGGATATGGGACTTTTCAGCTTAAGTATTCCAGAAGAATATGGTGGTCTGGGCCTTGATATGGTTGGTAAATGTGCTATTTATGAAGAACTGGGAAAAACGCATAATGGGTATACAACACTTCTTGGTGCTCACACGGGCATAGGAACAGTTGGTATAGTCGAATTGGGAACTGAGGAACAGAAACAGAAGTACTTACCGAAGATGGCAACTGGTGAATGGATTGGTGCTTTTGCATTAACAGAACCCAGTGCTGGCTCAAATGCTGCAAATTTGAAAACTACCGCTGTACGAAAAGGCGATAAGTATATTTTAAATGGATCGAAGCATTACATTACAAATGCTGTGGATGGTCATGTTTTTACCGTAATGGCTGTTACAGACAGTTCAAAAGGTGCAAAAGGGATCACATCGTTTATTGTTGAAAAGGATTTTCCCGGTTTCGTTTTAGGTAGTGTTGAACAGAAAATGGGATTAAGAGGCTCCCATTCAGCTGAACTGTTCTTCGAAGATATGGAAGTTCCGGTTGAGAACGTATTAGGTGAAGAAGGAAGAGGCTATGTAAACGCTCTGAAGGTATTGGCAAATGGACGTGCAGGACTAGCGGCTCGAAATCTTGGATCAAGTGAGAAATTACTGGAACATTGCTTGTCCTATGCTAAAGAACGTGAGCAATTTGGTAAACCGATTATTGAAGTGCAGGCAGTGCAGCATATGTTAGCAGAAATAAGTATGCAAATTGAGGCTCTAAGGTCATTAACGTATCGCGTAGCATGGATGTCGGATCAGAACATGCGTGTTGTTAAAGAAGCTGCTATAGCAAAACTTTTTGGTTCTGAAGTATACAATAAAGTAGCAGATTTAGCAGTTCAAATCCATGGTGGTATTGGTTATATGAAGGATTATCCGATCGAGCGCTACTTCCGTGATGCTCGGATTACAAAGATTTATGAAGGTACTTCTGAAATACAAAGAAACATTATTGCAGGAGAATTAACTCGAGAATTAGTGAAGAAGGGGTGAGTAATTTGATAGATTCATATATTGTTGGGTCTGTAAGAACAGCTATCGGAAAAATGGGTGGATCATTAAAAAATGTAACCGTAGATTATTTGGCGGAAGCAGTAATTCGTGAGGTTTTGCAACGATCAAATGCAGATGTAAACGTAGATGAAGTGATTTTGGGGCAAGCAAAACAAAGTGCAGACACATCAAACCTGGCAAGGCTTGCTGCATTACGGGCAGATTTGCCGGTTGATGTTCCCGGATATACCGTTCATCGTCAATGTGGCTCTGGTTTACAGGCAATCAATAATGCAGATATGCAGATTAAATTAGGACTCTCAGATGTTGTGGTTGCGGGAGGTGCGGAGAGTATGAGCACGGCACCATACTACATCCGAAATGCCCGCTATGGTTTGCAAGCCGGAAATGGACTTTTACTTGATCCAAATACAGAAAGCCAGCCTTGTTCTCAACCTGAAGAAACATATGGTAATTTAACTATGGGATCAACAGCAGAGAACCTGGCAGAAAAATACGATATATCTCGTGAGGAACAGGATGTTTTTGCCCGTCGAAGTCAGGAACTTGCAGATGAGGCAATCAAAGGTGGCCGCTTTACAGATGAGATTGTCACCATCGATGTTAAGGAACGGAAAAAAACCACCCCGTTTAGTATCGATGAGCATCCGCGACTTTCTACAATGGAACAATTGGGTAAGTTACGTGCGGTTTTTAGAGAAAACGGAACGGTTACTGCAGGTAATGCAAGTGGAAGGAACGATGGAGCTTCAGCAGTTTTAATGATGAATGGAGCAAAAGTGAAGGAATATGGATTAAAACCTAAAGCAAAGATTATTGCTCAAGCTGTGAGTGGCGTGTCACCAGAAATTATGGGGATTGGACCAGTCGATTCAACTGCTAAAGCATTGAAGCAATGTGGATTAACCATTGATGATATTGGATTGATCGAATTGAATGAAGCCTTCGCTGCTCAAGCATTATCTGTTATTAGAGAAGCGAAAATGGATATTAATCGAGTGAATGTAAATGGGGGAGCCATCGCATTAGGTCACCCAATAGGTGCTACTGGTGCCGTTTTAATGACTAAACTCCTGCATGAAATGGAAAGAAGAGGAGAGAAATACGGTCTTGTTACACTTTGCATCGGCGGAGGGCAAGGTATCTCTACAATCATCGAATACCTCCAATAAATGCATGGGATAGCCGGTAACTAACATTACCGGCTTTTCTAAATAACCAAGGCTTTTTTTGCGTAGTTTGCTGGTAACAAACATACCGCTACGGAAATGCACTTCGCTCAAAGGGTTGATCGCTGAATAAACCGGATTGAACGCGGGATTAAGCTGAACAAGCGCTGGATTAACTGGTCCGAACGCGGGAATAAGCAAGCCAAACGCGGGATAAAGTGGAACAATCGCTGAATGAAGGTAGGGCAGCGGTCATGCCAAGACGGTAGAATCGCACACGTACCAGATTGGACGGTTTTCATTACTTTTCTCCCGCAGGACAAGGAAATCTACGGCAGCGATACATCGCACGAAGAAAATGCGGTATCCATTTTCGAGGAGTCTTCGTGTATTCTTTCGCTGTTATTGTGTTTTGCAACAGTACTATATAGCTGTTTTCACTATTATGATGGTTGTTTGGAGCGAAGGACTGTTGACTCCTGCGGGAATAGCACGTGTCTGAAGACCCCGCAGAGTGGGTTGTGGGGATGGAAGGCTAAAAACGCGACTGCCTGTAGCGGAAATCAACCCTACTAACGTTGCAGTTTATATCAAGTACTACTTAAGATTGAAGAGCAAGAATCTTTTAGAAAAGAGCCATAACTAAAAATGGGGGAAGTTAAATTGAATGAACTACATGTTTTACAGATTCTTCCTATGTACCATCCAGATGGGGAGGAAGTGTTAAATGGACTTGCGCGTGTTACAAAGTTTAATGAGTTTGATGAACAGGAAATTATTGCATTTCTAAAAGAAACTAAAGTGAATGGGATTATTCTGCGTGCTCCAGCAAAGATCACACCAGCGATTATTGACGCATGTCAGCAAGTCACAGCTATTTCTGGAGCGGGAGTTGGGCTGGATAACATCGATGTGGATTATGCTACAAAAAAAGGCATTCGCATTCTTCATGCGCCTAAGACCAATAGTCAGGCAACAGCAGAACATGCCGTCAGCTTAATTCTTGCTGCAATGAAGAATATTACCATGTTCCATAATGAAACAGAAAAAGGTAACTTTAGTTACCGAGATGGAAAATACACAAGGGAGCTTCATAATAAGAAGCTCGGTTTAATCGGTTTTGGATCGATTGCACAAAAAGTAGCTAAAATTATGAAATTCGGATTTGAAATGGATGTACTGGTATATGTTAGAAGCATTCATGAAGAAAGAAAAAAGCTTGCAGAATCTCTTGGTGTAGAATTAACAACCTCCATGAAGCATGTTTTTCAAGAAAGTGATGTGGTCAGTTTACACATTCCATTAAATGAAGAGACGAACGAGATAATTGATCAAACATACTTTGACGTCATGAAGCCATCGGCAGTCTTAATTAATACGGCACGTGGAGGAATTATTAATGAAAGCGATCTTGTTGAGGCTTTGAAGAATAAGAAATTCCTTCGTGCTGGTGTAGATGTCTTTCGTATAGAGCCACCTCCTCCGGACCATCCTTTTTTTGATCTGGAAGAAATGATTTTAACACCACATGTTGGGGGAATTAGCCTGGAAGCGGCAAAAGCCACATCTGTAATCATTGCAGAAAACCTGGTGAAAGTGCTCCATGGTGAAGAACTGCCAACAATTGCTAACATGGAACAACTTACTAGTAGAGAAAGGAATTGACTTGATGATGACCGTAGAACTTGATGAAGTCAGCAGAACTTTTGAAGAAAGTGAGTTTTGGAAATTTTTGGGTCTTGAGTTGGATGATATAAAGGTTGGTTGTGCGAAATTGAAATTACCTATTAGGCCATCTTTTATAAACGTAAAGGAAACGGTACATGGAGGTATTTACGCATCCCTTCTCGATACCACAATGGGAATGGCCGCTCGTTCACTTGGTTATGACGAAGTAGCGACTTTACAATTGAATATCCAATATGTGAAGTCGGTTAATAGTGGGACGATAAAATCAGAAGCACGTATTTTGAACCAATCCCGATCCACTGCACTAGTTGAAGGAAAACTATACGATGAACAGAATAATTTAATTGCACATTGTACCGGAAATTTCAGAATGGTAAAGACGGATAATTCATGAGTATACAAACAGCGATTACCAGACTCTTTGAGATTCAATATCCGATTATACAAGGTGGGCTGCAGGGAATTGGCAGATCTCCGCTAGTCTCGAAGGTTTCAGAAGCGGGTGGTCTCGGGCTTATAACTGCAGGTAGTTTTGATACAAAGAAAGATATGCTGGATGATATTCAAGCTACACGGAGACTGACAGATAAGCCTTTTGGTATCAATATAGCTATTGGAATTAGAAGACCGATGGATGAATTCGTAGAGGGAGCAATGGAAGCAGAAGTCCCCGTCGTATTTACTTCTGGAAATAATCCTGAGCCATTTATTGATCAATTAAAAAGTAAAGGTATTAAAGTGGTACATGTAGCTCCTTCGATCCGTTTTGCAAAAAAGGCGGAATCCCTTGGTTGTGATGCAGTTGTTGTTAATGGATATGAGGGCGGCGGACATCCGGGAAAAGAAGATACAACAAGTTTAACTATCGTACAAAAGGCAGTAAAAGAACTTTCCATTCCGGTGATTGCTGCAGGGGGATTCTCAACAGGTAAATCAATGCTCGCAGCCCTTGCATTAGGTGCAGAGGGCGTTCAAATGGGAACACGCTTTTTACTGTCTAAGGAAGCAGTGTTACATAATCGAGTAAAGAAACAGCTTGTAAGTATGCAGGAAAATGGTACCATTCTTGTGAAAAAATCCATTGGAAAAACAGCACGTGTATGGAAGAATGAACACTCTATAGAGTTGGCTGACATCGAAGAGAAGGGGGCCTCTTTGGAAGAAATCCTTCCCTATATAAATGGGGAATCCTATACAAAATTAATTAGAGATGGTGATCTGAATTCGGGGATTATTGCGCTTGGTCAGACGGTTGGATTAATCGATTCGATTCAGAGTGCAGAGGCAATTATCCAGGAAATTATTGCAGATTATGAGGCACAGCTTAAGAGATTGAATGATTTGCAGAGAAAGGAACTGGTATAACATTGTGAGGGAATTTGAACATAAAATTGCTGTTATTACAGGTGCTGCAAAAGGTATTGGTCTAGCTATAACACGTCAACTTGGAGAAAAAGGGGCACATGTCTGTCTTCTTGACCAGGACGAAGAAGCGTTACGTAAAGCAGGTGAGCTATTAGATTCTGCAGGTATTTCTCATGAGTATGCGATTGTTGATATAACAAGTGAAGAGGAAGTTAAATATGTGTTTTCTAAACTAGCTGACAAACACCAGAAAATTGATATACTCGTAAATAATGCCGGCATTACCAAAGATAATTTAATCTATAAGATGACTTCAAACGAATGGACAAAAGTGATGGACGTCCATTTGAAAGGAAGCTTTCTATGCAGTAAGTATGCTCAAGAGTGGATGGTAAAGAACAATTACGGGCGTATTATTAACCTGTCGTCTGTGTCAGCACTGGGGAACAAAGGTCAGTCTAACTATGCTGCAGCAAAAGCAGGCATTCAAGGATTTACCAAAACACTGGCTATTGAACTTGGAAAATACAATATTACCGTTAATGCTATTGCTCCGGGATTCATTGTTACCGATATGACTAAGGCAGTAGCGGAACGTATGAATATATCGTTTGAGGAGTTAAAGGAATCAAAAATAAGCCAAATTCCAGTGAAACGTGCAGGTACGCCAGAAGATGTTGCTAACGCTGCTTGCTTTTTTGCCAGTGAATCATCCTCGTTCGTTTCTGGACAGGTGCTGTATGTAGCTGGAGGGCCAAAACAATAGGAGGTATATATATGAAGAAAAAGAAAATTGCACTGATTCCTGGTGATGGAATTGGTCCGGAAGTAATCTCAGAAGGAGTTAAAGTTCTAAAAGCAATTGAACAGGTGGATGCGAATCTTTCTTTTGAATTCACCGAGTATCCATGGGGATGCGAGTATTATTTGGAACACGGAAAAATGATGGACGAAAATGGTCTTGATCAATTAAAGGATACGGATGCTATTTATCTGGGTGCTGTTGGATACCCTGGTGTACCTGACCATATTTCACTGTGGGATTTACTATTAAAAATCAGAAAGGGATTTGATCAATATGTAAACTTACGCCCAGTCACATTGCTGAATCCTTCATTAACTCCACTTAAAAATAAAACGGAAAAGGAAATTGACTTTTTGGTCATCCGAGAAAATAGTGAAGGAGAATATGCTGGTGCGGGTGACTGGTTGTTCAAGGGGAAGCCAGAGGAAGTAGTCTTACAAACTGGTGTGTTTTCCCGTAAAGGAACAGAGCGTATTATTCGTTATGCTTTTGAGGAAGCACGCAAACAGAAAAAGACATTAACAAGTATTAGTAAGGCTAATGCATTAAATTATTCGATGGTATTTTGGGATGAAGTGTTTGATGAGGTAGGTAAGGAATACCCAGATGTAGTGACCTATTCTTATCTGGTTGATGCGGCAAGTATGTTTTTTGTCCAGCAGCCGGAAAGATTTGAAATTGTCGTTACTTCCAATTTGTTTGGTGATATTCTTACAGATATTGGTGCAGCCATTACAGGTGGCATGGGTCTGGCTACCGGGGCAAATATTAATCCAGAGCGGGAATTCCCATCGATGTTTGAACCGGTACACGGATCTGCACCAGACATTTCAGGTAAAGGGTTAGCAAATCCTATTGCCGCGATTTGGTCAGTTGCACAAATGATGGAGTTTTTTGGAGAAGAGAAGTGGAGCGAATTAATTGTTACTACAATTAAAGAACTACTTGAAGAAAATGAGCACCTGACTCCTGATCTTGGTGGAAATGCTACAACGGAAGAACTTGGTAATCAATTTATTAAACTGCTAACAGGACAGGATGCTATTACTTATTAAAAAGAATCTATGAAAGCTGGTTTGTTATGTTTCGGTTTATTCTGATTATGAGTATGTGTATGTTATATATATTACAGGAAATCATACCAGCAGAGCCATTAATAACACTATTTACTATTGTATGTATCGTCGTGTTTTTTCTGGCGTTTTATCAATTAAATAAGAATGGGAAAATTTTCACAGGTAGCTTGTTTGTAATCGGTGTATCCATTCATATTGTATATGGTAATACTTGGTTGGATCTGTTTGAGGGAATAACGCAAAATCTGGCACTGTTATCGATCATTCTACTTGCGCCACTTATATCAATTCCATTGAAGCAGGAAGGAATTATTCATACTGTTATTACTAAGCTTGAAGAGCTGCAAAGTAACGAAAGGAAGACGTTCTATGGGGTAAGTTCTTTCATGATGATTCTGGCACCCATTTTAAATATGGGTGCTATCCGCATCGTTCATGGATTTGTAAACGAATTAAAACTAACGCCAAAAATTCTTTCCCATGCGTACTATGTCGGTTTCACTCCAGCAATAATCTGGTCCCCTTTTTTTGCTTCTGTAGGGATCGTGTTATATATGACGGAGATTGCCTATATGTCCTACATGCTAGTTGGGATCCTTTTTGCCTTTATGCAAGTTACACTCGGAATACTTTTGTTTCGTCCCAAGGATAATGGTGATGTATTATTAATAGGAGATAAAAAGGCTGATAGTAAGGATAGAAGAAATATTTATTTGCTTGTTGGTTTTGTAATATGTCTTGTCTCTTTGCTGATTTTCTTGGAAGCAATAACACAGCAGCCAATGTTGCTGTTAGTTTGTGTTACCTGTCTGTTTATTCCGTTTTTGTGGATGATTATTCGTAATAAATGGAGTGAAATGAGAGAAGAAATGACGATTTATAAAAGACAGGTGACCAACCATTCCAACATGGAAATGGGTCTTTTTCTTAGTGCGGGCCTATTTGGAAATGCTCTTATACATACACCAATCGTTAGTATGCTTAGAACGGCTATTATCTGGTCATCTAAGGCAACGGTATTGTTATTATTTTTATTCATTATCTGTTTTGTTACGTTGATGGCTGTAATGGGAATTCATCAAATAATTGTCATACCACTGATATTGACTATTTTATCTTCACCTGATGTGAATGTAAGTTTGCTGGCTGCTGCTTTTATGTGTATATTTTCCTGGATGTTATCGGCTTCCATCAGTCCGCTGAATGCCTTAAATATTATTATCAGCCAATGTGTAAGGACGAATGGGCTACGAGTGGCATTTGCCTGGAACAGGAATTATTTCCTTGGATTAACCGGGCTTGCTTTTGTTTATGTATATTTGTTAGATTTTATTGGTATTTGAATGAATTAGGAAGCTATTAATGCTTAATAGAGGTGCTATATATGAGTCAGAGTGTATTGAAGGCTATTAAATTATTAGACTGTTTTATTGCTAAGGCGGAATTATCACTTATTGAACTGACCGAGTTATCCAACCTCCCAAAGACCACTGTTTTCCGACTTATATCTACGTTGGAGAAAGGTGGATTGGTTGTTAAGGTAAAAAACACCAGCCATGACGTAAAATATCGTATGGCCCTGAAAATGTTAGAATTAGGGAATCATGTCAGTGAACAATTGGAATATCGGAAAGTTGCATTTCCACATATGAGAAAGTTAAATGAGGAAATCAATGAATTGGTACATATGGTTGTCTTAGAAGGTGACGAAGCAGTTTATGTTGAAAAAATTGATAGTACAAAGCCAGTTCGTCTAATTGTAAAGGTAGGCAGAAGATCGCCACTCTATGCTGGTTCTGCACCAAAATTACTACTGGCGAGTATGGATGATCAATCTTTAGAGGATTACCTAAGTAATTTGGAGATAAAAAAAATCACTACGAATACGATTGATAATATTGAGGATTTGAAAAATGAAATACAGGAAATCAGAGCGAGAGGCTACTCCTTTAGTCGGGCTGAACACTTTAGAGATACGATTGGATTTTCATACCCAATCTACAATTATAATGGAGAAACTGTTGCTGCCTTAGGAATTAGTATCCCTGTAACAGATTACTCCAAAAAACACGAGAAGCTAATATTAGAAAAACTAAAAATAACAGCACAAAACATATGGAAGGATCTGGGATATCGGTAAGGGTGCCTGTCACTTCCCGAATTTTAGCATATTTTGTCGAATAACTTTTGGGTGACGAGCAATTCGGTTATCGGTTTTTAACTCCGGCTTACCTCCATATTTTAAAACAGCTTTAGCCCTGCATTTAATTCTGCGGGGCTATTTACTGAGGTTAGCACCCCGATAAGAATAGTGTCATATAAATAACAGGTAGACAACAAACGATTCTGGATGAATTAAAGGCTTTCCATTTTGACGAATGCCCTTCTATTGACTGAGAAGAGGAAGCAAAAGAACCATTCCCAAATTTTATTTTTTTAATAATAATTACGTTGTACCAGATAAAATCATTTGATTTCCAAGCAGATTTGAAATTTTTATTCTGATTTTAATTTCTCAGAATGCCTTTGATTGAATCTTGGTATATGCATGTAAAATAACCTGATCGCATACTTTAGCTAACCTGCCAGATAGATATACAGCTTTTTATTTAGCATTAACAGACTGTTCCTTACATTATTAGAAAAAGAAAAGACAATCAAATTCTGATTGCCTTATTCAACTCTTGCACCAGTTCCTAAAATATATGCTATTTTGATAATGCGATTTTTATATGGGCCAAGTGATGCTCTTCATGCCAAGCTAATTTTGCAATCTTTGTGGCAGCTGTTATTTTACCGTTTATCTGGTGAGTAAAGATGCGATCTAATTGCTCTTCAGTTAAGCTATTTCCTAAAGATACGATGCGCTCATTTATGCCTTCCAGTATTTTAATAGAACTTTCTATAGGAAGCTTTGTATCTGGTTGAACAGCCCACTTATCTTGATCGAAAACTGGTACTGTTGGATTCTCATCTGTTAAAGCTAGTTTCAAACGTTGAAACATAATCAACTGAGAATCTGCAATGTGATGAACAAGTTGATGAACTGTCCAACTACCGTCACGATAAGTTTTGCTTAATTCCTGATCACTTAATGAGTCGACAGTTTCTCTTAATCGAATCGTGTACGTTTCGATTTGCTTTAACCATTCTTGAATATTTTCAAGTGTTACCTTTTCCGGTACTTGTAATTTGCCAATTGGGTATCTTACATCCATTTTCAATCCCTCTTTCCTTATGACAGTATATTTCGACATTAACCTATAATATACTAATCTACTTAGTTCTTGTAAACCTCTTGATGTAATACAGAACCTACTTGGACATGAAAAAAGTGAAACAACTAGAATCTATGCTCAATTGAGTGAAAGACTCAGACAAGATTTCTAAAGAATATATTTTAGATGAAAAGGAGCAACAAAAGAAGTTCTGCGTTTCTCCTTTTAAATTATTGCACCAAATACTTTAATAAGAATTATGACTATAATCGCTTCTTATATAGTCTATTAAAAAGTCTCTATCTTCAGGAAAACTTAAACTAAGTTCCTTTAATTCTTCTATGCTTTTCCAAGCAATATCATAAATTAAATTATCAGGGTCTTGAATTTTTCTCTCCCCGTCAACAATTTTTACTAAGAAATAGTGAACCTCAAAAGATATATTGATTTCCTCGTAAACACCCTTTTTTACCTTTATTTCAGCAATTACTTTCGCAACATATCCTGTTTCTTCTTTAATTTCCCTGATACAACATTATTCAAAAGTTTCATTTTTTTCTTGTCCGCCTGATGGAACAGACCAAGTTTTCTCCTCTTCGGGCTTTCCTTGTAATACCATTAGCAATTCACCGTTTTCATTGATACATACACCTGACGAACCAAACCATTTTTGCACTCAGAATACACTCTCCTTTTTTGTTTATTAGCTGAGATACTCTTTCACTAACCTGCCAGTTACTAAAAATTCGTCGCCACTTATTGTAATAACGCACCATTTAGGTGGAAAAATAAAAAAATATTAAGCACTCATTTTTTTATTATTTATTACTAGGAAAATAAAGTAGCTCACTAACAAAATAATTAAATAGAAAAGTTCTGGAAATACAAAGGTAGTATCAGACAAACGTTCATCGTGCAAATTAAATAAATCAAAAAGGAAGTTTGTTAATAAGAATAGAAATATGGTAGCCCAGCTTTGAACGATGGATTTTTGTTTTATTAATTTTTTCCGTTCATCATTATTCGGTCCCAATATGAATTCCTTACTCCCAGTAAAATACCCAATGATAATTATAAATACAAGAACTATTGCGAGCGAAATAAAAAAATTCATTCTTTATCCTCCTTCCCTCCGAAAAATAATGCATCCACTGTAACACCTAAATTCCTTGCTAAATCAAAAGCTAATTGTAAAGTAGGGTCATATTTGTTGTTCTCAATAGCGTTAATTGTTTGCCTACTCACATTACATAATTCCGCTAATTTTCCTTGGGACAGAGTATTTTTTTCTCTGTACTCCTTAATTCTATTTTCCATCCAATATGCCTCCGCAATTATAATATGTAAAAATCTTTTTACACCTTAATGATAAAATAAGACAAATAGGTTGTCAAATACTTTTTACACCTCTTTGTCTCATTTGGCTTTTTTACACTTATTGCTACTTGTGCTAACCTGTTTCGTTAGTTTAATGTAATCGTTCACAATTTCTATATTTAATTTTACATAAATATTCAGATTACCTTTTAAATCAAGCAAAAACTGACCAATTTCCAAATTATTGGTAAATTTATGTATGCCAATTTGCATATGAATTTGTAAGTCAAAATGTAGACTTACACACAATTTAAATGGATTTTTAACCAAAAATCCTATTTTACGCATAAAAAATAATTTAACGAATCGAGATTTGGAGTGGGTGCAGCGAGATAACTTTCCAAGAAATATAGAAGATTCGATAAAGGGGTGCTAGACTAGAAATAAGAGAGATTAGTGCATAATGATATAGTTTACCAGTTTTTATAGTTATAAGTAATGATTCCATGCTTATCACGTATAGGTGCCTATGAAAATACTTTGGGTAAGTTAGAGTTATACCAAAAATTAGCTGAAGCAGAAGCACAAATTAAAAATGGGGATGAACTATTAGATGGGGAAGAGGTCTTTAGAGACCTAAAAAGAAAGCATGGAAAAAACTAAACAAAATTAAAGTTACACCAAAAGCATATGAAGACCTAAATTCGATTTATGGTTATATTGTTAATGAATTTTACAATGAAGAAGCAGCAGATGACCTGTTGGAGAAAATAGAAGTAAACATCATGAGACTAAGAGACTTCCCGTTTTCCTGTAGTTTTGTAAACGATGAAATGATAAAAGATAAAGGATATCGTAAACTTATTGTTGATAATTTCATTGTTTTTCACCTGGTTAATGAGACTGATAAAGTAGTTGTAGTGATGCGTGTTCTACATGGCAAGCAAAGGTACGAGGGTTTTATTTAATGCGTTTCCAATTATTCAAAGCAACTAGCCCTGCATCTATCTCTGCAGGGCTAGTTTTTTCTCTGGTTTTTTACTTAATGCTTTTGAACGGGCAGCTGCACATTTGACAGCTTCGATTATGGCCATTCCGCCGCCATGCTCATTTAAGGCATCCAATCCGGCCGCTGTTGTGCCATTAGGGGACGTAATGTTTTCTCTAAGTTCTTTTGGTGTTTCTTCTTGTTCCATAATCATTTTTGCAGCACCGTAAAGTGTTTGTGCACCGATTTCCCGTACAAGCTCACGATCAAGTCCTGCCTGACAACCGACTTCTTCTACATGTTCCATCAAGTTGTAAAAGTAAGCTGGTCCACTTCCTGCGATCCCGGTGTAAATATCCATTTTATCCTCATCAAGGATATATGCTTCCCCAATACATTTCATCAGTTCCTTCGCCAGCATGACCTGCTCCATATCGACATATTTACCAGGAGACACTGCGGTTGCTGACTCCTGAATCATGCTGGATGTATTCGGCATCACACGGATTATCTGCTGCCTATCGTTTAAATTCTCTTCCATATAAGAAGTGGAGATACCAGCCAACACAGAAATGAGTAATTGATCAGCGGTGATCTTGTCACGTAAATCCTCCAATACACAGTCTATATCTTTCGGCTTCATTGCCAAAATAAAAATATCTATCGTTGTATAGTCCAACTGGTCTTTTGTTACGGCTTCAATGCCGTATTTCTTTTTTAATTCGTCCAAACGCTCATGGTTGTTCCGGTTTGTAACGATGAGTTGATCTGCAGCCAATTTTCCTGATTGTATAAATCCTGAGATAATTGCTTCTGCCATATTACCTGCACCTAAAAAGGCAATTCGTTTATTATTCAAATTCAATACGCTCCTAATTACGTTTTCTTAACCGTAATTAGCTTAACATGTACAGTTTATACTTCAAGGGTTTAAACACATGTCGGGTGTATATAGCCGAAATAGTCAATGTAAGCGTTATTATTTAGAGATATATTGTTCACATGCGTGTAGAGATGCTTAAACGCTTGCCAATCGCCTTATATGAAGATTGGAAGAGGGGGCTGTTACTTCCCGATTAGCTCTATTAAGTAATGATTGCTTGTTTTTTCATGTTGTTATTAATAATACGATACAAACTCACCCACTGGTTTTCGGTAGCCTCTTAAACGACGACTACTTTCCTTTTCCTTACCAATCGCTATCATTAATGCTATTTCATGTGTACCAGGTACATTCAACAGCTTCCGAATTTCATTTTGGTCAAATCCAATCAACGGGCATGTATCCCAGCCTCTATTTTTCGCCGCGAGCATAAACGTCATGGCAGATAACGATGCATTGCGAATCGCATCCTCCTTCATGAATTGTTCGCCTCGCGTTTCGTAAAATTCGCTATTAACATGTACCCTTTCCTCTAGTTCATAATCTTTAAGTATCCCTAAATCTCTAATGCCCTGATTTAGCCGTTCGGTTTGACGATATGCGTAACGATCTGCTAATACTATTAGTACGGCAGCTGCAGTTTGCACTTTATATTGTCCATATGCAGCTACATGAACTTGTTCTTTCATCTCTTCATCCATTACAACCACATACTCTGTATGCTGCAAATTGAAAGCTGAAGGTGTTAGCTTTACATCTTCAAAGATCGGTTTCAAATCTTCTTGCGTAATTTGAACATCTGGAAGAAAGTTATTCGCCGAACGACGTGCTTCAATTAATTTTTTAAATTCCATTTCCTATTTCCTCCTCTTTTATTATCAAACAGGTTTTGGCGCAATTTTGTTCTGATTTTTCTTTAATCGTCAACTAAGCAAAAAGAATAATATGGTTGCTATGACGGTTAATTCAATAATGGGTTAAGTTCCTTTCATGTTATTTTTCGAACGGGTATGCGAAAGGATGCCACCAATCCCAACTACAATGAATAGTAAAGCCCCTAAGACTGCACTTGTCAAACTTCATAAACCAATGATAAATAAAACCGCTCCGATTACTTCTACCCATCCCGTTATAATTCTGAACCATTGTGGCAGGTTCAATTTGTCAAATTGGTCTACAAGCGCTTGTGAATTAGTTGTTTTTGATACTGCTGCGGTAGTAAACATACACTCAAACCGAATCAGAGATGCTCAAGACAGTGGATGCACTTATTAATTTTTAGTCACACTAACGATAGCTCCAAGAATAACGTGTGTGGAAGTAGCTACAAAATGCTCCTGATGATTTTCGCCACCTAATGTATAGATTCCAAATTCCATGGACTTAGATATCTATTTAAAGTTCTTTCATGTTCATTGCTCCATTCAAATTCTGTTGTATAATCTAAGTATAAACCGCAAGAGTTTCAAATGTAAGTACGCACCTCAAAGTGGCATAGTATACAAAGGATACTTGGGGTGAAATTTGATGGAAATGCAACGAGTGTTATGCCGTGTGGACGATACGCTAGGTATATTAGTAGGGAAATGGAAACCAATTATTTTGTAGTTTTATTGCGGGAAGGTACGCATAGGTTCATTGAGCTAAAACGAAGAGTACTAGGAATCACACAGGAAATGATAATGAACCAGCTGCGCGGATTAGAAGAAGAGGATATTATTACACGCAAAGTATATGCACAGGTGCCACCAAAGGTAGAGTATTCTATTACTGTATCTGGAAATAGTTTAGAGCCTATTTTAGTAGTTATGCATGATTGGGAATAGTGCATATGCTTCGTAAAATGAAAAAAGTCCAGCAACTAACCGAACTCACAAAGTACACAACGATAGCATGTATTAAGTAAAGGGAGTTATCCACGTATTTTGTCATAAAAAATCTGCACTCCAATTGTTTGCTGTAACTAACATTTGAGGATGCAGTTTAACTTTGTTTATTGAAGTTTGAACTATTCGTATTATACTCAACTTATACAACAAGTGTTGCATAGGCAAACTATATTGAAAACCCAAACTAACATTTTAGTAAAAGGAGCTTAGAAAATGAGTAAGATTTATCATAGGGCAGTGAGCAGTGTACGAAAAGTATATTTACAACAAAATAGTCCGATTCATACAGCTGGTTTTGTCTTGGAGCCTGGTGAATGGCAACGAACAGATCCATTCTTAATCATGGCCCATGATGTCATGAAAAAAGGGGTGTTTGGAGTACATCCACATCGTGGTTTTGAAACGGTTACGTATATGATTGATGGAAAACTGAACCACTATGATAGTAAAAGTGGAGAAGGCGTACTTTATCCCGGAGATGCCCAATGGGTAACAACTGGGAAAGGGGTAGAACATTTAGAAGATGCAGCACCAGGCGAGATAGTACATTTACTGCAACTGTGGGTGAACCTTCCAGCAAAAGATAAAATGACAACTCCACGTTATCAAGACCTTCGAAAAGATGAAATGCCTAAAAAAATAGAAAACGGTGTTTCAACGAAAGTGTTCTCAGGAACATTTAACGGTCTTACTGCACCGACACTCAATTATGCTCAAGTGACAATGGTTGAGTTTAAAATAAAAGCAGGCAGCCATACAATCGGTGAAATTCCAGGATCTTATAACGGTTTCTTATATATTTTAAAGGGAGCAGGTACTTTCGGTGTAGATAATACACCAGCAAAAGAAATGGACGTGTTATGGCTTACTTCAAATAAGGATGCTGAAGCAAGTACGGTTTCCATTCAAGCAACAGAAGATATGCATGTTATGCTATATGCAGGTGAACCACTTGGTGAACCTGTAGTAACAAGAGGTCCATTTGTTATGAACACAGAGGAAGAGATTCTTAAAGCTTTCGTTGATTATAGAAACGGCACTTTCTTGGATTAATTCAGGGATTCAATATCAAGCGTGTTGATTAACCATAAAGATCCAATATAATACAAAAAGAAACATCCTTCTTGTAAAACGAAAGTACGTGCAATCAAATACCAGAAAGGGTATCCTTATGAAAAAGAATCCCATATTCCCAAATTTGATTCGAAAACTTGTTTCCCTAAAATGGCCGTAGGATACAACGTGTAAGATAGACGTGATGACATTGATTTTTCACGAGTAGGTTCAGTCTCTAATTCTAGTGACACGATTAATCTATATCATATGTGAATTGTTGCTCATTACTTGACAAATTAGAAGGGAATAAATGAGTTTATCTCGAATTAAAGATGTTTTTGTGCAAGTTATTTACTGCAAGGGAGTGGTATGAATTGGATAATCCAGTTGATGAACTAGAACCAACAATAGAAGAATACCAAATGATCTGGGAAAATACGAACGATGCAATCTTTATTTTGCGAAATGACGGTGCGGTTATTCAAGCTAATCCAGCTCTAACTGATATCTTAGGTTGGCGTTTGGAAGAGGTTAAAGGGTATGAAAGGCCTCCTTTTTTCATGGATGATTTCACCCTGGAAAATCATCAAAGCCATCTTGATGTATTGAGACGTGGAGAAAGCATCGCTAATTTCGAAACGCAACGAAAACATAAGAATGGCACTATAATAGAGGTCCTGGCGTCCTACCGTGCGATTAATAAAGATCATGTATTAGCCGTGGCGATGTATAAGGATATCACTGGGGAAAAGAGTACAAAACATAAACTTGGAATTGCCGAAAGTTGTTACCGAACATTAGTGGAATATTCGCCGGATGCAATCTTAGTTCAAAATGATGATCAGTTATCCTTTGCGAATCCAGCTGCAGTTAAATTGTTGGGTGCCGAAAGCCTTCATCAAATCATCGGAAAGACTATCAGTGATTTCATTGAACCGAATCATGCACATGATAAGGGGCACTTTATGGAAATTTTTTACGATTTAGAAAAAGTGAAAACCAAGCCGATGATTGAGAAACTTGTACGCTTTGATGGGACAAAAATATGGGTAGAAATTATTGCGATTCCTGTTAAACATGGCGGGGAAATGGTTATTCAGGCAATTATTCGAGACGTAACCGTTAGAAAATATTATGAAGAACAGTTAAAATATATGGCAACTTATGATCCGATGACAGGGGTTGTTAATAGAAACTCATTTATTATGGCTTTGGATCAAGTAATTGAACAAGAAAATGAATCAGCGGAAACGTTTGCAGTATTGTATATTGATTTGGATAAGTTTAAGCATATTAATGACTCACTTGGCCATGGTGTCGGAGACGAACTGCTTATTGAATTTGCAAATAGACTAGGTAGAAATATTCGTGATTTGGATGTGGTTGGTAGAGTCGGTGGCGATGAGTTTCTCATTTTATTTAGGGATATCGAAAAGGGAAAAGTAGAAATGATTGTAAAAAGAATGCTGGCGAATTTTAACGAGCCTTATATGATCGAAGGTAATGAAATCCATTCAACGTCAAGTATTGGCATTGCTATGTATCCAGTTGATGGAAATGACTCATCAAAGTTAATTAATAAAGCAGACCAAGCACTCTATAGGGCAAAAGAAAAACGAAATCATTTTGAGTTTTACAGTGAATAATCATAGGAGTTCAAACCTGTATAGAAAAAGTTCATGTGTTAGTTGGAAACAAAATAGATCAAACTAGTTTATTGGATACATTTCCTATGTACGATGAAAGTTTCGAATTAGTTGGTGCATTCGCACAGTTGCATGATATTACCGATCCATATGCGCATCATCCCGGGGAGTTCTAGTCACATTATTTCCCTTTCTCTTTTGCACCTATTACACTGATAGCATAGAAATTGCGCGAAAGAGCAGGAGGAATTTTTCATGAAATTAAGTGTTTTGGATCAGGTTCCCATTTCACGTCACTCCAGTCCCGAGGAAGCTTTGCAACAGACCCTGGAGCTTGCAAAATGGACGGAGGAATTAGGTTATCATCGTTATTGGGTGGCGGAACATCATAATACGAATGGGCTTGCCAGTTCATCTCCGGAAATTATAATGACTCGAATTGCGTCTGTTACCGAAACGATTAGAGTGGGCTCTGGCGGGGTGTTACTCCCCCAGTACAGTCCATATAAAATAGCGGAGAATTTCAAAACGATAGCGGCATTCTTCCCTGATCGTATTGATTTGGGTGTGGGACGTTCGCCAGGGGGATCCCAGCTTACACGGTCAGCGCTAACAGATAATACGAATAAAAGTTTAGCTGATTTCCCTCGTCAGTTGGCAGATTTACAGGGATTCCTGCATAATACATTGCCAAGAGAACATGACTTTCGTCTTGTAAAAGCAGGACCAAGAGTGGAAAAGGTTCCTCCATTATGGGTGCTGGGCCTATCTGAACGTGGTGCAAAAAATGCTGCTGAATTGGGAGCGGGCTTTGTCTTTGGGCATTTCATCTCTCCTGCGAATGGAAAGCAGGCATTAGAAACGTATCGGGATTACTTTCAAGCCTCAGTGAGTATGGATCGACCTGAAAGCATTGTTTGTATTTTTGTAGTGTGTGCGGAGACGACAGAGATGGCTGAGGAAATGGCCTTGACACAAGATAAGTGGTTACTAAGTGTTGGCAAAGGCGCAGATACGAAAGTACCAACATTGGAAGAAGTAAAAAGAAAGGCATTTAGTCCTGAAGAAATAGAAATTATGCAAGAGAACCGAAAGCGCTGTGTTGTAGGGAATCCTGAAGAAGTAAAAAAAGAACTTATCCGCTTAAGTGATATGTATCAGACCGATGAATTTATGGTTATTACAAATATACATGATTTTGAAATGAAGCTGAAATCGTATCAATTATTGGCAGAAGCATTTGGATAGGTGCGCTAATAGGTGACTATACACTTAGTTGTGGAAATCCTGCAATACGATCATTGGTATTTTACTACCTTGTTACCAAATTTAATTATTTACAGCATTTAACCCCGTATTATTTCTGCAGGGTTAATTTATTCTGTTTTTTATTTAGTAACGGGTAACTGCACATTTTATGATTCTATAGCTGCCATTCCAGCACCATGTTCATTCAGTGCACCCAGTCCGGCAGCTGTTGTGTCTTTTGGAGATACCAGCTAAATAAAAAAGCTACTATTACTATGGACCTTAATAATCCATTATAATAGTAGTTCTTTATTTGTAACATTGTCCTTAAAATCCGAACTTCTTCATCTTATAATTAAGATTTTGTCTGGATATTCCTAAAATCTTTCCGGCATTTGTTATATTGCCATCCGCCTTCTTAATAGCCTCGTCAATTAATTTCCGTTCAAGCATTGCCTTCTGTTCTTCCAAAGTGCCATGGGAGGTCAGTAGAGAATTGTCATCTGAATGGTAACTTTCGTTTGTTTTTATCATTCCATTTTTGAAAAATAAGGGAAGATGATGGGTAGATATTTTTTTCTCATCATCAATTAAATTAAGTGCGCCCTCAATAGTGTGCTCTAATTGCCGAACATTTCCTGGCCAGTGATAGCTTAGTAGAAAATCCATTACTTCAGGATCGATGTCGTTAATCTCTATATTTAATATCTTGGAGTGTTTATCAACTAACCCTTCAATTAATAGTGAAATATCATCTTTTCGGCTGCGTAATGGTGGAATCTCCAGGTTGACAACACTTAAGCGGTAGAAGAGATCCTCACGTAGTCTCTTTTCCTTAATTGCTTTATGTGGATCTTCATTAATTGTTGCAATAATACGTACATCCGTACCTATTGTTTTCTTAGATCCAATTCGCTGAACTTTTTTATCTTGAATAAATCGTAATAGCTTGGCCTGTAGATCCGGCCCCATCGAATTGATTTCATCCAACAAGAGGGTTCCGTTGTCAGCTTGTTCAAAAATACCTGGTCTATCAATTGCTCCAGTAAAGCTGCCAGCAGTGGTTCCAAAAAGCATTCCCTCCAATAGGCTTTCTGGAACTGCTGCACAGTTCTGTGCAATAAATTTATTGTCTTGACGAGGGCTTTCATTATGGATGCTCTGTGCAAAAAGCTCCTTACCGGTTCCGGTCTCTCCGATTAAAAGAACATTGGAGGGGGTTCTTGATGCGCGTTTTGCCTGTTCTATAGTCAGCTCCATTTCAGTGCTTCTATGGATAATATGGTTGAAATGAAAGTCAGTATTGTTTTTTCGATCCTGATTCTTTTTCGGTTGCTCACTAGAATTTTGTTTCATATTTAAGATGGTGTCTTCTAAATGTTTTTGATTAGTAATGTCCTTGTCAATCTGTACTGCACCGAGAGGCTGGCTGCCGTTATAAAGGGGAAGTGTGTTGGAAAGCGTTATAAGGGCTTTTCCATCACTAGTAAACTTGGTTTCTCTTTGATTCAGTTTTTTTCCAAGCTGTAATGTTTTCAAGAGCTTACTGGAGTTTTTATCTGTATCTGGAAAAGCAGCCGTCCATAGTTTGTTTCTTACTGTATCAGGTTCACGGGCATCAATTTCCCCCATTTTTTTGTTGTAGAGAATAATCTTTCCGTCTTGGTCAATAGCGCAAATACCTTCTGATAATTGATCAATAATTTGGTGAAAGCTGTTGAGCTCCTTCCTTTTTTCCTTTATTTCCAGCTTAAATAAATGTTCCTGGGATATGTTTTTGAATATGTAGAGAAAATTTCCTTCGACTGGCTTAATATTAAGCAGCAGTTCTTCTGTTCCAAAAGTAAGATTAATTCCAGTCGTTTCTTTTTGTGGGATAGCACGTTTTTTTAGACTTTCAGGGAGGAGTTCAAAAATAGAGGTTCCTTCCATACTGGATGTAGAAATGGAAAAAATCCTTTTCGCAGTTCGGTTCATATCTAGTAAATATCCATCTTGATCTGCAAGGACAATGCCTTCGAATAACATATTCCACATTTCTTTTAACATAATAGTATTCATTTCCCTTCCTCCTATTAATTTTTAAAAATTATAACATAAAGAAAAGAATTTTTCGAAAATTATTTTTCCTAGAAAGTTTTTTTTCTTCTAAATTGACTATGTATTCTTATAATTACCAAGGAACATAGGCTTTTTTAAAATTATAAAAAGTTGGCACAAATTTTGCAAATAGTAAGTAAATAAGAGGGAGGTATTAGCATGGGTATTAATTTGGGTGAAATAAAAACAATTGATGTTCACTGTCACCCGTTTATAGCGAATGAAAAACCTTATAGGGAAGAGGAATTTTTGAGGGTATTGTCACTATCAGTCATTCCGGATATGTTCAAAGCAGGAAATATGAATCGTAACGGTGTTTATCCAGGAATGAACATGTATATGCAAATTACTATTCGGAAATTAGCAAAATATTTTTCTTGTGAGCCTGTATTGGAAGAAGTAGTCAAGAAGAGAAATGAACTAGCGAAGGATTTTCCGTTATATACACAAGAACTTTTTGATGATGTGCGTTTAGAGGGACTGTTGGTGGACTTTGGGTATCCAAAACCACACATATCGCATCAGGAATTTCGAAAGAATACTGGTTTCGAATCATTGGAAATTTATCGCATTGAACCTGTAATGGATAAGTTGCGAAACGAGCACAGTAATTTTTCCGATTTTATTGATAATTATCGCTTGGATTTAAGAAGCGCTTTGGAGGCAAATCATGTTGTGGGTTTGAAATCGATTATTGCTTATCGTAGTGGACTTGACATTGGAGCGAAAGATGAAAAGAAGGCAAAGCAAGATTATGCACAGTTCGTAAAAAATGAAAGAGCTGTTGCAAAATCACTAAGAGATTATTGTATGCATATTGCAATGGAGGAATGTACCCATACGGATAAGGTGATGCATATTCACACAGGGGTAGGCGATGGGGAGGTTGTTTTGCCCAAGTCGAGCCCGAGTTTATTGATTGACATGCTTCGAGAAAAAAATTATGAAAATACGAAGGTACATTTAGTACATGGTGGCTATCCGTGGATGGATGAAGCTGGTTTTATAGCTAGTATTTTACCGAATGTTTATTTGGATATATCCTTGCAAAATCCGTTTGCTGGGCATGGAGTAAAACGAATTATTTCTCAAGTATTCGAATTTGCACCCTTTAACAAGGTAATGTATGGATCGGATTCGTTTACCATTCCTGAAATGAACTGGTTGGGTGTGAAGCTATTTAAGGAATGCTTTGAACAGGTCCTGGATGAGTGGGTGGAATTGGATTATATGGATAAGGATATGGCTTATCTAATTGGTGAAATGGTTCTCTATCGTAATTTTGAAGCGGTTTATGGTAAGTCAGGGAGTTAACGAAAAAAAATTATAAAAGGAGTTGAATTATTTGAAAAACAGGGGTTTGGATAGTTTACCAAAAAATACGATGGGTTTTTGGATGATTTGGGCATTAGGTGTAGGGGCAGTAATTGGGGATGGCATCTTTCTAATGATGGGGGAAGGGATCGCCACCGCGGGACCTAGTGCAATATTTGCTTATATCATTGCTGGAATTTTCCAGCTATTCTTAATGGTTGCTTTGGCGGAATTAGCAGTTGGTATGCCAAATGCTGGTGCTATGTCGAAGTGGGTAGAGCGTTTTATGGGGAGTTCATGGGGATTTTTGAGCGGATTTCTATTCGCGATTGGTTGGGTTATTGTTGGTGGTAGTGTTGGTTTAGCACTTGGGACAATCACCCAGTGGTTCTTTCCCAATTTAACCGGAGATTATTGGCAGATTGTCTTTGCTGTATTTTTTCTGACCGTATTCGCTTTGTTGAATATATTTGGTACAAATCTTGCTGCACGTTCGCAACTCATAATGGTCCTGATTCTAACTACGATTATGGCTTTGTTTGCGCTTATTGGCTTGAAGGATGTAAAGATGGAAAACTTTTCTCCTATGATGCCTCATGGTTTAGATGGTTTCTGGTCAGCTATTCCTCTCGGTACGTATGCATATTTAGGAGCAGTAACTTTAGCAACAGCTGGAGGAGAATTGAAGAAACCGAAAGACCTTCCTAAAGCTTTGATTTGGTCAAGTATTACTTTTATCATCTTGTATTCTGCTGCACAGTTTACATTACAAGGGATTATTCCATGGGAACAGGTTTCGATTGATAGCTCACCCTTTACTCTAGCTGCAGAGCAGGTTTTTGGTTTTGCAGGTGCATTCATCGTAAATGTTGCTGCATGGATTGCAGCAGCCACATGTATTCTAATGGGTACACTTTATTCAGCATCTAGAATATTTTATGCACAGTCGAAGGAAGGATATTTACCAAAATTCTTTTCGTATATACATCCAAAGACAAAAACACCAGTTTATAGTATTGCAGTTATATGGGCAGCGTCTGTTTCGTTAATTTTGATTGGTTCTATTAACCCACATTTAATTTATGTAGAATTGTCTAATCAATTAGTACTTGCTTGGCTGGTATCTTGGACATTGGCATTGATGGCTTCGGTTCTGTATAGAAGAAGGAATCCCGAAGAAATAAAAGGATTGCCATGGAGACAGCCTTTGTATCCTTTATTTCCTATTTTGGCATTCGTAGGCATTATCATTGTATTTGTGGGATCATTTATCGGATCACCAATGACACTCGTCCGCGGCATAATCTGGATGGGATTAATCTACATTCTCTTCAAATTATTGTATAAACCAAATCAAGAAAATGAGATAAAAAATTATGAAAAACCAATGTAATTGGATGTGATTAAAATGATAAGTAAACAATCTGAGCCATGGAGATGGCATGAGGAATTAAATAATGAATTATATGGAATCAGAAAGCATCTTCATCAATATCCAGAGCTTTCATTTCAGGAAGAGAACACACAAAAATATATCTGTGCTTGCTTGGAACGATGGGGGATTCCTTATCAGAAAATGAGTGACACAGGAATAGTAGTTGATATATGGGGAGAAAAAGGAGATGGAAAGCATATAGCCTTACGGGCAGATATAGATGCACTCCCAATTGAGGAAAGATCTGATGTTTCATTTCCATCTAAAAATAAAGGAGTAATGCATGCTTGTGGGCATGACGGGCACACCACTATTTTATTAGGAGCCATTAATCACCTGTGGAAATATAAATCAAAATTGAGTGGACTAGTAAGATGTATCTTCCAGCCTGGAGAAGAGGCGGAAGGTGCTGCTAAAAAGATGATTGCTGACGGCGTGTTGAAAAATCCGAACATAGAAAGTGTTATTGCACTTCATTTATGGCCTAAGCTTCCGTTTGGTTCTATCGGTTTAAAAACAGAAGCTGTAACAGCAGCCTGTGATGATTTTGTAATCGAGATCGCTGGAGAAGGAGGGCATGCAGCACGCCCCCACCAATCGATTGATGCCATTGCGATTGGGGTTGAAGTTGTCCATGCTCTAAAGTTTATCACTACAAAATGGTGTGACCCGGTTGACCCAGCGATCATTCATGTTGGTAGGTTTGATGGTGGTAAAGCAAATAATATCGTTGCAGACAAGGTGGTTATCGAAGGAACCATTCGTACTATTTCTTCGGATGTTCGAAAAAAAATGAAAGACAAGTTTATCGAACTTGTGTCTGGAATCACCAAACAATTTGGAGGAGATGTCAAAGTTGATTTCTTTAATGGCCATCCGGCAGTGATAAATGATGTGGGAATAACGAAGCAAGTGAAAGAGAGTGCTGAAGAAATAGTGGGAGTAACCAGTGTCTATGATTTAGAAAAGCCTTCTATGGGAGCAGATGACTTCGGTTATTTTTCCGAATTGATTCCAAGTACTTATTTCCGGTTGGGAATAAAAGAGGAAGGCAAGGAGATATATGATCTCCATCATCCAAAATTTTATTTTAATAAAGAAATTATTCCGATTGGATCAAAGGTATTGACAAACTATGCTGTTAATTGCTTAAAGACAACTTAAATAGAGATAGTTCATTCAAACTAAAGGAGAGGATTTTATGTTTACAACAGAGAATGATCAAGCAAAAAATACCGTACTGGAAATTGTTGAAAAAGAGAATATCGAATTTATACGAGTTGAATTTCTTGACTACACAGGAGTTACCAGGGGAAGAACCATCCGAAAAGGGAGTTTGAAGAGTGCAATGGATAAAGGAGTGAATTTCAGTACAGCAATCATGAGCTTTAATGTGTTTGATGAATTTATTCCAAATGGTATGTATGGTTCAAACGATGGTGATTTCTTTGCGGTCCCGGATCCAAAAACGTTTGCAGTTATTCCTTATCGAAAAAATACAGCACGGATGCTTTGTGACCTAGTCGATGAAAATGGTGATCCGTGGAAGGGTTGTCCTCGTAATGCTTTAAAAGGACTTTTGAACAAAGTAGAGTCTATTTTGGGTGGGAAGTTAAATATGGCATATGAACAAGAAGCATATTTATTAGAAGAAAAGAATGGTCAAATTTCTCCTGCAGACGATAGTCATTGTTTTTCAACGGATGGAGTCGATATCCAAGAAGACTTTGTACAGGATTTTGTTTATTCTCTGGAAGCGATGGGGGTAGAAACAGAACAAATTTCAAGCGAATATGGACCAGGGCAACTAGAGATTAACTTAAAATATACGGATGCATTAAAAGCCACAGATGATCAGGTTACATTCATTCATTTATTCAAACAGCTTGCTCGAAAAAAAGGGAAGATTGGTACTTTGATGCCAAAACCTTTCGAGCATCTGCCAGGAAGTGGATTGCATGTTCATATGAGTTTATACAATGAAGATGGTGAGAATTTATTTGAAAACATTACAGATCAGAGGGGGCTTGACCTATCCCAAGATGCATACTATTTTATTGGCGGACTTCTAAAGCATGGTCGTTCTCTTGTGGCTATTGGTGCTCCAAGCTTTAATTCGTATAAACGGATGCTTCCAGGTTCTTGGGCACCAGCGCATATATGCTACGGTGACGCAAACCGCTCAGTTCTGGTTCGTGTACCTGAAAAGAGGCGGGAGAGAAGGTTTGAATTCCGTGGTGCAGATGGGACATGTAATCCATATCTACTTAGTACTAGTTTATTGGCAGCCGGACTTGACGGTATCCAAAATAAAATTGATCCAGGTGATCCAATCCGGGAAGATGTAAGCAACCTTAATGAGATAGAATTAAAAGAACTTGGTGTTTCCTGGGTTCCCCGAAATCTAAATGAAGCATTAAAGAGCCTTGAAGAAGATACTATATTGGCAGATACGATTGGCCGTGATATTTGGTCAGAATTTATCAATGTTAAACGTAATGAATGGGAAAAGTATAGTAAACATGTGAGTGATTGGGAACTAGCTACGATGTCCAAGATGTATTAACTATATTTACATTTGGAGGGACAATAGATGAATAGTGAGGAATTACTTCAAGCTGATTCAAAAATAATTTCAAATGCTTTGAAAATACGTTTTTATCCAATTACAGTAAAAGCGGCTAAAGGGACGAAGATTATTGATCATCAAGACAAGGAGTATTTGGATTTAACGGCAGGTTGGGCTGTTGCAAACACCGGGTATGGAGATAAGCGAGTTGCTGACAAATTGCAGGAGCAGTATGAAGCCTTATCTTTCACCACTCAGTTAAGTGCTCCAGAAGAAAACATGGTTCACCTGGCTGAAAAGTTGATATCCATCATCCCGGGTGATTTTGAAAAGAAAGTATGGTTCGGCCATTCCGGATCTGATGCAAATGAATGTATTGCTAAATTGGTACCGCTCTCACAGAATAAGCCGAGGATGTTATCATTTATGGGCGGATATCATGGTCAAACGCTGGGCTCAATGTCCTTATCCGGGCATCCCGCTCAGTCCAAGTTCATCGGTAGTGGAAATGTGGTAAAAGTACCCTATCCTAACCCATATAGACCATTATTTGGGTCAAAAGAAAACTTAACTGGGAACATTATTGATTTTATTGAGTCGGAAGTATTTACTACCATTTCACCACCAGAAGATACAGCTGGAATTGTAGTGGAAGGGATTCAAAGCGATGGAGGGCTTGTTGTTCCTCCGGATGATTTTCTTCCAGAGTTAAAAAAATTATGTGAGGATCATAATATATATCTTATTATGGATGAAGTGAAAGTTGGACTAGGACGAACTGGGGAATGGTTTTCGTTTGATCATGCGAGTGTAGCGCCAGATGCAGTGGTTCTAGGAAAACCACTAGGAGGTGGGATGCCAATCAGTGCGGTGGTTGGCAGGAAGGATATATTGGATGCTGGTACAGCTGTTCATATGTTTACAGCCAGCGGCAATCCCCTGAGTTCCGCTGCTGCCCTGGAGACACTTTCTATCATTAAAGAGGAAAAATTAATCAGAAATGCAAAAGAGATAGGAGAGTATTTTTCCCAACAGTTATGTGAGCTGCAAGCGAGGTATGAAATTATCGGTGATGTCCGCGGAAAAGGATTGGCCATTGGTGTAGAGCTTGTAGAGGACGGGGAGACAAAAACACCTGCAATAGAAGAAACTGCAGCTGTATGTTACCGATCCTATGAATTGGGCTTATTGGTTTATTATGTCGGCATTCATAGCAATGTGATAGAAATTACCCCACCACTTACCATTACTAAAGAGGAAGTTGATTTTTCAATATCAGTTCTCGATCAGGCATTTAAAGACTTGGAAGAGAAGAAAATTGATATAGAGAAAGTTAGAAAATACAGTGGTTGGTAAATCAATTATGTATTCAATACAATGATGAATAGAGGGAAATAAATGCGAGTTCATACATTAATCAATCATCCTCTTTCAACACCAGGGTTGATTGGAGAATGGGTAGCTAATAGAGGGTATACGACTTCCTCTACATTGGTATATAAAGAAGAGCAATTTCCGGAAATAGGTAATTTTGATATGCTGATCATTCTCGGTGGCACCATGGGAGCTTATGAAGAAAAGAAACATCCGTGGCTTAAACTGGAGAAGCAATTTATAAGGAAAGCCACTCAAGCAAATAAACTTGTACTTGGTATCTGCCTTGGCGCACAGCTTATCGCCGAGGCCTTAGGTGGCAAAGCTTATCCGCATATCAACCAAGAAATAGGATGGTCACAGTTACAGCTTACAAAACAAGGAAAAAGTGAAAGGCTCTTTAGACATCTATCGCATAAATTTACTGTTTTTAGTTACCATGGAGATACATTTGATCTTCCACCTGGTGCTGTACTGCTAGCTGAGGGAAGAGGCTGTAAAAATCAGGCATTTGTGTATGGAGAAAGGGTCGTAGGTCTTCAATTTCATCCTGAGTTTGATTATACAATTTTGAATAATATAGTGAGGGAATTCGGAGATGAGATTAAAGCTGGCCCCTATGTACAAGTACCTTCTGAGTTCCATGGAAGAGATGATTTAATAGATGGAGCTAAAAATTTTCTGTTTCAATTGTTGGATAACATGGTTGAGTCGAGATGAGAAGAGATGAGTGCCTGTCACTTCCCGGTTTTTGTCGAAGGGGTGGGTAAACGAGGCATCTCTTGAGTGAGCGCAGTAGTGGAATGTAAACACTAGTTTTAATAGGAAATAGAAAAACCGCCAGTACAATGGCAGTTTTTCTATTAGGTACTGCATTGTATACTTAATATAAAGTTCGATACGATAGTTGAGGAGAAGAAGATGGGGAAGAAGAACTCGACAGTTCTTTACCGAAGCGTGATGAATATGCAAGAAACTATTTGTATTCCTAGACTGAAAATATTTAGTGAGAAGTAAAAGGATATCGGTTATTACTATAGAAGAAAATGATCAAAAAAGCAGAGCAGCTTAAATACGTGCTTTGTTTTTTTATGCAACCAATCTAGTTATATACCTGAAATTCGAATTTTTTTCGAATAATGGCAAGTCTAAAATCTCGTAATAAAGTTGAAGGAAATAATAAATAACAAAAAAACTTACCTTTTTACCGAATTTTACCTAAATTTAATACTATTATGCTATAATTTTATAGAATTATGTCATATATAGGTACATAGTCATAAAAATAACAGGCGGTGGTAAAATGAAATGCGAAAAATGTGGTTTTGAACAAGAAGTTGGAAAGTTTTGCGGGCAATGTGGGGCTCCAATCCCTAAAGAGGAAACAAATAAGGAGCAATTCAGTAGAAGAGAGGAAGTACCAGGTCAGAATACTGGGGAAACAGTACATACAGAACACCTAGCAACAACAGATCATACGTATTCTAACCAGACTCAACCTTCCGTTGGAGAACAGACAAATACAGATGCCATGGAAAAGGTGAAGCATACATCAAAAGATTACTGGGCCTTTTTTAAGGAATATCTTAAACATCCTTCCCGTATCTTTACCAATCGAGAAGAATCTTTTAAAAATGGTTTAATTAGTATGGCTATTGTTGCATTCATGATGGCTGTGTCGTCAGCGATGCTTTATGGCAGTTTCATGGATATGGCTTATTATTATAATGGTCCATCGGGGCTCTCTATCTTTGGTTATACGTTAGTATTCATTGCAGTTAGTATGGTTATTATTCTATTCATTTTATTTTTGGTTAATCAGCTTTTTGGAACAGCATACTCATTCAAAGAGATGACTAGTGTATATGGCGCACATCTTGTACCTGTCATTATTGTGATTGCTGCAGCATTTCTTCTAATCCTGTTAAAGTCTTTTACAATTGGCGGATATTTACTGCTTATATCATTTGGTTTAGTTGTAACGACTTTTCCTATTTACTTGATCAGTAGTTTACTAACACGCCAGTCTAAAAACCTGGATCCGCTATATGGATATTTAACTTACTTAGTATTAATGGGCGTAGCCTTCTTAATCTTCGTAGTTGTACTGATGGATTCAACATTCGGTCGTATGTTGAACCAGTTCTATTAATGGGGTGACTTAGAATGACAAGATTTTGCCAGGAATGCGGAAAAAAAGCAAATCCAGAAGATAAGATGTGTGTTCATTGTGGCACGAAGCTTCCTACTATCGTGAACAACAAAGTGGGGGAAGAAAAGAGGCAGCGATCTGAGAAAGCTCCTCTTTCTAAGAAGAAAAAGATTGTGTATAGTGCAGTTGGTATGTTAGCGATTTTTTCCATTGGATTTATTTTATGGGCCCAGTCCTATCAGTCCGCTAGTTCCGTAGAGAAGCGTTTTGTAAATGCAATTACAGAGAAAGACGAACAGGCTGTTACGAAACTAGTAGTCCATCAGGATGGTTCATCTGCGACAAAGGCAGAAGCCGAGGCATTGATTAAGTTGGCTGAAGAAGAAGGAACATCGGTAGTGGGAGACTTGGTTTCTGTTCAACCGCATGATAAATTTCTTTTTGTCTTTACAGCACGTAAAGTGGAAGCAATAGATCAATATGCAGTTTATACGGAACCGATTGAGGGGTTGTCCTTTCTTTTTAATGAAAAGGAAATGACGCAACAGCAACCAGCAGAGGATGAAATGATTTATGGTCCATTCATTCCTGGCTCCTATGAACTGGAGGCAGTATTCTCAGGAAAGTATGGAGAGACTAAAAAATCTGGTCGTATAACATTGGCTGACACCTATGGAAATCCGACAAATGTGGATATGGATATCAATGTCTCCAAGGTTGTTTTTTACGTCACTAATTATAATGATCTTGATTTGGAGAAAAGCTTCCTAAAGCTTGGCGAGGAAAAAATACCGCTCCAAGAAGATGGAAGTACAAAAGCTGTTGGGCCATTTATTCTTGATGGTTCCCAGCAAATTCAGACAAGTGTCTCGATGCCATGGGGAGAGGTCGTTTCCGAAGCCTTTCAAATTACGGAGGCAGAGATGGTCGTCTTTGCCGATGTACTATCTGAAAAACAATACAGCGGGTTGAAAGATACATTGAAAGATTTCGGTGAACAATATGTGGAGTCGCTTGCAGGAAAAGATGCTTCCTTGCTGAAAGTGGTTTCTGAAGATCTCCAATCCATGATTAATGACGAGGTGGATGAGTACTGGTTTTACAGTGGTAAATTTGAACAATTAGAAATTGACCAAAACTCTATCCAAGTGGACAGTAGCTCCAAGGCACCAGTAATTGAAATTCTAAGCCAATATAGCTTTAATGAAGCAGTACATGAATTGGAAGAAACACCGGATTTTTATGATGTGAGCTTTATTCTAAGAATGAATCTCGTTTATAACACGGATGAGAAGCAGTGGAAAATTGTTTCTATGACAGATGATAGTTACACTTATTTTGATCCTACTGATAAAGTGTCGGGTTCTGGTACGGTCTTTGGTCCAGATGAAGAGGCGGTCGCTAAGGCGAAAAGTAATATCCTGAACGCAGAGATTGCCAGCTTTATGGAGTCATATACCAGATCAAGTGTTGATGCAATTAATTACAGAAATTACTATTATGTGGAAGATTATATCGCTGACGATAGTCCACGAGCAAAAGAAGCGGAGGAATATATAGACTATCTAGAAGAAAAAGGGATTACAGAGGATCTACTGGAAACAGAATTGGAATCAGTGGAAAAGATAGATGACAGCACATGGAATGTGACGATGGTCGAATCCTTTACGATTTATAATCCCGATTCTTCCCAGGATAAAACATTCCGTACAAAGGTCGTGCTGAAAAAAATAAATGACGAATACAAAGTCTATGAATTAGTTGAAACAAAAGAAGTTTAGGAAGTGCCAATTCCCCGGGGGGTGGGTGCCTGTCACTTCCCGGTTTTTGTCGAATTTTCTTGAATACATTGCGGGTGCCAGCCTCCGAATGCTTTTAACCATCAAAGCTTAAGGAAAGGCTGGCACCTCCTTTGTTTTTAATTGCTTTTGTACCTGACATTAATTCCGTATTGTTCCATATATCTGGATATTTGGTCTCTGGTAGGTGAATGTTCATTTATGTACCACGTATTATTCAAGTGTTCGATAGTTTCCACTCGTAACGCTTCAAACTTCTTTTTAAACTTTTCTGCATTAGCCAAATAGCCCAACTGTTTTAAGTGAAAATAAGCTATTATTACAAACCAAATGATGTGGAAAATATTCATAATAAAATCTGTTATAAGAAAAAGTATGTTTTCCTCGTGTTGGAAGTAAAGAAAGAAGGGAGTATAAATCACAAATAAGACAGCTAATATCATTGTTAAATTATTATAGAGTTCATACCGTGAAAATAATCCATCCGTCTCTTTCTTCTTGTCAAGGAGTGTTTCTAACATTATCTGTGTATCTTCTGTTACTTTATTTCTCCATGATTCCAAAATTTATCACCTCATAAATATATATATGAGGCTGTCCACAAATATAGATGTAAATTTAAAATTGTTAATGCATAGATTGAACGCACTGTATCCAAAGAGAAATGGGAATAAAAACGGATTATTATCATTAATCAAGTCGCATTCTATATCGTGTAAAGAAATAGAACCAACATAGAAATATCATTCTACTAAAACGGGAAGTGACAGGCACTACCTTGGTAATAAAGAATAATTTTTCAAATTTTTCTATGTATTTCTATTAACAGGAATGAAAAATCTAGTTATAATGTAATCCATAGAAACTGAGAAGTTTACTCTCTTCTTGGTTATTTTATTATAAGGACTGAGACCAATATGAATATGTGCGATAAATGTATGAAAAATAGCGCGAGAATCATGTTAACTACGGAGGATGGGCAGCAGGAAGCACTTTGCCAAGATTGCTATAACGAGGATCTGTCAGTGGAATTAGGAATCCCTTTGGAGAAGCAGCCTAAATCCTTTACCGTAAAAGATGCAAATGGAGCCGTCAGACATTTCACTGTTGAAAAAACATTATTCCCAATGGGTATCTCCTTAGAAGCGGTAGAGACTATTGGCTACGGGTACAAATATGGCGTTCATGGAGAGTTAGAATGTGATCAGCAGCAGCTGTTTCAAAAACTTGTTAGTAAGGTAAAACGTGGCGTTGCTCGCAATTATATTAAAGAGGTACATATGCCAAATGGCATAAAGGTAAATTCAATGACTGGTGATCGCCTTGTCGGTAGAATTGAGTATAGTGAGGAAACAGGCGATGTTCCTTTGCTCATTATTGACGGTAAACCCTATACATGGGATGAAATTGGCAAAATATTGATGAGCAACGAAGGATTTCAGTTTCGGCTGGATATTATTGATATGACGGATGACGCAAATTAGGGTACAATCCCAGATTTCTGCTGTATTTGTCAAATAGATACCAAATGCCACTGGTGCTTAATTGCAGAGTTTATTGCAATAATTGTCAGTGGCATTTGGTTTTTAAGGGCATTTAAAGTCTGCTTTTTACCTGTGCAAAGTGACTTTACTTGATTCAGGGTATGTGAGTCTGCACCTTAGTTCACAAGGGAATATTTTTCGACAAAAACCGGGAAGTGACAGGCACCTACCTCTACGGGAAGCGGCACCCCTTTTGTCTACCTCTCCGCCAGGAACAACCCTAGTTGGGCGAGTAATGCACTGCCGGCGTATGTGCCTGTGAATACAAATGCGGCTACAATGGCTACTTTCCAAGATGTGTTTCGCAAGTCTTTTAGGCGGTTCGCTACTGAGAGCCCCGCAAATGTTAAGATTGGTGTAGTAATGGAAAGGAAATCAACTGACTGAATTGCTTGTACAAAAAAGTCGGAAACCAAACATAGTATAAGGGAAGTTATTGATACCCACCCCAATATTGGAAAATCCCGAATAATTTTAAAAGGAGATTTCTGCATTAAATCAGAGACCATAATGCCAATCATTGAAAACAGCCATAAAACAATAAGTCCTGCCCCAGTCATCCATGTAACTGGTGTGGAGTCCGGGTTTTTAAGTAATTTAATTTCCTGAGTAAATAAGATTAATAAAACACTTAGAAGAAGGATTAACCCATATTTTATATATCTTCTTTTGTTTGAACTCATTTATTGTCACTCCTAACGAGTCTTTTATACATAAGTTTTTGTAAAGGTGCAGCTAAAAATACCATCGTAAAAGTACCGATAAAACTGGTGATTAACTGACTTGCAGACGCATATGCCAAAATGGTACTTTCCATTTCAGGCACCCGGGCAACCAATGTAGCGGATGCGGCACTCATCATGCTTCCGGATCCAACACCTGAGGCCATCGCTAAAGCTTCTACCCGAAAGCCGAAGTCTAATAATAATGGTGCAAATACACTGAAGAAAATGGCTCCGAAAAGTGTTCCAATAATATAAATAGAGAGAACGCCTCTTCCTTCTTTCGATTCAAGTGTGTATTTTTCCGAAATATATGCGAGTTCACCTTCGCGTCCGATTCCTAAAGTAGCTCCAATTGCTTCACGTCTTAGCCCTAGCATGATAGCAATAGGTAAACCTATAATCACGGTGCCAAGGTTACCGAGCTCCTGAATGATGAATACCCAGCCAACCTGCAAGATCTCCCGGATTTGCGGTGCTACATCTGCTCCGTATCTTGCCATTAATGGCAGCATGATAAAAATAAGGTATTTCCCAGCAAAATTAACATTGCGTTCACTGTATACCTTTTTCCAGATCCCTTTTCTAAATACTTGAAAACCTAGTATCATCGTGAGCAGGATGGCATATACCAGTGGGAGCAAACCGATTGTAACGGGCCCAAGTGGAATGCTTTGAAAACCGATCATTTCCGCTATCGTAATGGTTGCTAATACAAAAATAAGTAACAAAACAAAATTCTTCTTCATATTTATCCTCATTCCAAATTAGATTTATTCAATAATGGAAGCAATCAGGTTCTCATACTCCTCATATGTTCTTCGATAAATTTGAGATTTATCAATTCCGTTCATTTTTTTCAGTGTCTGTGCAAGATACCTCGGGAAAATTTCATAAATGAATTCAGGATCGATATCAATAAAGTCGTCTCCATGGATAGTGCCTGTAAATCCACTGTAGCCAATTTGTATACATGGCATCATATAGGAAAGGTCTCCAATATCTCCTGCAGCACTAATAAAGTTATCATTAGTAATAGCTGGGATTTCATTGTTTTCCTTAAATGCCTCCATAGCAAATGTGGATAAGTAGCGGTCTTGTACAAATGGCAAGTATCCCATTTGCGTGTGTGAATCAACTTCCCCTTGCAAGGCGATGGCACTTCCTTTGGCGGCATCATCTAGTTTAACTGCTGCCTTTTTCAGATAATCTACCGTCTTGGTTCGCAAATCGGTACCTACTTTAATATGGTTGGGAACCACATTGGTAGACATATCTGAATCCATTACAATCGGGTTAATCCGGACATGTTCAGCTTCATCTAATTGCTGGCGGCCAAGGCCAACTGCTGTATTAAATAAGGTGGACATGTTGTATGCATTTTTTCCAGAAAAAGGATCGAAGCCGGCATGGGAGGCTTTTCCTTTAAATGTGTATTTTTTATAAAGGAAACCTGCCAAATCGCAATTGACCTCCACGGTTCGCTTGGAAAGCTCGCCACCAATCGCATGTACACAAATGCTCATATCAACATCATCAAAAACACCGAGTTTCATCGCTTCGGGCTTACCACCATAATGGGTGATTTTGCCTTCTTTCATTAAATTATCACGGTAATCTAGGTCCAAATATTCTTCTGCTGGTACAAAGACAAAGCTAATCCTATAATTCAACTCTTTATAAGCGCCAGTGGTAAAGAGGTGGTTGTACAGTGCAAGTGCAATTCCAACCTGCGAATAATGTCCACAATTATGGGCCGCACCAGTTTCTTTATCTGCATACATATGACTTGGAGCGTAAACCGCATCGAGTTCTGCAATAAATGCAAGATGAAGATCTTTAGAACCATCACCAAGGCTAGTTCTAAATCCAGTTAAACTAAATTCCTCGAATTGGATGTTTGGATTTACATGTTTCAAGTGGTCAATAACAATCTGTTTCGTACGTGTTTCCTTATAACCCAGTTCCGGATGATGGTAGATATCTGTTGCTAAATCTTTAATAACATCGTATTGTTTTTTAAATTGCAACCTTAAGACCCCCAGGTGGAATGTATAGTTAAAAATAAAAAAGTTGTGTTTTTGGCAAAAATATTATTAATTTATAGTAGCACTTAGTTAAAAGTGAGTCAATGGCGAATGTTAATTAATATAAATTGGTAAACGTTTGCTTTTTGGGTGATTTTTGAAATTTTACATATAATTATACAGTCTGGGTAGATAATTGGTCGGTTGACTGAGAATAAATGGGGTGAATAGGAGAAGTATACTGAAAATGTATAGCGTTTAATTTTTTCTAGTTGCAGGAAGTGGAGTATTAGGAAGTCAAATTGCATATCAAACAATTTTTCACGGATTTGATGTTAGTGCCTAGGATATCAATCGTGATGCACTTGAACATACCAAGGAAAAAATGTTGAATTTATAGTCCCGTAATAAAACCATAAGGATAAAGGATGTGGAATAGAATAGGCTGAATTTACCTCAAGTTAAATGATTGCAAAGTTTTTGTTAAGATTGCTTCATGCGGGGGGAAGTAGGTTTTGACTATGATAAGATGATTATGAAAAGCCATCTTCATACAGGTAGGAGGTTAGATCCAATGATACATACAGTAAAAAAGAGTTATGTTGTATTTCTTAACTTCTTTCCGCATTTGCTTCAAATTTTATTGAACCTGTCATTGGTATTTCTTGCAGTTATTTTATCTTTTTTACTGGTAAAAGAGTTATTTCTGTTTAGCCGAATTGTGCTTGAGAATGAGACTTCCGACTATCAACTATACCTAGCGAATATTTTGATTTTCTTTCTATATTTTGAATTTGTATCTATGATTGTAAAATATTTTAAAGAAAATTATCATTTTCCTCTTCGCTATTTTCTTTATATTGGAATAACAGCAATGATTCGATTGATCATTGTAGAGCATGAGGATGCGCTTCATACGATGTTCTACTCGATTGTTATCCTGATCCTGATTATTGGCTATTTCATAATGAATCTAACACCACGGGAGCGCCCGGAAAGTAAATGGTTATTTAGAAGATAGATCGCAGGAGGTGCCTAGTAATTTCCCGATTTTTGGAACATTATGTCGAATAGATATAGATAAATCGAAATGCCGCTGGCGCATATCTGCAGGGTTTAAATGCAGTAGACCAGTGGCATTTTATCGATTTTGATGAGGGCTTTTTAAATTTAATTTCTTGTCTGGAACACTTAACGTTCTAGTATAACTAAGGTGCAATGACCTGCTTATAATGTCTAATCCTACTAATTATAAGTGAGAACCCATAGTCCACATAAAACACTTAATCATACGTGCTATATGTGAAAAAAAGGGAGTATCATTCGACAAAAACCGGGAAGTGACAGGCACCGCTAATGTAAATAAGGTGCAAGTTCCTTAAGTTTATCCTCGGGCAATGCTTTTTCGATCATTGGGAAAATTATACGCTCTTCTTTTCGAATATGTGTTTCTAACAGGTTGCCCAGCTCATGCATTACATCTACATTGGCTTCGGGGGACCCTAAAAGTTCGTTTATTAGGGAACGTATTTTCACATGTTCTAACAGCATTTCGGTTAATTCCGGGCGATCGATTTGTGCGAACTGGGCATATGCAGGTAATAATATTTCCTCTTCTTCCCGGAAGTGCTGTTGGCCGTTGGGATTCCAGAATTCTTTGGTTTCTTTATATATTTCTTCTATGGTTAACCGGCTTTCCTCTGTTCCAGCTCGTTTTAGCTTAAGCGCTAAATGTAAGCCTATCATATGGTGGCGTGATAAGGGTTTCAGTGATTCGTGACGTTTTATGCCTTTTCGTTTAGTCATTTAAGTACCCCTTTCTTCGTTCCATCCTCGCTACTTCTATTATTAATCTTATTATAGCATTTCATTTGCCAGGAACGAATTGTACACGATAGCGGATACTTCAACATTTATTAACTACGCACTTTAAATAACGTCTTAAATTCCCGATGACGCTTCACATGGATAGCCACGGTGATCATTACTACTAGTTCTGCCAGTGGGACAGAAATCCATACCCCGTTTATACCGAAAATTACTGGTAGAATTAGTATAAAAACCATCATAAAAATAATTTCTCTGGACGCTGTGATCCAAATAGCCATTCGTATTTGGGCGACTGACTGGAAATAAGTCATCATCACAAAATTAATCCCCATAAACAGGTAGGCGATAAAGAACAGACGGATTCCGGTAGTAGCAATTTCCATTATGTCTTCAGGGAAATCTCCGAAGATAGACACAATTTGTCTCGCACCTGCTTGTCCAATTAAACATGCTGCTATTCCAGCGAGGATTGCTACTTTCAAGGCAATCTTGATCGTCTGCTCTTTTCTTCCCGGCAGGCCCGCGCCATGATAATAACTGATCAGTGGTTGGATCGCCGATGCCATTCCGAGAAACATCATGAGCATGACCCCGTGTACATAGTTGAGCACAGAGAAAGCTGCCACCCCTGCAGTACCAGCAATGCGAACCAAAGTAACGTTATAAGCTATAGTAAAGACAGAAATACCGATCTCGGATAAGAAACTTGGAAATCCTACGGTCATCGTGTTAATAAACAATGGGCGTTGAAACGCTATACGTACAAAACGTAAATTATTATCCTTTTTGAAAAAATGAATCAGTAGTACAAGAACTCCCAGAAAAGCTGCTAGTAATGTTCCAGCGGCCACTGCTGCTACTCCTAAATTTAATACATATAGAAAATAATAATTTATTCCTATGTTTGCCGTGGAGGTGACAATAAGGGAAATCATTGCAAGGTTGGGATTCTGGTCGTTCCGTACAAATATGCTCAGTGCGTTTTCTAGCGTGAATATAAAGCCGAAGAGCAGCATGACTTTTAGGTATCCAATAGTGAAAGGAAACGTTTCTTCATTTGCCCCGAGTAAGAAAGCGAGTTTTTCCCTAAAAATGAATGCAGTTAGACCGATGATTATTGTGAATACGATTATTAGCACCAATGAATGTGTAAAAATAAATCTGGCCTGTTTCGTCTGTTTTGATCCCATCGCTTGGGAAAATAAAGTGGCTCCGCCTATCCCAATCCAAAGTGACATGGCAAGAAAAAGGGTAAATACAGGTGACGCTATTCCAACACCAGCAAGAGCGACTGGACCCAGGCGGTTTCCTACCATCACTCCATCCACCACGATATTCAACGCCATTAACATCATCCCAATTAATGAAGGGATTAAATACTTGAAAAACACACGACTAACAGGCTCCGTCTCTAAAAAATTACTATTCGTCTGCTTGGATGTCATCTTTATCACCTGTCCTTCCAGGGTGTGCAGCGGTGCCCTGTTCTGTGCAGGTGCCTGTCACTTCCCGGGGTTTATCATATTTTGTCGAAGAAATTATAGGTTAATTTTTCAATATACTGTTTTAATGGTGAAGATATAGGCTTTCGTTGATTCAGTAAAATATACCGTAAACCTTTTATTTAGTTTAAACCTAGTTTAGTAGATTGGAAAGAAAATTTTATTGTAGAAGCTAATTTACGTGTTTTGGACCAAGGAGGAAGCCGTTGGTAGTGAAAGGTAATCGTCACGTTACGGTGGCGAATGAATAGGGTTTTACCTCATTGATGCAGGAAATTTCATTCGACAAATATCGGGAAGTGACAGGCACCCCATCTTATTGTAGAGTAGAGGAAGTACTTGGAAGCTGGGTGAATCATTGATGGTTAGAATTTATATTTTATTGCTGCTTGTTATGGTGATGTGGGGGTTTAATGTTTCGGCATTGAAGGTGCTGGTGGATGCCATTGATCCGATGCTATTGACATCGTTTCGCATTATGACTGCGGGTATTATTGTTTTAATAGTTTGCTATTTTATGGGTATTTTCAGGCTGCCATTTAAGCATGAGTGGCTTGTCATATTTTATATATCTATATTTAATGTGATCTTACACCATTCGCTTGTCGCTATTGGTTTAGAGAGAACGTCTGGCATAAATGGTGGTTTAATTCTGGGGATGATGCCTCTGGTGACGGTGATGATGGCTCTGATCATTTTACGGGAACGTATCTCTTGGATTAGAATTTCCGGCTTCATATTGGGATTTATTGGAGTGGTTGTGACAACATTAACAGGTGCTGATGGGTTAGCAAGCGTTTCATTAGGTGACTTCATCGTATTTTTAGCCGTTGTAGTACAAGGATTCAGTTTTGTTTTGATTAGTAAGTTGAAACCGACATTTGATCCACGGCTCGCAACTGGCTATATGCTGGTGCTTGGTGCAGTATTTATCTTTTTGTTCGGTCAGATCTTTAATCCGGGGATTCAAGAAGTTACAAGTTTGTTTGACTGGAAACTGGGATCTGTGTTCCTATTCAGTGCCGTTTTAGCGTCAGCATTCGGTCATATGACGTATAATTATGCAATTAAAAAAGTAGGGCCAGCTGAATCTGCCATATTTATTAATCTAAACACCCTTTTCGCCATCATAGGTGCATCTGTATTTTTAAATGAAATTATTACGAAATACCATGTTGTAGGATTCATATTGATCTTGAGCGGAGTATTTATCGGTACCGGCGCAGTAGAATATGTTTTGTTAAGAAGAGGGAAAGAGCACATAGGTAGGTAGGTGGCACTGCGTATGTAATCCGGAACAAGAGGTGGAGGTAATTGTGTTTTCACGACATAAAAGGAAAATAAAGTTTAAAGATTTGTATATACATCGTTCTTATTACGTTAATTGTCATGTATACTAGTAGAATACATAGGAATATTTAACTATTAAAAAAGGGCTATGTTTTAATAGTTTGAAAGTAAACTATAAGGAGCATGAGAATGAAAAGAACTGATCGTAAAAAGCCAAAAAGACTTTGGTTGAAAGTCCCATTAATTATTATTCTGCTGCTGGCCCTTGGTGGTGGAAGTTATGCTTTTTTCGTATACAACAATGCGAAGCAGACAGTAAATGATAAGATGCATGAGCCTGTTGAATCAATTGATGATGAGGTAGTGAAGGGAAAAACAAAGGCCCAAGAACCACTTAATATTTTACTGCTGGGAATTGATGCACGTTCAAGTGAAAGTGGGCGTTCGGATGCACTGATGATCCTTTCCTTAAATCCTAAAAATGATTCCATGCAGCTGATCAGTATCCCGCGGGATACACGTACGCAGATTGTTGGTAAGGGATTTGAAGACAAAATAAACCATGCTTATGCATTTGGTGGAACTGGTATGTCGATTGCATCTGTTGAGAACTTTTTAGACATTGAACTTGATTATTATGTTCGTATGAATATGGATGGACTTGAAGAACTGGTTAATGAACTGGGTACTATTACAGTAAACAACGAAATTGCCTGGAATGATGGTAAGTATGATTTTGATCTTGGCCCAGTTGAGATGGATGGCGACAAGACAATGCATTTTGTCCGAATGCGAAAACAAGATCCAAACGGCGATTTTGGCCGTACCACACGCCAACGTCAGGTAGTGGAGGGGATTGTTAAACGAGGTGCTTCTATTGGGTCGATTACAAAAATTGACAGTATGATAGATATTCTAGGAAACAATATGGCAACAAGCATGGACTTTGACGACATGAAGAAATTGCTTTCAGGCTATAAAGATACTAGAAAGAATTTCATTAGCTACCAGATGACAGGAAAGGGAACTACAATTGATGGTATTTATTATCTTGTTGTGCCAGAAGAAGAAATAGAAAAAGTGAATGGGATGATCGGAGAAATGAATTTGTAGGTCACTTCCCGCTTTTTGTGACATCCTGTCGAAACGAAATACTGAAGCTAAAGGCTGCAGCTGTGGCAATTAGTACAGTTGCATAAAATATACACCTCCCGAACATACTAACCGTAGTTCGGGAGGTGTTCGTATGACTAATAAAGATTTTGAAAGTATTTATAATGAATACAAGAACCAGGGTGAAGGTGAAGCAAAAACCCAGATCGATCAACCTGCAGATTCAAGTCAAGAACAGATAGTGGCTGTCCGTAAAAATGATGATGGTGATATCATTGCTTTTAAAACAGAAAGCGGAAGAGAGCTTGACTATATGACGGCTCTGGATGAAGCGAAGGAAGGAAAGTTGGCACATGTGGATGTCTTTCATAAATACGGCAGAGACATCATCCGCAGTGAAGCCGATGGCGTTAAAGAAAATAACCTATCTAATCTGGACACATTTTAAACAGGTGGGGGCCCGTTCACCGTTGGTCGCCAATCTCCAACAGCCAAGCCACTCCGTGAATCAAAGAAAAGACTGGATCATCGATATATGATGATCCAGTCTTTTCAACGTCCCTTTAGTTTGTTCGTTTCACCACAAGGCTCATGGAGTGGATCTGTCCTGAATGGTTCGCTTCGTGGAAGACAGCAAGTGTTGCCAGTCCACCAAATGTTTCTTGTCCTAAAAAGGCTTTATCCAATTTAACTTCAAATTGTTCTTCAGGGATTTGCATGACGCGTTTCAGCTGATCCCGAAGTTGCTCTGTTAATTCAGCGACAGATGGGACCTCACTCGGCCAATCCGAGGGCTTCGTTCCATAACCGAATAACGCCGGATAATTTTCAGGTAAGTGTTGTGTCTTACTTGGAAAACCAAATAAAAATTGCTCAGCTGCTGTTAGAATATGTCCAACCTGCCAGTGGATTGTGTTGTTGAAAACATCCGGCTGTACATCGACAAGCTCTGCATCGATTTTTTCCAATTCACTTAATAGGGCATTACGGGTAAATGCAAACTGTTTCAATAGAACATTACTCATATTTTAAATTCCCTCACTTTTTCTAGACTATGTACCCTAGTATAGCAACGAATTATTTAGTGAGGAAATAAACTGGCTTGTATAGAAAGGGATTGCCTCAACAGAGTATAAGAAAAACACTGTCATTCACAGGTTCCAGCAACCTTGTTAGCCTATCAAAAAAAAGAAAAGCAGATATTGTGCTCTGCTTTTCCAAAAAATGGTTATTCATTTCATTATCTGCTTACCCATACATTTGTACCGTTTGGATCAACAATGTTAATCGAACCATCCGCCATAATTTCAAATCCGCCAACTTGTGGTGAAACAGCAGCAGTTGTATCAAGGTTGTCCAATTCAATTCTGGAGTAGTCTCCCATCATAATCTCGATGGCTTCTTGATACAATGCGGTTCTTTCTTCTTGATCAGCTGTACCTGTTAAGGCTTGATCAAGCAATTCATCTACTTTCGAATTGTCATACCCTCTTCCATTACCAAGTGATCCAATTTGATCTGAATGGTATAACTGATTTAAGAAGAAGTATGGATCTGGATACCATGCCCAGCCTCCGATATAAAATGGTGAATTTCCTTTTGAAGCCGTGTCGCTGAGTGTTCCCCACTCTGAAACTTTAACATCTACATCAATATTCAGGTTTTCTTTCATTTGATTCTGGAAAATTGTAGCATATGGTACTCTTGATTCTAGAACATGAAGCTCTGTCTTGAACCCATCAGCATAATCTGTTTCCGCTAGAAGTTCTTTAGCAGCTTCTGGATCATATTCCGGCTTCAGTGATTCAAGCTCTTCACTGTATGCCCACGATTCTTTAGGAATTGGTGCATAGGACACGGAAGCTCCGCCCCATTGGTTCACACCTTGTACAATTTCTTCTACATTTGTTGCTTTATAGATAGCTTCACGCACTTTCGGATCAGCTGTTGGACCTTCTTGGTTATTCATATCAATATAAGTAAGAGTAAGTCCATTTTTTGATTGTAGTTCTAAATTAGGGTCTTGTTCAATAACTTCTCTATTCTGACCTTTAATGTCGGTCGCGATGTCAATATCATTGGAACGAAGTGCGTTTGTCATCATCGTTGGATCAGAGATGATTTTGTAAGTTACACCATCAAGGTTAGGTGTTTCACCCCAGTAATTGTCATGTCTTACGAGTTCAACTTGTTGGTCTGTCTGCCAATTTTTAAGTGTAAATGGACCAGTACCGACAAGATTCGCACCGAATGCATCGCCCCAACCTTCGACTTCTTCTTTAGGTACAATGATATTTCCTCGGTCTGTCAGCATGGCAAGTAAAGCTGAGTTTGGTTCTTCCAAATGAATTTTCACTTCAAATTCATCTACTACTTCTACACTTTCTACACCTGCTAAACGGTTCAATGCAGATTCTTCAGAAGAACGTTCCAGGCTGAATTTAACATCTTCTGCAGTCATTTGTCTTCCATCCTGGTATTCACCTTCTTGGAAATAAACATCATCTCTAAGTTTAAATGTAAAGGACATTAAATCCTCTGAAGGCTCCCATTCAGTAGCAATGGAAGGATCAAATCCACTTAGGTCTTTATTGTATACGATTAAGGTATTTCCAATAGAACGCATGATCTGAGATTCGTAAACACCAGTGTAACGGATAGGATCCAGTGTATTAGGATTGGAAGAAAGTCCGACATTTAAGATCCCGCCTTGTTGTGGTTCCCCAGATTGTGCTCCGGAGTCACCCTCGTTGTTTGTATCGTCAGAGCCCGTGTCAGATGAGCAGGCGCTAATGATCAATCCTATCGTAATAATTGAAAAGATCAGGAATAGTCTTTTTATCCCTTTGTTATTCATAAAATTTCCTCCTTTGATATGATTCATAATGTGAACCAGCTATTCAAATATCGAATTATTATATAAAGTACCATAACTTTTGATGTAAAGTAAAGAGTTTTTTTACTATTACAATAAAAAAGAGTTTTGCTTTAAATGTGTATTTACAAATAAAAGAAGTAGTGCTAAACTATTTTTAATTCAAATAGTAATACACTGATTCAAATAGTGAAATATGGATGAAAGTGTTAAAGGAGGGTAATGATGGGAACTTTTATTGTTAGCAGAATACTAAATATGATACCTACACTACTTATAGTAGCAGTTATTGTTTTTTTGATAACACGGATGATTCCAGGGGATCCGGCAGCTGTTATGCTTGGCCCGCAGGCGAGTGTCGAAAACATTGCTAAACTAACAGAGCAGCTGGGATTAAATGAACCTTTGTACATACAGTTCTTTGAGTATATTGGAGGTTTATTCCAAGGAAACTTTGGAGTTTCATTGGCTTATAATCAGCCAATAGCTGATTTGATTATGGAGCGCTTCCCTAATACGGTCGTGCTTGCAGTTAGTGCGTTGATCATCGCAATTATGATTGGTGTGCCAGCAGGAATCATTTCTGCTACGAAACAGAATTCCTTGGTGGACTATGTTATTACAACTGTTTCTTTAGTAGGTGTGTCGATGCCAGTCTTCTGGTTAGGTGTCATGCTCGTTCTTTATTTCAGTGTTAACTTAGGCTGGTTTCCTGCAACAGGGATGGGCCAGTGGGATGAGGGATTCGGCGAATTTATAAAGCATTTGATCTTACCGAGTATTACCCTTGCTACTATCCCAACAGCTACGTTTGCCCGGATTACGAGGTCAAGCATGCTTGAGGTTATCTCACAGGAATATATAAAGACAGCACGTTCTAAAGGATTAAGTGAATTTATTGTTATTTGTAAGCATGCATTCAAGAATGCAGTTACGCCACTGCTCACTGTCATGGGACTGCAGATTTCCATGATGCTCGGTGGAGCTGTTTTAACAGAAACAATATTCAGCTGGCCTGGAATGGGGCTGCTGATCATAGATGCTATTGAAAAGAGAGACTTTGTCGTTGTACAAAGTACGGTATTGTTTATTGCGTTTATCTTTGTCGCAGTAAATCTGGTTGTCGATATTCTTTATAAAGTAGTGAATCCTAAAATTAACTATTCTACAAATAAAGGAGGTACGAATTAAGATGACCTCATTACAAGCAACTGAAAATACTGTAGAAGTAACGGCAAGAGAAGCAAAGAAGCAGCCATCGCTATTCAGGAAATTAATTCGAAACAGGCTTGCTGCTGTGGGATTATTTGTAATATTAATTCTGATTATTACCGCAATATTTGCCCCGTTAATTGCACCCCATAATCCAACACAGATGGATGTTACCAAGTCTCTGTTAAAGGCAGGGGAGCAAGGCCATATACTGGGTACGGATAACTATGGAAGAGATATTTTCAGCAGAATAGTTTATGGTGCAAGAATCTCCCTGATTGTAGGAATAGCCGCTGTATTATTTGGCGCGATTTTCGGATCGCTGCTTGGAGTGGCAGCAGGTTACTTCGGTGGAAAATTGGATTCAGTTATTATGCGCTTTATGGATGGACTGTTTGCTTTTCCATTTATTTTACTAGCAATTACCTTAATGACTGTGCTTGGACAAGGTCTGATTAACGTTATTATTGCCATCGGGATCGCGAATATTCCTGGGTTTGCAAGAGTTGTCAGGGGTCAGGTGCTGAGTGTAAAGGAACTTGAATTTATAGAAGTAACGAGATCGCTTGGTGCAAAACATGGCAGAATTATTTTTCAGCATGTGCTGCCAAATAGTATCGCACCATTAATTGTATACGCAACAATGAGTGTAGCAGGTGCTATTATTTCCGAGGCATCCTTAAGTTTTCTGGGCTTAGGTGTTCAACCACCAACGGCTTCATGGGGAAGTATTTTAAAAGACGGGAAGGACTTCCTGGTGCTGAGTCCACATATGGCGACATTCTCCGGCTTGGCTATTTTAATTACTGTGCTCGGTATTAATCTATTTGGAGATGGCCTGCGGGATGCACTAGATCCGAAAATGAAACTTTAATTTAAGGGAGGCGAAACAAATGACTGATCCTTTACTACGCGTTGAAAATTTAGAAGTACAGTTCCGTTCGGGATCTGCCGTGACAAAAGCGGTAAAAGGCGTTTCTTTTACCTTAGGCAGAAAAGAGAACATTGGTATTGTTGGTGAATCAGGGTCAGGTAAAAGTGTGACCGCCACCTCCATATTGCGTCTCATTCCGAATCCACCGGGTAAGATTACGGGAGGACATATTTACTTTGAAGATAAAGATTTACTTGCATTATCCAATAAACAGATGAGGGATATCCGCGGAAATGAAATATCGATGATTTTTCAAGATCCCGGAACAAGTTTAAATCCTGTTTATACAGTGGGTAACCAAATTATTGAATCCATTAAAACACATCAGAATGTTACCAAGAAAGAAGCGAAGCGGCAGGCTATAGAGATGCTGGAGCTGGTAGGCATACCGGCACCTGAAAAAAGAATTTCCATGTATCCGCATGAATTTTCTGGGGGGATGCGTCAACGCGTGATGATTGCCATTGCGCTTGCCTGCAACCCGAAGCTATTGATTGCTGATGAACCAACGACTGCGCTGGATGTAACGGTACAAGCACAAATTATCGATTTGATGAAGAGCCTGCAGGACAGGATTGATACATCCATTATTATGATCACCCATGATCTTGGCGTTGTCTGGGAAACCTGTGAGAAGGTACTGGTCATGTATGCAGGAAATGTCGTCGAGTCGGGAAGTGTAACTGAAATCTATGATAATTCGCTTCATCCATATACATGGGGATTATTGGAATCGCAAATTACCGAAGGCGTATCCCATGACAAGGAATTATCCACCATTCCCGGCAGTCCACCTGATCTAAGTCAGGACATTCAAGGATGCGCATTTGCGGCCAGATGTCCTTTTGCTCAGGATATATGTTTGACCAAGCAACCGGAAAGTATCGAAGTGGAAAAGGACCATTTTGTCTCCTGTCATTTTCAAACGAAAGAATCCCGTTTAAATAGAGAGGAGCCGAAATACAATGACCGAACCGCTATTAAAAATTAGAAATTTGAAAAAGCATTTTCACATGCAAAGTCCGATTCCTTTTAAAAAATCAAGCCAAAGTGTGAAGGCAGTAGATGGTCTGGATTTTGATGTGTATCCTGGTGAAACACTCGGTGTCGTGGGGGAATCTGGTTGTGGTAAGTCCACAATGGCCCGGCTGGTGAACCAGTTAATCACACCATCAGAGGGTACTGTCGAATTTAAAGGCAGCAATCTGGTTGAAATGAATGCACAGGAGCTGCGTGCATCCCGAAAATCAATTCAAATGGTTTTCCAGGATCCCTATGCTTCTTTAGATCCGAGGAAAAAGGTAGGCGAATTGATTGCGGAACCATTACTTATTCATAATGTAGGTGATCAGTCCTCACGTAAAAAGCGTGTGCAATACTTATTGGAGGTTGTTGGGCTTGAGGGTTTTCATGCGGAAAGATACCCACATGAATTCTCCGGCGGGCAGCGTCAACGGATAAATATTGCCAGAGCACTCGTCTTAAATCCGGATGTCATTATTTGTGATGAGCCGGTTTCAGCCCTGGATGTGTCAGTACAGGCACAGGTTATCAATCTATTAAAGAGATTGCAGAAGGAATTTGATTTAACTTATATTTTTATTTCACATGATTTAAATGTTGTCAGATATATGTGTGACCGAATTGCCGTTATGTATTTGGGGAAAATTGTGGAAATGGGAACCTATCAAGAGGTGTATAACGATCCCCAGCATCCGTACACAAAAGCATTGCTATCAGCTGTACCAAAGGAAAGTCCGCATGATGATAAAAACAGGGTGATTCTTAAAGGTTCTGTTCCAAGTCCGATTAATCCGCCATCTGGATGTCATTTCCATGAAAGATGTCCGGTAGCGATGGAAATGTGTAAATCGATCGTACCTGAACTGCAGGATGTCGAAAACGGAAGTGTGGCATCTTGTCACTTACTTAATAAAAATCAGGAGGAATTATAATGTCATTCAAACATGTTATGGAAGTATACGATTTACTGGATAGTATTTATGCGTCAGGAGAAGATGTGAAAAGCTACTTATCTACTTTTAATGAAGAAAGTGATATAAGTGTGCAAACGGTCAGTGGACCAGAGGGATCAACCGATTTCATTAAAATTACGGTACCTGGTGTGAATGGTAAATCCCGCGGTGGAACTGCACCAACATTAGGGATTATCGGCAGACTTGGAGGAATCGGGGCTCGTCCTGAACTGAAAGGTTTTGTTTCTGATGGAGACGGCGCGCTATCATCGATTGCAGCTGCTGCAAAACTGCTGGACATGACGACAAAAGGAGATCAATTAAACGGGGATGTAATTTTAACAACACATATTTGCCCTACAGCACCAACATTACCACATGACCCTGTGCCATTTATGAGCTCGCCAGTAGATATTCTGGAAATGAACAACCATGAGGTTACCGTTGAAATGGATGCTATTCTTTCGATTGATACGACGAAGGGGAATATGATTACGAACCATAAAGGGTTTGCACTTACGCCAACTGTAAAAGAGGGATATATTTTAAAAGTGAGTACTGATCTGCTGCATGTATATACACAATCTACGGGTCAGCTTCCTGTAACCATGCCGATAACTACACAAGATATTACACCATACGGAAATGATTTATACCATGTGAACAGTATCTTGCAGCCTGCCGTTGCAACAGATAAGCCTGTTGTTGGGATTGCGATTACAACAGAAACAGCTGTTGCTGGCTGTGGTACCGGTGCGACTCATTTAGTTGATGTCGAGCAGGTTGTCCGTTTCGTAATTGAAGTTGCGAAGCTTTATGGCGAAAACAAATGCTCCCTGTATGATGAGAAGGAATTTGCTCATATAGAAAACCTTTATGGCAAAATGACTCATCTGCAAACAGCAGGGAAAGAGGTGTTAAGCTAATGAATAAAACCGAACTGAAACAAATGCTTATTAATGAGGTGGAAAATAATAAGGATGAGCTAATAGAGTTATGCAGCTCGTTAATTCAAATTCCGAGTGAAAATCCACCTGGAGATTCAACAGAGATAAGTAATTTTGTCGCGGACTATTTAAAAAAATATGATTTGGGTGTCGAATGGCATGAGTCAAGTGACAAAATGTATAATCTTGTTTCCAGTATTGGAGATGAAGATGGAAAACATTTAATTTATTGTGGTCATACCGATGTTGTACCTGCTGGGGATCTGAAGAAATGGGATTTTGATCCATTTTCAGGCGAAGTAAAGGATGGCTGGATGCTTGGCAGAGGTGCAAGTGATATGAAAGCTGGCCTGACGGGTCTGATTTTTGCCTTTAGTTTATTGAAGCGTCTGAATGTCCAATTACCAGGTAAACTTTCATTGGCTATTGTTCCTGATGAGGAAACAGGTGGGGACTTCGGTGTGCCATGGTTGCTTGAGAACGGAATTATTGAAGGGGATGGCTGTTTGATTGCGGAACCATCTTCGCCATTAAATCCTACGATTGGTCAAAAAGGATCCTATTGGTTCGAGCTGGAAGTATTCGGCGAACCAGGACATGGCAGCTTGTCTCCTTTAGCTGGTAAGAATGCGATCAGTGATGCCGTAAAAGCAATTCATGAAATTGAAAAGTTATGGGAGCTGGAAATTGAAGTTCCAGATGAAATTAAACCTTTAATTGAAGTATCACAGCGCTATATGAGAGAAGTTGAGAAAGACCGTGTGAAATTTCAGCCTGTCCTGGAGCATGTCACTGTAAATGTTGGGACTATTGAAGGTGGAACGAAATCCAATGTCATTCCAGAAAGCTGTAAGGTGCAGGTTGACTGCCGTCTTCCATTTGGTATCTCGGAAGAAGAAGTAACTTCTTTTATAGAAGAGAAATTAAATGCTTTGAATATCGATTACACGATCAGGGCGTTTGGATTTAGAAGCACAGCGAACTATACAGATGCACAGGATCCTGTATGTAAAGCAATTACGGATAATATTTCTTTCGTAACTGGTAAAGAATCATATGGTGTTATGCAATGGGCAAGTAGTGATGCACGTCATTTCCGTGACTATAACATCCCTGTCCTGCAATATGGTCCTGCGTATCTGCCAAGTATACATGGCTACAACGAGAAGGTAAAAGTAGAGCAGATTGTCACTTGTGCCAAAGTTTATATTGCTGCAGTAGTCGATTTCCTTTACACAAAGTAATGATTATTAACTGGAGGATAATTCTAACACAGGTAATCATCGTAAACATAAACTATCAATCTATCGCTTGATAATTTCAAAAATTAAATTTTCATGTTATGATTGTTCTGATTAGCTGTGTTTATTATTTAGAATGGAGTTAATATATGTTAAAGACACTGAATTTGGCGATTGAGGTACTTAATAAATTTACGAGACAAAAGCCTGAATGGGGCGGCCGGGAACTGGCTAATGACTTAGAAATGAATCATACTAAAATCTATCGTATTTTAGAAACGCTGGATAATAATAATTTTCTCTCAAAGGATCCCGATACAAAAAGATACACACTTGGAATTGCTGTATGGGAACTTGGTATGATTAAATATGATGGACTTAATGTGAAGCAGCTGCTCCGTCCAATTTTGGAAGAGTTAAGCGAACAAACGGGTGAATCTGTATTCTTAACCATTTTGGATAAGGATGAAGCAGTTACTCTGGAAGTGGTCGAGCCTGCAAATAAAGTGAAGTTTACAGTGTCAGCTGGAAGCAGAGCACCACTTTATGTTGGTGCTTCCTACAGATCTATTTTAGCTTTTATGCCAGAAGAGGCTATAGAGGCGATACTTGATCCGAACCAGTTAAAAAAATACACGGAAAACACTTTGGTTGATAAGAAGGAACTGCAACTGGAGCTGGAAAGAATACGCAAGCAGGGCTGGGCAACTAGCAAGGGGGAGTATACAGCGGATGTAATTGCCTTTGCTGTTCCCTTATTTGACCATGAAGAAATTCTTGGGTCGATTACTGTTTCAGGTCCAACTTATAGGATGACTGAGGATAAAACTGAGGAATACCTGACACTGTTGAAAAAAGCAAGGGATCAAATGGCAGCAGTGATTACGAGATATCAATTGAAACTGAAATTATAATTAGTTTGTAAGGATGATTGGATGCAAAAATATATTCCCTTAGCAAAAACCGTTCTGTTAAAGAACTTAAATGTTAAAGCAGCAGAACAGGTGCTAATTGTAACAGATTCTGATCTAGCTAATATTGCACAGATTTTCTGCTATGCAGGCAGGGAACTTGGTAATGAAACGATGCTTGTCGAGATGGCTCCCCGGTCTAAATCGGGGGAAGAGCCACCTGAAGCTGTGAGTGAAGCGATGAAATCGTCAGAAGTGGTGTTGTGCATAACGAAGCATTCACTCACACATACGCAGGCACGAAAATCAGCATCCTCAGCTGGAGCGAGAGTTGCCACCATGCCGGGAATAACCCTTGACATGCTGGAAGAAGGTGCTATCACAGCTGACTATACAGAAGTTGAGAAACTGACAAAGAAATACTGTCAGGTGCTGGAACAGGGAGAACACGTGGAAATTGTAAAGGAAAATCTATCACTGTCTTTTTCTATTAAAGGCAGAAGCAGCATTCCGAGCGTCGGTGTTTTCCGCAATAAAGGGGAATCCGGGAATCTGCCGTCTGGTGAAAGCTATATTGCCCCGCTCGAGGACTCCGCCAATGGCAGGATAGTTATTGATGGAGCAATCTCGGGGATTGGTGTACTAGATGAGCCGGTAGAACTGACTGTTGAAAAAGGAAGACTCATCGCCGCCACTGGCGAGAATGGAAAAAGGCTACTGGAATTACTTGGTGAAGGAAAAGGCCGAACGATTGCGGAATTTGGTATCGGGACGAACAATAAAGCCCGTCTGACAGGAAATGTCCTCGAAGATGAAAAAGTGTTTGGCACCATCCATATCGCCTTCGGAAGCAACAAACCCTTTGGCGGCATCACCGAAGCAGGCGTCCACATTGACTGCGTCGTAAAATCCCCAACCGTATATATAGACCAGAAGCGGGTTTAGGTGCCTGTCACTTCCCGATTTTTGTCATATCCTGTCGAATGAGATGTCATGTTTATAGAAGCTGTTAGAATTACATTGCATGTACGAATATGCAAGAGTTCTAACAGCTTTTTTGTGGTATTTTTTGCGATTTATCCGGTTTCACTGTCCTGCGCGGAACCTCACTACTCCAATGATTTGTGAATTTGAATAGATGTGCTCAATCCGTTTTAATAGACTGCCTGCAGCAGATAGTCTAAGTTCACAGGAAAATTCCTCGAGCTGTTATTGCGGAGCGAGTAAGGTAAATAGACAGATTCAGATTCAGTAGTAGACCTTATTTCCCTTCAAACGGTTCGAATTTAAATTCCATACTTATAAATACTATTAACTTTTCATTTTTTACACGTGGAAAATTGCTTTTTCATATAGGATAGATCTACAGTTATTCATTTTTGCATTCTTTACAGTTGGTTAGTGATAGCCTATCTTATACCTACCAATGTATGCATTTTAAAATAGGTGCGTATTATGAATTAGGGGTGCCTGTCACACCCTGATTTTTGTCGAATTTTATTGGGTGGTGAGCTGGGCTTATAGAAGCTGGTGGAGCCTACTAGGACTCTTTAAATTTCATAAAACCTTCAATTACTGATTTTTTCCCCCTGGCAACAAACACTCAACTAAACATCAGAAATTTCATACAATTACCTATTAATCCTAAACCATGTGCATTATAATAAATAAAAAAAGGGGGAGTTTATGTGGATGGTGTGGAGGATCGCCAACACGCTTTTGCTCAAGTTCTTTACGTTTTAGGGTATATAGTAATTGGTCTTGGGGTTGTCAGCGGGATTATTGTCGGAACCGATGATAACCTGCAGTTTGCTTTTGGGGATGCGATTACTCTGGGATTAGCAATGGCTACTGTATTTAATTCCTTAGTGCTGGGAGCTATATTGCTGGGTATTTCAAAAGCGATTCAACTTAGCTATACAAATTATCTTCTATTAAATTCCAATCAAACAGAAGGAGAAGATACAGAGTCAGTCCACACCAAGCAAATACCAAAACCCGTAAAACAAGTACCGAGAAGCTCACAGGCGTTTGAGCAAGCGAAGGAATTCTTTGATAAGAAAAAAGAATCCATAGAAAAGATGGAATCTACTGAAGAAGAGGACATTTATCTTGTTACTCTAACTTCTAAGGACGAACCCTATAAAATTGATTTAAGTGGATTTAAACCAGAAATACTGTAGTGTTAAGTGCTGTTACTTCCCTGACTTATACATTCGACAAATATCGAGAAGTGACAGGCACCACTAGTCTGATATAATGTTGGTGTGGTTATTATTTTATATAAGAGAGTTGGTTTGGTATGCAATCCATTGATAGAGCGATGAACATTATACATATTCTTCTTTCTAAATCTCCGGAAAATAAGCTGTCTATTTCTGAATTGGCAAATGAAACTGATCTGCCTATAAGCACTTTGCATCGTATTTTACGAGCGATGATGAAACACCGGCTGATTGAGCAGGATCCGAGGACTAAATTTTACGGAATTGGCAGTATTTGGCTTGAGTATGGTTTGTTAATATACGACACAATTGATTATGTGAGTCAAACACGACCAGAACTGGAAAAGTTAATGAAGACGCTGGATGAGAGCGTGTACTTATATAAACCTATGGGGAATGAATCGTTAATTATTGAACGAATTGACAGTAGTAGTGGTGCAATTCGCGTATATGACAAAATAGGATCACGTATATCGATGCACATTGGAGCATCAAATCATGTAATGCTGGCATTTATGGAACAGCGGGAAATGGAAAAAATAGTCGGTTCGCTTATAGCACCATCGGAACAGGAAAAATTTATTAATTACTTAAACAGAATCAGGGAGAAAGGGTACGCTTTGAGTGAAAATGAGCTGACAGAAGGTACGACATCGGTTGCTGCACCAGTTACAAATCATCATGGAGAGGTGCAGGGAGCAGTTGGGATCCGCTTTGTCAATTTTAATTTGACGGAAGATCGAACGGATTTTTTAATCAAAAATGTATGCTTAGCTGCAAAAGAAATAAGTATCAAATTTGGTAATCAGCGACTTGAATAGAACTCTATGGGCGAACTACGGTTTGCCTTTTTTTATCCAAAATTTTAAACTCCCAGTTTTCCCCTCAAACCGCGCGTTAATTTACAGGAATTACCATTTACTTCAAAGTCAGCACTTCTATTCTTTAGGACAAACCTCTCAATTCATAAAATTCATTAATTAATTAAATTTTATTTTTAAAAAAATCAAAAAATTCTCTTGATGTTTTTGTGATATGTGATTATAATTAAAAAAACATTTTCTTTTAGAGGAATTTGTTTCCGTATAATGGAAAATAACAGAATCAATCAACAATAAAAATAGGAGGAGGTTAATTATATGGCATGGGTTGAATTTATTGTTTGGGAGGTATTATGGGGAATACCGCTAATCGTTACTATCTTGGTCGTTGGTCTGTTTTTAACAGTCCGATCCGGTTTTTTTCAAATTCTCCGCTTCCCGCTGATTATGAGGGAAAGCACGAAACACCTGAAAAAACCAAAAGGTGATAAGAAGGGTGAAGGGATACTAACTCCATTTGAGGCAATCAGTTTATCGATTGGTGCAACGGTTGGTGTGGGAAATATCGGTGGGGTTGCTGCGGCGATTGCCCTCGGTGGTCCTGGAGCTGTTTTTTGGATGTGGGTTGCGGGCATTATTGGAAAGCTGATTAAAATGACAGAGGTTACGCTTGCTGTCCATTACCGTTCTCGGGATAAAAATGGGGAGATTTACGGTGGTCCGACATATTACATCAGAAAAGGGTTATTTGAAGAAAAGAAACATAAAAAACTATATAAAGTACTGAACTTTATTTTTATCTTTGGTTTTGGTACAGGATTTATATTAACTGTTCAGAATTATACGGTATCAGAGGCTGTTGCCACTACATTTTCAATGAATCAGATTTTAGTTAGTGCGGTTTATACGATATTATTGTATATCTTAATTAGTGGCGGTCTTTCCGGTCTTGGTAAAATTGCCGCTAAAGTTGTACCGTTCATGATTATATTTTACATTCTGGCAGGTGTGTATATTATAGGAATTAATTTTGAATTACTTCCCGATGCATTTGCATTAATTTTTAACAGCGCTTTCAATCCAACCAGTGCAGTAGGTGGTTTTGCCGGAGCAGCAGTGGCGGCGGCTATTCGATTAGGAATGTCACGAGCTGTATTCAGTAACGAAGCAGGCTGGGGTTCTTCAGCAATGATCCATGCCTCTGCAAAAACAGACCATCCTGTACGTCAAGGATTATTAGGGGCTTTTGAAGTATTCGTAGACACCTTTATAATTTGCAGTATTACTTCACTTGTAATCATTATTACGAATACGTGGACCACAGGGCTCGATGGTGCCGAACTTACGCTGGCAGCTTTTGAAACTGGTATTGGTACGGCGGGACGAATGGTGATAGCGGTAGGTGTATTATTATTCGGGTTAACTACTTCATCTGGTATCTACGCGCAAATTGAAGTTATTCTCCGTTATTTATTAGGTAATTCACCATTAAAAGGTAGGATTTTAACGATTTATAAATGGTGTTATCCAATTCCGGGTTTTTTACTCGTATTAATTGCAGTATCAATAGGAATGCCAGGTACTGTTGTGTGGTTATTTGCAGATATGACGACAGCGTTACCGATTTTTGCAAACATTTTAGCCATCCTGCTGTTGAGTCCCAAATTTTTTGCTCTACTAAAAGATTTTAAAGCACGCCACCTGGGCATGGGTGTGGTTGATCCGAATTTTAAAGTTTTTTACGATGATGAGATAGACCCAGTTGAAACAGAAGATAAAAAAGAGAAGAAAATTTAAATCCGTATATTTCACGACCGCCAGTTAGTCAGCTGGCGGTTACAAAATAGTTTGACAGTTTATAACGTAAGTGATTATAATTGATTTACCTTTTCTTATTAACGGAATATAATTCCACAATACGGAAAATCACTTTATAACTGACGACATCGAATCGATGGTACAGTATTTTCAGATAAATAAAAACAGACATGGAGGAATTAAAATGTTTAAGCAAACCATTGTTAAAAAACCAGGAAGAAGCTACTTAAACGGATTAACAACTAGTGACCTAGGTGAACCTGTTTTCGATAAACTGCTCGTCCAGCACGAAGCATATATCGAAGCATTAAAAAAGTGTAATGTGGAGGTTAGAGAATTATCAGCGAGTGAAGAATTTCCTGATTCAACATTTGTGGAAGATACAGCGGTTGTAACACCTGAATTTGCGGTTGTTACCAATCCAGGAGCTAATTCACGGGCTGATGAAATTACAGAAATGGAGCCTGTTCTAAAAGAATTTTACAAGGATATCCGCTATATAAATGCTCCTGGTACGCTTGATGGTGGTGATGTACTACAGGTTGACGATCATTTCTACATTGGCATTTCAGAGCGCACAAATGAAGAAGGGGCAAAGCAGCTAAAGCAAATTCTTGAGAATTCTCAATATAAGGCAACAATTGTCCCATTAAAGGAATTTTTCCATTTAAAAACAGGAATTGCGTATCTTGGAGATAATCTGATCGTGGCAGCAGGAGAATTCATGAATCACCCGGATTTCAGTCAGTATGAAAAGATTATTATTCCGGATGAAGATGAATATTCAGCGAACTGCATTCGTGTGAATGATTTTGTCATTATCCCAGAAGGATATCCAGCTACTAAAAAGAAAATGAATGATGCGGGATATCAAACAATTGAAGTAGAAATGTCCGAATTTCAAAAGCATGATGGTGGATTGAGTTGTCTGTCATTGCGTTTCTAACCCTTTTTAAAGCAGAAGGTTAGTAAATAAATTTCTATTCCTTCTTATTCAGTTGGATAATTTGCTTACGTTGAAAATGATTTTTAGATGAAACTATTACTGAAGTGAAAGGTTGATAATGATGACCTATTGTAATTCAATGGTTGGTAAATTGGAGCATGTTATTGTAAAACATCCACGTGATGCATTTATTAGCCAAAATCATTTAAGAGAGAAATGGGAGGAATTCAATTATATTGAAGAGCCTGATTATGAAGAGGCCTTAAAGGAATATGAGCAGTTTTTGACTGTTTTGGGGGAACATGTTGATCAAATTGATTTCTTACCTGCAATCAGCACGACGGGACTTGATTCGTTATATGCTCATGATCCTGTGAAATTTACTAACGAGGGTGCCATCATTTTAAAGTCAGGGAAGAAATTAAGACAACCGGAAGCGGATGTCTATAAGCACTATTTGAAAAGAAAGAACATTCCAATCATCGGCGAACTATCAGGAGATGCAGTAGCGGACGGTGGAGATATTGTTTGGCTGGATGAACGGACTCTTGTGGTAGGACGCGGGTATCGGACAAATGATGAAGCTATCCGTCAATTAAAAGAGATGACAGCAGGATTGGTGGATGAATTTATCGTCGTTGCCCTTCCGCATGATAAGGGAGAAGAAGAGTGTTTGCACCTTATGTCATTCATCAGCATGGTTGATCAGAATCTGGCGGTTGTTTATTCCCCGTTAATGCCTGTATTTTTCCGCCAATTATTAATAGAACGGGGAATTAAGTTAATAGAAGTCAGCCAGAGAGAATACATGAATTTAGGCTGTAATGTATTAGCACTAGCACCACGCGTTTGTATGATAACTACTGGTAATGATGATATAAAATCACAGTTAGAGAAAGCTGGAGCTACTGTTTATGAGTATAAAGGAAATGAAATCTCCTATAAAGGAACCGGGGGGCCTACTTGTCTTACGTGCCCGGTTGTAAGAAAATAGATTTTGAATTAGACTGTTCTAACAGATTACTAATGAGGTGAATTTACATGTGTGAACAAAAATGGGGGACTCCGGATGCACTTCGTTCTTTGCTATCCGAAATTGTCAGCTGGAAAAGCATGACCCTGTCAGAAGGGGAACGTCAATTTCCGATGAAGTTGCAGGCTAAATTACAAGATTTGGCCTATTTTCAGGAATTTCCGGAAAGGCTTGCTCTACACGATGCTGATTTAAGGAGGCAATTCTTAACAGCGTTGTATAAGCATCCGGATGCAAAGGATACCATTTGTTTAATCAGCCATTTCGATACAGTAAATACAGAAGAATATGGAGACTTTGAAGCTTTGGCGACACAGCCTGAGGAGCTTACGAAGTTTTTACTTGAGAGGCAGGATGAATTGCCAAAGGATGTACTCAGCGATTTAAAATCAGGTGAATACTTATTTGGGCGCGGAACAATGGACATGAAAATGGGACTAGCCATGCATATGCATTTAATTGAAAAAGCTAGTATTGAAAACTGGCCAATTAACTTAGTCTTACTGACCGTTCCAGATGAGGAAATAAATTCTTCCGGTATGAGGTGCGCTGTTCCTGTACTGCTGGATTTGGCAGAGCAATTTGGTTTGTATTATAAAATATTTTTAAATAGTGAACCAGTTTTTACGCAAGAACCTAAGGATGAGAGTCATTATATTTATACAGGTACAATGGGTAAAATTATGCCTGCTGCCCTTTTTTATGGAAAAGAAACACATGCGGGGGAGCCTCTAAGTGGGATGACTTCCCCTTATATTGCTTCTTTTTTAACACAGGAAATGGAGTGGAACGATACTTTTCAGGAAACCGAGCTTGGTGAAACAACACCTCTTCCCGTAACATTACAGCAAAGGGATTTGAGGCTGGAATATTCCACACAAACACCTTACCGATCAGTGGCGCTCTATAATGTTTTTTTATTGAAGCAAAGCGCCTCTGAAATTTTTGACCTTTTTGAACGAACCGCTGATGTTGCAGCAGAAAAGTGTAATGAAGATTATCTTCGAGTGTGCCGTAAAAATAAAGTGGAACCTATCGGGAGTGTTAAAGTAATTCGCTATCATGATCTGCTTGACTATGCTAGAAACAAATTCGGGGCGGAATTTATTGAGACGGTTAAAGCGGATATTCAGTTTCGTGAAGATTGGGATGAGCGTGAGAAATCGTTGCGAATCGCTGATAAATTAATGATTCAATGCCAGGAATTGGCTCCTTCCATCGTCCTATTATTTGCTCCGCCATACTATCCTGCAGTCAATTCAACTGGGAATGAACTAGTTGAAGGATGCATTGAGTTTGTTATGGAAAGAGCGAAAGAAAAATATGGGCTTACGATGGAACGAATTCATTATTTTAACGGGCTGTGTGATTTGAGTTATGTGAATTATAGTGGATCAAGCGATGGGTGGACTGCGTTTGAAGAAAATACACCTGTTTGGAATGACAGCTACACCATTCCATTCGAAGGAATGCAAAAATTGAACGCACCCGTATTAAATATCGGACCATACGGAAAAGATGCACATAAACGAACCGAGCGGCTGCACATAAAAAACGCCTTTGAAGAAATACCCACACTATTAGAAGAGCTGATACTGGGGGTGCCTGTCACTCCCCGACATTTGGCAGATTTTGTCGAATAGCTTGCCAGTTTAGTTGTCAACTATATTTCGAGTAACTCCACTTTAGAATGTGTTTATGTCTATATACTTTTAAGAAGCATTAAATAAATCTGTGTATCAAAAAATCGTTGCACCAAGCATCCCGCTCAGTGTAACGATTTTTTGTTTTATTGGATATCTACCCCCTGTTAACTTAAGGGATAACTAATATTATTCGACAAAAACCGGGAATTGACAGGCACTAAGCACCGCCCACGTATTTAACGTGCCATTTACCGTCTTTTTCTTGAAGGGCTACTCCTTTGTAGCCTTGGTTAAGTAGTTTTACTTGTTCTTCGATGTTGTCCATGCTGATGGTTTGTTGTTCAGCAACATTTGGTGGCTTCCTATCTTCTGTAAAGTCCCGAAACAGGATATATCGCAGCTTTCCGTTATATTTCTCCTTCAGTTCAATAATCTCCATACCCAGTACGAGCTTGTCTTTGATGCTGGGTATATTGAGTGGCGCGACAGTGGTTGCTGCATAGTGAAAACGTTCCTTGTCAACATGTTCCATAACGAGTTCGCCCATGTACGTTTGCAGCCGATTACCACGGAAATCAGGGTGGACATTGGAAATTTCCGAATAGATCATTTTCCCGCGTTCATTTCTCGAAAGGCCTGCATCTATTCCCAGATGTTCGTCTTCATCGATTTCTGGAATGAGCATGGCCCGGAATGCGATCATTTTTTCATTGACGAAGACGCCTATCATAAAGCCATTCCCTGACAGGATATTCTGGTATTCTTTCTCACTCAATGGCTGGAGAAATGCAGGAACTTCCATTTTCTTGTCTACTAATTGCTGAAGATCCAGAATCTCAGGAATATCACTGACTTTCAGAAATCTGATGTCAAAAGGTTGTCCGGATACCTGAAGTTTTCCTGTTGTTATAATAGTATCACTCATTTTTACACCTTCTTTGAATAAGCGGTTAATTCTTTCAATACCGACTCATCAATATCAATTCCCAACCCCGGCTGTTCATTTAATTCAATAAATGGAACATCGTACGCCAGGTTACCGACGTCTTTTGAAAATTTCAATGGGCCAGTTAATTCCACACTTGTAATCGTCTTTTTGGAAAATGCTACATGGAATCCTGCTGCAGAGCCGATGGATGACTCGACCATCGAGCCGACCTGACAGTCAATTCCAGCCATTTCAGCCATTGCTGCCAGCTTTGCAGCAGGGTACATTCCACCACATTTCATCAGTTTTATATTTGCTTTATCTGCTGCTCGTTTAGCTATAATCTCACGCATTTCTTTAAAACCACGAAGACCTTCATCGACCATAATTGGCATGGCTGCTTTTACTTTAATCTCTGCCAAGGCATCGATGTCATCGGCTACAACTGGCTGTTCAAGCCAATCCAGTGCTACATTTTCCAGCTTATGTAAAGCATGTAATGTAGCTGCTGCTGATTTCCAGCCCTGGTTAACATCCACACGAATAGCAATTTTGTCTCCTACCCGTTTCTTTACTGCTTTGATGCGTTCGACATCTTCATCAACGTTGTAGCCGACTTTCATTTTAAAAGAAGTATATCCTTTGTTTACATGTTTTTCCGCATCGTCAGCCATCTTTTCCGGTGAATCAATACTCAAAACATGTGTGATCGGAAATTTTTTATGGTAACGACCTCCGAGTAAAACGTAGGCTGGAACCCCGAGTGCTTTTCCAACTGCATCATAGCAGGCAATATCGATAGCAGCCTTAGCGGTAGGTGCGCCATAAATAGCCTTGTCCATGACATCATGAATCCGTTCCATGTTCATCGGATTCTCGCCGATCATCTGTGGGGCAAGCGTTTTCGTTACTGTATGAAAGATACTATCTACTGTTTCGCCAGTAACATGTTCATCAGCTACACCCTCGCCATAACCGATTGTGCCGTCATCTGTTGTAAGTTTAACAATTACTGAGGACATCGTATCATAGGTTGCATAGCTGATTACAAATGGCTTGACCAATGGCAGTTCTATTGCAAATACTTCTATCGTAGTTATTTTCATTTGTACCCGTCCTCTGCATAAGTTTTCTGACCAATTAAGCTGTTTCTTCCTTTTCTGCTGTACCCGCTTCGTTTTTATCAATTTTTGCAATGGTAATACCTGTGAAAGCATAAAACAATGCAATCATTGGGACGGCAAGATTTAAAATAGCGTATGGCGCATAAGCAAAAGCGTGCACCCCTAATGTGCTGTAAATAAACACTCCACATGTATTCCATGGGATAAAGACAGAAGTCAGTGTGCCCCCATCTTCCAGTGACCTGGAAAGGTTTTTCGATTGCAGGCCTTTTTCCTTGTATACACTGGCAAACATTCTGGATGGCACGACAATGGAAATATATTGCTCTGAACAAGTTGCGTTCGTCAAAAAGCAAGCGCCTAGAGTTGATGCGATAAGCGATCCTGTAGTTTTGACTATTTTTAACAGCTGGTCCATCATTGCCCGCAGCATGCCGGAGTATTCCAGTATACCGCCGAATGTCATTGCTACAATAGTCATAGAAACAGTATACATCATAGACATGAGACCACCACGATTGAATAACTCAGATACCATCTCGTTTGATGTGTCAATAGCATACCCATTCTGTAATACATCAAGTGCGCTGGCGACAGAATCGCCCTGAACTATAATTTGGGCAAAGAAGCCCATAATTACCCCTACTGCTATTGCTGGAATGGCAGGTATTTTAAATGCGACCAGGACAATAACAAGTAATGGTACCAGTAAAAGATACGGAGAAATAACGAAATTTGCCTGCATGTCAGTGATTGTTTGCGAAATGCTTGCACTCTCAATCGAATCTTTTCCGAAATCTTTTCCTAAATAGGCAAAAACACTAAGAGCGATCAATAAACCAGGAACGGTAGTGAAAAGCATATGTTTGATATGCGTGAATAAATCCGTGTCTGTCAGTCCCGCTGCAAGGTTGGTGGTGTCGGATAGTGGAGACATTTTATCTCCGAAATAAGCTCCGGAAATGACAGCGCCTGCTACCATTGGTGCCGGGATACCCATACTAATGCCGATTCCCATGCCAGCAACACCAATTGTTCCCATTGTGGCCCATGAGCTTCCTACCGTCAATGCTACAATTCCACAAATGATTGTAATCGTTACCAAAAAAATAGACGGAGCAATCACTTTCAGTCCAAAATAGATCATCGTAGCAACGATACCTCCACCAATCCAGGCGCCTATTGTCAGACCAACCAGCATGATAATAAGTACTGCTGGAAGAGCGAGGCGAATACCGCGGAACATCATTTCTTCGATTTCTTTCCATTTATAACCTTGCTTCCAAGCTACCAGAGCAGCTGCACCTGTACCAATAATCAGCGGAATATGAGGTTCACCTTCATAAACGATGATTGTTAAGATCATTGCTGTAATCATAACCACTAGTGGCAATAATGCCCACCAGATATTGATTTTTCTATCTTCAATATTAATATTCATATTGTATCCCCCATCTAGGTTGTATCTAGTCGGTTAATAAAAAACGACACTTAATTTAAAAGAATGGTAAACGCTGGTTGTGCTGAGTATATCAGGAATGTAATAATCAGTTCTTTGTACAGAGGAGAATGGCTTTGATTTTCATCTAATATTCAGGCGTCATGGATGTATGCGGTCATCATGAGCATCGCGATAGCGGTACTTGGAACGGCAAATATCTTAAAACGAAGATGATAAAACGCTGAACTTCATTTGTTTATTAAAGTGATCTTGGTGAGGGGAGGTCATCCCCTCACCAATAAATCTACTAATCGCTCCCGGTAATTTCCAAATCATCTTTTAGAACAGCTAGAGCCGTATCAGGAGTTACGTATTGACCCTGTGAAATTTCCAGGGCAGTGATGTTTCCGCTGACACCTATGGATACTTCTATTTCCTTTTCTTCATTTGTCTTGATTAAAACTAACTTTTCCCATTCATACACATAAGACATCGGTTCAACAAAAATCTTTTCCACTGTACCACAGCAAGGACTGTAAACGGTTTGAAAAATATCCTTCACGATTTCACCTTTCCTTTTATAAAATTTTCATTTCCGTATAAACGAAATGGCTTTCATTTTGAAATTATACCCATCCTCTAAAACGGGATGCCTCAGCCATTTTTCGAATACCAACGATATAGGCAGCCAGACGCATATCTACCTGGTGTTTGTTAGAAGCTTCATAAACTTTCTCAAATGAATCTACTAAAATGATACGTAATTTCCTTAGAACTTCTTCTTCGGTCCAATAGTATCCTTGGTTGTTCTGTACCCACTCAAAGTAGGATACAGTTACCCCTCCAGAGCTCGCAAGTACATCAGGCACAAGTAATATGCCGCGTTTGGTTACTATTTTGGTAGCTTCTAAGGTAGTTGGGCCATTCGCTGCTTCTACAATTATTGACGCTTTAATATCCTTTGCATTTTCAATCGTAATTTGATTGGCGACAGCGGCAGGAATAAGAATGTCGCACTCTTGTTCAAGTAGCTCTTTGTTACTAATCGTGGTACTAAATAAGTTGGTAACCGTACCATAACTGTCACGACGATCAAGTAAATAATCAATATCCAGTCCATTTTGATCATAGAGTGCCCCATGAGCATCGGAAATTCCAACTACCTTTGCCCCAGCGTCATGCATGAATTTGGATAGGTAGCTGCCTGCATTACCAAAGCCCTGAATGATTATACGGGCTCCTTTTAATCCAATCCCTTTTTTCCTTGCTGCTTCTTCAACGCAAATCGTTACTCCTCTTGCTGTTGCAGTTTCACGACCGTGGGAACCACCAAGTACAATGGGCTTTCCTGTGATGAATCCTGGCGAATCAAATTCTCTAAGACTGCTGTATTCATCCATCATCCAAGCCATGATCTGCGAATTTGTAAATACATCTGGTGCTGGAATATCCTTCGTTGGCCCAACGATCTGACTGATTGCGCGTACATAACCGCGGCTTAAACCTTCCAGCTCGCGAAAGGACATCTCTCTTGGATCACAAATAATACCGCCTTTACCACCACCATAGGGAAGGTCAACGATACCACATTTTAAGCTCATCCACATGGCAAGCGCCTTTACTTCGGTTTCATTTACTTCCGGATGAAAACGTACGCCCCCTTTTGTAGGACCAACAGCATCATTATGCTGTGCACGATAGCCAGTGAAGACTTTAATTTTTCCGTCATCCATTCGGACAGGAATTCTTACAGTCAACATTCGTATCGGCTCTTTCAGGAGTTCATACACTTCTTCCGGATACCCCAGGTAATTCAAGGCTTCATTAATAATCGTTTGTGTAGAACTAAAGAGACCCAATGAATCGTTTTTAATCTTTTGCTGCTTTTGTTCCATTTCCAGAACTTCTGTCGTTCCCATTATTTGCACCTCGTCATAGAGTTATAGTAAAAAATACTAGTTAGATAAAACCCGTTGAATTTTTTCTATTGCCCAGTCCAGATCTTCCTGCTTGATGATCAGCGGGGGAGCAAAGCGAATGACATTTTCATGTGTTTCTTTACAGAGTAATCCCTCGGTTTTTAGTTTTTCGCAGTACGGGCGCGCATGCGTGTGTAATTCCACACCAACAAATAACCCTTTTCCGCGAACTTCCTTAATGATTGGGTTATCAATTTCTTTCAGCTTCTTTTGAAAATAATTACCAAGCTCAAGAGAGCGATCTGCTAGCTTTTCGTCTTGGATTACTTCCAAAGCGGCAATAGCTACAGCACTGGCGAGTGGGTTACCACCGAAAGTTGAACCATGTGAACCTGGATTAAATACACTTAAAACATTTTCGTCAGCAACAACACATGAAATTGGCATCACACCGCCTCCAAGTGCTTTTCCGAGAATAAACATGTCAGGCTTAACATCTTCCCAGTCACAGGCGAACATTTTCCCGGATCGGCCAAGTCCGGATTGAATTTCATCTGCAATAAACAGTACATTTTCATTTTTACAAACATCATATGCTTCTTTCAGGAAGCCTTCCGGAGGGATGATAATCCCAGCTTCACCCTGGATGGGCTCAAGTAAGAAACCAGCCGTATTCGGTGTAATTGCAGCTTTCAATGCTTCGATATCACCGTAAGGAATTACTTTAATACCTGGTAACATCGGCCCAAAGCCACGCTTGTTATCCGGATCAGAGGATAAAGAAACCGCTGTCATTGTCCTTCCATGGAAGTTGCCTTCACATGCGATGATCTCTGCTTGATTCTCAGCTACATTCTTTTGATCATATGCCCATCTTCTAGCAGCTTTTACTGCAGTTTCAACGGCTTCTGCGCCTGTATTCATTGGTAGTACCATATTTTTGCCGGTTATTTCGGAAACTTTTTGGTAAAAGGGTCCAAGCTGGTCATTGTGAAAAGCACGGGAAGTTAAGGTAACACGATCTGCCTGCTTCTTTAATGCTTCAATAATCTTCGGATGACGATGACCTTGGTTTACAGCCGAGTATGCACTTAGCATATCCATATATTGGTTGCCTTCCGGATCCTTTACCCAAGCGCCTTCTGCTTCTGAAATAACAATGGGAAGTGGGTGGTAATTAGGAGCCCCGTATTGTGTTGTTTGATCAATAATTTCATTCGTTTTCGTTGCTGCTGTTGTCATGTGTAATTCCTCCTTAAAAAATTTAGAAATAAATATGCGTTCACAGACTGAGCACGCGGATTCCCAAATGGGGTCCGCGCACAAGCCTGATTTACGCAACCTGTCTTAGTACATTTCAGATACTGTTCTTGCAAGCATGTGAAGTGTTAAATAATCAGGTCCACCTGCTTTGGAATCGGTTCCTGACATTTTGAATCCGCCAAATGGATGATACCCAACAATTGCACCTGTACAGTTACGGTTAAAATACAAGTTCCCAACGTGGAATTCCATGGTAGCCTGGTCGATATGATCACGATTATTCGTGATTACCGCACCAGTTAAGCCATACTCAGAGTTGTTAGCGATCTCCAGTGCATGGTCGAAGTCCCTGGCTTTAGCAAAAGCAACAACCGGACCGAAAATTTCTTCCTGCATGATTCGTGCATTTACATCTACATCAGCAAATATTGTTGGCTGAATGAAGTACCCTTTCGAATCATCACCAGTACCACCTGCAACGAGACGTCCTTCTTGTTTTCCAATTTCGATATAGTTCATAATCTTGTCATAGGCACCCTGATCAACAACTGGTCCCATATAAATGTCATTTGATTTCGCTTCTCCTACAGTAAGTTCATTCGTAAGTTTGATAACTTTCTCAAGAACTTCATCATACACTTCCTCAAGCACAACAGCGCGGGATCCTGCAGAACATTTTTGACCAGAAAATGCAAAAGCAGATACAACAATAGATTCTGCTGCTAGATCCAGGTCGGCATCTTTGTCAACAACGACTGTATCTTTTCCACCCATTTCAACAATCACGCGTTTTAAATGGTTCTGTTCTTTTTGTACTACTGCTGCACGCTCATACATTCTTGTTCCAACATCACGGGAACCAGTGAATGTAATTAATGATGTTTTAGGGTGATCCACAAGATAATCCCCAACTTCAGCACCACTTCCTGGAATGAAGTTTACTACGCCTTCAGGTACGCCAGCTTCTTGCAGAACTTCAACAAATTCAGCTGCAATAACTGGTGTTGCACTTGCAGGCTTCAATAATACTGTGTTACCCGTAACAAGGGGGGCTACAGTGGTACCGGCCATAATTGCAAACGCGAAGTTCCATGGTGAAATCGTTACTGTTACACCTGTTGGTGCATAGAAGTAGCGGTTAAATTCACCTGGGCGGCTGTTAATTTCTTTGCCTTTTTCCAGATCCAGCATCTGACGTGCATAATATTCCATAAAGTCAATTGCTTCTGCAGTATCAGCGTCTGCTTCTTTCCATGGCTTTCCGGCTTCTTTAATAAGTAAAGCGGAAAATTCATGTTTTCTGCGACGAACAATTTGAGCTGCACGCATCAAAATGTTGGCACGATCAATTGCCTTTGTATATTTCCATGTTTGAAATGCTTCATGTGCTGTTTGAATAGCTTTCTCCGCAATTTCCTGTGTTGCTTTTGAAACCGTCCCGACAACCTCTTCTTTATTAGCAGGATTTACAGAAACGATTTTCTCCTTTGTAGAGATCCGTTCCCCTCCAACGAGCAGGTCGTGATGTTTTCCAAGCTTGGATTCTACTTGCTTAAGCGCTGCTTCCATCGCTTTCTTGTTTTCTTCTACAGAAAAGTCTGTAAATGGTTCATGCGTGTATGGTGTTATCATAAATATCCCTCCAAAAATGTATTCACCTTTATATATGCAAAAAACGTGCCAACTTTTCAAAACATTATTAAATCAGCCTTTATTAAAAAAACAGAGGATCAGGTGCAAAAAATATTTGCGATATTTAATGGATGGTGTATGATAGATGCAATTAATCTTTGCACTATAACTCGTACTCTATTAAAATAATCTGAAAGAGGGGGATTTTTTATGAATAGTAATCCAACCAAAGATATCCTTTCACTCAGCGCAATGAATGAATTGTATAAAGATCTGCTCGATAAAGTTGATGTCGGCATTCACGTAATAAATGAAAAAGGGAAGACCATTATCTATAATAAAAAAATGATGGAAATCGAATCAATGGAAGGCGATGACGTATTAGACAAGAATCTATTGGATGTTTTTAAATTCCATGATAAACAAAACAGTACACTTGTCCAAGCGCTAAAGGAGGGGAAGAGCACGAAACACGTTAAACAAACGTATTTCAATAACAAGGGCAAGGAGATTACTACAATTAATGATTCCTTTCCTATCCTCAATGCTGGAAAAATCACAGGGGCTGTTGAGATAGCAAAGGATATAACGCAGCTGGAACATATAATTAAGGAAAATGTGCTCCGTAAGCAAAACACAAAATTCACATTTGATCAGATTATTGGAGAAAGTGATGTGATCCAGTCAGTCATTGAAGAATCAAAAAGAGCCACACGAACATCCTCATCTGTGCTGATAGTAGGTGAGACCGGTACAGGAAAAGAATTATTTGCTCAAAGTATACATAATGGAAGCAACCGGTCAGGTGCTTCTTTTATCTCGCAAAATTGTGCAGCGATACCAGACAGTTTAATGGAAAGTTTATTATTCGGTACGAAAAAAGGAGCATTTACCGGGGCAGTGGACAGACCAGGACTATTTGAACAGGCTGATGGGGGGACCTTGCTGCTGGATGAAATTAATTCGCTTGACCCCTCACTCCAGGCGAAGCTTTTACGCGTAATCCAAGAAAAAACGATTCGAAGAGTAGGGGATATGAAAGATAAAGAGGTAGATGTACGAATTATCGCCACCATTAATGAGGATCCAGTGGATGCGGTCGCCAATAATCGTTTACGAAAAGATTTATATTATCGACTCAGTGTCGTAACATTATTCATCCCGCCTCTACGCGAGCGGAAGAAAGACCTTTCGCTGCTTTCTCAACGTTTCATCGAAAAGTATAATGCTTTATTTCAAATGGATGTTAAGAAAATCAGTGAAGAAGCAATGCATATTCTTTACCAGCATGACTGGCCGGGGAATGTTAGAGAACTGGAGCATACAATAGAAGGAACGATGAACCTGATTATGGATGAAAAGATCATTTGTGTGCAGGACCTGCCTGTAATCTTCCGGAAAAAATACAAGATGAATGAGGGGTTGTATTCGCATAAGGGCATGCCAGCCATTGCTGAATCGGGAGGAGATTCCAGATCATTACGTGATAAGGTGGCAGAGGCGGAAAAGCATTATATTCGGCAGGTCCTTGAAGAAAATAATAACAACATCTCACACACTGCAAAAATCCTTGGCATCAGTAGACAAAGCCTCCAGTACCGAATGAAAAAATTCGGATTGTAGCTAAGGGTGGTGCTGAACTGGGAAAAGGTTTATACATGCAAGAAAGCGGACATTTATCAGATGTCCGCTTTTAACATATTACTTTGTAACAGTTTCAATTTCGTCTTTGAACCATCAAATCATAGCCCTGTATTAAAAACACATGAGAAAACTTTTCTTATGTGTTTTGTGTACGTTATATATTATTGGGTTACTTGCTCATAGTGACTAAAAAGTGCTTATTCAAATTCTCTCTTTTTAATGATTACGATCAATCATGTGGTTGGATTTATCTTGAATTTAAGCGGCGTGATTTTTGGAACTGGTATTTTGGAATATGCCTCTGCAGCGAAGAGGACGAATAGGTAGTTGGAGTGCCTGTCACTTCCTGCCATCTATCGATTTGAAAATATTAGATTAGCAGATATCAGAAGTTGTCGATTTTAAAAAGCGAATATTGTAATATTACTGTAAGGGCCCGCCGTCGTTAGACATTTTCCCCCAACCAGTAAAGGGGCAATATTGAACGTTTCAGTAGGCAGGTTAAGTTATTTCTAAGTAAGTAGTCAAGCTAGCAGTGTAGTAAAAGCGGAGAGATATAATTAATAGTTTTATAGATGTAATTATCTAAAAGTGTTTCGTTTCATAAATTTTAAGTGGATGGTAATTTATAATATTAATTAACTGTTTTGCCATATCTTGTGAGGGTGTTTTAAAGTCACTTTTTATCCAATTAATTATTAATCCCCAAACGCCATATGTTCGGTACGTAATAAAAAGTTCATTGTCTATATCTCCCTGTTGATTTGATAGGTGTACTATGTCTTGGTTGAAAAGTTCTGTAAGTGTTTGAATGAATTTCCCCTGGAATCCGGGTATCCCCTCAGAATCTTTCCATAGCATATAAAAATCTGCGTTGTCTTTAATGTAGTCAAATATTCTTACATTAGATGGAGTGAGACTATACGCATTTACAAACTTAGAATTTTTATAAGGATAGCGGAATGCGTTGATCAACTTGTCTAGCAATTCATCAACAAGTTGATCTTTAAGATCTTCCTTATCCTGATAGTGACGATAAAATGTTGCTCTATTATAATCTGCACTCGCAACTATGTCTTTAACAGTAATGCTGTTATATTCTTTGATTTTCATTAGATTGATTGCCGCTTTTTTAAGGTTTCGTTTAGTTCTGCGTATACGACGATCTACTTGAGAATTTTTAAGTTGCACGGACTTACCTCCTAGGATTTATTAGTCGTAAATAAACAGTTTCTTAGAATATGTTGCTTATGTATACAGTTTTTTAGAAACTGTGGATTGATGTTCATTTTCTCCGTATTATAATTAGGATAAGAATAAATACCTATTAACTTCTCTTTTAGTGTAAGCGAATACAGTTTACTTCGCAAATATTCTAATAATGAAGTTTGCTCTAATAAGAGAATTAATTAAATGATATTAAGGAGGAATGTTTAAATGGGTAGATTAGATGATAAAGTAGTCGTTATAACAGGTGGGGCAAGAGGATTGGGAGCAAGTCATGTTAGGAGATTGTCATCTGAAGGTGCTAAGGTTATTTTTACAGATATTCTAGAAGAAGATGGGAAAAATCTAGAGAATGAACTTGGAGAAAATGTAATATTTGTAAAGCATGATGTTACAAGTGCAGAAGACTGGAAAAATGTAGTTAGTAAAACGGAAAAAACCTTTGGACCGATTAATATTCTAGTAAATAATGCAGGTATCGACCTACCAGAGGTAAACCTGGAAGAAGCTACGGAAGAAAATTTCCGAAAAGTTATCGATGTGAACCAGGTATCTGTATTTCTAGGTATGAAATACGTTGTATCTTCTATGAAGAAAGCTGGAGGAGGATCTATTGTAAATATTTCTTCACTTGCGGGAATTATAGGAGCGAATAAGAAAATAGCTTATACTGCTTCCAAATTTGCTGTAAGAGGAATGACAAAAGCTGCTGCACTAGAACTTGGAGAGTATGGTATACGTGTCAACTCTGTTCATCCTGGATTTATAAAAACCGCAATGACTGAAGGACTCATAAATGATGATTTAATCAATGCTTTTCCATTAAAGAAGGCTGGAGAACCAGAAGAAGTCACTAACATGGTATTATATCTTGCCTCCGACGAGTCAAGTTACTCAACAGGTTCAGAATTTGTCATTGATGGTGGCTTGGGAGCTCAATAAATTTGACTGCATGGTATTCCCTGTTTTTCTTTTACTAGTTAACTAGTTTTAAAGAGCAGTAAGAAAAAGTGGATTAAAGGTTGGGGAATCTACAGCAATCTTTGGTGCAGGTCCGATTGGGCTTCTCTTACTATTATGTGCAAAAGCGGCTGGGGCATCAGAAACATTTGTCATTGACATATCGAAAGAACGCCTAGATAAAGCTAAAGAACTGGGTGCGACACACACCATCAATCCACTGAATGAGAATGTAGAAGAAAAAATTAGGGCTATTACAGGAAAAGGTGTTGAAGTTGCTTTTGAAGCTGCCGGAGCGCAGCCTACAGTTACAAGTGCATTGTCTGCTCTTAAAAAGAAAGGTACGCTATTAGTAGTTGCCGGATTTTCACAGGAAATTTCAATGGATCCAAATGCTTTGCTATTTAAGGAAGTAAATATTAATTTCAGCTTAGCCTACGCAAATGATTTTCCAGCAGTTATTAAATCAATTGCTGAAGGTAAACTTGAAGTTAAGCAGGTAATTACAAAACAAATTAAACTAGATGATCTTGTAGAAGGTGGTCTGGAATTGTTAACAGAAGATAAAAGCTACGCTAAGATTTTGGTTAGTCCCTAAACAGTTTAAAGTGATTAGGGATCTTAGGAGTGCGTTGTCTTTATGAGAAAGATAAAAAAAGAAATAATATAAACACTACATTGACGTAGTTAGAAATTTCAGATAAAATCAGGTCAACCATTGACCTGATTTTTTAAATACATAATAAAAAAATTCAGTTTATATCGACAGGTATTACAGGTTCTTCTACCAGTTCGGCTTGTACATAAAAATAGATTAGATACATATAAATGAGCTGAGGAAATACGTAAACTATTGAAACTTAAAGATAGTTCAGCATTGAGATAGATTATAAAATACGTATGAGAGAGTGATTGATCATGAAAGTGTCTTTATTTGTCACTTGTCTTGGTGAAATATTTTATCAGGATGCGGCTAGAGATGTAGTGGAGGTTCTAGAGAGACTTGGCTGTGACATTGACTTTCCGGGAGGACAGATTTGCTGCGGACAGCCAGCATACAACAGTGGATATCGAAAAGATGCTCAAAAGGCTGCAAAACAAATGATTACCACTTTTGCAGATTCGGAGTACATTGTAACCCCTTCTGGTTCCTGTGCAGCAATGTTCAAGGAATATCCGAATTTGTTTAAAGAGGACAATGAATGGCAGGAAAAAGCCCAGATTGTTGCAGATAAAACGTATGAGTTCACTCAATTTATTGTAACTGTTCTGGGAGTTGAAGATGTAGGAGCAGTCTACCCAGCGCGTGCTACTTACCATACCTCATGTCACATGCTCAGATTGCTGAAGGAGTCAGAGGCACCATTTAAACTTTTGAAAAATGTAAAAGGTCTTGAATTACTTCCACTTAAAAACAGCTATGACTGCTGTGGGTTTGGAGGTACATTTGCGTTGAAAATGGCACCGATTTCCGAACAAATGGTAGATGAAAAAGTCAGGCATGTTCAGGAGTCTACAGCTGAGGTGCTTATTGGTTCTGATAGCGGCTGCCTCATGAACATTGGGGGACGGATTGATCGCAGGGAACTTCCAATTAACGTAAAGCATATCGCTCAAATATTAAATACGCGTGCCTAAGGGAGGTATTTTTACATGCCAATGAAAATTGGAGAGAAGCAGTTCTTTGACCGGGTGGATGATGCATTGCAGGATGATTTTATGCTTACTGCGATGGCATCGGCCCAGGATAGATTGCGTGATAAAAAACTCGACGCAACCGAACGCGATGAAACGATTGGAGATTGGGAAGAATGGAGGAGTGCTGGGGAAGAAATTCGCAGGCACACCTTGGAGAATCTTGACTTTTATCTGGATCAATTAAGTGAGAATTTCGCTGCACGCGGTGGGCATGTGTATTTTGCCGAAACTGCGGAAGATGCAAACGCTTATATTCAGGAGGTTGCTAAGAAAAAGAATGCCAAAAATGTAACCAAATCAAAATCAATGGTTACAGAAGAAATTGGTTTGAATGAAGCTCTGGAAGAAGTCGGATGTAAGGTACATGAAACAGACCTTGCTGAATATATTTTACAGGTAGATGATAAGGATCGTCCTTCTCATATTGTTGTTCCATCCCTTCATAAAAATAAAGAACAGATCCGCGACACGTTTAAAACGAAGGTAGGCTATATGGGGACTGAGGAACCGCGGGAGTTAACAGCTTTTGCCCGAAGTCAGCTGCGAGAAGTGTTTATGGATGCGGATATAGGAATTACGGGTTGTAACTTTGCAATTGCTGAATCTGGCTCTCTATCGCTTGCGACCAACGAAGGCAACTTGAATATGGTTACAACTTTTCCGGATACACAGATAACGGTGATGGGTATGGAACGGCTGGTACCAACCTGGGAGGAAATGGACGTCTTAATTAATTTGCTAAGCAGAAGTGCCGTGGGTCAAAAAATAACTACCTATGTGACCAATTTGACTCCTGGTGTGGATGAAGATTGTGTTGACGCACCAAAAGAATTCCACCTTGTTATATTGGATGCTGGACGTTCGAAGGCGTTGGGTACGGAGTTTCAATCAGCTCTTCATTGTATCCGGTGTGCAGCTTGTGTAAATGTTTGTCCTGTCTACCGCCACATTGGCGGGCATGCCTATGGTTCTATTTACCAGGGACCAATTGGAGCTGTGCTATCCCCTATCCTTGGAGGCTACGAGGAATATGGAGAACTTCCCTTTGCATCCAGCTTATGTGCTGCCTGTACGGAAGCTTGTCCTGTAAAAATCCCACTTCATGAACAATTAATCAAACACCGGGAAAATTATGTAAAGGAAAAAGGGATGGCAAAAACGAGTGAGAAGGCAGCCATGAAAGCCTTTGGAATTGGTGCAAGCACCCCATCTTTATTTCAAATGGCTGTCAAAGGTGCACCGACATTTATGAAACCGTTCGTACGGGATGGAAGTATTTCTAAAGGACCTGGACCTATGAAATCCTGGACAGCGATCCGTGAATTTCCTGCACCGGGAAAAGCTAATTTTAGAAGTTGGTTCAAGGAACACCAAAAAGGGAGGCAGTAAACAATGGCCAAAGGCACAATTTATAATAAAGACCTTTTTTTAAATAAAATCGCTGACAAACTTGGACGTGAACGCAAAGGAGATGTCTCCCTGCCAACTTGGAAACACCAGCCCCAATGGGAGGTTTACAAAAATGAATCCATCGACGGACTAATGGCAGCTTTTCTGAAAAACAGTAAAGAAAGAAATGTTGATGTGTATGAAACCGATCAATCGGAGCTTTCTGAAACGTTAGAAAGGATTATCGAGACATACGGTGGTGGATCCATTGTTACTACAAAGGATAGTAGATTTTCAGCGTATGGACTTACTTCCGTATTTGATAAATCCGAGACCCGTATATGGGATACGTCAGTCGGGAAAGAAAATATTGAGAAAGCTAAACATGCGGACATAGGCGTATTTTTCAGCGATACGAGTTTGGCGGAATCCGGTACGATTGTTCAATTCAATGATAATGATATTGCTCGTTCCGTTAGTCTGTTGCCGATTACGTATATTGCTATTGTCCCGAAATCTACCATTGTCCCCCGAATGACGCAGGCTACTCACGAGATTCATAAACGTGTAGAGGCTGGTAAGGAAATTCCAACCTGTGTTAATTTCATATCCGGCCCAAGCAATAGTGCTGATATTGAAATGGATATCGTTGTTGGAGTACATGGACCGGTTAAGGCAGTGTATGTATTAGTAACCGATCGCTGAAAATTGCAATCTAAATACTGAATGACTCGGACATTGCAATAAATTCGCGTACAGCATGTGGTACGTATTTGTCCTTTTTCCAGATCATCCCTAATTCCAGATTGACGACAGACCTGGTAAAAGGAATGGCTTTAATTTTATCATTGTTTATTTTGACGCAGATTTTACTTGGTAATAAGGCAATCCCTAATTTTGCTTCAACCATTTCAATCATAAAATCCTTTTGCGAACTCTCACAGACGACATTCGGATAATATCCATGACTTTCGCATGCTTCTATAATTCTGTCATGGAGAGAGAAGTCATTCCGATACATAATAAAAGGCTCTTTTTCAATACGTGGAAAATCGATTTCTTCTCTTTGCGCCAGTGGACTGTCTTTATGCACAATAAGCATTAATGGATCTTTTAATAGTTTAATTGTATTAAAGTTTTCTTTTTGAATAGGCAAATTACAGATTAAACCAATATCAAGCTCGCCCTCACTTACACCGTGCTTAATTTTATTGCTGCCAACTTCATTTAGAATCATATTAATGGAGGGGTAAGCTTCTTTGAAATTGCTTATTAATTTAGAAAAAAACGCGGCACCTATAATCGGGGGAATCCCAATTTTGATTTCCCCTTTTTTTAAATCAATGACATCATTCAGTTCAGATGTTAAATTTTCAAAAGCGTCAAGTACAGTTTTCGCGTTAACTAAGAAAGCTTGTCCCGCATCTGTCAGTTCTAATTGTTTAGCTCCTCTATAAAAAAGTGGTGCCCCCAGTTCAGTCTCCAGTTTTTTAATTGTCTTGCTTAAGGAAGGCTGTGAGATATGAAGAACAGCAGCGGCTCTCGTGAAACTAAGCTGTCTCGCAACCTCTGCAAAATATTCTACTTGCCTGATATCCAAGTTTGCTCCCCCTTCACTATCAAAATAACTAATTGTATCCCCAGTATACATTACGGTATAGCCAAAAGGAATAACGTTCATGCAAAACATGTATTTTTGTTTCTGGCCTGTTCCCATTAGAATAGGAGATATAGTAAGGAAAGGGAGGAATAAGGAATGGGAGTTTATGTGAAAACAGGCAATCTTCAAGTTGCAAGAGAGCTTTATGATTTTGTAAATCTGGAAGCACTGCCTGATACGGGTCTTGAAAGGGAAACATTTTGGAAAGACTTAGATAAGCTAGTCTCTGATTTGGCTCCGAAAAACAAGGCGTTATTAGCTGAGCGTGAAGTACTTCAAAAACAGATCGATGAATGGCATAAAGTAAATGAAATGTTTGATAGTGATAAATACACAGCATTTTTGGAAGAAATCGGGTACCTGGAATCTCCAGTAGAGGATTTTAATATAACGACGGAGAATGTTGATGATGTCATCACTCTTCAAGCAGGACCACAGCTTGTTGTGCCTATTGATAATGCACGCTATGCAATAAATGCTGCCAACGCACGTTGGGGTTCACTTTATGATGCACTATACGGAACTGATGCAATCAGTGAAGAAGGCGGAGCTGAGAAGCAAGGTGGATACAACCCAGTTCGTGGTGAAAAAGTAATCGCTTTTGCTAAAAAATTCCTTGATCAAAACATACCACTTCAGACATCCTCACACCAAGATGCAACAGATTATTCCATTGTCAGCGGAAAATTAGAAGTAAGACTTAAGAACGGGGAGACAACAGAACTTAAAGATACTGCTAAATTTGCTGGTTATCAGGGTTCTGCAGCTGAACCTATTGCTGTTTTATTTAAAAATAACGGGTTGCATTTTGAAATTCAAATTGACCGCAATCATCCGATCGGAAAAACAGATGAAGCTGGGGTTAAGGATGTGTTCTTAGAGTCCGCAACCTCAACCATAATGGACTGCGAAGATTCCGTTGCAGCTGTGGATGCCGAAGATAAAACGCTTGTATACCGCAATTGGCTTGGACTGAATAGAGGCGACCTTACGTCTGTATTTACCAAAGGCGACAAAGAAGTAACGCGTACATTAAATCCTGATCGAAGCTACACAGGGCCGAAAGGTGAGGAAGTTACTCTATCTGGTCGTGTGCTGATGTTCATCCGAAATGTTGGTCACTTAATGACAAACAACGCAATACTGGATGAAAACGGGCACGAAGTACCTGAAGGAATTATGGACGGTGTGTTTACAAGTTTGATGGCTAAGCACGGTCTCTTAGGCAATGGCCCATACCAAAATTCTTCGAAGGGTTCTGTGTATATTGTTAAGCCGAAGATGCACGGTTCCAAAGAAGTGGCTTTCGCAAATGAGCTATTTAATCGTGTAGAAGATATGCTTGAGATGAAGCGCAACACACTTAAAATTGGCGTAATGGATGAAGAACGCCGCACCAGCTTGAACTTGAAAAATTGTATTAACGAAGTAAAAGAGCGAATTGTTTTCATTAATACAGGTTTCCTGGATCGTACAGGCGATGAGATTCATACCTCAATGGAAGCAGGTCCAATGATCCGAAAAGGTGAAATGAAATCGTCAACCTGGCTGAATAGCTATGAGAAGAATAATGTCCGTATTGGACTGGATGCTGGTTTGCAGGGCAAAGCGCAAATTGGCAAAGGGATGTGGGCAATGCCGGATTTAATGGCTGATATGCTGGAGCAAAAGACAGGTCACTTAAAAGCAGGTGGAAACACAGCCTGGGTTCCATCACCAACAGCGGCAACATTGCATGCGCTTCATTACCATGAAATTGACGTGCGCAAAGTGCAAACAGAATTGCAAGAAGAAGTACAGAATTACCGTGACGATATTTTACAAATTCCTGTTGTAAAAAATATAAACTGGTCTGCTGAGCAAATTCAAGAAGAGCTTGATAATAGTGCACAGACCTTGCTTGGGTATGTTGTTCGATGGGTTGAGCAGGGTGTCGGCTGTTCCAAAGTTCCCGACATCAACAACGTAGCGCTGATGGAAGACCGGGCAACATTACGTATTTCCAGCCAAATGATGGCCAACTGGCTGCATCATGGTATTTGTACTGAAGAACAAACGTTGGATACACTGAAACGCATGGCAAAAATTGTGGACGAACAAAATGCAGGAGATGCATTATATCGCCCAATGGCACCAAGTTTCAATGACTCAATAGCTTTCCAGGCAGCATGCGACCTTGTTTTCAAAGGTAAAGAGCAACCAAGTGGCTATACTGAACCGATTCTTCACCGTCGCCGTCTGGAAGCAAAAGAGAAGTATCCAGTTAAAAGTTAATATAGAGGAGGGGGCTAGCAGGTTAGGTCCCCTCTATTTGTGCTGTTTGGTGATGTGGGGTGGCCGGGTTGCTGTCTCCTGAGTTGGTGTTGCTGTGTCCCGAGTTAGTGATGCTGCGTCCCGGCTGTGGCTCCACAACTCGGCATCGCATTAATAATTTGTCGAGTTTTGTTAGTTAACGTAGTATTGCATAAATATTTGGATTTTTTAGAAAACAGCCTTGACTTTGTTAAATTACAGTGGTTTACTATAGAAAAAGTTATCAGATATCTGATAACTGAACCATGTTCGTAAAAAATGAAAGGTGGTATTCAAGTGCTCCGGGCTGAGAAGATCTCGACAAAAAAAGTTTCTGAGATTGTTGTTGAACAAATAGAAGACTGGATTCGTACTGAAAAAGTAATGCCAGAGGAGAAACTGCCATCTGTTAGAGAACTATGTGACATGTTTGAAGTCGGACGCTCTGCCGTGCGTGATGCGTTAACAACGCTGAAAGGTAAAGGGCTGGTTGTCGTAAAGCATGGTGAAGGTACTTTTGTTTGTCATAGGAACACCTCGCACCTTTTTCCTGATTTGATGCTTTTAAGCAAAAGGGATATAAGTGAACTTTATCAAGTCCGAAAAATAGTAGAAGCAGGCGTTGTTGAAGTGGCTGCTCAAAACGCAACAGCAGATCAGCTTGAAAGGATGAACCTGGCGTTGGGTGAATTATCAAGGGCTGAAACGGTAGAGGCATGGGAAGCGGATTATCTATTTCATCAGACGATAGCAGAAGCATGTGCTAACGATATTTTAACTGATTTAATGAAAGCGGTTTCAGATACCATGAAGAAAGGAATAATGGATTGCCATCGGTTGATTTTATCAGATAAGAAATTATCAGCCGATATTGCAGGTCAGCATATTGCAATCTATGAGGCTATAAAAGCAAATGATCCAATAAGCGCGCGAAAAGCAATGCTAAGTCACCTTACATATGTAGAAGAGTTACTTAATAGTCACCTGCAAGATTCAAGTAATGAATGAAGGGGGAACAGCAACATGATTTCTTCAGGTACAGAAGGGGTTTTACCAATCAAAGGAATTTTACCGAAAGAGCAAATCAAACAGAATGAGGATCAAGGTCATCCGCTAGGTAACGGAGGGGTACAGATAGTGGAAGCCCACTCAGAAGAAGATATTTCGAGAGTGCTGGCATATGCAAACGAACATAATAAAACGGTAAATGTTGTGTCAGGTGGGACAAAGCGGGGCTACGGCGGCGTAATGGAACAGGCGGATATTTTATTATCGCTTGCGAACTACAAAGGAATTGTCGAGCATTCGGTTGGTGACCTGACGTTGACGGTAAAACCAGGAACCACATTAAAGGAAATTACAGATGAATTAACTAAAACAGGACAGCGAATTGCACTGGATACTTCCTGGCCAGAGCTGGCAACAATCGGCGGTATTGTCGCAGCAAATGACAGTGGGGCAAAAAGACTGCTCTACGGGTCTGCGAGAGACTTGGTTATCGGTACCAGGATCGTTTACTCAGATGGAAGAGTTATTCGCACAGGCGGTAAAGTAGTAAAAAACGTGGCGGGTTATGACATGAATAAGCTCTTTATCGGTTCGATGGGAACACTTGGTGTGATTAGTGAAATTACGATTAAATTGCGTCCGCTCCCGAAATATGAGGGGTTGTCTCTACTGCAGTTTCCTGCTGGCAATGAACAGGCAATACGGGATTTCTCCGTGCTTATTCTTGATTCGATGATGGAGCCGGTCTCGCTGGAAATTTTATCCCCTACGATCGCTGAAAAAATGACGGGTAAACCTCACTATACACTGGCAATTGCATTTGAAGACAGGGAGAATGCCGTTCTGGAACAGGAAAAATGGGTGATGGAACATTTACCAGCAGGTGTGGAACATATTGTACTGCATGAAGAAGAAGCAAGGCAGTGGTGGAAAAAATTCCGTCATGTTGGACCTAATGGCTACAATGATGAACCAAACGATGCAACTACCCAAGCTGCCTTGAAAATAGGGAGTAATAATTTAGATGTCCTCGTTAACCTGGAGCTGGCTGAGGAACTTGCGGAGATACACTCTATCTCAATCGAAGCGCACGGTGGCTTGGGCCATGGCATTTCACGGGTATATGTAAAGGGTTTTTCTGAAAATATAGTTTCATACATTAGAGCACTACGAACAAACGTCGAAGAAAGACACGGATATGTCGTTTGTACACATTTACCATTTCTATTAAGGGAAACGGTAGGGGTTTGGGGTGAGGAGCCAGGGTATTTTGCGCTGCTGGAAGGTATTAAACGAACAAATGACCCAAAGGAAATCCTAAACCGCCACCGTTTTGTAGGAGGTATATAAGATGAGTGTGCACGAGAAGGGATTAGCAAATTTGGTTGATACTGCAAAAAACGGAGCTGCATGTCAAACGAAGACATTAGGAAACTTTCTTTGGGATGATCTTCCCAATGAAAATAAATGGGCAGACTGTGTTCACTGTGGCATGTGTCTGGAAGCTTGTCCGACGTATCAGGAAACAGGTGAAGAACAACATTCACCAAGAGGGCGTGTTTATTTAATCAAAGCTGTTGCTGAAGGGAAAATTGATGTGAATGAAGCTTTTTCCAAACCCGTCTTTGATTGTCTTGATTGTCGTGCTTGTGAAACGGCATGTCCGGCAGACGTCCAAGTGGGGGGGTTGATTGAAGAAGCTCGAGGTCAAATTCGCCAGGCGATGCCTTTAACAGGTTTTACCGGAATGCTCAGCAAGACAGCATTAAAAGGTGTTTTTCCACATCAGAATCGTTTGAATATGCTTGGTGGGTTGATGCGGTTTTACCAAAAGAGCGGGATCCAAACTGTTGCAAGGAAAACAGGGATGCTTCATGTGATGCCAGCGCATTTGAAAGATATGGAGTCCGTTCTTCCGAAAGTGGGAAAACCGGTGCTGGGCAGGTATCCGGAAATTGTTCCAGCTGAAGGGGAGACCAGACAACGAGTAGGAATCTTAACTGGCTGTGTCATGGATGTCATGTTCAGTGACGTTAACGAAGCGACAATTCGTGTGTTGACACATAACGGATTTGAGGTTGGCATGCCGAAAAGCCAGGGATGCTGTGGTGCGCTTCATATTCATGCTGGCGAACGAGACACAGCAAAGAAGCTGGCAAAACAAAATATGGAGGCTTTTAAAGATTACGATAAAGTACTTGTAAATGCAGCTGGCTGCGGAAGTGCGTTACAGGAATATCATGAACTGTTCAGAAATGACCCCGAGATGCTGCCTTTAGCAGAAGAATTTTCGGAAAAAGTTGAAGATGTATCCAAGTTCTTGTATGACACTGATTTTAAACGTCCAAAAGCAGAAATGAAAACCAAAATAACCTATCATGATGCTTGTCATCTGGCGCACGGTCAAGGTATACGCTTTGAACCTCGTCAGCTATTAAACGAAATCCCAGGCGTGGAAATGGTCGAGTTGCCAGATGCCGACAGATGCTGTGGCAGTGCGGGAATCTATAATCTTACACATCCTGAGATGGCAGGGGCACTCCTTGATCGTAAAATGGATGACGTGCCTGAGAATATCGAGATGATTTCGATGGGAAATCCTGGTTGTATGCTCCAGATCGCGATGGGTGTTAAAAAACATGGCAGAAGTGAGAAGGTTGTCCATACCGTTCAACTGCTGGATTGGGCTTATGAGAAAGATAAAGCGGAAGCAAGCAAACGGGTAGAATCATAATTGAAAAGGAGGTGAAAGGTATGTTTGGGAAAAAGCGACAAAGACAAAAACCGGATGCTGTTGTTCAACAATTAATGGATATTGTTGGTGAAAGTGCAGTTCTTTATTTAAAGGAAGACCTCATTTCTTATGAATGTGATGGCTATACGATGTCAAAGGGGATGCCAAAAGCCGTTGTTTTTGTGAAAAATACAAAACAGGTTTCCGATGTTGTGAAATGTTTAAACAACGAAGAAATTCCATATATTGCACGAGGTGCTGGTACTGGTCTGAGTGGAGGAGCAACTCCATTGGGAGGAGAGGTGCTGATCAGTCTGGTTCGGATGAAGAAGATGCTTCATCTGGATTTGGAAAATAGAAAAGCAGTGGTCGAACCTGGTTATATCAACCTGAAGCTCACCCAATCCATTTCAGATAAGGGCTACTATTACGCGCCTGACCCATCAAGCCAATATGCATTTACCATTGGTGGTAATGTTGCTGAGAATTCAGGTGGCGCTCACTGTTTGAAATATGGTGTTACGACAAATCATATCTTAGGCCTTGAAATTGTACTGCCTAGTGGTGAAATTGTAGATCTTGGTTCAGAAGGGGTTCCTGATCGTCCGGGATATGATTTGCTCGGACTATTGACAGGCTCAGAAGGAACGCTTGGGATTGTGACCAAAATTACTGTAAAAGTGTTGAAAAACCCTGAGGGGAAGAAAACGGTTCTGGCTTATTATGATGATATTGATGATGCCAGCCAGGCAGTTTCAGAGATTATTGCAGCAGGGATTATTCCAGCAGCACTTGAAATGATGGATTCTATCGCCATTGAAGGTGTGGAATCAGCTGCTTATCCAGTTGGGCATCCAAGAGACATTGCAGCATTCCTGCTTATTGAAGTAGATGGAATCGCTGCTGGAATTGAAGATCAAATTAATGAGATCCTTGCTGTATGTAAGAAAAATAATGTTCGTGAAGTAAAAGTAGCAAAAGATGAAGCAGAGCGAGGTCTTTGGTGGGCAAACCGCAAAATGGGCTTTGGAGCAATGGGGGCAATTTCTCCTGACTACCTTGTTCAGGATGGTGTTATTCCGAGAACACGCTTGCCTGAAGTTCTTACAAAAATTACTGAAATTAGTAAAAAATATGAGCTTCGTATCGCGAATATTTTCCATGCAGGCGATGGCAATCTGCATCCACTCATATTATTCGATGCAAGTATTCCAGGTGAAAGTGAACGTGCTTCTAAAGCGGGTTCCGAATGTCTGAAAGCCTGCGCTGATGTTGGCGGTTCGATTACTGGTGAACACGGTGTCGGAATTGAAAAATCAGCTGAAATGCGTTTTATATTCAGTGACGAAGAAATGGCAGCACAAACGGATATACGTGCTGTGTTTAATCCAGACGATCTATTAAATCCAGGAAAACTATTCCCGGAGCCTGGCCGTTGTGCTGAAGTGAAACAGGAATTAAAGAAAGCAGAAGTACACTAGTTTACTAGTTTTACAAGAAAGAGGTGGGTTGAATGCTCACCTCAACAGATGGAAACGGAGGAATGACACAATGAAATTCGCTAGATTTACAAAACAAAATGAAACAGAAATTTTGCAAGGAGTCGTAACAGACAATGGGATCCAACAAATTAAGGGGGACATATTCTCGGATTGGAAACATACAGATTTAATACATAACCCAGAAGAGCTTGAACTTTTGGCGCCGCTTACAGCACGACATGTTATTGGTATTGGTGCCAACTATGTCGGAAAAATAGAAGACTTACCTTCTGAGCTGCCTGAGATCCCGGTGTTTTTCTATAAGCCACTATCGTCCGTTATTGGGAGCGGGAAACCAATTGTTATCCCAGCTAAAATTGACGAAGTGAAATTCGAATCCGAGCTGGCGGTTGTAATTGGCAAACGTACAAGCAATATATCTGAAGAAGAGGTGGCCGATCATATTTTTGGCTATACCATAGCCAATGATGTAACCGCACCGCAATTCTTTCATGAGGCTGGGCATTGGATGGTTGGAAAGTCATTCAACACATTCACACCACTTGGTCCCTATATCGAAACAGAACTTGATCCTGACAAGATCAGGGTGGAAGCATACTTAAATGGTAACAAGAAGCAGGACAGTGGAACCGCTTTAATGATCGTTTCCATGAAGAAGATGATTGCTTACTTATCCAGTGTCATGACATTGGAAGCAGGTGATGTAATTCTTACTGGTAGTCCGTTAGGGGCAGAAATGATGAAAGATGGGGATGAAATCAGCTGTGAAATTGCCGGAATTGGTGAACTGCGCAATGTTGTAAAACAGGGATAATCTGAATCACAATAAAGGAATGGAAAAGCCAGCGAATGTACGTTATATAACAATATTATCTTTTTCATGATCGTGTTTGTCATGAAATAAGGAACAAATATTGTTATTTAATATAATAAAACCTTTTAAGGGGGAATTGAATTGGGAAATGGAACATTAGCTGTACTGGCCTTATTACCGATTATCGTTGTTGCCGTTTTTCTAGTCGGTCTTAAATGGCCAGCAAGTAAAGCAATGCCGCTTTCCTACATCGTTGCTGTTCTACTGGCACTATTCGTTTGGGATGTAGCATTTCCACAGGTTGCTGCTGCTTCTGTTCATGGTCTGATCGTAGCTGTTACGCTTTTATTCATTATTTTCGGTGCGATTTTACTATTGAACACACTGCAAGAAAGTGGGGGTCTTCACACCATTCGTCGCGGTTTTACCGACATTACACCAGACCGCCGTATTCAAGTAATTATCATCGCTTGGCTTTTCGGTTCATTTATTGAAGGTTCAGCAGGGTTTGGTACACCTGCAGCAGTTGCAGTACCATTATTGGTTGGGCTGGGATTCCCGGCGATGGCCGCCGTAGTATCTGGCATGGTTATTCAAAGTACACCAGTATCATTTGGTGCAGTCGGAACACCGATGATAGTTGGGGTGGGTACTGGTATTGAGCCACTTGCCCAAATTACAGATGTTTCTGCATTTGTATTTGGTGTCGCTGGTAAGGTGGCCCTGCTCCATGCCATTGCGGGTCTGTTAATCCCATTATTTTTAGTCGGCATATTAACCCGGTTTTTTGGGAAAAACAAATCATTCAGTGAGGGCTTACAGGTGTGGAAGTTCGCCATTTTTGCTTCTTTAGCGATGACAATACCATATGTTATCGTTGCTAATTTATTAGGACCTGAGTTTCCTGCAATGATTGGTGGCTTAATAGGGTTGGCTATCGTTATTCCTGCGGCTAAACGTGGATTTCTTATGCCAAAAGAAGATGACATTTGGGACTTCGAAGCAAAAGACCGCTGGGATCCAACATGGACTGGGCGTGTTGAGCTGAAACATAGTGATATTTATGCAGGTAAAATAAGTATGTGGCGTGCATGGGCTCCATACGTTTTAATTGCTGTCCTATTACTAGTTTCAAGGTTAACTGTAGTTGGAGATTGGCTTAAATCTGTCACACTATCGTTACCAAATATTTTTGGGACAGAAATATCGTCCAGTTGGCAAATTCTATTCTCTCCAGGATTTATTTTTATCGTCGTGGCCGTATTTACGTACTATATGCATGGAATGAAAGGGCAGGAGTTTGCTCGTGCTTGGAAGGATTCGGGTAAAACGATGATTCTTGCAGGTTCGGCACTTGTCTTTACTGTTCCAATGGTACAGGTGTTTCTTAACTCAGGTGGCGGGGCTGCAGGGTATCCGGAAATGCCACTTGCTCTGGCAGAAGGTGTTGCAGGTCTTGCAGGGTCTGTGTATCCGATCTTTGCAACGTTTGTCGGAGGACTCGGCGCATTTGTAGCTGGTAGTAATACTGTTAGTAATATGATGTTCTCGCTCTTCCAGTTTGGCGTAGGTGAGCGAATTGGCGGGGACGCAACATGGATGGTTGCACTCCAGGCAGTTGGTGGTGCAGCTGGAAATATGATCTGTGTGCATAACGTTGTCGCAGCATCAGCAGTGGTTGGCCTAGTAGGAAAAGAAGGGCATGTTATTCGTAAAACGCTTCTTCCGTTCTTCTATTATGCTCTGTTGATCGGTTCGATCGGTTATTCCATTATGTGGACTGCCGACAAAGGTATCTTCAACATCGGATCCATTATCGCCGTGATCATTTGGGGAATTGTTATTTATATTATCGCAACGAATAATAGACGGTTGAATGCGATTCAACAGAAACGCAACATCGCATAAGATAATTATTTAGTGCAACTTTCATAAAAAAACACATGAGAAAACTTTTCTCATGTGTTTTTGTTCCTTATATATTATTTAGGTAACTTGCTCATGGTGACATAAATAGAGACGTTGTTTTCACCTGTGTTCGTAAAAGCTAAATTTTCATCACCGGTAACATGAATAACATCATCTTTAGTTACTTCGACGGCAATTTCATCAATCGTAAATGTTCCATTTCCCTGCAGTACATGCAGATATAATTCATGTCCAGGATGATAATGTGCGGGCAGCTGCTGCTTCGGTAAAAAGTTCAAAACGAACAGAGTGCTGGTTTCATTCTTAAATACGTTTGTTTTCGTAAACTTATTTTCATCAAATGTTTGTGCTGATATGATTGATTTCTTTTCCAAAGGTATCCTCCTTTTATGGCTAACTATTGGGATTGTACTATATAATTTCAATCCTATATTAAAGAAGTACGTATTACAAACTAGTGTAAATCTGCTCTGCTAAACGATTAGTAACTTTTCATTTTCCCTGTTCTTATAATAACATGTTTTAAATACGGCAGGATCCATCTGTCTAAGCCATACCTTCCAGCATTATTTCCAGCTATCACAAGAAATACAGACATTGTTGCCATTTGCGCGTCAATTATGCCAGACCCGCTGAATAGGAAGGAGAGGTTCATGGTGATCCCCATGAGAGCTGCAAAGTTGGTGAAAATGCCCAGAATAAGGGCGATACCCACTAATAATTCACCCCACGTAACCATAATTGAAAAGAATCCCTGGTAGGGTAATGCTACAGTTTCCAAAAATACTGCCCACCAGCCGGGCACCGCCGAACTCTCGGTTGCTACCTTGATAAATCCACCCGCATCAAATCCCCCACTGGTCAACTTTCCAAATCCAGCTGTCATCCATCTAAACCCAATATATATTCTTAATAGAGCCAAAATACCAGCAACTGCTTTATTGCTTCTGATAAAATTCATAATCATGTAAACCAGCTCCTTAACTATGTTTCTTATTTGTTGTTTGATTCATTGTGTAATAATTCACAATGAGCTGTAAAGGTGTATGTAGCACAGTTAAATCATACCATGATACTAAAAATACAGAATTGGTATACTACATTATTCGCAATATAGTAACAAAGTTATGACAGAAATCTGACATTAACAGCATGCCAATAGTGTTAATAGCAGCCACTTTCTGGTATGGATATATTTTGACGAATGGTTTGCTGGATTAAACGTAGAAATTACTTAGGGAGGGGCGAGTAATAAATAAAATTGACATAGTGAAAACTGTGCACATAAAAACGCTGCACCAAGCTTTGCTCGGTACAGCGCCAGATTTCACAATTTATTTTTTAGAAGCTGAAGAACTATTTTTTCGTTCTGACATCCAAACTTCTTTCGTGTAGGCCATCTCCCAGAACGCAAGCTCATACTCTTTAGCAATTACGAACTGTTCTTTCATTTTTTCTTTCTCTTTTTCATTCGCATCTTCAGCTATTCGATTCAGCAAGTCGATCTGATCCTGGGTGGATGCATGGAACCATTCACTGGCGTAGGTGTTAATCCAATTTTGATAGATTGCTTCAGATGGTTTTACGTTCTGATAGGTCTTTCCAATATCGGCATAGAGCCAATAGCAAGGAAGCAGTGCAGCAATTGTCTGACCGAGGCTGCCTGATAGGGCCGCACGGTATAAATGAGAAGTATAAGCATATGCTGTCGGCGCTGGTTTAAACTGATTCAGTTCTTTATCTGTAATATTCAGGATAGCTGCATGTTCTTTATGAACAGTTAGTTCTGCCTCTGCAGTATGTTTTGCTTTATCAGCAAGCATAGCAGTGATCCGGAAGTCATCGGCCTGTGCAGCCGCCAACGCATGTACCTTTCCAAAATGATTTAAATAGTAGATATCCTGTAAAATATAATACTTAAAAGTTTCCAATGGTAAATCTCCATTTGCAATACCTGTAACAAAAGGATGATTTAGGCTTTGTTCCCAGCTGTTTCTTGTAGCCTCTCTTAATGTTTCTGTAAATAGCATACAAAAATTCCTCCTCTTAGTTTGTTTCCGACTGATAGAGGAGGAAAGAGAAGCACTTAAAGGAATCCCTATGAAACTATCCCTTAAAAAGGACAGATTGGTTGAATAGTTAAGTGACTTTCCACTTCCCTCCGCTGGTGCTAACCAGATCAGGTTCTAAGGGTCATAAGTCTCAGCCTTAAACAAGGCTCCCCTAGCGGAAACGATTTATGAAATTATATATTCAGCCTATCACATGTAAAACTAAAGTCAACTATTGTTGCAGACATAACAAAAAGGACAGCCAGTTAGCTGCCCTTTTTAATTATTTTGTGCCAAACAGGCGGTCGCCTGCATCGCCAAAGCCGGGGATGATATAGCTTTTGTCATTTAATCCCTGATCTATGGATGCGGTGAATATGTCTACTTCCGGATGGTCTTTATGTATCGCATCGATTCCCTCTTGTACGGCAATAAGACATAAGAATTTAATATTTACTGCACCTCTGTCTTTCAACGCCTGGATAGCTGCTGAGGCGGAACCGCCAGTTGCCAGCATTGGATCAACGACGATTAGCTCCCGTCCTTGTATGTCTGTTGGCAGTTTAACGTAGTATTCAATTGCTTTTAATGTTTCAGGGTCGCGGTATAAACCTATATGGCCTACTTTAGCGACCGGGATCATTCTTGTAATACCATTAACCATGCCCAATCCTGCGCGCATGATTGGTACAATTCCAATTTTCTTGCCAGATAATTTCTTTGCATTCATTTTTTTAATTGGTGTTTCAATTGTTACTACTTGCAGCGCCAGATTTCGGGTCAGTTCATAGGCCATTAAAGTAGATATCTCATCTACTAACTCACGGAATTCCTTTGGTCCGGTATTTTTATCTCGAATAATGGTTAATTTATGTTGAATTAATGGGTGGTCCAGGACATGCACTTTTTTGACCATTATAATAACCTCCTTTGTAACATTAAATTAAATAGTACAGTAGAAAATTTAAAATGACAAGAATCTCGAAATGTTTCTTTTTCGTCCCATAAATTATTCAAATCACTCAATATAATATATGAGTTTGAAAAAAAGAGATTATACGTAACAGTTATCAAAGTTGGTTTTATATAAGTTATAGAGTGAGCCATCTATTTTGAGAAGGAAAAATCAAGTCTGACAAATAGCAGCAAATTTTAGCAGAAAGTACAGACAAACTATCACCAAACTGTTAAAATCTAGTAATAGTATAGATATAAAGGGGGTTAGAGAATTGTCAAAGTTATATCGCACCGTCTTTTTGCTGTTGTCTGCACTACTTATCATTTCATACCATCCTGTAAGCATTCACGGAATGAGCAGTAATGAGATTGAAGTAATTATTGGTTATGAAAATGAACGTGGTAAAGCGTTGATTATTGAAAAAAGCAGTGAAGTAGACTATCAGTTTAGTAATTTATCAGCAATAGCTGTAACTATAGATCAAAACAATTTGCCTGAATTGGAACAAAACGACAATGTTGCGTACATAGAAAATAATGTTTCCGTTACATTATCAAATCATACTCAATATATAGAGGAAATCTCTGAATCAAGGGAATTAACAGAAACGGAAGAATGGAATGTCCAATTAATCGGCAGTACATTTGCTTGGGAGGATGGCTTTACTGGAAGTGGGGTTAATATAGCAATCATAGATACGGGTATTTCTTCACACTCAGATCTAGCAATTTCCGGTGGGACTTCAGTAGTTGATTATACGAAAGAATGGGCGGACGATAACGGCCATGGGACACATGTGGCAGGTATCCTGGGGGCCCAGCTTAATGGATTTGGAGTAGTTGGGGTAGCACCAGAAGCAAATCTTTTCGCTGTAAAGGCGCTGGACAATAATGGTGATGGTACACTTGGAAATCTTGTTGAAGCAATCGAATGGTCAATCGATAATGAAATGGATATTATCAATCTTTCATTAGGTACAGACTATAATAGCAAAACTCTAAAGGAAATAATGGATAAAGCGTACGAGTCCGGTATATTAATAGTTGGTGCAAGTGGAAATGAAGGAGTGGCTGAATCTGTTATTTATCCAGCCAAATATGAAAGTGTTATTGGGGTTTCTGCTGTAGATGCCCGGCTGCAAATCACCCCATTTTCTTCGACGGGTCAAGAGGTAGAGTTCTCTGCACCTGGTGTAAATATCATTAGTACCTACTTGGATGAATCGTATGGAATTTCCAGTGGTACCTCTCAAGCTTCTCCTCATGTGGCTGGAATGTTAGCTTTATTAAAGCAAAAATACCCCGACATGTCTGCTGCGGAGCTTAGGTATGAACTAATTAACTATACACAGGATTTAGGTGAGCCAGGAAGAGATCCTTTATATGGTCACGGTTATATTAATTATAAAACAGATTTTATACCGCCTGGCGAAGTATCAGATATCCAGGTGGAAACTGCTGTGGATTCAATTTCAATTAGATGGACAAACCCTGAAGACGAGGATCTCCAAAAGGTGAATTTATATCTGGATGACGGTTATTTGATAACTATCGATAGTACAGAAACGTCCACATACACGTATACTGGATTGGATGCTGACACAGCGTATACTTTTTCAATTCATACGGAAGATCGTTATGGAAATCAATCTGAAGGTACGGTACAAACAGTGAAAACAGAAAAGGCTGAATCAGCTTCTGTTGATCAAGATATCGTTATCTCAGAAAAGAAGACGGAACAAGATAAAGAAATAAAGGATGAGAATCCTGTAGCAGAAAAAGAGAAAATAGCTGAATCGGAAAAAGAACCTAATAAACAGGTAAAAGAAAAACCAGAGAGGACACCATCTCAAGAACAATCGGATGAAAACGATTCTGAAAAAGATACGGAAAAAGAAATGCAGGTGTCATTCCCGAGCAAAGTAAATGAGGATCAAGTAAAAGAAGTAAAGGAATCAGAGCCAAAGAATAAAATAACACCCAAACAACCAATAGAAGAATCTTCACTTAGCTCTTCTAATGAAAGGTATACAAAGGAAGATGAAGAAATACCTGGTAATGAAACCTATGAATCTGTTGGGACGGGTGAAGCCAATGAATCTTCAGAAAAAAAGAATGGCAATGAGTCCAACAATACATCAGAAGATGAGGATAAAACAGATGATGACAAGAATCTCATCATGAAGTTCTTTGCTTTTATAGGTAAGGTGTTTGTGAGTGTAGTTGATTGGATTGCCGGTTTGTTTTAATAGAAGGTGCCTCGTTCACATTATAGTGAATGAGGCACTTTTTTCCGGAAAGCCTTGTTAGTCAGATTTAATATATGGATACACCATTCAAAAAGCAGAGGGGCATGTAGCAATGTACTTGAACCAGACTCTCATTCTACCTGTACTTTTTAGGATATAACTTCATATTAAAGCAATATAAAATTATCACTTATAGAAGACTACATAACTATCAAATGAAGTATACATAGTCATCAGATGACCTTTAGACCCGATACTATTCATATAAGCGTTTTTTAAAAAACCAGGTAATTTAAACAAAAGAGAATGAGTGGAAATTTTGGCCTATCTGGAAAAGAGAGGACTATATTTTTTAGATGATTAGCCTTATGAATTTAAGAACGGATCCAGGCAACAGTTGGCCAGGATCCGTTTCTATATACTAATCTTCTATTCCATAAACACCTTTTACTGCTTCAAATAATATATTTACTCCATTCATCAATGCAGCGTCATTGAAAGTCATGTCTGGGTGATGCAGACCAGGTGTTAAATCACAACCGAGACCTAACATGGTTGCTTTCAGCTCGGGCTTTTTAATGGTATAAAAGTGAAAGTCATCTCCACCTGGTGTTACAAGTGGTGCATCCACATTTTCTTTTCCAAGTGTGCTTGCAATAGCTTTTTCCATAAGCAGGGTTGCTTCCGGATTTGTTTTTGCCGCTGGGATATTTTCCGTATCTATTATGGCTAATTCAACTTCGTATAAGTTTTTCATGGCTTCAAAAATATCTTTCACCTTGGTAACCAATTCCGTCATCATTTCATTGTTCTGCGCCCGCATATCTATAGAGAATGTAGCGCTTCCCGGGATAATGTTTGAGCTTTTCCCCCCAGCCTGAATGTTCGTCATCTTAACGGAATGCGGCACACGTGGATCAAGATGGATTTTACTTAATGCATCTACAATTTGAGCTGCTACCTCGATGGCATTCGTATTTAAATGAGGGCGCGCTCCATGAGCATCCTGTCCTTTGATTTCAACACGATACATTTGAGTAGCACCATGTACAATGACCGGTGTTGCCCGACCCATCACTGTTTCCTGATTTGGGCGCAGATGTGCTCCAAATAGATAATCTACATTATCAATAACATTTTTTTCGATCATCTTCAATGCCCCTGCACCCACTTCCTCTGCGGGCTGAAAAATCAGTTTCAATGCTATTTTTTCTTTGAGTTCAGGATGTTCTTTTAATTTCCGTAATAAGCCAAGTACCATGGACATATGGGCATCATGACCACAGGAATGATTAGGCTGAAACTTACCATTCACTTCCTGCCAAAGTGCGTCCATATCTGCACGAACGGCTACAACGGGAAGGTCGGCTTCAAAATTTCCATATTCTCCGATGACTCCGGTACAATCGTCAAAGGTTGTAACACTGCATCCGTTCTCCTGTAGTATGGTTTCAATATACTTTGTTGTTTCTGTCTCTTCCCAGCTGATTTCAGCATGATTATGCAAGTAATGAAATGTGTCTTTCACCTGTTGTTCTAGCTTTTCCATTTATCTTCGCCATCCTCTATAAAATATTTAAAGGTGGAATGTATTACTCCACGCTCTTCTACTCGTTGAATAATTTCAAATAAAATTGAATTGATAAATGATAACGTCACAGGTCCTTTACTGAGGAGGTTGTTTGGAGAAATAGTAATTGGAATTATTATATCAGCAACCTCGGTGACAGGAGCGACACGGGAGTCAGTAATTGTTAACACCTTTATACCTTTCTCCTTTGCTTCTTCAGCAAGCCTGATGGTGTCCAGTGCGTACCGATAGAAGGAAAACACGACAATGCATGATTTTTCGGGTAGTAAATCCAGTAATCCAGCATCTGTTTCTGGCCGATACAATGACGAATTCCTCAGTATGTAGTTTAAATTAAAACTAAACCAATGTGCGAATGTAAAGGAATGATAGTATCCAGCTATTACTACTTTTTCGCTGTTGATAATAGTTTCTACAAATTCGTTTAACTGATCAACATCCAATTTATCTATATTATTTTTTAAGTTGCTGATATCCTTCTGCATACTCAGTGCATATCGATTCGTGGCTTCTATCTGATCTGCTGCTACCTCAAAAGACTCATTGTTCAACTCCAACAAATACGTTCTTACTTCTTTTTGCAGGGTACTGTATCCTGTATAACCGATCGAATGGCAGAGTCGTATAACCATTGTCTCACTGACACCTATTATTTCGCCAACCTTTTTGGCAGGATGGGTGGCAAATATCATTGGGTCGGAGAGTAGGGAGTTCGCTACCTTCTTTAACCCCTTTGTCAATGTTGGAAAATAATATTCCGTTTTATTTATATAATTTGGGGTCACTTTTCTCACCCTTTTAAAGTATTTACAATATTTTATCTTGCAATAAATTATATCCTTTATTATAATCGAATGCAAGTTGTAAATTTTTTGATAACTTTAGGTCTCCCTGGAGATATAGAACAGAGTGACACCGTTTTAGTTCAGAAAAAAATATCAGATACATAGTTTGGTCCAATTTAAAAAAGGAGCTGTTAGAGCGATGAAAGTTAATGAGGTTATTTTATATAAAATGCAAATGAAAATGAAAAATCCTTTTACAACAAGTTTTGGTACGGAACAAGATCGTGAATTTATATTAGTTGAAGCAAAAAGTGAGGATGGGCTTTCAGGCTGGGGAGAGGGCTGTGCGACGGAACGCCCCCTGTACAGTGAAGAGTTTACCCAACAAAGCTGGTTCATGCTTGAAAATTTCCTTATCCCCATGGTTATCAATAAGGAAATCGGGCATCCAGATGAAATACAGGAAGGTTTCAATGTATATAAACGAAATAATATGGCTAAATCAGCATTAGAAGGAGCTATCTGGGATCTGTACGCAAAAACAGAAGGCAAATCGCTATCCAAAGTATTGGGTGGTAGTAAATCGACGGTTGAGGTAGGAATCAGTTTAGGGATAGAAGATAATATAGGTGATTTGTTGGCAGCCATTCAGAAAAAGACAGAAGAGGGCTATAAACGAATTAAGATAAAAATCAAGCCCGGTAAAGATTTGAAAGTCCTGCGCGAGGTACGAAAACATTATCCGGATATCCCCTTAATGGTTGATGCGAACTCTGCGTATACACTGGATGATATGGAAACATTAAAGGCGATGGATGCGTTCGACCTCATGATGATCGAGCAGCCGCTGACTGCTGGAGATTTAATCGATCATGCGAAATTGCAAAAACAAATTAAAACACCTGTATGTCTAGACGAAAGTATTCATTCTTATGAAGATGCGCGCCAGGCGATTGAATTGGGTAGTGGCAAGATAATTAATATGAAGGTTGGACGTGTTGGAGGATTGACACAAGCGAAAAAAATACATGATCTTTGTAAAGAAGCCGGAATTCCATTATGGTGTGGCGGCATGCTGGAATCAGGAGTTGGCCGTGCGCATAATATTGCCATTGCATCCCTGGCAAATTTCCTGCTTCCAGGTGACACCGCATCCTCATCCAGGTACTGGGAAAAAGATATCATCAAGCCCGAAGTAGTAGCAGAAAATGGCATAATAACCCTAAACGACAACGCCGGTATAGGTTATGAAGTTGATAGAGAAGAAGTCGAGAAAAACACGGTGGAAAAAAAGGTATTCTAGGTGCCTGTCACTTCCCGGTTTTTGTCGAATAGTATATTAGATTTAAGGTGGATGTTAGAGCCAATTTGCTACGTATCGTTTGAGGTTGGTTCTAACAGTTTTTTCAACAGTTCCTGTTACTTCCAGTTTATCGCAGTTTAAGGAAATATGTTAGCTCGATATATTGGAATGTGGAGTCAATTAAAATGGCCGATGGACAATTTCAATCATAATAATGTAAAATCATTGGGGAAAACAAGAAAAAATTCTGCTTCAGTAGAAAATTACCGTAAATAACTTGATTTTCCGAAAAGAATATGTAGAATAGGTAGCAGTACAAAATCTACTAGATTATCGACAATAAAAAACAATTCTCAAACTATTTTTCGCTCGTTGTTCTACGAAATAGAAAAATAGACTACCCTCTCCCTTTCTGTTATTCAGGAGACCCACTGTCTCTTTCAACTATGTTTGAAAATGAATAACAATATTGACTATCAAATTGCTTATGCAAAACCAAAACAAATTAATTTTAGAATACCTTTTTTTAGTATGCATTTTTTTAAGTATTTAATTATATACTAGTTTGTTAAAACATTCACAAACAAAAATAGTAATGGTCGATAATCGTAGTATGATTTATTTACTATGTTTTTTGTAGTGGTGTTTATCCCTTCTTATAAATAAGTAAGATTTAGGGGAAACTCAGGGATAGTAGCTTTTATTTTTTAGGAGGTCAAAATATGCAATTATTACCACGTGAAATCGATAAGCTGTTAATTGTAGTTGCTGCAGATGTTGCAAGAAGACGTAGAGAACGAGGGCTTAAACTAAATCATCCTGAGGCAATGGCACTTATTACATATGAAGTAATAGAAGGTGCAAGAGATGGAAAAACAGTTGCAGAATTAATGCAGTATGGTGCGCAGATACTTTCCCGTAACGATGTCATGGATGGTATTCCGGAAATGATAGAAGATATTCAAGTAGAGGCTACATTTCCAGATGGTACGAAGTTGGTTACAGTACACAATCCTATCCGATAATGTTTAGATAAAAAGCGCAATAAAATATGGAAGGAGATTGATTGCCAATGTTTCCGGGCGAATTTATTTTAAAAGACGAAGAAATTAAGTGCAATGAAAACGCAGTTAATACAGATGTATTGGTTACTAATACTGGCGATAGACCCATACAAATTGGTTCGCATTTTCACTTTTATGAAGTAAACGAAGCATTGAATTTTAAGAGAAAAGAAGCGTATGGCAAACGGTTAAATATTCCAGCTGGTGCGGCTGTTCGATTTGAGCCAGGCGATAAAAAGAAAGTTCAACTGATTGATTATGCTGGTGAACGCAAAGTTTATGGATTTAGTAATAAAGTAGATGGACCATTAGAAGGCAGGGATGCAAAATGAGTTTTAAAATGTCGAGAGAGCAATATGCGCAAATGTATGGACCGACAACTGGTGATTCTGTTCGCTTAGCAGATACAAATTTGTTTATACAAATTGAAAAAGACTTTACGACATATGGTGAAGAGGTCGTATTTGGTGGTGGGAAGGTCATCCGTGATGGCATGGGGCAACATCCATTAATAGCACGTGAAGATGATGAACGCGTTCCAGATACGGTTATAACCAATGTCATTATTCTTGATTATACTGGAATTTATAAAGCAGATCTTGCTATCCGTGAGGGTAATATTTCCGGGATTGGTAAAAGTGGAAACCCGCTAGTTCAGGATAATGTAGATATTATTATTGGTGCTTCTACTGAAATTATTTCCGGAGAAGGTAAGATCATCACTGCGGGTGGCATCGATGCACATGTACATTTTATTAATCCTGCTCAAGTAGATGTTGCACTTACTGGTGGATTGACAACGTTAATCGGAGGCGGTACTGGTCCTGCTGCAGGGTCAAGGGCGACAACTGCGACACCTGGGAAATGGCATATTCATAACATGCTTAGGGCATTAGAAGGGCTTCCAATTAACGTAGGTCTAACAGGAAAAGGCCATGCAGCCGCTGAGGCCCCTTTAGCTGAACAAATTCTTGCGGGTGCTATTGGCTTGAAGATCCATGAGGACTGGGGGGCAACCCCTTCTGCAATAGATCATGCGCTAAGCGTTGCTGATAAATATGATGTCCAAATCGCGCTTCACGCTGATACATTAAATGAAGGTGGCTTTTTTGAAGATACAATGAAGGCAATAAAAGATCGTGTTATTCATATGTACCATACAGAAGGTGCCGGTGGGGGACATGCGCCAGATTTAATTAAATCTGCAGGTATGATGAATGTTTTACCGGCCTCAACCAACCCAACATTACCATACACAATAAACACAGTTGATGAACATCTTGATATGGTAATGGTTGCTCATAATTTAAATCCTTCGGTACCAGAAGATATCGCATTTGCTGATTCACGGATTCGTAGTGAGTCGATTGCAGCAGAGGATGTTTTACAGGATATGGGCGTATTTAGTATGACAAGTTCAGATGCACAAGCAATGGGGCGCATCGGAGAAGTTGTACTAAGAACTTGGCAGACAGCGGACAAAATGAAAAAACAATTAGGGACGATGGAAGGGGATAGTAAGCACGCGGATAACAATCGTGCGAAACGTTACGTTGCTAAATACACGATTAACCCTGCCATTACACATGGGATAGCCGAATATGTCGGTTCTATTGAAGTTGGCAAGATGGCTGACCTTGTTCTTTGGGATCCAAAATTCTTTGGTGCAAAACCAGAAATGATTCTTAAGAATGGTTTAGTTGTGCAAAGTTTAATGGGAGATGCAAATGCATCAATTCCCACACCACAGCCGATGATATATCGACCGATGTTTGCAACACTTGGAAAAGCTTTGTTTGAAAGCTCGATTACGTTTGTCTCGCAAGCTGCTTACGATGATAATATTAAGGAAAAGCTTGGACTGCAAAAAAAGGTTCTACCTGTCCGTAATATACGTAATCTAACGAAAAAAGAGATGAAGTTAAATACAGCAACACCTGATATAGAGGTAGATCCACAAACATACGAAGTGAAAATAGATGGAGAAGTAATAACATGTGAGCCTGTTGATATTGTTCCTATGGGACAGCGTTATTTCTTATTTTGAGGTGAATAAAATGATTATAGAAAAAATAGTAACGAATGTAAAAGAATTAGAACCTAGTGAATTAGAAAAACGACATAAAGAAAAAGTTTATCTTGAAAGTGCCCATTTAATGAAACGTATTCAACGTGTAGAAACAGACCATGGCCGTGAGCTTGGTATTCGTTTAAATGAGCACCGTGATCTTGAGGCTGGAGATGTACTCTTTATGGATGATGAAACTATGATTATTATCGATGTACTGTCTGATGATTTAATTATTATTAGCCCACGCAGTATGCACGAGATGGGGACAATCGCCCATCAGCTCGGTAACCGTCATCTTCCTGCACAGTTTGAAGCAGATGATATGCTTGTGCAGTATGATTATCTAGTTGAGGAGTTACTGCAAGAGATAGGTATTCCATTTAAACGGGAGAACCGCAAAGTAAGACAAGCCTTTCGTCATATAGGGCATAGTCATGACTAATAATGCATTGTCGTTATTTCAACTTTGTGATTCAAACTTTCCAACAGGAGCCTTTAGTCATTCGTTTGGGCTTGAAACCTATATTCAAAACGATACAGTTCATGATCAGAAAACATTTTCACAGTGGCTAAAGGTTTATTTACATGAACAGCTTGCATATTCTGACGGTTTGGCAGCTAGACTTGTATACGATGCGCTCGATAAAGATGAACTAGAAAAGATATGGGAATTGGACCGGATATTAACAGTACAAAATCTTGCGCAGGAATCCCGTGAGGGTACACAGCGTATGGGTGATCGTCTGTTGAATATTGCTGAGTCCATATATGAAATACCGATGTTGTCTATATACCGTAAACGGTTAACCAATAAACAATCATTTGGTCATCCTGCAATTGTGTTTACAATGGTAGGACATCATTTGCAAGTACAGAAAGAGACAACTATTTTATATTATTTATATTCTACGATAGCAAGTCTTGTTCAAAATGCTGTCCGCGCGATACCTTTAGGTCAAACTGCCGGACAAAAAGTTATTTATGCATTTCAAAATGAGTTAAAACAAGCAACAGATAAAATTATGCATTTAGACGAAGCGGAATTTGGTGTCGTCTCACCAGGTCTGGAGCTCTCACAAATGCAACATGAACGCGTTAATATACGTATTTTTAGTTCGTAATGAATTTTAAACAAGGACTGTTTGAACAATCTATAAAAGGAAGTGTTAAGAATGGGACCGATTAAAATAGGTGTAGGTGGACCTGTAGGCGCGGGTAAAACAATGTTGGTTGAAAAAATTACCCGTGCGTTAGATGGAGAAATAAGTATGGCAGTAATCACGAATGATATTTATACAAAAGAAGATGCTAAATTTCTAGTAGAAAATGGCATATTAGCTGAGGATAGAATTGTTGGAGTGGAGACAGGTGGTTGTCCGCATACTGCAATACGTGAAGATGCATCAATGAACTTTTCTGCTATTGATGAACTGAAAGAGAAGCATCCAGACGTTGAATTAATTTTTGTGGAAAGTGGCGGAGATAATTTAGCAGCGACATTCAGCCCGGAACTTGTTGATTTCTCCATCTATATTATTGATGTTGCACAAGGTGAAAAAATTCCGCGTAAGGGTGGGCAAGGAATGATTAAATCTGATTTATTTATTATTAATAAAACAGATTTAGCACCATATGTTGGTGCAAGCCTTGAGGTGATGGAAGCAGATACAAAAATATTTCGTGGCAATAAACCCTTTGTTTTTACAAACTTAAAGGATAACTCTGGCCTTGATGAAGTCCTTGATTGGATTAAAAAGCATGCATTGTTAACGGGATTAGGGCAAGATGTCTAATTGGACAGGGATTCTTGAGCTTGACGTAGAAAATCGTCAAGGAAGAACAGTAGCTAAGAATGTATATTTTCAGGGGGCATTTAAAGTTATGCGTCCCGTATACCATAACAATTACAGCTACCCATGTTATTACATTTTAAACCCTGGTGGGGGATATTTGGATGGCGACACCTATCGAATGAAAGTATCGCTGAGCGAAAAAGCCCAGCTTACCCTTACAACACAATCGTCAACCAAAGTCTACAAAACACCAAAAACACATGCATACCAAGAAACTGAATTCTATTTAAAAAAGGACAGTTATTTAGAGTATTTACCAGATGCACTTATTGCTTACAAGGGTGCAAAGTATTATCAAAAAAATGTGGTGCACATGGAAAAGGGTGCAACATTTCTTTATTCTGATATAGTGACACCTGGATGGTCCCCTGAGGGTAAACAATTTAGTTACGATATGCTCCATTTAAAGAACGAGATTTATATGGACAATGAATTGATTGCTTTCGACCACATTAAACTTAACCCGGGGAAACAGTGTATAAATGGGTTAGGCTTTATGGAAGGCTATACCCATTTAGGGTCGTTTATCGTTGTTGGTGAAAAAACCGATAAAGATTTACTAGATCGATTGTATAAAACAATTGATGCGGAATCAGGTGATTTTAAAGCGGGAATATCAATGCTTGCCGTTCCCGGGTTTACTGTTCGGATAATGGCTGATTCTACACAAGTCATTGAACGAATAATTACTGCCTGCCACCATGTAATAAGTGATGAATGGTATCAAACAAAACCAAGTTTTCTAAGGAAATATTAAAGCTGGTGTCCGACAATTACTGCTAGATTATTGTCGGGCATTCTATTTGAGTTGGCATTATATATAAAAGTTGAAAATAGAATTATTCATTTTAAAGGAGTATGAACGTTGAAGGAAATGAGTTTAATCATTATGTTAATCGCAGTTGGTATGTTAAGTGCTTGTTCAAACGATAGTGATAACGAATCTATAGTGACAAAAGACGGTACGAACAAGGATGAGTTAGTATTAGCAGTTGGCGGAGAAACAGAAGCTGGCTTTGATCCGACGACAGGATGGGGAAGATATGGCTCATCATTATTTCAAAGTACATTATTAACGTATGATAAGGATTTTAAAATCAAAAATGACCTAGCTGAAAACTATGAAATTAGTATAGATGGATTGGAATATATACTAGAGATTCGTGATGATGTTAAGTTTTCGGATGGAGAACCCCTAACAGCTGAAGATGTTGTTTTTACATTTGAAATAGCAAAAGAAAGTGGCTCCATTATTGATTTAAGTAATCTCGATCAAGTAGAAAGTGTGGATGACTATACAGTGAAGTTTAAATTAAAGCAGCCACAATCCACGTTTATTAGCCTATTAGTAACAACAGGTATTGTTCCGAAACACGCTTATGATGATACGTACAATGAAAATCCAATTGGATCTGGGCCGTTTCAATTGGTGCAATGGAATAAAGGTCAACAACTGATTGTAGAAGAAAACCCTTATTACTATATGGATAAGTCTGAATTTAAAAAGCTAACATTCTTATTTCTAGAAGAAGATGCAGCATTTGCAGCAGCTAAAACTGGTGAAGTTGATGTTGTATCTGTTACACCCAGCTTTGCAAAAAATGATATACCAGGCATGGATTTAGTGGAATTAGATACTGTTGATAACAGAGGTATTTTATTTCCTTATGTAAAAGCAGGAGAAAAAACGGATGAGGGTGTACCAATTGGAAATGATGTTACCGCAAATAAAGCGATTCGTAAAGCAATTGACATTGCAATTAATCGTGAAGTTTTGGTAGATGGGGTTTTAGATGGTTTTGGCACACCTGCCTCTTCCGTATCAGATCACTTACCATGGTGGAATCCGGAAACAGAAGTAAAAGATAACGAAATGGAAAAGGCAAAAAAATTGTTAGATGATGATGGATGGAAAGAAAATGACCAGGGTGTCCGAGAAAGGGAAGGCTTAGAAGCTTCCTTTACGTTACTCTACCCTGCAGGAGATGAAATTCGTCAGGCGCTATCAATCGCTTTTGCAGATGAAATAAAAGATCTGGGTATTCAGGTGGAAACGAAAGGTGAAAATTGGAATGGTCTAGAGAAAAAAATGCATTCAAATCCTGTCATGATGGGATGGGGGAGCCATGACCCGCTCGAAATGTATAATATCTACAGTAGTGAGACAAGAGGAGAAGGTTTCTATAATGCTAATTATTATTCCAACCCGGTTGTTGATGAATACATGGAAAAGGCAATGCGTTCAATAACGCAGGAGGAGGCGAATGATTATTGGATGAAAGCCCAGTGGGATGGTGAAACAGGATTTTCATCGAAAGGTGATACACCATGGGTCTGGCTTGTAAATCTGAAGCATCTTTATTTTGTAAATGATATTTTGGAAATTGGGGATCAGAAATTACAGCCCCATGGACATGGTTGGCCTGTTACTGACTTTATTGAGCAATGGCATTGGAGAGAAGAGTAGCCGGTATTAAATTGCACAGCTGCTGATAAATTAGCCTGGCCACTACCGACATATTAGGAAGATGAATAGAAAGAGGGATAAAAATGCGCTATAAAAAAATTGCCTTCTACATTATAGGGAAAGCAGTTAAACTAGCCACTTTACTAATTGCAATCAGCATTCTGTCCTTCACCCTTTTAAGCTATTCACCAATAGATCCGGTACAATCTTATATTGGTGCTGACATGACAAGAGTCAGCTCAGAGCAGCGTGATAATATCGCTGACTATTGGGGATTAAATGAAACAAAAGTTCAGCAATTTATGAACTGGGGAAAGGCTGTTTTACAAGGAGATTTTGGTACATCTTTGTTATATCGAGCCAACGTCTCTGATGTTATTGCAGAACGCTTTCTTGCTTCGTTAGCATTAATGGTTGTTGCATGGATTATTTCCGGTATCTTTGGGTTTTTATTAGGGATTATTGCTGGCATGAAGGAAGGTACGTGGATAGACAGTTTGATAAAAGGGTATTGCTTTACACTCGCATCTACACCTGCATTTTGGTTAGGCTTATTGTTTTTAATGTTTTTCTCTGTCTGGCTTGGCTGGTTTCCGATTGGGCTTGGGTCACCAGCTGGTATAGTAGCTGCTGATGTTTCCTTGTTAGATCGTTTAAAACATCTGTTTCTTCCTGCTTTAACGTTAAGCATTCTAGGTGTTGCAAATATAGCGTTACATACGAGGCAGAAACTAGTAGAAGTACTTAATAGTGAATTTGCCCGCTTTGCAAAAGCCAAAGGGGAGCGCGATATAACATTACTCTGGAGACATGGATTACGGAATATTTCACTTCCTGCAGTTTCTTTGCATTTTGCATCATTTGGAGAGCTATTCGGAGGTACGGTGTTAGCGGAACAAGTCTTCTCTTACCCGGGGCTTGGACAAGCAGTTGTCCAGGCGGGACTCGGTAGTGATGTTCCACTATTATTAGGTATTGTATTGTTTAGTGCGGTATTTGTATTCGTTGGAAATCTGTTGGCTGATTTACTCTATAAAGTAATTGACCCACGGATAAGAAGGGGTGACGAGGCCCTATGAACGATCAATTAATGAATGAAAAGCGAGGAATAAATAAAAGGCGACGATTTACTATAAGGCAGCGGACAATAGCGATGATAATCTTTTCGCTTGCCATTCTTTTGGTGATGATTGTCAGTGGCCTATGCATAGATGCAGAAAAAATAGGTATCAACTTGGATAGTAAAAATAATACACCGTCTTTGGCTCATTGGTTTGGGACAGATTGGTTAGGACGGGATATGCTGTCACGTACGTTGAAGGGTTTAACATTAAGCTTTGGCGTTGGTATGCTTGCTGCGCTATCGAGTGCAATTATCGCATTGATACTAAGTCTGTTTTCATCATGGAGTAAAACAGCAGATTATATTGTTACATGGTTAATAGATCTTTTTCTCAGTGTCCCACATATTGTCACGTTACTATTAATTTCGTTTGCTGTCGGCGGGGGATTTAAAGGGGTAGTTATTGGACTTGCACTAACACATTGGCCAAGTTTAGCCCGTTTACTGAGAGCAGAAGTGCTGCAGCTAAAAAATGCAGAATATGTAAGTGTATCACTTCGTTTAGGAAAAACCCGTTTTTGGATTGCACGGCATCACTTTCTGCCACATCTCATTCCACAGCTTATCGTTGGGTTTATTTTACTTTTCCCACATGCTGTTTTACATGAAGCTGCGATTACTTTTTTAGGTTTTGGATTATCAACAGAAACACCTGCAATCGGAATAATATTATCTGAATCGATGCGTTATTTATCAACAGGACTATGGTGGCTGGCTTTCTTTCCGGGACTCTTATTATTAGTGATGGTCGGTATTTTTGATTTACTTGGACGCAGTATACAAAGGCTTATCGATCCATTCCATGGACAAAGAGGTTAAGGAGGATATAAGGGATGACTACAAAAACAAACAGAAAAGAGTCAGTTCAGGAACCCTTACTGGAAGTGGAGAATTTTTCCTTGCTATTTCGTCATTATGGCAAAGGCTTGCGTGAATCTAATTTAGAAGTCATACGCAAGTTTGATTTGACAATCCATGAAGGAGAGATTGTTGCTGTCGTAGGTGCAAGCGGTTCGGGAAAAAGTTTACTTGCGAATGCGATACTAGGAATTCTTCCAGATCATGCAGTAATGAAGGGCACGTTGAATTACAAGGGTGAGGCACTTTCACACAAAAAACTATTGGCATTGCGGGGAAAGGAAATTTCACTCATCCCGCAATCGGTAAATGCACTTGATCCTCTAATGAAAACGGGAAAACAGGTTCAAACAGTTATTAAGGAAAAAAATAAGCGAGAAATTCAAAACGCTATTTTTCGAAAGGTAGGATTAGCTGAAGAAACTGGGGACCGATACCCTTTTGAATTATCTGGCGGCATGACAAGAAGGGTAATTGCAGCGACTGCAATGGTTAGTGGGGCACAATTGATTATTGCAGATGAACCTACACCGGGTTTAGATCCGGCAGCACTTCATGAAACAATAAACTTTATGAAACAACTAGCGAAAGATGGAAAAGGAATTATGTTTATTACCCATGACATTGAAACAGCTATACAAGTAGCTGATAAAGTTGCTGTTTTCTATGCTGGGCAGACCGTAGAAATTGCGCATGCAAACGACTTTTCCGGTAAAGGAGAAAAATTACGTCATCCCTATACGAAAGCATTATGGAATGCATTACCTCAAAATGAATTTACTCCAATTGATGGTACACAACCATTTGCTTATGAAGCTACAGAAGGCTGTATTTTCCAGCCGCGGTGTCCGATTTCAACAGATATATGCAGACAGAAGCAACCAGCATTCCATTCAGTTGAAGGTGGGGAAGTAAGGTGTTTCCATGCTTGAAGTGAAAGGGATAAGTTATCGTTACCCCAGCAGTCCGTGGCTATTCAGGCATCTCAGCCTTAGAATAATGCCTGGTGAAATTGTGGGTATTTCTGGTTATAGTGGTTCCGGGAAATCAACAATGGCCCAAATCATTGGCGGATATTTAAAACCTGATGAGGGTACAATATTGATTGACGGTCAAGCTATTCCCATTTTTGGATTTCATCCTGTCCAATTAGTCTGGCAACATCCTGAAAGGGCGATCAATCCAAAATGGCGTATGAAACAAATTTTTGAAGAATCAGGTGGTTTTGATCAAAAATTATTGGCAAGTCTAGGTATAAAAAGCGAATGGTTAGAACGCTGGCCAAGGGAATTGTCAGGTGGAGAATTACAGCGTTTTTGTCTTGCACGCGCCCTTGTTGGGGATGTGAAATATTTAGTTGCCGATGAAATGACAACCATGCTGGATGCAATTACACAGGCACAAATGTGGCATGCGGTTAAAAGGTTGGCGAAAGAACGTAATATAGGTGTACTTGCTATTAGTCACGATCAACATTTATTGAAAAGGGTAAGCGATCGGATAATAAACTTCACTGAAATAAATTAGAACATTTTTCTGTTTGACATTAATCGTTGAAAAGCTTAGGATAAGGTTTAATCTTTTGAAATGAACATGTTTATTGCTGAATAAGGAAATACAAAAAGTAATCAATTTTTCAGGGAGGTGTTTCCACTGGTAGACGGATTTGAAGTGGAACCGGTTTTTGAAGATCGTACATATGAGCGTCATCAATTCAAGCTTGTAATAGATGGACGCAATTATAAAGGTGATTATCATGATGGGGAAATTACCTGGTTAAACCCGCATCCGAAACAGGACATTGGAGAGACTGAACTAAAAGCTATTGAAGCTGAGGTATATGAACTATTAGGGGAGCATGGAATAAGGGATGAAACCGATGATATGGAAATAGAACCGATGTTAACCGACCACTCCCGAGAGCTTAATATGTTTAAATTGAAGATTCAAGGTGAAGAGTTCAAAGGAATTTTTCGTAATGGCGAAATAGAATGGTTTCACCCTAAACCGAGACGTAAAATCAAAGCTGAACGTGTAGAAAAGGTTGAAAAAAAAGTGCAGGAAAAAGTTAAAAAACATCTAGAATAGCTTGCAGTGCCTGTCACTTCCCGGTTTTTGTCGAATAGTATAAGTGAAGAATAGAAGCTGTCAGGGGCAATTTGCAAGCTATCATTTGCAAAATGGTTCTGGCAGCTTTTTAATATGTGAGTTTATCAGTTCTCTACCAGGCTAACTATATAAATGGTGTTAAAAAACCTTAATAGAAATAGAGCTTCATTTTTTGAAAACGTCAAACCGGTGGATGATTATTTTCTTCAAAGCTAAGCTAACTCTTCGTCAATTATAATGAAGAGTTAGCATCTGAACATTATTTAGGCCGATTTCGAGGATACTTTTTATCATCCTTCATATCGTTTAGTTCTTCTTTGCTCTTATTCTTTTTCTTTTTACCTTTGCTCATATGAATGCCTCCTTTTGTTTAGCTTGAACCATTTCCGTGTAAAAGATGTGACTAAAGATCAAAATGGTGATGGCTAAGTAGGAAATAAGTCAGTATACTAATTATTTTCTTCAACTTACCAGCTGCAAAACTGACTTTATAGTCTTATCTTTCCCACCAATTATGTTATTATTTTCTTTAGATAGTTAAGTCATATCTAAACTGACCAGAAGTTTTTCATATGGAAAAAATGTATGACATGCATCTATCTGGTATTGATTGCTTCTGAGAGAAATGCAATCGGTATTAAACAGCTTTATTTTTGGATTTGTTAAATTTAATTTAATTCTACATAAGAAGCGAGGAGATCAGGAATGGAACGTGTATATATTGGTAAAACGAAAGATGTGTACAAGCAGGAAGATGGCAATTATTTATTGCAATTTAAGGATGATGTAACAGGTGAAGATGGTGTATTCGATCCTGGTGCAAATACGGTAGGACTTACGATTGATGGTGCTGGAAAAGCGGGACTGAAGCTCACCAAGTTTTTCTTTGAAAAGCTTAAAGATAGAGAAATCCCAACCCATTATATTGATGCAACTATTGAAGAGGCGACTATGACAGTAATACCGGCAAGTATTTTTGGAGAAGGTTTGGAAGTAATCTGCCGTTATCGGGCAGTGGGAAGTTTCCTGCGCCGCTATGGAAAATATGCCGAAGAAGGACAGGTGCTGGATGGTTTCGTTGAAGTAACACTAAAGGATGATGAACGCAAGGATCCGCCGATCAGTGAAGATGCCCTTCGTATGCTTGGTATATTAACAACCGAAGAATACCAGGTGCTGAAAGAACGGACAGTTCAAATAGCTGATGTTGTAAAAGAGGAGTTAGCAGTAAAGGGTATTGAGTTATATGATATTAAACTTGAATTTGGTAAAGATAGTAATAATCAAATTATCCTTATTGATGAAATATCCGGTGGTAATATGCGGGCTTATAAAGACGGCGAATATATCGAACCGCTTAAGCTGCAGAAAATAATGATTTCTTAACTAGATGTGCCTTTCTCCATAGTGAGGAAAGGCACATTTTTTTGTTGTTCTATTTAGCTTTTCAGGTGCGTTTCCTTTTCCCCTGTAGATGATCCGAACTCCTCGGTGCAAAGCCCTTGTTATCCATAATAATACACGAATGTATCTTTCTTCCTGCGATAATCGGCTCAATCCTGCATGAACGTCTTCCATAATCGGGAAAACGTTATCAAATTTCTTTTATATTGGAGTAAATAAGGGTATTTATCAGATATTTTAAAATAATCAGCCTCTATACACATTGGAAGCAGGTATATAGAAGTTTTCCCCTAATTATAGCTTCAAACCGAAGTTCAAAAAGTTTGAATAGTATGAGAAGATGAAATGCAGAAGAGAAGGAGGATAAATAAAAATGAAAAATAAACTATTATTCGCACTTACAGCAATTATTCTTATTGGACTACTTGCAGCTTGTGGAACAGACGAAGCTAGCGGTGATGGGGACGGAGAGACGTATTCTGTAGCTACAGACTCTAACTTCCAACCATTTGAGTATAAAAATCCTGATACTGGTGAAATGGAGGGATTTGACATTGAGCTCATCGAAGCTATCGCGGAAGAGTCCGGCTTTAATGTCGAATTTGAAACGATGGAATTTGATGGATTACTTGCTTCCATGAGAACTTCAAAAAACGATATCGGTATTGCTGGTATCTCTATTACAGAGGAACGTAAAGAATTCATCGATTTTTCGGATAAATACTATGATTCCGGGTTGATTCTGGCAGTACCTGTTGATTCTGATATTGAATCCATAGATGATGTGGATGGATTAAAAGTTGGGGCACGTCAAGGTTCTACTAGTAATGATTACTTAAAAGATAATACAGATGCTGATGTTGAAGCATATCCAGAGATCGTAACTGCCTACATGGACTTGGAAAGAGGGCGTCTGGACGCAGTTTTATATGATCTGCCAAACGTACAGTACTATATCAGTGAAAATGCTTCTGATAAATTAAAAACAGTGGGAGACGTCATGGAAGGTCAACCATATGGAATTGCATTACCTAAAGACTCGGAACTTGTAGGTCCTGTAAATGAAGGATTAGCAGCAATCAAAGAAAATGGAAAATATGCAGAGATTTATGAGAAGTGGTTTGGTACAGCACCACCCGAAACTGAATAAACAGCTGAGCAGAATACAAATGAAGCGTAACAAGTAGTTTCTTGTTACGCTGTTTTATTAAGGAGAGAATACAAATATGATCTATACGATTATGGATACAGCATATATTAAAAGTTTACCTTTCCTATTAGACGGCTTAAAAGTAACATTAAGTATAACGGTTATAGGTCTATTCTTTGGGATGATTATTGGATCTTTAGCAGGTTTGGGAAAGCTTTCTAAAAACAAATTCATCCGAGGGTTCTGGTCGGTATATGTTGAAGTGGTTCGAGGTACACCAATATTGGCACAAGCACTATTTCTTTATTACGGTGTTTCCGAGGATTTAATAGGCTTAAACATAAGTTCTTTTACAGCAGGTGTTATTGCAATAGCTGTTAACGCGGGGGCATATATTGCTGAAATTGTTCGTGGAGCAGTTTATTCCATTGATAAAGGCCAGCATGAAGCTGGACGGTCTATGGGATTAACAGAAAAACAAACCATGCGCTATATTATATGGCCACAGGCATTTAAACGAATGATTCCCCCTCTTGGAAATCAATTTATTATAAGTTTAAAAGATACATCCGTATTTTCTGTTATTGTCGTACACGATGTTGTGTTTATGGCTAAGGAGTACTACAATACAACATTTGAGATATTTGAAACATTAGTTATGGTTTGTTTACTCTACTTATGTATAACTATCCCGACAGCACTGTATTTAAACAGACTAGAAAGGAAGCTGGATGTATAAATGATTACAGTAAAAGGGTTACATAAATCGTTTGGTGATTTAGAAGTATTAAAAGGGATTGATGCTAAGGTTGATGAAAGTGAAGTTGTATGCGTGATTGGGCCATCTGGTTCTGGTAAAAGTACATTTCTCAGATGCCTCAACCTCCTTGAGGATATAACTGCGGGGGAAGTTACGATCGATGGCGACAAGTTAACCGATCCTTCAGTCAATATTAATAAGGTCCGGTCTCAAGTTGGAATGGTTTTTCAGCATTTTAATCTTTTTCCACATAGAACGGTCTTAGAGAATATTACACTCGGTCCAATTAAGGTTAAGGGTCTATCGGTAAGTGAAGCCAAAGATATTGGTCTGAAATTACTCGATAAAGTAGGGTTATCCGAAAAAGCGGATGATTATCCCGATAGCCTTTCAGGTGGACAGAAACAGCGTGTGGCTATTGCAAGGTCTCTTGCTATGAGCCCGAAAGTGATGCTGTTTGATGAACCTACATCTTCTCTTGACCCTGAATTAGTAGGGGATGTTCTCGAAGTAATGAAGGATTTAGCAGAAGAAGGGATGACAATGGTCGTTGTCACACATGAAATGGGCTTTGCAAAAGAAGTGGGAGATCGTGTGTTATTTATGGATGAAGGAATCATAATGGAAGAGGGAGAACCAGCACAGATCTTTGATGACCCCCAAAACCCAAGAACCCAATCCTTTTTGAGTAAGATATTGTAGGTTTGGTGGTGTCACTTCCCGGTTTGTATCACTTTATGTTGAATTAGAAGTTGCTAGGTCGATGGGGTTGATTATTCTCATTGATTCTAGCAGCTTTTTATGTAGATAGTGTGCCACTTTGATCGATAATTTGCGCTGCAGCACATAAATAAAGGTTCCCAAATAAAATCAGCAGGAGCATCACGTGTGCTCCTGCTGATCCAATTAAACCACTGTAGTTTTCTTTAACGATCCGGCTGCCTTCACACGAATTCTAGTAGCATTCCCAGGCAAGTAAGCGAGTGGAACATCTTCCAGATCAACAATTACTAGGTCATCCGGGTCTGCACCTGCTAGGATTGCTTCTTCTTTTGCCATATTTTTTGCTTTTTCAATCGTTTTATCACGGCCCAGTTCATCAAATGAAAATATTTTCTCAATTTGTGCACTAACTTGTGATATAGCTGATCCAATCGCATTTGCTACACCAAAGTTATTCGGGCAGATGACCTCAGAAGCACCTTTTAGCTTATCCGGAAGTAATATACTACCGCCCCCAACTAAGATAACGGGGATAGGATCTGCACTTGTCTTCATTTTATCTAATGCTTCTTCAACCATGCTTACCATTTTTGCATAAACAGATTCCAACAAGTCCTTATCCAAGTGGGCTACTTTTGATGGATCGCCCAGATCTGCTTTTCCTAATGCTACAACAATGTCAGTAGTCGTTAACGTGTCACCACCGAAGATAAGTGCTTTTTCTGTAAGTCGATAGCCAACACTATCTGGACCAACCTGAAATGTTTGATCTTCATTTACATGGATAATCGTTCCACCACCAAGGCCAACAGACATAATATCTGGCATACGGAAGTTTGTACGTACTCCACCAATCTCAACAGCGAGTGATGATTGACGAGGGAAGGAATTTGTTAACACACCAACATCACTCGTTGTTCCGCCAACATCGATAACAAGAGCGTTAGACTTATTTGTTAAATAAGAGGCTCCGCGTAAACTGTTTGTTGGTCCACAGGCGATTGTTAAGATTGGATATCGTACCGTATATTCCACGGACATAAGAGTTCCATCATTCTGTCCGAAAAAGACTTTTGCATCAATGCCTTCTTTTTTAAGCGCATTTACAAATCCATTTGCAGTTGTTCTTGCAACGTTTACGATTGATGCGTTTAAAATAGTTGCATTCTCTCTTTCCAAAAGTCCAACATTTCCAATTTCGCTGGATAAGGAAATAGCTACTTCATCACCAAGAACTTCCTGTAATATTTCAGCTGTGCGCTGTTCATGTCCATCTGTTACGGGTGAGAAGACAGATGTAACGGCAATGGAATCAACTTTACCCTTGACCTCATTCGCAATTCGGTAAATGTCCGTTTCATCAAGTTCAGTGATTTCGCGACCATCAAATTCATGACCACCACGGACAATATACACATGCTTTCCTAAAATGTCTTTAAGATCTTCTGGAACTCCAAGTAAAGGCTTAATAGCTAGTGTAGCAGGCGCTCCAATACGAATAACTGCAATATTGTTAAGGCGTTTTCGCTCGACAATTGCGTTCGTGCAATGTGTGGTTCCGAGCATTGCATAATTAATATTTTCAACAGGAACAGATGAAGTGGTTACTATCTCGTGAAGAGCTTGGTAAATACCACTACTTACATCTTCAGAAGTTGGTACTTTCGTCTCTGCAATAACGTTATATGCTTCGTCTAAAATAACGCCATCTGTATGTGTCCCGCCTACATCAATTCCAATACGGTAGTTTGCCATTTTATACTTCCCCTTTCATAAGCTCTTCAACTGGTGTGAAGTCTGTGTTATAACCGAAATAGCGGGGGCCAGTAGTTTCAATGCCTTTTTCTGTACGCCATTTCGGATCACATGGCAGGCCTACAACCACACAACGAGCACCATATCTTAGTCCTTCTGTAGTAATGGGCATGCCTGTATCAGAATCCAGTACAGCAATAAGATCTGGTGTCATGCACAATGTTTTATTTTTTGTTTCTGCTAATAAATGCTCGTTTTGAAATTTCAAGTACAGTTCCTCGTTTTGATTGTTTTCAATTCCTTCAATTGTAGCTACACCACGTGCAAATCCTGTTTCCGTTTTCCGATCGATATCGGTTACCTTTCCTTTGAACAAAGTGTACCCGTTCGTAAGCTTTAAAACTTCAGCAATTGGATCATAATTATTCAACTTGGCTTCACGAATCGTTCGGCCAATATTTTCTTCCAGTTGCAGAATATTGTGTATGGCGCTTTGTTTTATAGTTTTACCATCCATAGGATAAATGGAAAGCATCACTGACCCTCCCATTTCAATGGTCGCACCACGTGCAATTCTCTCGGCCCAGACATTGTTTATCGTATTAAGAACCATATTATTTCCTTTTTCATCTGCTAGAACCATAGGTGTAGCGGGTACACCATCCAAATAAAAGGTTACCATTTGTAATTCAGGGAAAGCTCTCCCCATACCATCTGCATCAATCACAGGTAAACCCAACTGTGCTGCTAGAGCAAAAGGTAATAATGAGTTTACTCCCCCAGCTTCGATAGGCATGGTTGCAAAAATTTCCTTACCCATGTAGGTCTGTAACGCCTTAAAAGCACCAACTGCTTCTTCACCACTCGGTATTTTCTCAACCATAACGGTAGGAGCGCCCATCATCGCAGAAGGAACTACAAGTGCATCATCAGGCACCTCCTCAACGGATAATAATTGGACAGGCCCATTCTCTTCAATTGCCTGTAGTGCCATTAATTTCCCTATATACGGATCACCGCCACCCCCTGTACCTAAAAGGGCAGCACCAACTGCGATGTCTTCTATTTCCTGTTTGCCTATTAATCTCATGAAACATTTCCTCCTTTAGCGTTAGATGACACAATTGATTTATTAGTTGAACCTTTTGCTAGTTTTGCCAGGATAAGCTGTAATACAAAAGCAGCTATAAATGCATCAAATCCTGAGGCACCAGTTAATGTAAAAAGACCAAAACCATTTGGTGCAGGCATAGTCATGAATGCTAGCAGTGCAGCTATAACCCATACACCAATACCTATTACTTCTACATCCTTTGTTTCTCCTAGTTTATCAAATTTATATTTTTGGCGGTTTATGATAAAGTCCGCAACATAAATTCCACCAATAGGAGGGATTAAAGCACTTAGGAAATTCAAAAAAGGAATGAAATTATCATATATACCACCGACTGCCATTGCTGTACCTATCACACCTGCCATGATTGTTAACATGTACTTTGGAATTTTTTGAAAAATAACAGAAAATCCGAGTGCGGAAGAATAAAGGTTGTTATCATTTGTTGTCCATTGCGCTAATATTAAGACAAGCAATGCAGCTGTTCCCCAACCTAGTGTTAACATAATTTCTACAATATCGACTTGGGTCGTTGCTTTTGCTAGAACTATGGCAATTATTAAAACAATGCTAAATCCTACAAAATAACCCATAAAGGATGAAATGATGGCATCTTTAGTAGAACGGGCGTATCGGGAAATATCCGGTCCGATAATCGCACCAATTGCTAATGAGCCAATGATCAATGAAATTGCAGTACCCATTGTTAAAGGATCACCAATAATAGGTGCGTTTGCAACGTTTGTCATAGTAGAATCACTCATTACTTTTGATAGAGAACTAATTAATAAAATTGCCAAAAGTGGTACTGCCAACAAACTTAACTTTTCAATTGCTTTATATCCGAAAACTGCTGTAGTGGTCATTAATATGCCGCCAATAATAACTAGAATAAGTGGGTGAATATTAATATTAAGTCCATCAATCAAAATATTGTGCAAACTTGCTCCGAATAAATCAAGCTGAACACCAAACCAACCAAATAAAGCTATTGCAATAATGATTGAAACAGCGTAAGATCCGTACTTACCTAAAGCAAATCTAGAAACAAGTGCGGTTGACAAACCAGTCTTTGCTCCTACGACACAGCATAGTGCGCTTAGAATCGCCAATATGAATGAACCGATAAATGAAGCTGCTATTGCCTGTGATAACGATAATCCAGAACCCAACGCTCCTCCAAGAACGATTGCAGATAAGGCTACAATGCCGCCCATCCATACAAGTGATAGCTTGACCCATCCTTTTCGTTTATGTTGTGGCACTGGTTCAAGTTCGTAATCTTTTACTATATCAAATCGATTCTCCATTTTCGAGTTCCTCCTATTTATAAAATTTAAATTATTTTGCATATTTCTTTTCCAGCTCAAGGAATAAGGTTTGAATCATTTTCTCAGCTAAATCCACTTGTTCGTTAAAAGCATCGCCTTCATATAACTTTATCCCCCAGAAGACCCCATTACCGATAAAAACCCATTGCTTAATTACGCGATCAACTTCATGTGTTGACATCAATGGATAGCTTTTTTTAAGGACAGATCCCAATGACTCAACAAGATAATCGTTAATATATAACATGTAACTGTTCAGATGCTTACTGATTCCGGGAATAGGTGATGTAACCAACGATATATATGCAGTTGTACTCTGCTCGTCTCCCTTATGGTGGGCGACAATACCGTGAAGTAAGGCAGTGAAAATTTCAGTTACAGGGCTGTTTTTACTATTTATTAAAACCTGTTCTATTGCTTTAAAGTGATTATTTAACAGCTGTTTAAAAGCTGCTATAAATAATTCTTCTTTGTTTTCGTAAAAGAAGTAAATAGATGCGGGTTTTATATCAACCTCTGCAGCAATTTTCCTCATCGTTGCACCGTGATATCCATGTAATGAATATTGGTTTAAAGCTGCATCAATTAATTTTTCCTTCAATAATTTCACCACCTAACGATTGTTAGGTTGATTATAGGAGCAAAGTAAACAGAAGTCAATAACTTTTTCGACAATTCACTTACTTGTAAAATTAGGGAAGTCATACAGGGCAGTTTATTTTTAATTGCTGAATTCCATTACTTTCTAAATTAGACTATTGTTTATGATGGTTTTTAAAGCTGTTCAACGCTTTACGGTATAGCGCATAAATTAGCGGACCTAGAACAAACTAACTATAGTTTGGGAGGTTTTCATATGACTGATAGAGATTTTGAACGTATTTATAATTAATATAGGAATCAAGGAAAAGATGAGGCAAAGGTTCAAATGGATCAATCTGCAGAATCACATCAAGAACGAATAGTAGCTGTTCGAAAAAATGATGATGGTGATATCATTGCATTTAAAACAGAAAGCGGAAGAGAACTGGACTATCTGAGAGCTCTGGATGTAGCGAAGGCAGGAAAATTGGCACATGTAGATGTCTTTCATAAATACGGCAGGGACATCATCCGCAGTGAACCGGATGGAGCAAAAGAAAATAACTTATCTAATCTGGACACATTTTGATTAAATTATAGGATTGAAAATGGAAGCGTAGAGACTGTTAAAGGGTAGGAATAATGAGAAAGCTCACAATGGATCTAGCAGTCTCTAATCTGTTGAATATGAGTCAGATAAAGAGGCCACTTTATATCTAACAATTAGCTTTTCGTTATTAAATCTCTATTGGATGTCAGGTTGGCAACTCATTGTGAATACTCATTATCATTTTAAAAAATAAATTGACAGCCAATAATCAAAAATGGTATAGTTCAATTGTTGAAAGCGTTTTACAAGAAATTTGTTATTACAACAGGTAAGGAGATTTACTATGAGTGTACTGGAGAAAATAGACAGAAGTTTAATTGTTTCCTGCCAAGCATTGGAAGGTGAACCCCTCCATGATTCTTATATCATGGGAAGAATGGCATTTGCGGCAAGCATGGGGGGAGCTTCCGGAATTCGAGCAAATAGTGTCAAGGATATTCAGGCGATTAAAAAAGAAGTGGATCTTCCTATTATAGGTATAATTAAAAAGGACTTACCTGGTAGCAATGTATTTATTACCCCTACGATAAACGAGGTGGATGAGCTTTATAACGAAGGTGTGGATATTATTGCGTTTGATGCAACTAACCAGAAAAGACCAGATGGGAAGAGTTTCCGGGAATTTTTCTCCGAGGTCAAAGAGAAATACCCGGATCAATTATTTATGGGGGATATATCTTCACTTGAAGAAGGGCTAAATGCTGAAAAAGCCGGTATTGATATCATTGCACCAACACTTGCGGGTTATACTACCTATTCCAAGGGAACTGTTCCACTGGATTTGTTAAAGGAACTGCTTGAAAAAGCTTCAATCCCTGTCATTGCGGAGGGGAATTTTGATACACCTGAAAAAGCAAAAAAAGCACTGTTACTAGGTGCGCATGCTGTAGTTGTGGGAAGTGCGATTACCCGACCACAACTAATTACGGAAAAATTTATGCAAGCAATTGAAGAAAATAAAAAATACAACCAATAGAAAGGTGATAGCTATGAAAGGATTATATACTGCTTTAATGTGTTCATTTGATGAAAAAGGAAAAATTAATGAGAAGGGCTTAAGAGAAATAGTAAGACATAACATACAGGAATCTCAAATTGATGGTCTGTATGTCAATGGGAGCACGGGAGAAAACTTCTTGATTTCAACTGAAGATAAGAAGCGAATTTTTGAAATAGTAAAAGATGAGGTTGGAGATCAGGTAAAGCTTATTGCCCAGGTTGGGTCGCTGAACATAGATGAAGCAGTGGAGCTTGCACAATTTACTACAGATCTGGGTTATGATGCTATTTCAGCAGTGACTCCATTTTACTATAAGTTTAACTTTGAAGAAGTTAAAGACTACTACAATACGATCCTGGAAAGTGTGGACAATGACTTAATCATTTATTCTATCCCTGCATTAACTGGTGTGAATATGAATCTGGAACAGTTTGGTGAGCTATTTGAAAATGAAAAGATTATTGGCGTTAAATTTACAGCACCAGATTTCTTTCTGCTGGAAAGAATCAGACATGCATTTCCGGATAAATTGATTTATTCCGGTTTTGATGAAATGCTTCTATCTGCTAGTGTGCTGAATATTGATGGAGCTATTGGAAGTACTTTTAATGTAAATGGCAAACGCGCGCGACAAATTATGGAACTATCAGCTGAAGGTAAAATGGAAGAGGCAAGAAAAGTACAAAAAGAAACGAATGATTTGATTGCGGCCGTTTTAGACAATGGTCTCTATCAGACTATAAAAGAAATGCTGAAATTTAAAGGAATTGACGCAGGACACTGCAGAAAGCCTATGCGTGAGTTAAAGGAAGAAGAAGTAGGCAGAGCAAGACAGATTGCAGAGAAATACATGTAAATTGATAGGTAAAAGTCATTTTTAAAATTATATTGACAATATATTATCATGGTGATATATTGTCAATAATCAATGAAAGCGTTTTATTATGGTGCGATTACATTAATTCCATAAAATGAAAGGGGTTTAGTTATGAAGAAATTTATGTTGATGGGTATCTTAGTAGTCTTAATTGCAGGATTAGCAGCATGTGGTACAGATGAGGGAGGAGCTTCATCTGACGAGGAAAGCTTCGAGTTGAAGTTTGGTATGGTAGCAGGTACAGCACAGAATGAATACAAAGCAGCGGAGGTTCTTGCTGACTATGTTGATGAAGAAAGTGATGGTCAACTGACTATTAATATTTATGCAGACTCACAGCTTGGAGATGACCGTGCAATGCTGGAGCAAGTCCGCGAGAACTCACTGGATATAACATTTGCCGAGACTGGCAGATTTGGAATCTGGGTTCCACGTGCAACGTTAATGGGGCTGCCTTACATTGTTGACGATTTCGACCATTTACACCGTGCAGTTTATGAAACAGAATATGGCCAAGAGCTTCACAGTGAATTGCTGGACGAGCATAATTGGATGATTGCGGCTACTGCTTATAATGGTACACGTCAAACTACAGCAAACCGCGCAATTGAATCACTGAGTGATATGAAAGGATTAAAATTACGCGTTCCTGAAGCGGATACATTATTGGATTATGCGAAGTACACAGGTGCATCAGCTACTCCAATGGCATTTACAGAGGTTTACCTTGCTTTGCAGACAAATTCAGTGGATGGTCAGGAAAACCCTTTATCAACTATTGATGCTCAGAAGTTTTATGAAGTACAGGATTATATGGCATTAACAAATCATGTCGTTAACGATGCTAACTATGTAGTAAGTAAAGATACATGGGAAGCTTTGCCTGAGGATCTGCAAACCATTCTGCAGGATGGAATTAATAAAGCGGCAGAAGAACACACTAACCTTTTCGAACAGGAAGAAGCAGAGCTGGTTAAAAAGTTTGAAGAGGAAGGCGTAACTGTAACAGAGCCGGATCTGGACGAATTTAAAGAGGCAGTGTCTGAAGCATATCCTAAATACACAGAAGATATTGAAGGAGATGCTGAGGGGTATTTAGATGAAATTGAAAGTGTAAGATAATATATTAGTAAAACCTAGGGGAATGATCATGAAAAAATTCTTTAATAACTTAGAAGAAATTATTGGTGGGTCCCTGTTTATTGTTATGCTTATCGTTCTCGTAATGCAAATATTTTCACGTCAGGTACTGGATGATCCTTTACAGTGGTCAGAGCAATTAGCACGATTCCTGTTTGTCTACGTAGCGTATCTCGCAGTTTCATCAGAAATTAAAAACGATGGGCATGTAAGAATTGAATATTTCTTTGATAAGTTACCTGATAAAATTCAAACAGTTCTTCATTATACATTTCAGGTCATGATCGCAGTTGTACTGATTTTGATGATGTATGTCGGGTATAAAATGGCTATCCGTAAACTGCCGGTGGAAATCGTCTCATTGAATATATCCTATGTCTATATGTATATGGCATTACCAGTCTTATCCCTACTTATGCTTTATCGCTTGATTGAAAAAAATATAAAAGATATCAAGCATAAGAAGGAGGTGGAATAAATGGATGTATTCATGATTCTAATTTTGTGGATCGTATTACTTCTTTTGGGAATGCCTGTAGGTTTTACCTTGTTGATTTCGACATTCGTTTATTTCATCACTAATGACTGGAGTCTAGTATTTTTTACTAGTGCCAAATTAGTTGACAGTATTGATGTATTTTCCCTACTGGCCGTACCATTCTTTATCCTAACAGGTACTTTAATGAATTCCTCTGGGATTACGGAACGAATTTTCAGCTTTGCCAAGTCTCTGGTTGGTCATTTTGTCGGAGGCTTGGGGCATGTTAATATCATGGCGAGTCTTATGTTTTCCGGGATGTCTGGCTCTGCGTTAGCTGATGCGGGCGGTTTGGGACAGCTGGAGATAAAATCAATGCGAGATGGAAAATATGATGATGATTATGCGGGGGGACTAACTGCTGCGTCTGCAATTATTGGTCCAATCATACCACCTAGTATTCCATTAATAATCTATGGAGTTGTATCAGACCAGTCGATCGCTAAATTATTTTTAGCTGGTGTGATACCCGGACTTATTATGGCTATCAGTCTGATGGTGGTTGCCTACTTCTTTGCCAAGAAACGTGGGTTCCCAACGGATGATAAAGCGACATTTAAACAGAGGATATACCATTTCAGAAGAGCATTTTTGGCTTTATTAACACCAATTATTATTATCGGCGGAATTTTCTCGGGATTTTTTACACCAACAGAGGCAGCTGTAATTGCAACTGTTTATGCAATGGTGTTAGGATTCTTCATTTACAGAGAGCTGACATTGAAGAAATTCTTTGATAATGTCGTTTCTTCATTAAAGCTGACAGGTGTTGCAGTCCTGATGATTATGGCGGTTGAATTTTTTGGTCAAATGATAGCACATGAACGGATAGCGATTACAATAGCAGATTTCTTCTTATCTGTAACTGAAAATCCAATCATATTGCTGTTGCTGATTAATTTACTGCTTATTCTATTAGGTACGTTTATAGAATCCTTGGCGTTGCTCATCTTACTAATACCAATTCTGGTACCGGTTATTATGACAGTGGGTGTGGATCCTGTTCACTTCGGTATTATAGTAATATTGAACTTGATGATTGGAATTTTAACACCTCCAATGGGTATGGCACTGTTTGTTGTCTCCCGAGTGGGTAATATTCCTATACATGTGATCACGAAAGGTGTAATTCCATTCTGGATACCATTATTTGTAACACTTATCCTGATTACTATCTTCCCGCAGATTGTACTGTTTTTACCAAATCTGTTAAGTCCGTAAATAATAGAGAGAAAAGCCCCGGGCGGGTTTTTCTCTTTTTTACACGTTAGTGATTATTTTTGCTGGGAAGAGCAGGTTAAGAGAGACGAAACGCCAATTGAATGCCGCTTCACTTTAGGGATGCTATTTATTATACTTATATATAAAGGAGTTAAAATGATGTTGCTTGGTGTTATTGATATCGGAGGTACCTCTATTAAATATGGTATTGTTAATGATGACGGAGAAATTTTATATCATGATTCCACGCCGACAGAGGCAAGGCTTGGGGGCTTAGAAGTTATTCGTAAGGTTAACAATTTAACCGACGTTTTAAAACAGAAATGGGACATTACGGGCTTTTCCATCAGCTCAGCAGGCCAGATTGATCGTGTGAATGGCGTTGTTATTTATGCTACAGATAACATACCAGGGTACACTGGGATGCCTATTGCGAAAATGGTAAGTGAGCATACAGGTCTGCCGGTGAAAGTTGAAAATGATGTGAACTGTACTGCATTTGGGGAGCACTGGAAAGGTGCTGCTGTTGGAGTAAATGACTTTCTTTGCATTACGATAGGGACAGGTATAGGTGGTGCTTTATTTCTGAATGGCTTGCCATATACAGGGGCAAATTATTCAGCAGGAGAGCTTGGGCATATGAGTCTTTATCCAGGTGGAAAGCCGTGCACCTGCGGGCATCGCGGATGTTTTGAACAATATGCCTCCAGTTCTGCTTTGGGTGACATGGTTAACCACGAATTCGGCTATCCACTAGAATTAAAGGATTTTTTTATGAAAATCAGAGAAAATGATTCAAAGAGTATATGTATTTTTGATCAATGGATCGATGATTTAACTACAGGAATCCAATCACTTGTGCATATTTTTAATCCGGAACTGATTGTGATTGGTGGTGGAATTTCTGCTCAGGGGGATCTTTTAGTAAATGCTATTAAAACATCTCTATCTAAAAAGATTATGCCAAACCACTGGAATTCTTTAGCGGTAAAGCTGGCAGAAAAGGATAACCAGGCTAATTTACTCGGTGCTGCAAAACATTATTTAATGAATGAATAAGAAAAGAGGGGGCTGCTATGGGGGAGAATCAGATGAAGGGAATTAAACCTTCCATAATAATGGAACAATATAAGCGGGATTTTACAAAGTCTGAGAAAAAAATTTATGACTATATCTTAGCAAACGATCAAAAAGTTCTGTACCATTCATTAACAGAATTGTCAGAGGCAAGTGGTGCAGCGGAGGCTACGGTGCTGCGTTTTTTTAGAAAGCTTGGATTCAAAGGGTTTCAGGATTTTAAGTTTTTGTTTGCACAGGAAGTCTCCTTGGAAGTAGTTCATGATGCGGATGAAACTTATATGGAAAAAATCCGAAAAAATATGGTCCAGGCGATCGATAATTCGTATGAGATTATTGATACTGAAACATTAGAAGCGGCTATAGCGGCGATTGATCATGCTGATGATGTGGTTATCTTTGGTATAGGATCGTCAGGGATTGCAGGTATGGATATGCAAAACCGGCTGCTGCGTATTGGTAAGCAGACAAGTGTAATAACTGATTCACATTTTCAGGTAATGCGTGCATCATCGATGAATGAAAACAGTGTAGTCATCGCAATAAGTATGACGGGAAGCACAAAGGATATCATTGATTCGGTGCAAATCGCAAAAGAAAAAAATGCAACAGTGATTGCATTAACCAACTATATTAAATCACCATTAACAAAGTATGCTGACTACATTCTTCTTTCATCTGCAAAAGAAAGTCCCTGGGATAGTGGTTCACTGGTATCGAAAATTGGCCAGCTTTTTATCATTGATTTAGTTTGCACAGGGCTGACTATGAGGAATGTGAAAGAAGCAGAAAAAATTAAGATGGAAATATCGGAAAATACCGCGAAAAAACTATACTAGGATACTAGCTTAATCTAGATAAGATTATAGCAACACTATTCTGTACAGGCGGAATTTGCTATTCGACAAAATTCGGGAAGTGACAGGCACCACCAGACAAAATTCGGGAAGTGACAGGCACCACCAAAGGAGGAGACATCCATGCGGAAGAGAGTTATATATTTGTTTGTGTCTATTCTACTTTCCATTCCTGTTGATTTTCATGCGTGGATAGTTACGGGGCAAGAGGAGGATGTAACTTCTATCCATGCTAACTCTGTAATTGTGGATAGTCATATTGATACTCTGATGAAGGTTGTTGATCCTGATACGTGGCTGCCTGTGACGGATATTGGCAAAGAAACGAACTTCGAAGTGGATATTCCGAAAATGCAGGCTGCCGGTCTGTCAGTTCCGTTTTTTGCTGCGTTTACCTCTGGTTTTTATGATAATAACCCCCGTAGCATCAGCAATACACTGGCATCTATTAACGCACTTTATTGGATCGAGAAAAATAATACCGATCAGCTGGAAGTTACGTCTACCTTTACAGAAATCCAGGCAGCAATCGAGAAGGGGAAAATTGCAGCTGTACCTACTATTGAAGGAGCCTATTCCCTGGAAGAGCATAATGCCATTGAGCTTATCCGGCAGTATGATGATCTCGGAATTACGGCCATCGGATTTACCTGGAACTATTCTAATGCACTGGGTGAAGGAGCAGATAGAGTCTATAATGATCCTGTTAGCACGCCTTCCGGTGATGGGCTGACAGAACTGGGAGTGGAAGTGGCGGAGGAAATGAACAGGATCGGTATGATGATCGATGTTTCCCATATGGCTGAACGGACATTTTGGGATGTGATGGAGGTTAGCAAAGCCCCAGTCATTGCGACTCATTCCGGTGTGAATGCACTACGAAACCATCCCCGCAACCTCACGGATGAGCAGCTATTAGCACTTGCAGAAAATGGAGGCGTTGTGGGAATTGTTTTCTATCCCCAGTTTCTGACAGATGATAGAGAAGCAATGGTTAGTGATATCGTGGATCATATTGATTATGCCGTTAATTTAATTGGTATTGATCATGTAGCACTAGGTTCAGATTACGATGGGGCCGAACTTCCAAATGATCTGAAGGATGCATCAGAACTATATAAAATAACAGAGGAATTAATAGAAAGAGATTATTCAGTCAAAGATATTAAAAAAATCCTCGGAGCCAATACACTGCGAGTACTTCGTGACGTAGAGAAGGCTGCAGATCCTGATCAAATGAATAAAGGGAAGAGTCCCACTATTATCCCAGCTTATGAAATGGGAGAAATGATGGACAGTCGTACACCACTATTTACTGCAAAGCTGGAACAAGAAGAAGGGCATGCCATTGACATCGCCAGTCTTCGCATTATTGTCGATGGAATCCCTTATGAACCTGAATTTAATGAACAATCCTCCCTTGTTTCTCTCCAGATGAATGATGTTTTAAAAGAACGGTTTCACGTTGTAACCGTTGAGGCAGCAGATGAGACAGGGCGTATCAATCGGGAAACACGGATAGTCTGGATGGAGTAGAATGCCAGCTATGTATCACCTTCCATTTTAAAGAGAAAGAGGAGAGGCACATGTTAGTAGAAGTTATTGTACAAAATGGCGAAGAGGCAGTACAAGCAGAAAAATTAGGTGCGGATCGGCTGGAATTGGTTTCTGCAATGAGTGAAGGCGGGCTAACTCCAAGTCACGGTACAATTCAGCAGGTACTTAACAGTGTATCCATCCCAGTGCAGGTAATGATACGCCCCCATAGTCATTATTATAATTATACAGTTGATGATATGGCTATTATTCGTTACGACATAGAGCATGTACGCAAACTTGGCGGACAAGGGATCGTGTTTGGGGCTCTCGATCATGAAAATAAAATAAATGAAAAATTGCTTAAAGAAGTTATTGCTGTTTCGTCCGACTTGGATATAACCTTCCATCGTGCATTTGATGAAGCTCCTTCCCAAATTGAGGCATATAAAACCTTGTTAAACTATCGAGAAACTATCAAGCGCATATTAACATCCGGTGGTCAAAGCAATTGTGAGCAGGGGAAGGGGAAGTTAAAGGAACTCGTTACACTAGCTGAGGAAACCAAAGGTCCTGAGATTTTGCCGGGATCCGGATTAACCCCTGATAATATTGAAACGATACACCAAACAGTTGCGGCCAATCAATATCATTTTGGAAAAGCAATGAGAAAGAAGCATTCTTTTGCAGAAAAGTTTGATGAACAAGCCTTTTTAAAAGTTAAAAATACAGATAAATAATGGACTCTCAGTAAATGGAGTTTCCCTGCATGAAGTTTCTGGGAGACGGGTTTAGTCTATATACAGCTATTGTTATCAAGCTTCTCTTTGATTAACTGTATAAGAAAATGGTATTGCTTTAAATTGAAAGCGATGTCAAAATGAGCGATAATCAGATATAGCATGGCAATATGACTTCTCTGATGGTACCCTTATAGAAGAAATTAAAAAACATCCTACTGCTGACAGGAATATAGAATGCGCTTGTTTCTGCAACTTTACCCACAAACTATGAGCAGTTTCATTATATATTAGTGAATCCTAATAGAAAGGAACCTCCTATGAATGAAAAAGATTGTGCTATTTTAATAATTCTGGACGAGGAAAGAAATATGACAAGGGCAGCTGCTAAATTGTTTATATCTCAACCCGCTTTGACCTATAGGTTGAGGCGAATTGAGCAGGCGTTTAACGTGACGATTTTTGCACGTGAAAATTCAGGATTGAGCCCAACGCCGCAGGGTGAATTGATTCTGCAATATGCTAGGGATAATTTGCTGAAACTGGAGACAACGATGGAAGCGGTTCAATTAATGGACACAGAAATACGTGGAACAGTTAAGTTGGGTGTTGCTTCATCCTATGGTCAATATATGCTGCCTAATCTATTAAATAGTTTTCGGTTGGATTACCCCGAGGTGAACTTTCAAATAATTACGGGGTTAAGCTCAGCTATCTTCAGTAGATTTGATAGGGGCGATGTTCATATTGGGATTTTCAGAGGCGACTTTTATTGGCAGGAGGAGAAGGATATTATTGCTTCAGAGCCGATTTGTGTAGTATCAAAATACCCTGTAACAATAGAAGAGCTTCCTGAATTGCCGCAAATTGAGTACCACATGGATACCTATTTAAAAACGATTGTTAAAGATTGGTGGAATAAAACGTTCAGTGAAGATGGGTCTATTTCGATGACTGTTGATAGTTTGGAAACGGCTAAGGAAATGGTGCGCGCTGGTCTCGGCTATACAATCCTGCCCGGAATTTGCCTAACAGGTGAAAAGGAATTATGTATTCAGCCGATCGTTGATGAAGAACAAGTAGCTGTTGAGCGAATCACTTCTGTGTATTGCCGTCATCAGACCCTTCAGTATGCTGCAGTCCACAAGTTTTACACGTTTTTGAAGGATAATAGCATTGAACAAGAAAAAGCTATTTCTGAATGTTTGTTATAAAGTAAAATTTTTGCCAAATAGAGAGAGGACGAATACACATGCAACAATCTAAAAAAGCCTAGGGAAAAGACATATTCGCAATAGTAACTAAGAGTAATCTATTGTAAATATGTCTTTTATTCGTATTCATATTAATTAGTATTCATTGAAAATCCTCTGTATTTCTTCCACATCATTGGATTGCAATAATGAAAGCAGAAGCAATATGCGTGCTTTTTGAGGAGAAAGGTTATCTCCACTGACCGCTTTCAGCCCCCTGTAAGATGCTATATCCAGGACTCTGCCATTTCCCACCCTACTACTACGTACGATATGTAATCCGTTTTTTCTTGCTTCATACAAGGATTTCTCTTCCTTTTGCGAAAAACGCCCTGCACCAGTTCCTGCTATTACTATGCCATCATATTTTTTACTTTGTGTGATAAAATTAATCAGTTCCCCCGAGGCACCAGCGTAGGAATAGACAATTTCAATTTTAGCTAAGCTGGTTATAGGTGTCTTTGAAAACTCAGAGTTGATCGTATGCCGCCTTATTGGCGTTCTATAATACCGTACTGTCTCATCAGGATCGATAAATCCAAGATATCCAGTTTCGCCAGAACGGAAAGTTTCCAATCGGTAGGTGTTTGTTTTTGTGACATCACGTGCGCAATTGATCTCATTATTAATTGCTACTAGTACTCCTTTATTACTGGAGTTTGGGTCGATAGCAACTCGTACAGCCTGAATCAGGTTCAAATGCGCATCGGTACTTAAGGCTGTAAATGGTCGTTGCGCACCAACGAGAACAACCGGTTTATTGCTGTCTACCGTTAAATGTAAAAAGTATGCAGTTTCTTCAATTGTATTCGTTCCATGGGTGATTACCACCCCATCAAAGTTCTGCTCGTTCAGATAATATTCCACAATCTTTTTTAATTTTATCCAATGGTTTTCGTTAATTTGCGTGCTGCTAACATTATCAATCTGAACCACTTCAATGTTTGCCATCTCACTAAGTTCTGGTAATTCATTTAAGAAGTCATTTCCACCCAACAGCCCAGATTGGTAATCCTTCAAGTCCCCCCTGTGGAGACCTTTTGCCGAGATAGTTCCTCCTAGGGTGATTAATGCAATTTTTTTCATTACTAAACCTCCAGCTAAATCTTATTTTTCTCTAATGATGCATGGGAAAATCGCAATAATCGCAGTATATAACGATGTCTATATTGTCGGACTTCCCTTAACTTTTCTAATAAAAGGCGGAAGAGTAAGTGCTAGAACAGTTACAATTAAAATAGATAAAGCAATGGGCCTATCAATGAAAATAGTTAAATTTCCGTTAGATATGGTTAATGCCTTACGCAAGGATTGCTCCATCATTCCACCTAAAATGAAGCTTAAAATAAATGGTGCCGGTGGAAAATCCAACACTTTCATCAGGTAACCGACCACTCCAAAGACTAGAAGTAAATATAGATCAAACGTATTAAAGCTTAGAGAATATACGCCAATCAAACAAAATACAATTACTAATGAAATCAGCATGGCCCTAGGAATGCTAAGTATTTTTGAGATATAGGGTATTAAAGGCAAGTTCAAAATAAGAAGAAATATATTACCTATATACATACTCGCTATAACACCCCAGAATAGTGCTGGTTGATCCTGGATAAGCAAGGGTCCTGGCTGAATACCCATAACGAGCAGTGCGCCTAGCAGGACAGCAGTCGTACCTGAACCTGGTATACCCAAGCTTAATAAAGGAACAAATGCGCCACTAGTAGCTGCGTTATTGGCAGTTTCCGGTGCTGCTAAGCCTGCAACTGAACCGGTTCCAAATTTCTCCGGGGTTTTAGAAATCTTTTTTTCCGTAATATATCCGATAAAAGACGCGATTGTTGCTCCAGCTCCTGGCAGAATGCCGAGGATGAAGCCAAGAAAAGATTGTCTGCCGACCGGACCTCTCATCTCCTTAAATTCAGTTTTCGTAATGCGAAGGGAACCTATATTACCATCCCCTTTAAACAGTTTCTTTTTCCGATTAATAATCAGAAACCATACTTCAGCCAAAGCAAATAACCCAAGCGCAATGACTAAAAATTCAACCCCGTTTAATAAATTCATACTCCCGAAAGTGAAACGCGGGGTACCGGTTTGTCCATCGATTCCTATTGTAGCAACCATGAAGCCCAGAACACTGGAGATCAGTGCTTTGTTCATCGACCCGTCTGCCAAGCTTGATATAGCTGTCAGAGCAAGCAGCATGAGCACAAAATACTCAGCTGGTCCAAATACGATAGCAACTTTGGCTAAAACAGGAGCAAAGGCCATTAATAAAATTACACCAACTGTTCCACCAACAAAAGAGCTGATCGCTGCGATAGCCAGGGCTTTCCCGGCCTTTCCCTGCTGGGCCATTGGATAGCCATCGAAAGAAGATGCGACTGTTCCAGCAATACCTGGAGCATTTAATAGAATAGAGGAGGTCGAACCACCGAAGACGGCTCCATAATAGACGCCGGCCATCATAACTAATGCCATATTCGGATCCATTCCATAAGAAATAGGTATCATTACGCCAATGGCGGTGATGGGACCAAGACCAGGGAGCATGCCTATAATAGTTCCCAACAATACACCTATAAAAATAAACATGATACCTTGTATACTGAATGCTACTTGAAACCCTTGAATCATTCCGTCTAAAACACTCATCCTAATCCTCCCATACCGTCATCAAAAAGGCAGAAACCCTTTTGGTAAGGCTATTTCTAGTAAATAACTGAAAATGTAATAAAAAACGACCGGAACAGAAACAGATACAATCAAATTCACCATATGTCTTTTATAGCCCAATAGAAGTGTTGTGAAGAAAATAAATAGGATGGTTGTAAGGATAAAGCCGGCAATCTCCAATAACCAAATATACAAAAAGATAAAGACAGCTACAGTTAAGAGCATGAGTAAATCTTTTTTATTTTCGGGGATGACTTTTTTTTCTTCCGACTTTTCTTGTTCGGTCTCTTTTGTAAAAAATAAAATAATCGAAAATATTGTAAGTAGTACACCTAATACAATTGGAACCGCGTCTGAATCAACGGGTACTAAAGGATAGGGCGGCAGCCTGAAACTTAAAAATAAGTAAGTAATTGCGATAAAAAATAAAATGAGTCCAACAACTCGGTTCCTTGAGACAAACAAGTGGAACCCCCCTTTATTATAAAATGAATAGGAGGGGGTGTATCCCTCCTATACGGTCATGCAACTGGAATTTATTATTCAGATAATCCTAATTCCTGGAGCAGTATTTCTGTTTCTTTTTTCTCTTCATCAAGAAAAGCTTTAAATTCTTTACTGTCAAGGAACATATCGCCCCAGCCATATTGTGATCTAACATCAGCCCAGGCGTCTGACTCGTTCATTTGCCTGAAAGCCTCTTCATAATAGGCAACTACCTCTTCATCCAAGTCTGCAGGACCCATGAATCCACGCCAATTAATATACGTTTCATTAATTCCCTGCTCGATCGCAGTCTCGAAATCGGACAGCACATCACCTTCAAGTCTTTCTTCGGATGTAATTGCCAGTACTTTGATTTCACCAGCCTTTACCTGTTCTACTGTCTGGGCAACACTTGTTGAGAACACATCTACACTTCCATTAAGTAAAGCGGTTAATTCGCCGCCATCCTGTTCAGAAACATACTTTATTTTTTGAACATCGACGCCATAAGCCTTAGCAAAACGTACAAATTTCAGATGGTCCATACTACCAGGTGATGAAGAACCAATAACGGTAATTCCTGATGGATCTTCCAGCATATCATCAAATAATTCTGGTAATGTGTCCCAATCAGCATCTGCTCTTACTGCGAAAGCACCATAATCTGCAATTACATTCGCTATAGGTGTAAAGTCTTCATGGTTGTATTCAGAGTTTCCGTTTAATGGGACATCGATAATTGGTGGTGATGTTACAAATAAGTTATATGGACTGCCTTCTCTACCAGCTATATAAGACCAGCCAACTGCGCCACCGCCACCGGTTTTGTTAACCACACCAATATCCTGACCAATAATGTCTTCCTCTTCTAATATCTTAGCTGCCATGCGAGCTGTTGTGTCCCAGCCCCCACCTGCACCAGAGGGAGCCACGATTTCAATGGATTGCTCCGGGCTCCAATCTTCACCTTCCACTGTCTCACTACCCGATGTGTTATCAGAACAACCTGTAATAAAGACTGTTAATATTAAAATAAATCCTAGAATGTGTTTCACATAAAAAACCTCCTTCATAAATTTTAAGAGATAACAAGAATGCGCTTACACTCTTATATAAATACAAGTATAGAACACCCTCATTATTCTGTGAAATTCAAATTTTCTATAAACAACGATAAAGGAATTTTATACATGCGCAGATGCAGGTGCCTGTAGTCACTTCCTGATATATGTCGTATTTTGCCGAATGGTTGTAAAAATAGTGGTGCAATCGTCCTGCTTCCTATATAATTTAGAAGAGATGCATAATACACCATGGGGGAAAGAGAATCATGCCAAAAGAAGAAAAGTATGAAATAGCATTAAGAAATTTAGATTCTGCTGAAGCGATCAAGGGGAAGGAAAAACACTTTTCCGAGAATAAATACCTGGAAAAACTATTAAAGTATGCTAAGAAAATGGGAGTAAAGGTTTCCTATTACAGCTTACTGTTATTTTACGCATTCAAGAGCCCTCATACACCAAAACAGGCAAAGTTGACCATCGCAGGTGCCTTGGGATACTTAATTCTGCCAATCGATCTGATTCCGGATTTTATCCCTGTAGTTGGATTTGCGGATGATATTATGGTGATTTTATACGCCTTATATGCAGTAATTTCGCATATTGATGATTCAATAAAGAATCAAGCGCATGAACGAATGATTAAGCTATTTGGTAAGAATTATGACGACAAAAAAGAAATTGACGATAAATTTAAACCAGAAGGTACTAACTAGACCTGCTTACCGCTCAAATCCAAATTATAGAAGTCTTATCCCTGGTAGCTGTTAGAGAGCTAAACTGCATCATATATGCGGTTTAAATCTGGCAGTTACTTTTTTGCACCATAGACAGGGGCTCGTTCGACAAAATTCGGGAAGTGACAGGCACCAATAAATAGGCACCAATTAATGGGATAAATAATATAATGGTGTGAGTTTAATTTCTATATTTTGTGAGGAGTGCAGCCTATGCCTGTCATTTCAGGTAATGACTATATTAAACGCATGAATCGGTTGAAGACGAATATTTGGTGTGATGGGGAGAGGATTTTGGGTAATATAGCAGAACATCCTGCTTTTAAAGGAGCTGTTCATAGTCAGGCAGCTCTTTATGATATGCAAAAGGAGCCGGACCTTACGGATACCATGACATATAGTTCCCCTATAACCGGTGACCGGGTAGGTACTTCCTATTTACAGCCAACAACAAAAAGCGACCTTGAAAAACGCCGGATTTCTATTCAAAAATGGGCAAAAAGAAATGCAGGTATGCTTGGAAGAAGCCCTGATTATATGAACACCATGCTTATGTCCTTTGCTTCATCCGCAAAATTACTGGAAGGAAGAGAAAATTGCTTTCCAGACAATCTGGTGAAATTCTATGAAACGGCTCGTGAAGATGACTTGTCCTTTACACATACGTTCATTAACCCTCAAGTTAATCGTTCCCCATTGTATTTTGAAGAATCTGAAGAGCCCATCGCTGCCAAAATAGTTGGTGAAGAAAATGATGGCCTTGTTATTAAAGGGGCCCGGCTGCTTGCAACACAAGGTGGCATGACGGATGAACTGCTCGTTCTGTCCGCTGGCGGAATTACCGACGAAGCCAACTCCTTTGCTTTTTCTGTGCCAAGCGACACTGCAGGGCTGAAATTCATTTGTCGGGAGTCTTTTGTATATGGCGATTCGCGATTTGATTATCCACTAAGCTCCCGCTTTGAGGAAATGGACTCTATTGTTGTTTTTGATCGTGTAAAAGTACCATGGGAAAGGATATTCTTTTTTAAAAACCTTGAAGTTTCCAACAACTTTCAAAGAGAGAGTGCTTTTCTGCCATTCACTTTACATCAGATAATTAGCAGGCAGACTATAAAGGCAGGGTTTATTCTTGGAGTTGCAGAGGAATTAGTCCAGACGATTAACATAGACTGCTATGAACATATTCAAGAAAAGATGGCAGAGATTATTATGATGCTAGAAACGATGGAAGCTTTGTTATTGAAATCTGAAATAAATGCAAGTACGGACGAGTTTGGATTAATGCGTCCAGAATTAATTCCACTGCGCGTGGCCAACAGTATGTTTTCCAAGATGTATCCGAGACTTATAGAAATCATACAGCTGCTCGGATCAAGTGGAATGGTTACCATCCCCACAGAAGCAGATTTTAAATCGCCTGTAAGAGAGGATCTGGAGCAATATTTACAAAGCAGTAAGCATGCTGCTGATGACAGGGTAAAACTTTTCCGGCTTGCATGGGATTTGACAATGAGTGGATTTGGTACCCGCCAAACACAGTACGAGCGTTTTTTCTTTGGTCAGCCAAATAAACTCTCCAGTGAGCTGTATAAATCTTATGATCTGACTGCTTTTACAGCATATACTCGCGAATTTTGGTAATGTATTTCTGTCACTTCCCGGTTATTGTCGAATTGGGCAATCATTTAAACTGATAGACTTAATCCGGAATAAGCCTATCAGTTTTTATAACAAGCTTACTGGCAAATTGCGAAGTCCTTCCCTAATCTATCCAAAAAATGAACTAACAGCTGTCACTAGACTATACGTACCTAGGGCGATACAAACAAGAACAACGATGCTCCCGATCATATTAATTTTTATCGAGTTCGTGTAATTGCCAAGCAATTTTTTGTTGTTCATGATTATTAATAGTATGACGGCGATACCAGGCAGAAGAATCCCGTTTAACGCCTGTGCAAAGAGAAGCACATCCAATGGTTCAAAATTAAATACAAAGCTGAAAATACCAATCAGAATTACGGCAACAAAAACGGCTTTGAAACGCCAATTTTTCATTCCGTCTTTCCATTTTAAAATACTACTGGTTGTAATGGCCGCACCCAGAGCTGATGCTGTTGTCGAAGAAAAACCAGCTGAAAAGATACCTATAGCCAGAAAGGTTTCAGCCCATTCCCCTAAAAACGGCTTCAATTGCAGGGCCAAATCTGCAACAGTCTCCACTTCGACACCTCGCATTAAGGTACCAGAAGTAATTAAAACAGATGCAGAAATTAAACCACCCAGGCCGATGGATATAAAAATGTCCAGACGAGATTCTTTTAAATGGGATGGTTTATTCCATCTTTCCTGTACAGACGATGAATGAATAAATAGGTTATAGGGTACAACCGTAGTCCCGACTAGTGCAACAATGGTAATGATGGAACCAACAGGAATAGAGGGAGCAAAGGCACCGGCAAAAACCTCTCCAACATCAGGTTTGGCCATAATCATAGTTGTAATGAAGACTATACTCATTACAATCACAAGTGCAATCATGACTTTTTCAATTAACTTGTAACTACCACTTAACCCAAGCACTAGTACTATAACACCTACAATTGGGCCAATTACATCTAGTGACCATCCTGTTAAGGTCGCTATACCAAGTGATGTTCCATTCAGGTCACCACTCATATAAGCAGCACACCCTATGAATATAGAAACAATGACAAATCCCATAACGCTATATTTGATGACCGGGTTAGCAAATTGATCACGAATGGCTGCACCCAGCCCCTTTTGTGCAATAATCCCAAGTCGAGCGACCATAATCTGCAAGACCATCGTCGTAATAACTGAAAAAACTAGTGCCCATAATAGCGCATAACCAAAGGAGGCACCTGCTTGTGTTGCTGTTGTTATCGTTCCAGGCCCAACAAATGATGCAGAAATAATTGCCCCTGGACCGATAACCTTAAGCTTGTCTAGTATCATTTTCTTCTTTGTTAGCTGTTCTGTTGGCTGTTCCACGTCTTCACTCCTGTATGTATGTTGGTATGTTATTATTTATTAGAACTTGATTTAGTAGTTACTTCCCCTGACCAACAGATTTAAACTTGCTCGTGTATATGTACTTATTTCCAATTATAGAAAAGCACCTTTATAAAAAAGGCGCCTTTGTAACCAAATTAATCTTCCTCATCTTCTTCATTATCGGGTGGTACCCCAATGTAATCTCGTCGCCAATGACAAACTCTCCTGTATTAATTTTTACATTTGCTTGCAGGTTTTTATGAATAGAGGGTCCGTAATTAATGGATGCGCCCCCCGAAAGATGATTGACACGTACATGATGAATATTATTTAGATGACAATGTTTACGCATCTTGTATTACACTACTTCCCTGTTTGTACTATTCTATGTATCCGGGACAACCTATGTATGGTTCAACGCCAATGCTGACAGGGAAATGTGCCACTGTCTCCAGGGGTGCATGTCACTCCGCATGAAAAATAGAAAGTCTAATTTTATTCGGTTAATCACCGACATAATCATAGTTTCTCTAACTCATTTGAATAATCAAAAGAGTTAAAAAATATATTGTATAATTTTCCCAATAAGCTATAATAGGTAGTAAGTTTTGCATACTGCAAAGCAACTAAACGGGGCTTCCTCACTAGATTGACATGCGTTCTTGAAAAGCAAGATGAATGTACCTGTTTACTATTAAGCCTGGGCATTCAAATTCTATCCTTATAAGGGGGGAGTATTGTTCAACGCGTGTTGTTCAACATATAATACATAAATTGGAATAAATACTACATACGGACAATGCGCTTTCTGCAGAATTATTATTTATGTAAAAGGAGTGCTATTGTGAAAAAGATGAAGCAAACTATCAAGTTAATTTCAGTTTTAATATTAGCTGTATTCATTCTGCTTCCTCAAGCAGTCATTGCTTCTGAGGAGAAAAGCGACTTAAATTATATGGCAATTGGAGATTCGTTGGCTGAGGGTCTTTCATTTGATGGGATGAACTTTATTAATGGTTATCCCGATCAAATTAATAACCAGCTAGTTGAAAAACTCCCTTATTTGAATATCAACTATACGAATGCAGGGGTTTCTGGTTATACTACCAACCAGGTTCTGAGTCAAGTAATGAGTGATGATGATGTAAGGAAAGCACTGCAAGAAGCGGATATTATAACAATAAGTGCAGGTGCAAATGATCTATTACAGGTAGTGGATATGGAAAAGCTGATGAATGGTAGTTCTGAAGATCAACTAGAAGTTATAAAAGCTGCAGAAGCGGCAATTAATGGCGTTGTGGTCAATTTAGGGTCTATAATTGGCGAAATAAATCAGGTTAATCCCGAAGCTTCTATTTTTGTAATGGGATATTACAATGCGATGCCATATTTAGTGGACATGCAGGATCTCGTCATACAGTTAATAGCTGGGCTTAATCAGGGAATTAAAGCAGCTGCAGAAACAGGGGCGTATTATGTGCCCATATTTGATGTTTTTCATGGGAACTATGAAGAGTATCTTCCTAACCCGGAGAACATTCATCCGAATGAAGCAGGCTACAAAGCTATAGCAGATGTATTCCTGAATTATATAGTAGCAGATTTAGGTGAGGGGCACTGGGTTTACAGTAATAATAAACCAGATGATAAGGCTGACATAGGGGCATCCTATTATGTCCATGTTACGACGTTGGACATTTACGAAAAGGTAAAAGGAAAGTGGGAACTAGTAGGTAATTATAAAGAAGGTACTGGCGCAATCGATGAGTTGTCATTGTTGTATGGCAATGGTATACCACCTAAAGACGCAGGATATATAGGCCAATATTATCTTGATGTAGAGAATAAGTATCTTTATTTAAAACATAAAGAGGGGTGGCTAGGTGAAGTTAACCTGGTTAACGAGGAGCCAATTGATGATCCGGTTTATGATGAAGAACCGGTAGACCATGAACAAGTAATTGTAAATAATGAAGCAGTTGAGGCTGTTAAAAAGGACGGCGTATTGAGAATTGATTTTAAAGAAGCGTTAAAAGTAAGTGAAGTCACATTGTCTGCAGAACAAGTTAAAATGCTGCAGGAAAAAAGAGCGGTTCTGGCTATTAATAAAGAAGATGTTGCTCTAACGATCCCCTCAGGATTATTAGGTGATGGAACAGAAGCCGTGACTATTACAGTTACTGATCAGGGTTACACGCCAGACAGCCTGAGTAAGGTATATGATTTCACCATACAGATAGGCGAGAAATACCTTCGTCAGTTTAATGAGCACGAAGTAACCTTGTATTTTAAAGTGGATGAGGCCAAGGTAAAAAATACGGAAAATCTGAAAGTTTATTTCTTTAATGAAGAGACAGAAGAATGGGTAGTAATTGGTGGTAGCTACATGGACGGAGCGGTGGTTGCAGCAACCAGCCATTTCAGCAAATTTACTGTCTTTGAAATGGAAGAAGAAGAGATAATAGACGAGGTAAAAGAAGAAGAACCTAAAGCAGAAAGTGAAGAGAATGGTACTGGTAAGGCCGATGATGTTAAAAATGCAGGAAAGAAATCAGATGAAGAAAAAAAGAATAAGGGTACTGGAAAGTTAAAGACGAATGCAGAAGAAAAAGAAGAAAGTGCGCTTGCTTCAACAAAACAGGGAGGCAAGCAGCTTCCAGAAACGGCGACAAACATGTATAACTGGATTTTTGCAGGTAGTATACTTCTACTTACGGGAGGAGTTATGCTTATCGTTTCCCGTAGAAAAGCAGTCTACTAAGCTAGTAAAAACTGTTCGTTACTATGAACTGAACACGAGAAAACAGCTTCTAGGGATAAAAAATTATTATAAAATCTGATAAACAGAAAATGGAAAGGTAATTAACCTTTCCATTTTTTTATGTGCACGTTATGCATACAAAAGTTTTGCCGAAGCCAGTCGTTGTCTTACCACAATGCCGATCCATGCGGCAAGAACTGCTTTTATTACCCCAACAATAATAAACGGAGCAGCCCCACTGGCAAATGCAGCGGTCCAAGAAAGCTCTGCCACGATTTTTAACCAAACGGTTCCAAATACCAATGCAATTACCGTTCCGATTAGGTTGGCGATAACTGCGTTCTTAATTGTAAAACTTGTTTTTTCCAGAAAATATCCTATGATAAAGGCTGAAGGAATAAAACCAATTAGATACCCACCAGTTGGCCCGAATAAAATACCAACACCTGCAGACATTTGTGCAAAAACAGGGACACCTACTGCACCAATAATTAAATAGAGTAAGACGGATATGGTGCCGTATCTGGAACCGAGAATAGTTGCTGCAAGCCCAATGGCTAATGTTTGCCCTGTAATCGGAACAAGTGGTAATGGTATTGTTAATTGAGCCAAAACACCAATAATTGCTGCGAACAGCGCTGTTACAATCATCATTCGTAATTTTAAACTTGAATCAGACATTATGTATGAGTCCTCCTTTTAATGTTCACCCTGAATTAAAAAGGTTAACAATGATACTTTATAGTAAGTAGTCTGAATTTGTCAACTGCTTTTAACTGAACTACGAAAGAAGTCTCTTTTTTCAAGCGTGTGAAGGGTGTAAACTAAAGGAAAGTGACAGATAAATTTCGGTTAAGACAACTTAAAATTGTTGCAAAATCCGTAATAATTGATATAATAGAGCTAGCGAACATACGTTCATTCCGTTTGAAAATGCTAGCTGAACGAGAAGAAACGTATGATTTATCAAGGCTAATAAGCAGGCATATAAAGAAAGGTCTTCGTGTTGGGAAAAGCAACGCCTCAAAGTAGTAAAGTTACAAGAACGAACCTCGAATTAATGTAGAGTCTTCCTTCATCGCAATTCCTAAGAATTAACACTACCTATGACGCAGTTATCATGGAGGAACTAAGTACATAGAATTTTGGAAACACTTAATTTTAGTGAAAAAGTTACCATGATTATGGGTAGGTTATATTACCATTTTCCTGGAGTACAAACTAAGTGAATTTAATTTATTTAATAAGATTTGCTTTTTATAAATAGATAAAAGTTGCTTGTACAGTGCAAAGTTGACATTCCAATCAGTTTGGAGTAATCTGAATAAAATTACAATAACGTTTTAGTAAAACGTTTTCTTAAAAGAGAAAGGTGACAACTTGACAAAGTACACAATTAAGGACATCGCACGTGAGACAGGCTATTCCATCTCTACTGTTTCGCGTGTTTTGAATAATAAATCAGAAGGCATGACAAATGAAACAAGACAGAAAATATTACAAACCGTTGCAAAACTGAACTACCAGCCAAACCAATTTGCTAGAGGTTTAATTACCAAAAAATCAAATGTGCTGGGGTTAATGGTACCGAATATCTTAAATCCGTATTTTGCACAGATTTGCAGGGGAGCAGAAGATGAAGCAGCACGACAGGGATACAGCCTCATCATTTGCAATTCAGATGACAATCCTGAAAAAGAAAAGAGATATATAAGGTTGTTAAAGGAACGTCAGGTGGACGGCATGTTATTGGCAAGTATGAACAGACTATCAGCAGAGAATGAGTTCTATCTGACAGATTCGCAAATCCCATTTGTCTTAGTGGATCGTGGCAATGATCAGAATATAGCACCTGGAGTATCTATTGATAACCTTCAAGGGGGTTATTTAGCTGGTAATCATTTACTCGAACTGGGTCATAGAAATATTGCCTGCATGACAGGTCCGTCTGGTATTAGTAACTCCGAGAAGCGTCTTCAGGGTTTTTTGATGGCGATGAAAGAAAAGGGAGTACAGATCCCGTTCCATCATATTATTGATGGAAATTATGATATGGATTCAGCGTATAGTGAAGCGAAACGTTTTCTCCAAACGAGTGATGTAACTGCAATTTTTACACATAATGATTTAATGGCTTGTGGTGTGTATGAAGCCGCTAACGAACTTGGGATTGCAATACCGGATCAGCTTTCTGTGATTGGTTTTGATGACATTCCATTTTGTAACGTTCTAAGTCCCAAACTTACAACCATTCGTCAGGATACATATAAGATGGGACAGGAAAGTGTAAACCTGCTTGTGAAGCAAATAGAAAAGGAACCAACTGAATCTCTTTTTTGTGAACCAACATTAGTAATTAGGAGTAGCACAGCTAACATATAATTTAAGGGAAGTGAACTATAAATGAGTATTCCAGTAATTATTGACTGTGATCCTGGCATAGATGATGTAATGGCTATACTACTTGCTTTTACTCGTCCAGAGTTAGATGTTCGATTAATTACAACTGAAGCAGGAAATCAAGCTCAGGAAATAACAGCGTATAACGCCAGAGCAATTACAAGTTATCTGAATCAGACGATAGAAGTGGCACGTGGATTGGAAGGCCCTTTTATTCGTGAACTGTTATTTGCTGATAATGTTCATGGCACGAATGGACTCGGGGGAATTAATTTCCCTGAACCACAAGTTGAAGAGAGTAGCCTTACCGCAATTCAGGCTATGTATAAAACAATTATGGAAAATGAAGAGGAAACACTGATTATTGCAACTGGCCCTTTAACTAATATTGGAGCACTGTTATTAGCCCACCCTGAGGTTAAAAATAAAATTTCCTACATTTCATTTATGGGCGGAGCAGCAGTAGGTGGAAATGTGACACCGACCGCAGAGTTTAATGTGTACAGTGACCCGCATGCTGCTGATATTGTTTTTCGTTCAGGTGTACCTATTGTTATGAGTGGGCTGGATGTGACACATAAGGCATTTCTAAATGAAAATGATGTAAAACGAATTGAAGAAATTGGGACAGACTTGTCGAAGCTAGTTGTCGAACTTCTAGACTTTTATAAAAAAGCAGCAATAGAGACTGCTTTCGACGAGGTTGATCATGCTAAAAATATCCGGTTACATGATCTATGTGCGGTAGCGTACACTGTAAATCCAACGCTTTTCATTGGTGATAACTGTTATGTAGCAATTGAAACACAGGGGGAATTGACAAAAGGCACAACAGTGGTCGATTATAAACAGAGGACACCATTTCCAAAAAATGTCCATGTTCTTCACACTTTAGACCGCGAGCAATTTGTTCAACTGTTTATTGATGCAATAGAGACAGCAAGTAAATTGCCTGATGATGATCACAAGATAAAACAACGCAAATGAGGAAGAAACAGGATGAAGATAACTGTAATAGGTAGTATAAATATAGATGTTCTATATCATGTTCCGGACATTGTAAAGCCAGGTGAAACTATTCATAGTTCCACCTATGACACTTTATTTGGCGGAAAGGGTGCAAACCAAGCTGTAACGATAGCACAGCTGGGGGCGGAGGTAGAATTTGTTGGCTGTGTTGGTCAAGATGATTTTGGGAACCAGGCACTTAAAAACCTTCAGGATAATTCTGTTTCTACGCACCATGTGCAAAGGTCAGGTGATACAGGAAATGCTCTCATTCAAGTTAGTGAGACAGGAGAGAATGCAATTATCCTAGTAAAGGGTGCCAATTTCCATGTAACACCTGAATCAGTACAAGATGCAGAAAAGCTTATCATGTCTTCAGATACTTTATTGTTACAATTGGAGATTCCATTGGTATCTGTGATAACTGCTTTGAATCTTGCAGAAAAGAACGGGATACCTGTTATATTAAATCCTGCACCAGCACAAGCGCTTTCGGAGAGCATTCTCTCCAGTGTAGATATACTGACACCAAATGAGACTGAGCTGTCTACCTTAACGGGAATGCGTATTAATACAGATAAGGATATTGAGATAGCATGTCAGTCGCTTCTGAATAAAGGTGTGAAGGTGGTAGTCGTTACGTTAGGAAAAAAGGGTGCCTATTTTTCAGATGGAAAACAAAGTGGCTGGGTCCCTGCCAGAATGGTTAAGGTAATTGATACAACAGGTGCCGGAGACGCTTTTAACGGTGCACTTGCTTTTGCGTATTGTAAGAAGTACAGCCTCCAGAAATCTATTGAATTTGCCATTATGATAGCAGGCTATGTTGTAACACAGCGGGGTGCTCAAATTCAGTTGCCTGAAGAATTAGTGCCTGTTATGTAATACATGCCGGTAACTATGCTAAACAGAACGAAAAGCGCCAATAGGGTGCTTTTTATTTTGGCTGTACCGAGTAAATTAGTACGATACACTTATAGGTTGTTTGTCCAACAAGTTTTCTATTGTTCAGTAAAGGGGCCCTTGTTATTTACTTTGGTTTATATTTTACAGCAGAAACATTTCGAACTATCGGACCATATCTGTTGCCATATCTTCTTTTAACCTGCATATTAATACCAATCAGTATATGGCTTGCAATAACAGTAACGAAATGGATTCAAGTGGATAAGGTGACAATTGCTAGTGAAGCGTTAGATGCAAAGCCTTCTTTTGTTTTACATGACAAGGAAGGCTTCCTTATGATAGAACAAAATTCGATAAATTATTTCCCAGGGAATAGTTTAGTTGACCAGTTAATCAGTAATCAGCCTCTCAATTATAGGAAATGCTTATAAAATTAAATGCATTAATACCAAGAAGAACATTACTATTCCCAGTCGCAGATGAGCCATTCGTTTTCTCCCCGACGGTCTAATTCGGCGCATCCAACCAGTAATTACAACCCCGGATAATACCAGAGCGGTTAAGATTCCGCTTGCTAATTTCATGTTTTGCCATTGAAAACCATAGGTATTAATCACAAAAGCTGCATGAATTCCAATGAAAATAAGAGCGCTTGTACCAATCCATCTATGAAAAGGCAGTACCTTCTTAGATAGATTTGCAAATCTTATTTTCTTGTTTCTATCTGAGCTTGATCGGATGGTAGAGAATACAGCATGCCGGGTCCAATTAAATAATATGAAGACCAATCCCACTGTTCCAAACAGAAGATGTGGCTGGAAATTTGAGAAAAGCTGTTTATTGATTAAGTTCCATGCTGCCAATACAATTACGAAAAAATTGAAATAAAACCACTTGTTCATAAGATCCTCCAAATTAAAGACGGTTATCTATTTTATTCATTCGCAGGAAGCAGTCTATCCTTTTACGGAAGCTCTGTAGTCTACTTCTTCCTGAACTTCCCCCCACTGCTCTTTGCCCGCAGCTTTTTCATCAGGTCAGATGATTGCTGTGCTTCTTTTTTTCTTGAAGAAGTATCAATGGAAATGATCTCTAATTTCCCGTTTCTCTTTTCAATATGAAAGTATGTGTTCACATCGCTACCCTCAGGTAATTTATCTTTTGAAACAATCATCTCTTCGTTTATTTCCTCTACGAGAATGACTGCTATGTCGTTATCTTCAAATCGATCCAGTATACCTTTCATTTTCAACCTCCTAATCACAAGCTAATCCCTGGCTTTTTATGTCGGATATGCGAGCAGGTCCTAATCCACTTATTTTCGTAAGATCATCGAGCGACTGATATGGTCTCAGGTCAATTAGCTCCTCAGCTCTTGCTGGCCCAATGTGAATAATTTCCTGTACTTCCTCGAAAGATGCCTTATTTATATCTATACATGTTGAATTTGCTGTACTTCCTTCTGCCTCTGTATCCTCTACCTCTTCTTTTGCATCAGGACTGCTGGATGAGGTACCGGTACTCTTTGGGCTGATCGTGCCGTCTCTATTCGTCAAAATAGTATAGTCGTTTCCATCTGTTGTTACAATAATCGTGCCATGAACATCGGTACCGTAGAGGTCTATTCCGGAGTCTTGAAAATATGTGATAACCTCGGCATGAGGGTGCCCGTAGCTATTATTTGCTCCTGCGCTATAGATGGCTACTTCAGGGCGGACTGCATTAATAAAAGCTGTGTCACTGGATGTGTTGGAGCCATGATGCCCAAGCTGCAAAATAGTGGCATTTAAATTCATTCCGCTATTTACCATGTCCATTTCTTCCTTTTTCCTAGCATCTCCAGTGAAGAGAAAGCTGCTGTTTCCATAAGAAAATTTTAAGGAGACTGATTCCTCGTTGGATTTACCTGAAATGCTAGCAGGATAGAGGACGTCTATCTTTAAAGGTCCAATTTCATGTTCTTCCCCGGTTCTCGGTTCGTGAAAATCTGCACCGCTGGTTAGGACTGCCTCAATAGCCCGTTGGAAGGTTTGGGATGAACTTTCATTCCCGGACAACCAGACCTCACCTGTATCATATGTAGTAACAATTTCCGCTAATTGCCCAATATGATCTGCATCCGGGTGACTCACTACGATCAGGTCAATCGATGAGATGTTTTGTGCGGCCAAGTAATTGACTACATCATTCCTTCTCCAATCCCCAGTATCGTATAAGACAGTATAGGATTCCTCCTCATCCTTAAATTTTAAAAGAGTAGCATCTGCCTGGCCTGCATCAATATAGTGAACCTCCAAGTCTGAGGAAGGCTGATTATCTGCTGTGGCTGTTGTTTCGGAAGCAGACTTTCTTTCTTCTGCTTCTTCTTCGGCTTCTATTTCGTTATCTTCTTCTATCAATTCCTTTTTGATTTCGGAAGCAGTGGTCCCTGAATGGTCTTCGCTGGTTTCTGGTGCGCTATCCTGGCTGGCCCCCTGTCCACATGCTACCAGGCCAATTGCCAGTATCATGGATAGTAAGAAGTTTTTATGCATAATTGTTCCTCCAAACGTTCTGATAATCTACTTAAAGATTATCAGAATCACTGTATAAATGCCAGATGTGATAGAATTTGGATTCGATTTAATGAAAATCTTGTTTTGTACATGGTTGGTGGGATGATTATGGATGTTTGCCCCAGTAAAAAGACATTTTCCATTTTGTTTCTATTACTAGTTCTACTATTTTAGCGATGTGCATGTATTTTAAAATCCTGGGATAATGATAGAAAATGCATGAGGTGATTAATGTGGGCATAAATAGTGCGATGTATTTACAATTTATAATTCTGTCGATTGGCTTCTACCAGCAACCTGAATGGGAAACGAAAGCTGTGCTTGATCGATTGGAAAATAATGATCAGGCAGTTATTTTGATAGAAGAATGGAAAGAGGAAGTAATCGTGCCAATAAGTAATCTGCCAGCTGGAAGTGCAGTTAATATATGGTTTCATGTAGAAAAACAGGATGGGGAGATTGCTATAGTTTCTATAGATTATAAAACTTCTGCGTTAGAAGCGTTGAAGGTAAGGAGGCTTATGGATAAATTAAAACTGGAATAACATGTTTTTTATGGGGTTAGTTTTGTATAAAAAACTGAGCAGATATGATTAAGAAAGTCTGTTTTCTAAAAAAAATTGGCACTGTACCTGTACCTGCGATTACTCTGTACAAAAGGATAGCAGTATTGCAGTGAGGCACTTGTGTTTTTTTACAATGATAAAATTTAGTTAGCAGTTAATATAAACTGCGACGTAGTGAAAATTTGGATTCTTCTACTATTGAGAGTGCCTTTCTTATTCCGCTACGGAAAATACACTACGCTTTCCGCGGGCGGCTGGTGAACCTCCTTGTGCTGTTGCACTGCGGGGTCTCACCGATGCCTTTCCTCCCGCAGGAGTCTTCGTGTTTTTCCTCCGCTGATGGTGTGCTCTGTTATATATTTATCTATTACTTTAATTCATAATTTCTCGCTTTTTGTAATTGTTGATTGGAGCGTAGGGCAGTAGACTCCTGCGGGAACAGCACGAGTCTGAAGACCCCGCAGCGGTGGTTTTGTGGGGATGGAAGGCTAAAAACGCGACGTCCTGTCGCAACGCCTTCATGACTAACATCCTGTTAGCCCGAGGCTGAAGCCGTGCCCAGCGGCAAAGAAAACACTGCAAAGCGAATGAAATGAAGCTGAGCAGATGTTGCACTTGTACCCGGAGTGGTGAAAGCGACTGTCCGAAGCGGAAATCAACATTGCAGCTACGTCGCATTTTATGTAAATAGTAACTTGCCATGAAAAATTAGCCTTAAGAAAAGATAAAGACACTGCTGAAAAGTCAGTGCCTACTTCTGTATTAGTTATTTGCTTTTGGTTTACAAGGCTTTTTGGACCGCCCTCTAATACTCCATTTATTCCTATTGTAACTATTGTTTTTTTGACATGCTGTTTAGCACCTCTGTGATGAATTCAATGCTATTAACAATTGTAAATTTTCTAACTGTATAATGCGCCAATTGCTCCTGCATATGCACCTTTCTCCAGGAAAACAGGTTCGTATGGAAGTATATCACGAAAACCACTTAGTACTTCTTTTAGAGCCTCATTGCCAGTCAAAGTACTTCCGGTAAACACAATCTTTTCAACCTGCTGTGATGCAGCTGCTTGAGTGGATAACAGCAGGATGGTTTCCCCGATTAACCTGACAAGACTTGCCAGTTGATCGGCTAGGGCAACGTCATTTATATGTGCCTTTCCGAAATTTGCTGCTGTCAGGTTACCGGAAAGTGGAGCTGCAGATGTATCATAAATGTCTTTCACCAATAAATCACTGTTCTTGTAATTTCCCTCCGCAGCGAGCTCTATTAATTCATGGTAATCTTTTTTACCTGTGAGAAGGGTACCTAATCCCATGAATGTCCCTCCCCCAATTCCACTGCCAAGTAAACGTTCATAATCATCACCTATTACGCGAAAGATCGAGGTTCCTGTACCAATACTTACTAAGATGAAATCATCAGGTATTTTTCCTGTTTCTTCATATAATAAATGACGTGTTCCGGCTGTAATTGCCTTGAACTCTTCTATTTGTTCACTTTTTTGCTGGGAGGCATCCTGCAAATAGGTGCTTTTCCCGCCAGTAAGACTGAGGAAAGCACTTTGGTTGGTGATTTGTAACCATTGGATAAGCTGATCCATCTCCTGATTAGCGTATGATTTCACATGCATATGTCCTCTGTCCTCATAAGCAATTTTCGTAAGCGTAGCCCCAGCATCAATTCCTATCCTGCGTGTCACCTGATCACACTCCTTCTTTGGATTTATTAAGTTCAGTATAAGGATGGTGTTGGTAAATGGAAAGTTCTTTGTTTCCTGCTATCGAAATTTAAAGATGGTAACTACAGCTTTTATAATTGATATATTGTAAAATGCATTTTCACGAGGAAACTTGATACATTTTTATAAATTAAACTAAGCCCAAAATAAACCTCATTTCTCCAATTTCTAACAGTATATTGTAGTATAATAGACTCAAACGTTCTGTTGAAAAGGGGGAGTGTTTTTTGTTTTGTTATAACTGCGGATTGCAAGTAGACTTCGAAGAGAATAACTTTTGCCCATCATGCGGTATAAACCTTAACCGCCACAATGAAGGGCTTGAAAATGGCAGTAACGAGGAATCTTCAGCTTCGATGGAACAATCAGCCAGAAGTATTACAAACCAAATGAGGGGTACATTTCTGCATGCCACCGAAAAAATAAATGGCATGGTAGGGGAACAGGGGAATATTGATTTAAATTTGCGGGATATATTTTCTGCTGTATTCAAAAAGCATACCCAAGAAGAAGGTGAAATACTGTTCATATCGGGCACAAGAGTGACAACACCTATGGAGAGTGAGATTTCTACATCCTGGCCAAAACCATGGCTGTTTTCGAGAGTTTTTTTAGCATTAGCAATTACTTATATTTTATTGTATGTTTGTACCTTCATGTTCCAAAATATCAATGCACTGCCGGGGCTTATTATGGTAGGGTCATTTGCGGTTCCATTTTCATTGCTGATTTTCTTCTGGGAAACGAATGTACCGAGGAATATTAGTATTTATGAAATAGCAAAGATGTTTTTTGTTGGTGGAACAGCTTCATTGGTTACCACGCTGTTTTTGTTTTCTGTTTTCCCTGTCTATGAATTGGATTATACAGGCGCAGTTGTTGTAGGTGTTGTGGAAGAAATAGGAAAATTAATAGTTGTTGTGTATTTTATTAAAAAATTAAATCCGAAATTTATTTTAAATGGGCTTTTAATAGGGGCCGCGATTGGTGCAGGCTTCGGTGCTTTTGAATCAGCTGGCTATGCATTCCAGTTTGGAATCGCATATGGTGACCAGGTGATGATGTCGGTTATCTTTGAGCGGGCTTGGACATCTATTGGAACCCATGTAATCTGGACTGCAATTGCAGGTGCCGCGCTTGTGTATGTGAAGGGAAACAATCCCTTAGCCAACGATCACTTTACAGATTCGAAATTCATTAAATTATTTGCGGTACCAGTCATTCTGCATGCGGTATGGGATATGCCTTTGTACTCATTACATAATTTTAATTTTTTATATATTATGCTGATTATTGTAGGATGGATATTTGTATTTACGTTCATAAGTACAGGGTTAAAGCAGATTGGACGCTTGAATGTAGAGGATGTTAATCGGGCTGGTTAGGTGTGCAGTTTCGAAAATGAAATTTAAAAAGCTGTTTAGACGAATGACTTTAGCCATTTGGACAAACAGCTTTTTCTGACGGAGGGAGAGTGATTCACCCTTTTCGTGATTGCTCTTTAATAATTTCATTTCGTTCTCCACTATCAGATAATTCTTCGGAAAACCTATGTTCCTTACCATTTTTGGCTTGTTTCTCACCTTCTTTTTGCTTTCTATTCATTTAAATTATCCTGCTTTGCATTCGATAAATAGTTGTTTTCCCCAGGGGCATAGTCAACATTTTTAAGGGTAATTTCATCGTTTCCAGGGTGTAACGTCTGGTGCTCAATTTCAAGTATATCCTCTTTTTTAATTTCAGTTTTTTTAATATCCTGATCTTTTCTCTTCTTTTCCATTAATATAATCTCCTTTAACATATAATTGATCCATTTAATTTCAAGGAAAGGTAATAGTATTTCATAAGTTGTCTTTTTTCTGTGGCGACTTACGTCCAACAACTTTATTTCCACTGGAGTATTCATACCCAAAGTGTAAGCCGTTTGTTTTATTTTTATAATCTCCTGTGGTAACTTTATAACGTTTTTTTCCCTTGTATACCATAATCATTACCTCCTTGTTTTTACTATTCTCAGGGAGTGTTTATTTTATTCTTCAAACAAGGCAGACAAGATAAGAAGATATAGACGTATAAGAATAGCCATTCTACGCATCTTATAATGAGGTGAAGAAGATGAAGAAGCAGGATGAAAACAAATTAAATTTTAGAAAAGACGAAGGAATAAGTGTCCATAATGGATTACGGGGAAACCCACCATTGAAAAAGCAGAACAATTATGCGGGAGATTCAGTTAATAAGCATAAAGAGCTGGAAGCAGCCAATGAAGTAATTGCAGAAAAAGAGATTTCACAAGTATATAATAACTCCTGATTTGTAGTAAAAGATTGGGACTGTACCTGTGGATACTCAGTACAAAGGCATAGCGGTGTTTCAGTAAGGCATTTTTGAGGGTACTCGCCCTTACGAAACAGCTGTGTTTTTTACATGTTTAAAATTAGTTAGCAGTTTTACTAAAAAAAGGGAGCTGAGAAATCTATCTCAGCTCCCTGCCCATTATTTGCCACCCTTATAACCTGGTCGAAATATTTCTTGAACCTTATGAACAGTTACGTACGCTTCCTCATCAATTTCTTGAATGATTTTTTTCAAAGGGACGATTTCCTGTTTGTTAATCACAATATAAAGCACTTCCCGATTTGCTTTTGTGTAGCCACCTTTGCCGTCCAGCACAGTAATGCCACGGGCCATTTTGCTAGTAACAGCATCTAATACGATATCCGGGTATCGGGAAATAATGAGTACAGCTGTCCGTTCGTCTGCACCTTCGACGACGATGTCAATTATTTTAGCACCTATATAGACAGAAATGAGGGTATACATTGCTTTTTCCTGGCCTATTATAAAGGAAGAACCAGCGATAACGGCAATATCAATTATCAGCATCCCTTTTCCAATACTCCAGCCGAGTAATTGGTTTGCCATTCGAGCAAGAATTGCAACACCGCCTGAAGTTCCTCCTGCCCGGAAGATCATGCCAAGTCCTATTCCTACTGTCACACCAGCAAATAGGGCCGCAAGCAAAGTATCATCGTTAATTTCTTTTCCCCACTCAACGGTGAAATGCAGGAACAAAGAAGAGAAAACGATCGAAATGGCGGTATAGACAATGACCCGCTTACTAAAGAATTTATATCCGACAGCCACCAGGGAGGCATTTAAAATAAAGTTAACAATACCTGGAGACCATTCAAACATGTAATAAGTAACAATGGTAATACCGATGACGCCACCTTCAGATAAGCGGTTTGGAATGGCAAAGTAGTTCACGCCAATTGCAAAGATAAAAGAGCCAATGATTAGTAAGATGACCTCTTTCACTGTTCTGCTGTTCATGCTGACACCCCCCGTATTTAACTATACCCTGAAAAAAATGTTGAAATCACACTTTGTCCAGAGTAGCATGTTATTTTCTGCTTGTCAGGATTTAAAATCCCATGTCCTTTGTACTTGAACTAAGACCTCCGAAATACAATTAATTGCCTGTTGCTGAAACACATAAAAACTTTATAGGCTGCGCTGTTTTGTTTAACCAATAGTGTGGTGTGGATGAATCTAAAAAGATACAGTCATATTGATTCAGCGTAAACATTTCATCTTCCACTTCGATTGTAAGCGTTCCTTCTACAACATATATAAACTCCTGACCTTTATGGGAAAAGTTATTTCCACGATTGTCTCCTGGATTTAAAATAATTAGATTAGGCAAGAAAAGTGGATCCTCCATACCTCCGGATAAATCCTTATATACAAATCTATTTTCAGTCATATTGGAAGATTTCATGATATCTCGTATGATAGAAGGTTCTGACGTACTTATTGGACTTGTAAAAAAATAACTCGGGTTTACACCAAGGGCATCCGAGATCTTTTTAATAGATTCAAGTGTAGCTGAAGTTTTTGAATGCTCTAATTGAGAAAGGAAACTAATGGAAAGATTAGTTTTAAGCGAAACCTCTTTCAATGTGAGTTTGTTTTTTTTTCGAAGCTGTTTTACTTTTTTACCTAAATCTTCGTGCATGCTAAATCCCTCTTCCAACACGTATTTTCTGCCAACTCAATCAAAAGTATATCATGATTATAATAGAAAATGTGCGAAAATAGTTGACTTAATAGACAAAATTATTTTATAATTCGATTAGTAGCAATTTAAGTGATACTTAAATTAGTGGGAATGAAGGATTGATAGAGTACTGCTTTAATAAGTGTGTAATACATAAAAAGTTAACCTGATTATGTATGCCAACACTAACTATTAATTTAAGTAGTAGTTAAACTCCTTGAAATCTATTAATAAAAGCGAAGGACTTAATTACTTCAAGTAATATGAAAGCGGTTACCTTTATGTAACGGACAACTGAATAGTTTAGTTAGAAGAATACGGATACAAACGCTTGTTACAAACAAAATTCACTTGGACAAAATCTAATACTCAATAGTGATTTTGCATGGAAAATTGGAGGATTAACATGAAAAGTACTTTATCGATTGGGCAGCTTATTGCTGTTGGTCTCATGCTGCTGGCGATGTTTCTGGGAGCAGGTAACACGATATTCGCGCCAATGGTTGGCCAACTGGCTGGAACAAATACATGGGTTGCTATGTCTGGTTTTTTAATTACTGGGGTAGGGTTTGTTTTATTGGCAATTATCGCTTTAGCAATTTCAGGTGGTACAGTAGAAAGGCTTGCTGGAAGGGTGCACACTAAGTTTGGAATGTGGTTTTCAATCGCGTTATTTCTAACACTAGGGCCGATATACGTTATTCCTAGAACTACATCCGTAGTAAATGAAATTTCTATTATTCCAATAGTCTCAAATACTATCGTATCAAACAACTTATTACTCTTTATCTTTTCGGTACTATTTATATCACTCACTGTACTATTATCACTTAATCCAAGTAAATTTGTAGACAGATTAGGTAAAATAATTACACCTATTTTCGCTATTCTCCTTACTGTATTTATAGTGATGTCATTTATTACACCAATGGGGTCATTCGGAGAGCCAAGAGAACCATATTTACAGGGCTCCTTTTTTAAAGGCTTTGTAGAAGGATATTATACAATGGATGTGCTGGCAGCTTTCATTTTTGGGGGCATCTTTATTAAGTCCATTAAAGGGCTGGGTGTAACTGGTACGAAAGCAACTTCTGTTGTTTTCATTAAAGCAGGTATGATAACAATAGCCGGGCTGGCAATATTGCAATTGTCGCTAGCTTGGATCGGGGCATCAAGTGTAGATTCGATTGGTTATTCCGATAATGGAGGCCAAGTACTTGCCGACAGCGCGATACACCTGTTTGGATACGGGGGCATCTTTTTATTGGGATCGGTTATCTTTTTAACCGGCATAACAACGAATGTTGCCTGCCTATCATCTGTAGCGGAGTATTTCAACCGTATTTATCCAAAGGTTTCGTATAAGAATTGGTTGATTGTGCTAGCTGGAATGAGTTTGGTTATTACTAACTTTGGGTTAAACACAATCCTTAGTCTTGCTGCACCTATTTTGCTTTTACTTTATCCCGTTGCAATTACCTTGATAATTCTCTCCTTTACAAATAATTTGTTTAAAGGATATCAATCAGTATATGTAGGAGCAATTATCGGGAGTGGATTCGTAGCATTATTGGATGCCCTTAAAGAAGCGAATATATTAACTGAAGCAATTAATCAAACATTTTCCTTCATACCACTGTTCACAAGTGGGGCCGGCTGGATTATCACTGGATTGATTGGCGCTATAATCGGAATTATTATTGCGCTTCTAAAGAAACCGAAACAAAGAATGCTTAATATAGCAGGAGAAGAGGCTTCTTAATTGAAGAGGTGGATTTTTCATTAAAAAATGCTCAGAAATAGAAAATGATTAATTTGTAGTTAAACCGCTGAATAGTGGTATTAATGAATAAAAACGAGAATAAATTACAGGAGGTTTTTTTCATGGTAGTACCGTACAAACACGAACCATTTACAGACTTTGCAATTGAAGAAAATAAACAGCTTATGCTGGATGCGCTTAAACAGATCGAATCAGATCTTGGGAAAGATTATCCACTGATCATTGGTGGCGAACGTATTACAACCGAGGATAAAATCGTTTCCGTAAACCCGGCAAACAAAGAAGAAGTAGTAGGCTATGTATCGAAAGCAACGAAGGAATTAGCTGAAAAAGCAATGCAGGTTGCTGATAAAACATTTGAATCATGGAGAAAAACAGATCCAAAATTCCGTGCGGACATTTTATTCCGTTCCGCTGCAATTGTACGCCGCCGTAAATTTGAATTTACCGCACATCTCGTCAAAGAAGGCGGAAAGCCATGGAAAGAAGCAGATGCAGATACGGCAGAAGCAATTGACTTCCTGGAATATTACGGTCGTCAAATGCTCGAGCTTAAAGATGGCGTGAAAATCGAAAGCCGTCCGATTGAGTTTAACCAATATAACTATATTCCACTAGGTGTAGGTGTCGTTATTTCACCATGGAACTTCCTGTTCGCCATCATGGCTGGAACGACAACGGCGGCAATGGTTTCTGGAAACACCGTCTTGCTGAAACCAGCAAGTACTACGCCAGTAATCGCCTATAAGCTAATGGAAGTACTTGAAGAAGCAGGCATGCCTGCAGGTGTAGTAAACTACATTCCTGGGCCAGGCAGTGAAGTTGGTGACTACCTTGTAGACCATCCACGGACACGTTTTGTAAGCTTTACCGGCTCACGTGATGTTGGTACACGTATTTTCGAACGTGCGGCAAAAGTGCAGGAAGGCCAGAAATGGCTGAAGCGTACGATCATTGAAATGGGCGGAAAGGACACGATTGTAGTTGATAACGAAGCAGATCTCGAATTGGCTGCACAATCCATCGTCCAATCAGCATTTGGCTTCTCTGGTCAGAAATGTTCCGCATGTTCCCGTGCCGTCATCCATGAGGATGTATATGATCAGGTAAAAGATCGTGTCGCAGAATTAACGAAGGAATTATCAGCTGGGGATCCATATGACAACTCTCATTTTATGGGACCAGTCATTGACCAAGGTGCCTATGATAAAATCTCAAGCTACATTGAAATTGGCAAAAAAGAAGGGAAACTGCTTGCAGGCGGCGATGGAGATGACAGCAAAGGCTGGTTCATCAACCCAACTGTATTTGCCGATGTAGATCCAAACGCACGTATTATGCAGGAAGAGATCTTCGGACCGGTTGTTGCATTAACAAAAGCAAAAGACTTTAACGAAGCAATTGAAATTGCAAACAACACGGACTATGGCTTAACAGGTGCGGTTATAACGAACAACCGAACACATCAAGAGCAGGCACGTCAGGACTTCCATGTTGGAAACCTTTACTTTAACCGTGGCTGTACAGCCGCAATTGTTGGCTACCAGCCATTTGGCGGGTTCAATATGTCGGGAACAGATTCCAAAGCAGGTGGGCCAGATTACCTAATTCACCACATGCAAGGAAAAACAACGTCAGAAATGTTTTAAATGTACACGTACATTACTCCTTTAATCTTTTAAAATGAAAAATAATTGGTGAGGTGGATTCAAATGGAGCAAGTTATGCGTAATTTCTTTTTGTTTTTATCAAATAATAAGCCTCTTACAAAAGCAGCAAAGAAATATGGTTTACGTTTTGGGGCATCTCGCTTTGTAGCAGGAGTTAACATTGACAATGCAGCTGAGAAGATAAAGAAACTAAACGATAAGGGATTAGTAGTTACAGTGGATCACTTAGGTGAGTTTATTGATAATGAGAAAGAGGCAAAGGAATCTGTTGCTGAATGTGTGCATGCAATTAAAGTTATTGCAGATAAAGGGCTAAAAGCAGAAATATCTTTAAAAATGACATCCATGGGACTGGACATATCTACTGAGTTTGTAATGGAAAATATGCGGAAAATCCTTGAAGCAGGGAAAAGGCATAATGTAACTGTTACAATAGATATGGAGGATTATTCCCGTTGTGAGAAAACATTATCTATTTATAAAACATTAAAATCAGAGTTTGACAATGTAGGAACAGTTGTACAAGCATACTTGTATCGTGTAGAAGCAGATCTTGAAGATTTGAAAAGCTGTAACCCCTATTTACGCCTGGTAAAAGGTGCATATAAAGAATCACCAGAAGTTGCTTTTCCTGACAAAAAAGATGTGGATGAGAACTATAAAAAAATTATAGAACAAAACCTTTTGTACGGTAATTACACGGCAATTGCCACCCATGATGACAGTATAATTGCCTACACGAAGGAGCTGGAAAAAGAACATCGTATTCCCCGTGAACAATTTGAGTTCCAAATGCTGTATGGCATTCGGAATGAACTGCAGGAGCGTCTTGTAAAAGAAGGATATAAAGTTCGTGTGTATATGCCTTACGGGGACGACTGGTTTGGTTATAATATGCGCCGTCTTGCAGAGCGACCAGCTAATGTTGCGTTTGTTCTAAAGGGTATATTTAAAAAATAAACAAGAAAGATGAAGAAGAAGGGACCGATTACATGTTATTACTTTCCGAAAAAGACATAAAGGAAAATTATTTTATGAAAGATGCAATAGCAGATGTGAAGCTGGGACTACTATCGAAAAGAGATGGGCTAATCAGTAATCCACATCGGACGGTGCTGGACATCCCGAAGTATCAGGCATCCTCTTTATATATGCCGAGTGCGGATTTATCCCAGGATATTGCATCCGTTAAGCTGGTAACGATTTTCCCTGAAAATCCTTCCAAAGGGAAGCCTACTACACAGGGGGCACTGATACTTACAGATGCTACGAACGGAGAACACATTTGCATGATGAACGCTTCTTTCTTAACCCGGTTAAGAACAGGAGCTTTAACTGGCATTGGTACGGCTAAATTAGCTAGAAAAAATGCCAGCAAATTAGGTGTTATAGGTACAGGGGCCATGGCATTCGAGCAGGTGCTTGGTGTACTGGAAGTGCGGAGTATTGATAGCATCATTCTTTTCAATCGGACAAAAGATAAAGCAGAATCATTTAAAGAACAGTTGATTGCTGTAGGCGTTACAGCAGAAATCCGAGTTGTTGACAGTGCGGAGGAAGCAGTCAGTTCGTCAGATATCATCTGCTGCAGTACAAGGTCTGAAGAGCCTGTATTTAATGGAGCTGATCTCAAAGAAGGAGCACATGTTAATGGAGTAGGCTCCTATTTACCTCACATGAGAGAGGTGGATTTGACCACAATTCAACGAGCGGGAAAAATTGTGGTGGATGATTTGGCTAGTGTGAAGGAAGAGGCTGGAGAGCTCATTCATGCAGCAAAGGATAGTGACTGGAATTTCTCAGACGTTTATGGCGAGCTAAGTGATTTGGATCAGGACAACTCATTAGTCCGAGAATCGAATGAAGAGATTACATTTTTCAAATCAGTGGGAGCAGCATATTTTGATCTTGTTGTGGCAAAAGGGATCTTTAAGAAAGCGACAGAGCTTGGGCTTGGGAATAAAGTTGACATTTAACATATAAATAGATCATACGGGAAACAGGTTGAGCACTCTATATTAGATTGCTGCCTGTTTCCTTTTTTGTAGACATTTTTTGCAAGTTTTATTGCGTTTAATTGTCGCAGTAGATATAAAAGACGAAGTAATGAAAATTCTCTTAGTGATACCTTTCACTTTTTAAAGATGGTTGAGTGCTTGGATTCGCTTCGGCAGAATACTTCGCTTCTAACATAGCTTATTTATGAAGACTCAATCGCGGTTTGATCACAGGTGTGAAGGTCTTCATCGTGTTTATGAAGACTCCCTGGCGAGTCGACCACAGGTGAAAATGTCTTCATCATGTTTATGAAGACTCCCTGGCGAGTCGACCACAGGTGAAAATGTCTTCATCATGTTTATGAAGACTCCTTGGCGAGTCGACTACAGGTGAAAATGTCTTCATCATGTTTATGAAGACTCCCTGGCGCCTCGATCACAGGTAAAAAGGTCTTTATCGAGTTTATGAAGACTCCCTGGCGCCTCGATCACAGGTAAAAATGTCTTCATCGAGTTTATGAAGACCCCACAGCGGTGGTTTGTGGGGATGGAAGGCTAAAAACGCGACGTCCTGTCGCAACGCCTTCATGACTAACATCCTGTTAGCCCGAGACTGAAGCCGTGCCCAGCGGCAAAGAAAACACTGCAAAGCGAATGAAATGAAGCTGAGCAGATGTTGCACTTGTACCCGGAGTGGTGAAAGCGACTGCCCGGAGCGGAAATCAACATTGCAGTTACTTCGTCTTATATATATTTTGTGTAAGAGAAAAAACTTTAGAAAAACCTTTTTGTATTGTAGAGTTTCTTGATAAGGTAGTAGATATTCATGGGTTATTTCTACTAGAACTATAGTATAATAGTCTTAGTGTTTAACGTTGTGGTAGGAGGTTTTATTTATGCATCGATTATCTGTATTGGTTGTATTGTGTGTTGCTGCTGCACTGATACAAGGCTGTTCGCAGCAAATAATGAACGGATCTTCTCTCGTCATAAAAGAAATTGCTATTGCTCCGAAAAGTGTACCGAAATTAAAGGAAGAGGATCTGATAGACTTAAGCCCATACGACCGCGAGCCGACCGAATGGGGGGAGCAAGTAAAAGGGGTAAAAACACAGATGCAGACAAATGAAAGGAAGATAGCCTTAACATTTGATGCATGTGGTGGTGATCATGGGAATGGCTATGATGAAGAGCTCCTGTTATTTTTAAAAGAAGAAAAAATACCTGCAACACTTTTTGTCAATGAACGGTGGATTCACGCAAATGAAGCACTGTTTTTGGATTTGGCGGATAATCCTTTATTTCAAATAGAAAACCATGGCACGCATCATTCACCTTTATCTGTAAATGGCGGTGAAGCATGGGGAATACCTGCAACACAGTCACCACAAGAAGCTTATAATGAAATCATGCAAAATCACGACACAGTAAAGGGGTTAACAGGCAGGGAAATGGCAATGTTCCGCTCCGGTACAGCATATTACGATGAAGTAGCTGTGGAACTCGCAGTTAATCTTGGTTATGACGTTGTCAATTTTGATGTGCTCGGTGATGCCGGCGCCACTTACTCGGGTGAACAAGTGAAAAATGCATTATTAGGTTCTCAAAAAGGATCTATCGTGCTCTTGCATATGAATCAACCCGGCAGCGGCACAGCGGAAGGAGTAAAACTGGCCATACCACTTTTAAGGGATCAAGGTTTCGAATTTGTCTTGCTTGAGGACGAAATTTTGAAATGACCAATAATGTGAAAACATATGTCTTAATTGGGTTTTTATCTGGTAGTTAGTACTCGTTTAACAACAATTATTCTACCACAAATTGTAAAAGTACAGTATAATAGTCTTATAGTTTGCAATCTTCAAACGAATGTCTGCACAACTAAAATTAGTAGAAACCAGACATGACTTTTAAGGAACACTACTGTAGGGGGCCTAAATATGGCGAGTGAGAAAATTTTACTTGTGGATGATGATTTTGATATGCGTGAAGTTGTTAAATTGTATCTAGAGAAGAATGGATACACAGTTTATACAGCTGAGGGCGGGGTTCAGGCTATGAATATTGTCGGGGAAGTTAATCCTGAACTAATTGTTTTAGACGTAATGATGCCTCATTTGGATGGATTTGAACTGTGCCAAATCATTCGCAAGCAAACGGATGTACCAATACTGTTTTTAAGTTCAAAGGATGAGGACATGGATAAAATACTTGGTCTGGGAATTGGTGGTGATGATTATATCCCTAAATCGACCAGCATGCCTGTAATCGTGGCAAAGATAAAGGCACATTTACGCCGGAACCGTGTTTTACTTCAGGAAAAAAACGATGGAAATGTACCCTTATCTACCCAACCAAAATCAGTAATAAACTATCCGGGATTAGTTATTAGGTTGGATAGTGCAACTGTTATCGCAAATGGTGCTACTGTGAAATTATCTGCGAAAGAGTACCGTTTGTTATGCTTAATGGCAGGTAATCCTGAGCGCGTATATAGTATGGAACAGTTGTTTGAATTAGTCTGGGGTGTAAATAGTCTAGGAGATTATCGTACGGTAATGGTACATATCAGCAACATCCGGAAGAAAATCGAGATCATCCCGGAAACCCCCAAATATATAAAAACGCTTCGTGGAATCGGTTACAAGTTTAACGGGGCATATGCTGAATAGACTTCTCTTTAGATGCAGACTGCCTAAGAAATTGGCGCACTTCGGCAGCACTCAATCCGGATTGTTTAGCTAAAGTGATTAAATAAAGCCATTCCCTGTCGTACGCATAGTTATGACCAGTAGATGCAAGCTTAGTAGTCAAATTTTACTCCCCCTTATTTTCATAGCTTAAGTATAATCAATAAAGTATAACTTCTGTTAAAGTTTTGTTAAAATTTACCTAAAGAAGATGTTTAAAAAGAACGGTGAATTTGACATAAAATTTCGCACGAATGCTTGTTTTTTAAAAAAAAGTTGTATCTGCGTCTACTGGCATAGGCTTCTCGGTACCCAGCAAAGATACAGCTTCGCTGAAGCGGGCTTACTACTCGAAGCTACGCCATATCGAACTTCTCGATCCTTTTTATCCTCCTTTTAGAACACGCATATAAAATAAGTTAAGTGAGGTGGTGAATCATGTTAGAATTACCAGGCTATCGGATAGTAGATAAACTTATTGATAATAAGGCTTGGACACTGTATAAAGCCTTTTCCATGAAGGATCAAATAGTAGTAGCTATAAAAGTGGTGAACAGTGAAACAATTAATCCTCTTGCCAATGCAGAGATTATCCATGATTTTCATGTATCAAAATCCTTGGCATTTGATTATGTACTTCAGCCGGTAAAATTGGAAAGGTATGGAGGAAAAATCTGTATAGTTACTGAACTATTTTATGGTAGCAGTTTGGAAGAATGGATAAGTATTAGTTCATCCAATTTAAAGGAATTCCTCAAAATTGCTATTAGAATTACCAATGGTGTAGCACTGCTTCATGGAGCCCACATTGTACATAAGTTCTTACAACCCCAGAATATTCTACTCAATCTAAAGACAGATGAAGTTAAATTAACCGGATTCAACCAATCAACCAAACTATCCTCTGAGACGCAACATCCAAACGAAAGCCCATATCAGCTAAAAGAACGTGTAGCATACATGTCGCCAGAACAAACAGGACGGATGAATCGGGCGCTGGACTACCGAACTGATCTGTATGCCTTGGGAGTGATTTTCTATGAGATGATAACAGGGAAGCTTCCGTTCCATGCAGATCATCCTGCCGAAATGATCCATGCCCATCTTGCTAAGGTGCCGGTGCACCCGAGCGAGGTAAACAAAGAAATCCCAGCAACTATTTCAAATATAATTATGACATTATTAGAAAAAATGCCCGAATCCCGCTATCAAAGTGCCTTTGGATTAAAGGGAGATTTAGAAAAATGCTTGTATCAACTAAATCATATTGGAATAATCAGCGGGATAAAGCTAAGAGAAGAAGACAGAGCGACCATGTATGAAAGACCCAGTAAACTATATGGAAGAGAATCAGCAGTTAACCAATTACTTGATGGATTTCATCGTGTGAGAAATGGGCGGATAGAGCTCTTATTGGTTCACGGTCCCTCTGGTATTGGCAAGACAGCATTGGTGAATGAATTACATAAACCATTAGTACGTGAAAAGGGATATTTTATCTCGGGAAAATTTGTCCAATTGCAAAAGGAAATTCCGTATGCTCCGATCATTCATGCATTCCAGGGTTTATTGAGACAAATTTTATCAGAGGGTTCAGTTAGTGTCCAAAGATGGGGCGCTATTATAAACCAGGAACTAGATTCTTATACATCAGTTATTGCCAACTTCATTCCAGAGCTGAAATGGCTAATCGGTCCTCAGGTTGAGGTGCCTGAATTACCACCGCAAGGCGTACATAATCGCTTTCGGCAGGCTATAAGACAGTTGTTCGGGGTATTTGCTAAAGCGAAACACCCGCTTGTTCTTTTTATTGATGATTTACAATGGGCTGATGATGCCACGCTTGATTTGATTTATCACTTACTTAATAACCCAGAAAGCCAGCATTTATTAATTATTGGAGCATATCGGGATAATGAGGTCCATGTTGGTCACCCTTTTGAGATGATGCTTAGACGAATGAAGGAAGGAGATATGCGAGTTATCCAGATTCCGGTCGAGCACTTACATTATAACCACCTTTCTGAATGGATTGATGAGACATTTTCTATTAGACATGATGATGCTGTGTTTTTGAGGGAGCTTGTTTATCGTATCACTCAAGGAAATCCCTTTTTTATCGTACAGGTTTTTCAGTCTTTTTATGATGAAGGAGTGATTGTCCTTCAGGCTGACGAGGGAAAATGGACCGTAAATGTGGAAGCATTAAAGCAAATACAGATGTCAGACACAATTATTGATTTCCTTTTAAAACGGATTAAAAGGCTTCCAAAAGAGACGAATGAAATAGTACAACTCGCATCTTGTTTTGGGAACCGTTTTGATATTAAATTACTGGCTGCAATTGCAGGAGAAAGTTATGAGAAAGTAGCTGAAAAGCTATGGGAGGGTTTGGAAAAGGGATTAGTTCTCCCACTGGATTCAAGTTATAAATGGATTTACCCAGAAGAAAATATGTCCCTGTTAAATGAACGGCCACCAGGCTATTTATTCTTACATGATAAAGTTCAACAAGCTTTTTATATGAGTTTATCTAAAAAAGAAAGAGAAGAGAATCATTTGAAAATAGGTTTGGAACTATTGGATCACTACGATGATGATCAAATTGCTGAACATATATTTGATATTGTTAATCATTTAAATCATAGCCGAACTCACTTAAACAAACAAAAAACGCTCGAATTAGTGGAATGGAATTGGATGGCAGGTGAAAGAGCTAAGAACAGAGCAGCAACTGAATCTGCGCTTCACTTTTTTAATGTAGGAAGAGAACTGCTTCCGGAAAACAAATGGGCTCCAGAGCATTATGATACAACATTTAAAGTTATGCTTGGCCTTGGGGAATCACAGTATTTGAACCAACTATTTGAGGCAGCTGAGGCAACGTTTAATGAGGCACTTTCCAATGCTCAATTAAATCAAGATAAGCTTCGTGTTTACAATCTGAAAATTACACTGTACACCCATATCCACCAAGTTGAAAAGGCAACAGATGCTGGGTTGGATGGACTGCGTTTATATAATTGGAATTTTAAAAGAAACCCGAACAGGTTGGATGTCGCGAAGGAATATGTGAAGACAAAAGTTGTTCTTTCTCGAAAAAAAAACGTAGATTTACTGGATCTTCCTGCTGTAGATGATAAAGAGACTCGATTAATGATGCGAACATTGATTAACACAAATGCACCTACCTATCATGTGAACCAGAATTTAGCGACAATATTAATGCTACGGGCACTTCGGTTGACTCTTAACTACGGGGATATGGATGTAACGGCTCTTGTCTTTAATAATTATGCGCTGACAATGAGCGCTGGTTTTAATGATTATAATGCCAGTTACAAGTTTGGGAGACTTGCAATTGAGCATACGGATAAATTTCAGGATAATAGTCTGAAGGCGAGAGCCTACTTTGTTTTTGGGAGTTTTATTAACCATTGGAAAAAGCATATTCATTATAACCTTGACTATTTACAACTTTCCCAACAGCTGTGTATAGAGTCGGGAAATCTCCATCTTGCAGGTGCAAACGGTATGTTTATCGGATTAGTTAAATTTATAAAAGGGGATAATCTGAATGATGTAAAAACAGAGATTGAGCGCCAATTTAATTTCGCAAAACGGAATGAATATACGCTATCAAATGATTTTTTAAGAGAACTAACGGACTGGATTGACGTGTTATCTATCAAAAATGCTGAGGTAAATTGGGAATTTGCAGAAATTACCGATGACCCCTCTGCAGTTATCATTCATGAAACCATTCGTCTTCAAATGACCTATTTACTTCAAAATGACGAGCAGGCAATGAAAATTATGAAAAAGCTGGATGAGCTAGTTGATGACACGCTCTTTCTAATAAGTGCACCAGATTACTATTTTTACCATTCATTGTGGCTGGTAAGACTTATTCTAAAGGGGAGTCTGCCAAAAAGACAGGTCAAAGCAAAATTGGCAAAGAAGCTTGCTAAACTGAAAAAGTGGGCGAACCATTCACCTTCAAATTATATGCATAAGTATTTGCTTATTAAAGGGGAGTTAGCCCGAGTAAATGGAAAAAGCGAAGAAGCTATATTCTTGTACAATCGTTCAATTACTCTTGCAGAAAAGAATGGATATTTACAGGACGCCGCGCTCGCAAATACATGTGCAGCGTATTATTATATTGATAAAAATCTACACAAATCAGCCAGGGCCTATCTGGTGGACGCCTATTTGAAATACAGTAAGTGGGGTGCGGAGCGGCTTGTGTATGATCTTTTTCAAAAACATTCTGATCTTATCAAGGAGACCAATAGGGAAACAGTAGCAAGCATGCAATTTGAGCAGGAATCATTAGATATTAACGCGATATTTGAAGCAACAGGCGTTATTTCTGATGAGGTTATTTTAAAACAACTATTAAAGAAATTAATGCAGATTGTTGTTATTAATGCTGGTGCGGAGCGTGCTTACCTTTTACTGAATAAGGATGAAGAGCTCCATTTGGCTGCAACAAATCATATGAATGAGGAAATAAAGTTATATGAACAACCAGAGCAGCTGAAAGGTAAAATGAAGTTTCCAGAAACGCTCATTAATTATGTTGTTAATACGAAGGAAGCAGTTGTCTTAGGGGAAGCATCTCAGGAAGGACAATTTACAGATGACAGTTATATTGCACGGCAGAATTCCAAATCAATACTTTGTCTTCCAATTATGTATCAGCAAGGTCTTACTGGGATATTATACTTGGAGAACAGCCAGGCGACTCATGTATTTACAAAGGAAAGAATTGCTTTACTAACATTGCTCGCTTCTCAAGCTGCAATTGCTATTGAAAATGCCTATTTATATGAGAATCTTGAAGCAAAAGTGGCTGAAAGAACAAAGTCATTAAATAAGGCAAACCAGAATCTAGCACTGGCAAATAGTTCACTTGCTCAATCCGATGAATTAAGGCGACAGATGTTATCCAATATATCACATGATTTGCGTTCACCAATTTCAACAATACGTGGATATGTCGACGCTATATTAGAAGGGGTCGTTGATGGGCCAGAGCAACAATGGAATTATATGCAAGTTATTAAGAGGCGTTTAACATTATTAAATAGCCTTGTTCAAGATTTATTTGATTTAGCTCAGCTCGAATCTGGACATGTTACTTTTGCCAAGGATATTGTACCGGTTGACCAACTGTTTAAGCATTTATGTAATCAGTTTGAGTTAGAAGTAAAACAAGCCGGCTTGGACTATCAATGGATAATTCCGACGTACACGAGCGAGGACTATCCACTAGTCGAAGTAGATGTCAGACGAATAGAACAAGTCATGAATAATTTAGTCTCAAATGCTATTAAACATACAGAAAAAGGAGAAATTCGAGTCAAATTGTCATTGGAGAAATTGGGTGAGGCAATTATTACAGTGGAAGACCAGGGATCTGGCATTCTTTCCGCTGATATTCCTTATGTATTCGAACGGTTTTATACTAAAACAAGTAGTATAAAAGAGCATGGGCACGGTTTGGGACTGGCTATAAGTAAACAAATTATAGAACTTCATAAAGGGGATATTTGGGTTGATAGTGAGGAAGGAGCAGGTGCTAAGTTTAGTTTTTCTATAAAAACCTTTTAAGATTTTATATGGAGGAATGATAAATCAGGCGACGCACTTTTATAAAAAAGCAGGGTTTCGATTTGTATAGCTAAAGGACAAATTTTGAAATACTTTTAAAGCTGTAAGACCAATGAGAGATTGCTAACATTGGCTGCAGTTTTTTTTATGAAAATTATTTGATAGGGACCACGTTAGGATACCAACTTCAAAAGTTTCCGATCTTATAAAAATAGCCACTAATTATTTAATTAATTTGCAATTTCTAATAATTTATTATAGTATATTAAATAAATTACACTATAGCATAATTTATATAGGGTAATTAAGGAAAGGAATTCTAGTAATCTACCATTCAACTAATGAAGGAGCGTCCAACTTGAGAGTCTTTGATCTGCATTCCGACCTATTTACAGATATCGCATGGCGAAAAAGTTCTGGCGAGAAAGACATTTTCGACCGGTATCATTATCCAAATCTTAAGAAAGGTGGTGTCGACTCTATAATTTGTGTGTTTTGGGTGGAACCGAAATTCTGCGAACAAGCTTATGATAGATTTCAAACATTATTTACTTATGTGATGGAGGATCTGAAGACCTCTAAACATGCAATCATTCATGATCCAAATCAGCCTTATGAAAATCCGTCCCATTCCAGCTCCATAAAAATACATTTAGGTTTGGAAGGTCTTACGTTTATGGATGATTGGCCAGGTGAAACACCAGAGTCAAAAATTGAAAACGCATTCAACCAATTGGATCAAAGTAATGTGATGCATTCCATATTTGCCTGGAACGAACATAATTTCCTGTCAACTGGGACAGGGGCTGATTCCTATCAAGAAAAAGGGCTTACTACCTCTGGAAAATATGCTCTGCAACAATCCATTGATCATAACTGGCTATTGGATGTATCTCACCAGGATGAAGCAACCTTCTGGGATATTTACAACCTGAGTGAGCATCCATTTATTGCTTCCCATAGTAATGCCAAAGCCATTTGTGATCATGAACGCAACTTAACCGATGAACAAATAAAGGCGATTGCAAACAGGGGAGGAATAATTGGTTTGAATGCTTATGGAGCATTTGTCGATAAAGATTCTCCAACTGTCGAACGGTTTATAGACCATGCCATACATATTGCCGATCTGGTTGGCTATGAACATCTTGCATTCGGATTTGATTTTGTCGATTATCTTGCTTCCTATAATTTAGGTGGAAGCGGATTTACCGAATATACGAAGGGGCTGGAAAATGTCTCCAAGGTTCCCGATCTGCTGGATAGAATGAGCAAAAGAGGATTTTCAACCAAAGAACTGGAAGCAGTCAGTTTTACGAATGCTTCTCTGTTTATGAAGAATCATCATACTTTAAGAAAATGAACATGAATGCAAACCGGAATTTGTTCTCGATGCATCATCACAAAAGAATGAATTTAACTGGCACTATATAACTCAAGGAGGTTACACATATGGGTGAATCACTCATTCAGCCTAACGATACAATAACATTATGGGGTATCATTATCGTTTGGGCTTCTATAAGTATCTATCTGGAGCAGCGTTACAGCTGGGCATCCAAAGTATCTGGAGCAATTATCGCGCTTATTGGGGCAATCGTCCTATCAAATACAGGGATAATTCCTACAGAATCTTCGGTATATGACGCTATTTGGAGCGTGATTGTACCTGTAGCGATTCCGTTGCTTCTATTCCATGTTAATTTCAAAAAAATATGGCAGGAAAGTGGAAAATTACTGATCATGTTTTTCATCAGTTCAGTTGGAACAGTAGCTGGTACTATTATAAGTTTCTTTCTATTAAAAGATCATATTCCATACCTCGAAAAAATAGGTGCAATAATAAGTGGTTCTTATATCGGTGGAGGTGTCAACTTTGCAGCTATGTCCGCGAAATACGACACCCCAGGTGAAATGGTCTCAGCCACTGTAGTTGCTGATAACTTAATGATGGCTGTGTATTTTGTTATTTTAATGCTCATACCTGCAACAGCCTTTTTCAGGAAGCGGTTCAATACTCCTCATATCGAAGAAGTTGAAAGAGGGATTGGTAGTAATGAAGAAGGGAAAACACTGGCAGAAGGTTTTTGGAAAAGGAAGGATATATCTCTAAAAGATATTGCATTATCCGTTGGGACAGCCTTCTTACTCGTTATTGTATCATTCAAGGTGGCGGAATTTATTGGACAAGCAATCCCTTCTGGGGAGAATGTTTCCACGATATTAAATATTCTTAATGGGTTGCTTGGTGACAAATACCTGATGCTTACTACTATTACATTCATTATGCTGGCCCTATTTCCGAGATACTTTGAAAGCATTAACGGAAGCCAGGAAATCGGTACATTCCTGATTTATATATTCTTTGTAGTTATTGGTATACCAGCTTCTATACCACTCATTATTAATAATGCACCATTGTTGTTAGTGTTTGTGTTCATTATAGTGATGATCAATATGGTTATTTCTTTAACTTTCGGAAAACTATTCAAGTACAATCTGGAAGATGTGCTGGTTGCCAGCAACGCGAACATTGGTGGACCGACCACTGCAGCAGCAATGGCTATCGCTAAGGGATGGAAGAACCTGGTGGGACCGATCCTTGTTGTTGGAACGTTCGGTTATATTATCGGAAACTATATTGGAACATTGCTCGGTTTCTGGTTCTCAAGTATGATGTAAGTCAGATTGAACGCCAGGTGTTCTACTTTGTGTAAGGATGCCTGGCTTCACCTATGGTATAATTGGTAAAAATTCACTAATTGAGGTAGATACTATGTTTGATGAGACGAAAATCAAAAGTTTGCGAGGAGAACAAAACCTATCATTAAAACAACTATCTGAAAAATCAGGAGTCAGTGTAAGTATGATCAGCCAAATAGAACGAAAAAAGACCGATCCGACATTGACAACACTTTATAAAATATGCAAAGGGCTGGATGTATCTATTTCCTCACTTTTGCAGAACGATGATCATACGACGCACATTATACGTGCAGACAAACGAAAAACGTTAACATTTCCCCAGTCCCATTCTAAATATGAATTATTAACACCTATCACAGATGGTACGATTGAAATGATTATCATCCATCTCGAGCCTGGTCAGGAAGAAAAACAGCTTATAGAGCATTCAGGAGAAGAATGCGGTCATGTGCTAAAGGGAGAAATGACCGTTTTGCTTGGGGATACGAAGCACATCTTAAATGAGGGCGATACCATCCGCTTTAAAAGTACAGTCCCTCACCGATTTTTTAATCATACAGAAGAAACTACTATCTCTATTTGGGCGATGACTGGAAGAATTGTGTAAATGAAATGAACGATTAGATAGAATGTGCGTGATGTTGCATGGAAATCACAAAATACTGCAATCCTGACAGGAAAAGGACCAGAGAATTATATGTCTGGTTCTTTTTCCTATTTCCTGTGTAAAGTTTACTTTGCATGCGATTTTTTTATGCATACCAACCTCTGACTTTTTCATCTGTTGGCAAGAGATATGTCAGGATCCCCAGTAGAGGCAGGGTGGAGATGGCAATCATCGTCGTCGTCAAACCAACCAGATCAATCATCGATCCGAGGGCAACAGAACCGATCGCACCCATGCCGAATGCTAACCCGACAATAAGCCCGGACATCGTGCCGATTTTTCCTGGAATGAGTTCCTGTGCATAGACAACGGTTACTGAGAAGCTGGACATCAGCAAGAAACCGATTAATGCCAGTAAGATAACTGAACTAACTGCACCGATATGCGGTAGAAGTAACGCAAGTGGAGCGGGCGCCAGTAAGGAAATTAAAATGACATTCCGTTTACCGAATCGATCAGCTAAAGGGCCACCGAAGAAAGTACCAACCGCTCCCATGACTAAGAAGGTAAAGATATAAATTTGTGATTTTGCTATGGTTAGCCCATAACTCTCAATCGCATAAAATGCATAAAAGTTAGAGATGGCTGCCGTGTACCAAGAACGGGCAAATACGAGAAATATAAGAACTATTACTGCATTTTTAATAGCTTTGGACATTTTTTTGTTAGGTCGTTTTATAATTTGACTCTTCTTGCTGCTGGAGAACAATTTTATTTGAGCAGCATACCACTTTGAAATGTGCATGAGAAAGAAAACAGCTAAACCCGCAATTAATGTAAACCAGATTGCCCCAAATTGTCCTAATGGAACAAGTACTAAGGCTGTAATGACCGGTGCAAGAGCCTGGCCGGAGTTCCCCCCAACCTGGTAAATTGACTGGGCAAGACCTCTGCGCGTGCCGGCAGCTAGGTAAGCTACCCGTGAACCCTCCGGATGAAAAACAGCAGATCCAAGTCCTATAAAGAATACGCTGATAAGTATTGTCCAAAAGTCAGGAGCAAGTGCGAGGCCGAGCATACCGACCATGCTGCTCGTAAGACCCAGTGGCAGCGCATAAGGCAGCGGATGTTTATCTGTATACATACCAATTAAAGGCTGCATAACTGAAGAGACCATGTTTAACGTAAAGGCAATGAGACCTAACTGGGTAAAGGTCAGCCCTAACGATTTTTCCAAAATAGGAAACATGGCAGGAATAACAGCCTGCAACGAATCATTTAATAGATGACATGTTCCAATAATGAATAAAATTGAATAAACGGTTTGATTATTTTTCTGCTTGTTCGATTTTTTTTTCGTATTATCCATAGGTATCCTATCCTTCTTAAGGTCAGAAAAGCGCTTCATTTTCTTCTGATCTATGATACTATTTTACGTATGCTAGTTTGTCTCAATCTAGTTAATTATGGACGTAAAGTCAAGCTGTTAGTTTACAATGGAATGGTTTTTGATTTATTCACCAAAAACATAGCGTTGTTTTCACTCAAGGTTTATACTATAAGTACAGATATAAAGGAGGGAATTCCAATGACAAAAGAAACTAATTCACTTCCACCAAAAACGTGTACCATTGAAAAACTCGTCACGGTTGCAGATGATATAGAGAAAGTCATCAATGGGCAAAAAACAGCAACTCGCCGAAATGGGATCTACGCAGATATCGGTGAGGTAATGGTCCTTAAAAACCACAAATTTGCAGTAAAAACTATATACGCTCAAAAGCTCGGTGATGTTACAGAAGAGAATGCCCGGCAGGAAGGTTATCAAAACCTGGATGAATATAAGCAGTCGATTCTCTCGATGCATCCTGGCATGAAATGGCTACCTGATATGAATGTCTGGGTCCATGAATATGAATTAGTAAAGTAATAAGAAAAAAGAAGTGAATCAGTCGATAAGATTGGTTCACTTTTTTTGTAAGGTTCTTTTTTTAATGATTGTTGCTTTAATTTATCAAAGTTGAGATAAGTGCCACACAATAAAATTATGAATTCTGCTACTTATTGAAAGTGGCTTTCTGATTCCGCTAGGTAAAATAAACTACACTTTGGTAGCAATAATGATGGTCAGCAATATATGGGGTTACCAAACTGCTGTGAATAGCCTTTCGTAGATCTATGAGGAAACAACACTCAGTCGTGCAGGCATTTCCTGGAGAAACATTATCGAAACCATTGATGTACTGATGAGAGGTTTTTTGCGAAGGTAATTTCATATAATTAAAATCTGTTTGTTCTAGGTGTACAATTTTCTATGTTATACTAAAACCAATAACCATTATCTGTTAATTAAATTTAATACCAGAGGTGATCATTCGTGGCGGTTGTAACAGTGATTTTGATGGTACCCTTTACCAGGGGAATTCCTTCAAAGTTATGTTCCAGGTAGCAAAAAAGGAATTTGGACTGAAAGAATGGTCTGTCGTCTTTATTGGAATGGTAAAGGCAGGAATAAAAGGGCTGACTGGTGGTAAACAAGCTTTCCGGCATCAATTTTTCAAAGCATTTGCAAAGTCATTTAAAGGGCAGAGTAAGCAGGAACTGGAGAAATTTTTCCATGAGCTTGTGACTATTGGAAAAGAAGAGGTACATAAGGAGCTCGTAACCAGAATCAGGGAACACCTGAATCGGGGAGATGCAGTGATTGTCTTATCCGGTGCACTTCTGCCATTTCTGCATTCGTTTATTGAAGCAGTAGACCTTGATGTTCATGTGATCGGAACGGAATTATTGTACGACGAAAATGGAATATGTACAGGAAAGATAAACACGATTGTCAATGGTGATGAAAAAGTGAGGAAAGTAGAAGATTGGCTGAGAAACGCCGGAGCACCAACGGAAAACACAGTTGAGATATGGGCCTATGCGGATAGTGAAAGTGATATCCCCTTATTTCAATTCGCAGATCGTCCCATAGTAGTCAATCCAAAAGAAGATATGGTGAAAATTGCGGAGAACAATAAATGGCCGATATTTGCTTAGATGTCTGTCACTTCCCACTTTTTGTTGAAAGTTATCAAGAGAGCTATCCTAGTAGATGGCTCTTTTTGCATTCTATTATAGGCAAATAGGCAAGTGAGATACAAGAAAACCGTAAAAAGGAAAGCAGGCAGCAAAAGTATCGGTAAATTGCAACCTTCCAGAATACTTGATAATACACCATCAGAATTATTTCAAGTAATCATGCACCGTTTGGTTTAGAAATTACACTTACACCAAACCAAATGACTGGTCCAAAAAGACAGTTTGGAAAGATTCATTTACATGGAGAAAGAGCAGGCCCGCTATAGTGAATGATTATTTTGGGATTGAAAAACCTTACTACAGAAGAATTATGCCTTTAATGCCGCTAGGAATGGGGTGAAGGTCTTACATTTAGTTATATGAAAGATAAAAAATAACATTATTGTTGACTTTTTTGTTATAAAGTAACATAATAATGTTAACAACTAACATAAAATGTTCAATATAAATAATGTAAAGGGCTGGTTCTATGCAACCAACTGAACGAAGAGAATGGGTTATGCAACAGTTGAGAGATAACGAAAAAGTTGAAATTGACGTACTTTCAGCAGAGCTAAACGTATCACCAATGACCATTCGAAGAGACTTAGATCAATTAGAGGAAGCAGGGCAGGTTATCCGCATTCACGGTGGAGCTGTCTTACCAAAGCCGCTTATTACTGAAATCCCTTTTTTAACAAAAGAAACCAGACGAATTGCACAAAAAAGGATCATAGCTCAAAAGGCGCTTACTTATGTAAAAAAAGATCAAATAATCATGTTAGACTCAGGAACAACCACTTTAGAGTTAGCAAGGTTATTACGTAATCGAGAAAGTATTACAGTGATTACAAATGATATAAAAATCGCTGCTGAGTTAGTCGATAGTCCGTTGAAAGTAATTGTAACTGGTGGGGAACTGCAAAATGATGTTGGCGCGTTGTTTGGCCCGCAAACCCATCACTTCTTAAAAGATATCCATGTTGATCTATTTTTCTTAGGAGCACATGCTATTGATGTGAATGTTGGTGTAACTTCTCCAACTTTTGAAAAATCATTAGTAAAACAGCTGATGATTCGTACTGCAGAGAATACATTGCTTGTTGCTGATTCCAATAAACTAGGTCAAAAAGCATTCTCCAAAGTTTGTGACTTAAATGAGTTAACAGGTTTTATTACGGATGATGATATTACTGAAGAAACGAAGCACATAGTATCCGAAAAAATAGAAATCATATAATAAACGAGGTGAATCATGGTGAAAGTTGGAGTAATAGCTGATGACTTAACTGGTGCAAACGCTACAGGTGTACGCTTAAGTAAACAAGGATTTAATTCAGCAACAGTTCTTTTTATGGACAAGATACTTGACTCTGGAGATCTCGATGCAGTATGTATAGATACTGATTCTCGTTATGCATTAGATGAAATCGTTGTCAATAGAGTAAACCAGGCTATGGAAGATTTACAGACTTGGGATGCAGAGGTTATATGTAAACGAATTGATAGTACGGTACGCGGGAAAATAGGTCTTGAAATAGATACTGTTCTGGATGCAGTTGGTGAGAATAGTGTTGCAATTGTTGTTGCGTCATTTCCTGATTCTGGAAGGATTTCTTCTGGTGGATATTTACTAGTAGATGGAATTCCAGTTCAAGAAACAGATGTTGCAAAAGATCCAGTTGCGCCAATTACACAGTCTTACGTACCAGGAATTATTCAAGAACAGAGTAAATATGCAGTTGGCCATATCGGCTTAGATAAAGTGTTAGCAGGAATGGAGCAGCTTAGAGCTACAATAGAGCAGCAAATAGTTACAGGCGAACGAATTATCGTAGTGGATGCAGTAACTGAAGAAGATATTGAAACAATTGCAAAATCAATGGTTACTGTTCAAAAAAAAGTAAAGCTTGTTCCGGTTGATCCCGGTCCATTAACAGCGGCATATGCAAAAGCGTATTCCCATCAATTGATCGAGCAAAGAAAGGTAATTGTAACGGTTGGAAGTGTTACCTCATTATCTGGTCGTCAGCTTCAATATTTGAAGGAAAAAACCCATTCCACACCAGTATATGTTTCCGCGGAAAAGCTAGCTACATTGGAATCAAGCTGGGAGGATGAAGTAGATCGTGCAATTGAAGTAGCACTTGAACGAATTCATCACGATGATGTACTCATCATAACTACTTACAAGGAGGGAACCGGACTTGTTAACTTAAAAGCAGTAGCCGAACGAGAAAACTCGACACAGGATGCTTTGGCTAAACGAATAACAGATGGTCTTGCTAAAATAACAAGGCGTGTTTTAGAGAAAACAAATTATCCAGTTCAAGGCTGTTTTACAAGTGGTGGAGACGTTACTGCGTCACTATGTGCTTTGAGTATGGCATCAGGAATTAAACTAGAGGATGAAGTGTTGCCATTAGCAGCATATGGGACATTGATTGGTGGCTACTTCCCAGAATTACCGATTGTCACCAAAGGCGGTATGGTCGGAGATAAGAAATCTATTTATTCGAGTGTGAATTTTTTAAGAACTAAATCAACCAGGAGGGTACAAAAACATGACTAATGAAAGAGCAATTATCGCAATCCCAATGGGAGATCCAGCAGGTATTGGACCAGAAATCACGGCTAAATCTTTACAAAATGAAGAAATTTATAACATGTGTAAACCAGTTGTTGTAGGTGATGCCAATGTATTTGCTAAAGCAATAGAAATTGTCGAAGCAAATCTTAAGCTTAATGTGATCAAAAAGCCTGAAGATGGTGCATATGAGTATGGTACTGTCGATGTTATTGATTTAAAAAATATAGATATGGATGAGCTTCAATATGGTGAGGTTCAAGCACAATGCGGGAAAGCTGCATTTGAATACATTGAGGCCTCTGTAAATCTTGCAAAAGAAGGTCATGTAAAAGCTTTAGCGACGACACCGATTAATAAAGAATCATTAAAAGCTGCTGATGTCCCTTATATTGGACACACTGAAATGCTTGAAGAGCTTACGAATACTAAAGATCCGTTAACAATGTTTCAAGTAAATGATATGCGAATCTTTTTCTTAACACGTCACTTGTCTTTAAAAGGTGCAATTGCACAAATGACAAAAGAACGTGTACGCGATTATCTGACTCGTTGTGATAAAGCCCTCCAACGTCTTGGTGTTGAAAGTCGTAAATTCGCCGTTGCTGGTCTGAACCCGCATAGTGGGGAAGGTGGTCTGTTTGGGATGGAAGAAGTAGACGAAATTGGACCAGGAATTGAAGCAGCAGTAAAAAATGGAATCGATGCTGTCGGACCCGTTCCAGCTGATTCTGTATTTTTCCAAGCATTAAATGGAAAATATGATGCAGTATTATCCTTGTATCATGACCAAGGACATATTGCAGCGAAAATGACTGATTTTCATAGAACAATTTCGATTACAAATGGTTTACCTTTCTTAAGAACATCCGTTGACCATGGGACAGCATTTGATATTGCAGGTAAAAATATTGCGTCAAGTGTCAGCATGGAAGAATGTATTAAATTAGCTGCTAAATATGCACCTAAATTCACCAGAGACACAATGGAATAAAATAGCATGATAAATAAATACTAACTGGGGTTCCTGAATAATAACCCCAGTTAAATTTTCAAACTAATGAAAGCCATTACATGGAGGAGAGTCAGGTTATGGAAGTATCAGGTACACAGATGATTATCGGTCTAGTATTAGGAATTGCATTATTGATTATTTTAGTATTAAAAACAAAGATTCATGCATTTATTGCACTTCTTATTGCAGCATCCGTAACTGGTATTGTAGGTGGTATGAATCCAACAGATGTTATTTCGACAATTACCAATGGTTTCGGTAGTACATTAGGTTCAATCGGTATTATTATCGGTTTAGGGGTAATGATGGGGAGGATTTTGGAAGTATCAGGAGCAGCCGAAAAGCTCGCCTATACGCTTGTTAAAAAGTTAGGAAAGAAAAAGGAAGAATGGGCAATGGCAGTTGCAGGTTATGTTGTTGCCATTCCGATCTTTGTTGACTCGGCGTTTGTTATTTTGCAGCCTCTAGTTAAAGCTATATCTCGTAAAACCGGAAAATCTGTTATTGGCATAGGGGTAGCACTTGCTATAGGTTTAGCAACAACTCACCATGCAGTACCACCAACACCAGGTCCATTAGGTGTAGCTGGAATTTTTGGCGCAGATGTTGGGCTTATGATCTTAGTAGGACTTCTATTTTCTGTTCCAATTATTATTTCTGGCGTATTATATGCTAAATGGATTGGCAGCAAAATTCATCAAGTGCCAGCTGAAGAAGGGGAAGGCTTCGTAAGGTTAGATGAAGGACAGGTTTATAAGGAATTCTTAGAAGAAGTTGATGATAGAGAGAAAGAATTACCTTCATTTACGAAAGCAATTATGCCGATTTTAATACCAATTATATTAATTTTCATAAATACAACATTGGGAGCACTACATGATTCAGGTATGATGACTCTAAATGAAACGTTCCTATCTTATGCACAATTTATCGGAAATCCCGTCATTGCTGTAGGTCTTGGGTTAATTGTTGCAATCTATACACTTACGAATCACCTTCGTAAATCAGATACGCTAGACCGTATGGAAGAAGGAATTAAAACTGCGGGTATTATCTTACTTCTAACTGGTGCAGGTGGTGCCTTAGGTGAAGTACTACGTGCAAGTGGTACAGGCGACTTAATTGCTCAACAAGTAGCACAATGGGCTATTCCAGCTGTATTAGTACCATTCTTTATTGCTACGTTTGTACGTCTCGTTCAAGGTAGTGGGACTGTGGCAATGATAACAGCTGCATCAATTTCAGCGCCAATTGTTGCTAGTCTGGATGTTAACTTAGTATTGGCTGCTCAAGCAGCTGCATTAGGTGCGATGATCTTCTCCTACTTTAACGATAGCTTATTCTGGGTTGTAAACAGAATGCTTGGAATTAAAAATGTGAAAGAACAAATTTTAGTTTGGTCTGTTCCAACAACAATCGCTTGGGCAGTATCCTTAGTAATGCTATTAATAGCCGATTTCGTTGTTCGGTTGTTTTAGAGTACAGCACCCATTTTTATTAACGTTTGTCGATAGGGTTATCCCAGCTTGGGGTGACTCTATTTGTTCATGGGTAAGAAAGCAAAAATTTTTAGCAGGAATTAATTCTTACAATTAAACAGCCGCGTCCAGCTTCAGCGCCCATCACCTAGTGCCCTTCCGGCCTCTTCTTGCGATAAGTCAACATCAATTCGTTACACTCGGGCCTACAGGATGTAGGTCAGTTCGACGATGCCACAGGATAAGGAAAGCATCTGTGAAATACATCGCACGCAGGAAAAGTGCTTTTCTTTTTCAAGGACGTGGCGATCTTGTCGAACATCCTTTAACTAATATCTCATACTCTAAAGGAAGATCGACTAACTACGCCGCTTTGCGCGGCAACGTCGACCCACCCGCGATGCGCGGGCGCAGCGCATACGGTGATAAACGGGCGCCCTGCGCCTTTGTTCTGTACATTAAAGTAAATTTATGAATTTGCCACGATACTATGTGATAATAGCAATAGATCTTTTAAGAAATGGAGGAAAACCATGATTACTAATCTACAGGACACCATTACGCTAAATAATGGTGTGAAAATGCCTGGCTTTGGTCTAGGTGTTTATAAAGTTGAAGATGGCAATAGTGTAGTTAGATCTGTTAAGGATGCAATAAAGCACGGCTATAGAAGTATTGATACTGCGTCCTTCTATGATAATGAAACAGGTGTGGGACAAGGAATTAGGGATTCAGGTATGCCAAGAGAGGAACTCTTTGTAACCTCAAAAGTTTGGAATGATGAGCAGGGTTATGAAAGTACGTTAGAGGCATTAGAAAACAGTCTGAACAATCTTGACTTAGATTACCTTGACCTCTACCTGATTCATTGGCCAGTGAAAGGAAAGTACAAAGAAACCTGGAGAGCAATGGAACAGTTGTATGCTGATGGAAAAGTTAGAGCCATTGGTGTTAGTAATTTTCATGTACAGCTTTTCATGTACAGCATCTGGAGGATCTGCTCTCAGATAGCATTGTCAAACCAGCGATTAATCAAGTGGAGTTTCACCCGCATCTAACACAGGTTGAGCTAAGAACGTTTTGTGAGAAGGAAAATATTCAGTTCGAAGCATGGTCACCGCTGAAACGGGGTGGTCTTCTGGATGAGCCAACCATCAAGGGAATTGGAGAGAAATACGGCAAATCGCCGGCCCACTAATCTTGCGATGGGACATTCAAAGTAATGTAATAACTATACCAAAGTCAGTAAAAAAACATCGGATTATTGAGAACGCGGATATATTTGATTTCTTCTTGTCTGATGAGGATATGGATCGAATTAATGCGTTAAATATAGACGATCGTGCTGGTACCAATCCCGACAGTTTTGATCAGTAATATAGCAGAAGAGGTTGGGACAAAAGAAGAATTATTCAGGAAAATCCGAACATTAACGCCTGAGCAAATGTACCGCTTCGGCAAAATACTTCGCTTTCCGTGGGCACGGCTTCAGCTAACTGTGTGAAAAAGAGCACTTCACACAGTGGATCATCAGCTCGTGCTGTTCCCACAGGAGTCTGCGTATTTTGCCTACGCTAAGTTCCGATTGTTCGGATTCTCATTCTTCCCATTTAGTTATGCCCCAGCCTCTTTTATGAAGTTTGAAATTAATTATAAGATATCCCACCGTCAATTAATATGGATTGTCCTGTTAAGAATCTTACCTTTTTGTTAAGTGTCTAATACAAACTATGTCCGCAAGATAGGTATAATTACCTATTTCAATGTAGAAGAAATTTCACAAACTGTTCATAATTAAGCTGTAATCGTATTATTTTATTCATAAAAAACGATATGACTGTTAGTGGAAAAATAAAAAATTCTACCTTTTCCTTTTAATTTATGATAGAATCATAAATTAATTATCAGAAAATTGATAGTATACCATCGCATTTAGAGAATTCAATGTATTAATAGAGGCTGGAGGGAATGAATTGAAGACAATAGAGAAAGTCAGTAATTTTGCAGGAAATACATTTGCGGTTTGGGTTATCTTATTCGCTGTATTAAGTTTCATATTTCCAGGGGGGTTTACATGGATTGCACCGCACATTTCACTCCTGTTAGGTATTATTATGTTTGGGATGGGGCTCACCCTTTCTTTAAGTGATTTTAAAGGGGTTTTTCAAGCCCCGAAAAGTGTCCTTGTTACGGTAGCAGCTCAATTTACGATTATGCCTTTACTTGCATTTGGGCTGGCAATGGCATTCCAACTTCCTCCAGAGGTAGCGGTTGGCGTTATTTTAGTTGGCTGTTGTCCAGGTGGCACAGCGTCCAATGTTATGACTTTTTTGGCCAAAGGAAATACTGCCTTATCTGTATCGGTTACAGCAGTTTCCACGGTGCTTGCTCCAATTCTTACACCAGCTTTAACATTGCTTTTTGCAAGTCAATGGCTGCCAGTTTCTGCCGGAAGCATGTTTATCTCAATTGTACAAATTGTTTTGATTCCTATTGTTTTAGGGATTGTGGTTCGCTTATTATTTCGTAAACAAGTGGAAAAAAGTGTCGCTGCATTACCACTCGTTTCGGTTATTGGAATCGTTGGGGTAGCTTCTGCGGTTGTTGCTGTTAATACGGATGCTATAGTTACTACAGGCTTGTTGATTTTCATGGTTGTTGTATTGCATAATGTGTTAGGACTATTCATTGGCTACTTACTAGCAAAAGGATTGAAATTTGATTTAAGTGAACAGAAAGCAGTCTCGATTGAAGTAGGTATGCAAAATTCGGGACTAGGGTCAGCATTAGCTCTAGCTCACTTTGCCCCAATAGCCGCCGTACCGAGTGCTTTATTTAGTGTTTGGCATAATATCTCAGGACCAATTCTAGCAACATGGTGGGGAAAGCGGAGTGAATATACGAAACCTGTTGATACTAAAAATGAAAAAATAGGTTAACCTTATATTTTACAAAAAAACCTTTCACTAAAACACAGGTTACTCCAATTTCAGAGGTTTAAGTTCACATTTTTTATTAATTGGTATAATTTAAATAGAATAAATACATTGAACTATTAAAAAAATAGTCTTATAATTACTCGATAGATAGGTGGGATATAAAATGGGAAAAGATTTACGTATAAAAAGTAAAGTATTTGATGGAACAATGAAGGCACCAAACCGGGCAATGCTGCGGGCTGTTGGTGTTTCAGAAGATGATTTTAAGAAGCCGATGATTGGAGTTGCGAGCACGTGGAGTGAGGTCACGCCATGTAATATACATATTGATGATTTGGCGTTAAAAGCAAAGCAAGGTGCCAGAGAAGCAGGTGGCGTACCACTAATTTTTAATACGATAACCGTTTCAGACGGGATTTCAATGGGGACCGATGGAATGCGGTTTTCATTGCCCAGCCGTGATGTAATAGCTGATTCTATTGAAACAGTGGTTGGAGCGGAAAGTCTTGATGGACTTGTTACCATTGGCGCTTGTGATAAGAATATTCCCGGCTGCATGATCGCGATTGCGAACTCTGAGGTTCCATCCGTATTTGTTTATGGAGGAACGATTGCACCAGGTTCTCATCGAGGAAAGGATATTGATATAGTATCGGTATTTGAAGGCGTAGGTCAGCATAATAATGGTCGGATAGATGATGGAGAATTAAAAGCAATCGAATGCAGCGCTTGTCCTGGTGCTGGTGCGTGTGGAGGAATGTATACGGCTAACACGATGGCGTCAGCAGTGGAAGCAATGGGGATGAGTCTGCCAGGAAGTTCATCAAACCCAGCTGAATCTCCCGAGAAGGAAGAAGATTGTGATGCTGCAGGAAAAGCAGTATATCATTTACTGGAGAAGGATATTTATCCAAAAGACATTATGACAAAAGAGGCATTTGAAAATGCTATTACAGTAGTGATGGCTTTAGGTGGATCAACGAATGCCATTCTTCATCTACTGTCCATCGCCCATGCGATAGAAGTAGATTTAACGATTGATGATTTTAACCGGATTCAAGCGAATACACCACATCTGGCTGATCTGAAGCCAAGCGGTAAATATGTTATGCAGGATCTGCATCGTGTGGGTGGGGTTCAGGCAGTAATGAAGCTCCTTCATGAGGCAGGCTATCTTCACGGAGACTGTCTGACGGTAACAGGGAAAACCGTTGCTGAAAACCTGGCAGAAGCACCTTCACTAGCAGAAGGTCAGGATGTAATTATGCCATTCGATAATCCGAAGCGGGCAGATGGTCCATTAATTGTATTAAAAGGTAATCTGGCACCAAGTGGAGCTGTTGCAAAGGTATCCGGAGTAAAAGTAAAGCGCCACACTGGGCCTGCACGTGTATTTAATACTGAAAAAGAAGCAACTGCTGCGGTTATGGCTAATGAAATTAATGATGGAGATGTACTGGTTATACGATATATCGGACCTAAAGGCGGACCGGGAATGCCGGAGATGTTGTCCGTTTCCAGTATTTTAGTTGGTAAAGGGTTAGGAGAAAAGGTAGCCTTATTAACTGATGGCCGTTTTTCAGGAGGTACCCATGGGTTAGTGGTTGGACATATAGCACCTGAAGCACAGGTAGGTGGACCAATTGCCTTCCTGCATGAAGGTGATCTTGTTACGATTGACTCGGATAAGAAAGAAATTTCCTTTGAAATCTCAGAAAATGAGCTGGAGAAGAGACGTAATGAATGGGTAGCACCACCTCTGTATAAAAAAGGCATTCTGGGAAAATATGCACATAATGTTTCCTGTTCGTCAAAAGGGGCAGTAACTGATTTTTTAAATAAATAATTAGTAGCAAAGGACTCCAATTTAACTGGAGTCCTTTTCATTTTTTTAGGTATTTGAAGCAGGTAAAAATCAGGATAATCACGAAAACAAGTAGTGTGATACAGAAGCCATAAATTCCCAGTATAACAAGGAATTCTCTTATTTCATCTGTCAAAAAATAATGTAACCAAAGTGTAACATTTTGGGAGAACGTGAAGCCGAACATGATGTAAGCGCATTCAATTTAATTGATTAATCCAAAGTATCAAAAAACTTTTTAAAAGTGGTTGACTGTTTGCCAAAAACGTTATATGATTGTCGGCAATATTAAAAAATTCAATTATTAACCACTGCAGATTTTCAAAGCACATTAAGCAACGTTAATTTTATCAAAATAATATCATTAACTCGATGACGGGAATAAAGGAACATTTTACGTGTATTCACAGAGATCTGGGGTTGCTGGAAGCCCAGAAGTACATATTGTTCCGACATCTTCTCTGAGTGCTAAGTTGAACGGATTTATCCTACTAGTCTTAGCCAGGTGCACTCACATGTACCTGTTATCAATGCGGCTGAATTTCAGCCTCATAAGGTAGTATTCGCGAGAATGCTATAAACCTGGGTGGTACCGAGAAATTAAGATCCATTTCTCCCCAATAATTCTGAATCTATGCAGATATTAGGGGATTGAAGGGTCTTTTTTTAATATTCAATTTTAATCAAAGGAGGTAAGTAGTAGTGAAGGTTGAGGCGAAGCATGAAGTAGAAAGTACGAAAGAAATGATAACGGGTGCTGATTTACTCATTGAAACATTGGTTGACGCGGAAGTTGACACATTATTTGGTTATCCAGGTGGCGCCGTGTTACCGATCTATGACGCGATCTACCGCAGCAATGCGCCATTTAAACATATACTTTCCCGCCATGAACAAGGATCAATCCATGCAGCAGAAGGATATGCACGCGTTACAGGTAAAGCTGGTGTAGTATTAGCAACCTCGGGACCTGGTGCAACGAATCTAATTACTGGGATTACCGATGCAATGATGGATTCATTGCCATTAGTTGTATTTACTGGGCAAGTAGCAAGCAATGTGATTGGCACAGATGCTTTTCAGGAATCCGATGTTATGGGGATTACAACGCCAATAACGAAATACAATTATCAGGTAAAGAATATATCGGATTTACCACGGATTGTAAAAGAGGCTTTTCATATAGCTACTACGGGAAGACCAGGTCCAGTGGTTGTTGATATTCCGAAAAATATCTCTGCAGGACTTCTATCAGAAAGTTTTGCTAATGACTTCTATTTGCCTGGATACCAACCAAATAAAAAACCAAATCCATTGCAAATTGTTAAACTTGCTGATGCATTAAGTCGTTCGAAGAAACCAGTTATCCTGGCGGGGGCAGGAGTTGTATTCGCAAAGGCTTCCGAGGAACTGAGGGAGTTCGCTGAGAAGTACCAACTTCCTGTAACCAATACACTACTTGGATTAGGCAGCTTCCCTGGTACCAACTCACTGTCACTTGGGATGGCTGGGATGCATGGAACATACGCAGCAAACATGGCGATCTACGAATGTGATTTATTGATAAATATCGGAGCCAGATTTGATGACCGACTCACTGGGAACCTGCAACACTTTGCACCACAAGCAAAGGTTGCACATATCGATATTGATCCAGCAGAAATAGGTAAAAATATACCAACCGAAATTCCTGTCGTGGCAGATGCTAAGGAGGCGTTACAAGCCTTATTGAAAAGCACACCTGACCAGCCGGATCACCAATTGTGGAAACAGAAATTACAGAATAATAAAACAGATTACCCGTTGTGGTATGAGAAACCAGATAAGCTATTGTCACCCCAATGGTTATTAGAACAAGTGTACCGAGTCTCAAAAGGAGAAGCGATTGTAACAACAGACGTTGGGCAGCATCAAATGTGGGCAGCGCAGTACTATACTTTTGATAAACCAAACCGTTGGGTTACATCGGGGGGCTTGGGAACTATGGGATTTGGTTTTCCTGCAGCAATCGGTGCTCAACTCGGAGCTCCAGATGATCTCGTTGTTGCAGTAGTTGGTGATGGAGGATTTCAAATGACTTTTCAAGAGTTGTCTGTAATTCAGGAAAGGAACCTTCCAGTCAAGATTATTATTGTTAACAACGAAGCTTTAGGGATGGTGAGGCAATGGCAGGAAAGTTTCTATAACGAAAGATATTCAGAATCATTATTTTCTTCCAATCCCGACTTTGTAAAACTGGCTGAAAGCTATGGTATCCGCGGATTAAGAGTTGACCAGGAAGATGATGCAGTGTCTATGCTTGAGGAAATATTCGCATATGACGGACCTGTAGTTGTAGATTGCAGGGTTGACAGAGACACATGTGTTTACCCGATGATTGCACCTGGTAAAGGGATACAGGAAATGATAGGGGTGACAAAATGAAACGCATTATAACGGCTACCGTTCAGGATCATAGTGGTGTCCTAAACCGGATCACAGGAATGCTTCAAAAACGGCAATTCAATATAGCGAGCATTTCCGTAGGTAGCTCAGAAACAGAGGGTATTTCCAAGATGACACTCGTTGTTGAAGTTAGTGACCATCAGAAATTAGAGCAGCTGACAAAGCAATTAAATAAACAAATCGATGTGTTAAAAGTATCCGACATTACAGATAAAGCAATTGTTGCAAGAGAGTTAGCCCTGATTAAAGTTGTTGGAAATGGTCAAACACGTGCAGAAATACAAGGAATAATTGCACCATTCCGCGCAACTGTCATCGATGTCAGTAAAGATAGCTTAACAATACAGGTAACTGGTAAGCCAGATAAGATAGAGGCTTTGATTTCACTGCTGAGACCTTATGGAATCAAGGAATTAACTAAAACAGGTGTCACCGCTTTTCTAAGAGGACAGCAGCCGCAGCATGTTACCGAGATTAATTCATTTTCAATCTAACAAACACTAGGAGGAATTTATTATGGCAAAGGTACTTTATGAAAAAGACATTCAACAAGAGGTATTAAAAAACAAGAAAATCGCAGTAGTTGGTTATGGCTCACAGGGGCACGCGCATGCATTGAATCTTCATGAGAGTGGTTATGATGTTGTAGTTGGTCTTAGAGCTGGTAAGTCTCAGAAAAAGGCTGAAGAGGATGGATTTACTGTTAAGTCAGTTGCAGATGCAGTAAACGAGGCAGATGTGGTAATGGTACTATTACCGGATGAACAGCAAACACAAGTTTATAACGAAAGCATTAAGGACAATTTAAAAGCAGGTAATGCGATCGCATTCGCACACGGATTCAATATTCATTTCAGCCAGATTGTACCACCGGAAGATGTAGATGTATTTCTTGTTGCACCTAAAGGACCTGGTCATTTAGTACGCAGAACATATCAAGAAGGAGCAGGTGTTCCAGCATTATATGGTATTTACCAGGATGTATCTGGAAATGCGAAAGAGCTTGCGCTTGCATATGCACAAGGTATCGGCGCAGCAAGAGCGGGAGTACTGGAAACGAGCTTCCAGGAAGAGACGGAAACAGATCTATTCGGCGAGCAAGCTGTATTATGTGGTGGTGTAACAAGCTTAATTAAAGCAGGATTTGAAACATTAACAGAAGCAGGCTATCAACCGGAAGTTGCTTACTTTGAGTGTTTACATGAAATGAAATTAATTGTTGACCTGTTGTATGAAGGTGGATTGGAGAATATGCGTTATTCCATTTCAGATACAGCTCAATGGGGAGATTTCGTATCAGGACCTAAAGTTATTGATGAGGGTACAAAAGCCCGCATGAAAGAAATTCTTACAGATGTTCAAACAGGGAAATTTGCTAAAGGATGGATCCTTGAAAATCAAGCAAACCGACCGCAATTTAATGCGATCAATGCGAAGGAAAACAGTCATCCAATTGAAAAAGTAGGAAGGGAGTTACGTGAGTTAATGCCTTTTGTTAAGCAACCATTGCAAAACAAACAAATCAAACAAAAGGATGTGAAAGAGCATGTCACGAATTAAAATTTTTGATACTACTTTAAGAGATGGCGAACAGTCACCAGGAGTAAATCTGAACCAACTGGAGAAACTTGAAATCGCCAAGCAACTGGAACGTTTCGGAGTAGATCGGATGGAAGCTGGATTCCCAGCTTCCTCCAAAGGAGATTTTAATGCAGTAAAAGCAATAGCTGACACAATAAAGGGTACGTCAGTTACTGCGTTAGCGAGAACAGTGAAGTCGGACGTGGACACTGCTTGGGAGGCATTAAAAGGTGCTGATAAACCATGCTTGCACCTGTTTCTTGCAACATCACCTATTCATATGACCTATAAGCTGAAGCAAACACCTGAACAAGTAATTAACACCGCAGTTGAAATGGTTTCTTATGCGAAACAGAAGTTTGCTGAAATTGAATGGTCTGCAGAAGATGCTTCCCGATCGGACTGGGATTTCTTAGCTCAAATTATTGAGCGGGTTATCGATGCCGGAGCCACGGTAATTAATTTACCGGATACAGTTGGCTATACAACGCCACTCGAGTACGGAAATATGTTTAAATTTATTAAGGAAACTGTACCAAACATTGATCGGGTCAGCCTTTCCTGTCATTGTCACAATGACTTAGGTATGGCTGTAGCCAACTCCATTGCCGCTGTAGAAAATGGCGCGACCCAGGTAGAAGGTACGATTAATGGAATAGGTGAACGAGCTGGGAATGCTTCCTTGGAAGAAATCGCTGTTGCATTAAAAGTAAGGTCAGATTTTTATCCATTTACTACAAATCTTAAATTGGATGAAATAAAACGAACGAGTGACCTTGTTGCAAAACTGACTGGAATGTACGTTCAGGCAAATAAAGCAGTAATCGGTAAAAATGCCTTTGCACATGAATCAGGTATCCACCAGGATGGCGTATTAAAACATGCTTCCACCTATGAAATTATTACACCAGAAATGGTTGGGGTGAAATCAAATACATTATTCCTTGGGAAACATTCAGGACGTCATGCATTTAAGGACAAAGTGAAAGAACTCGGCATTGATCTTACGGATGAGAAGCTTAAAGAAGCTTTTCAGTCATTTAAACAATTAACTGATCATAAAAAAGAAGTAACCGATGAAGATTTATTCACTATATTGATGGAAGTTCAGACAGATTACTCGGCTGTAAGTAAGTACCAGTTGGAAATGTTTCAAGTGCAATATGGTACGGCAAATATCCCAACTGCCACTGTACGTCTGAAAACGCCAGTAGGTGAAACAGTGGAAACAGCGTGTACAGGTAAAGGAAGCGTGGAAGCACTGTACAAAACATTAGACGCATTAATTGAAGAAGATTTAAAGCTCGTTGATTACCAAATTAATTCAGTAGGTGGAGGAAAAGACGCACTTGCAGAATCACATGTGCAGCTGATAGTTAATGGGGAAACAGTCAATGGCAGAGGCACTGCTCAGGATGTAATTGAAGCATCAGCTAACGCATTTATAAATGCAGCAAATCGATATATTGTTCAACAAAGGACTTCGGTGAATAAGGCAGTAGTAAAATAACACAAGACTGATAGGGAGGGGAGATTATTATGAATAAGCAAATTATTCTACTTCCAGGTGATGGGATTGGAAAAGAGATTATAGAATCTGCAAAGCTTGTATTAAATTCAGTTGCAAGTGAATATGGCCATCGATTTACATTTCATCAGCATGCAATTGGTGGTGATGCAATTGATCAATATGGTACACCTTTACCGGAAGATACCATTAAAGCATGTCAGAATGCAGATGCCATTTTATTGGGCGCTGTTGGTGGGAAAAAATGGGACTCCCTTCCAGGGTATATGCGACCGGAAAAAGGATTGTTGGGAATACGCAAGACATTAGGCTTATTTGCTAATTTGAGACCTGTTAAGGGATTTAGTTCCTTGTTACATGCTTCTCCATTAAAAGAAGATGTGATTAAAGGCAGTGACATCCTAATCATTCGGGAACTAACTGGAGGTCTCTACTTTGGGCAGCCAAGTGAAAGACGTGAAAATGGCAACGCAGTGGTAGACACACTTTATTACCACCGTAGTGAAATGGAGCGTATTATTGATAAAGCTTTTCAAAGTGCCAGACTGAGAAATAAACGATTGACCTCAGTTGATAAAGCGAATGTGTTGGAATCAAGCCGGATGTGGCGGGAAATCGTGGAAGAAAAAAGCAAAGACTATCCAGATGTGGCCGTTGAACATTTGCTTGTAGATGCAGCTGCAATGAAACTGATTACACAACCAAATCACTTTGATGTCATTGTAACTGAAAATTTATTTGGTGATATTTTAAGTGATGAAGCATCCGTGTTAACAGGTTCATTAGGAATGCTGCCATCTGCGAGTATCCGATCAGATGGAGTTGGATTATATGAACCAGTTCACGGATCGGCACCGGACATAGCTGGAAAAGGAATTGCCAATCCACTGGGTATGATCCTATCTGCAGCGCTAATGTTAAGGCACTCTTTTCAAATGGAAGAGGAAGCAGCTGAAATTGAAGAGGCTGTAAATGAAACGCTTGAACAGGGGTATTATACAGCTGATTTGCATATAAAAGGCGGCAAACAGATTGGTACAAAAGAAATGACTGAAATGGTATTGGAAAACTTAACAACAAAAAGTGTTTCTGACAGCATTTGCAGTTCATATGCGTAATTAATGGAGGTGTGGTGAAATGGGGAATCCGGAAACAATCGTAAATAAGATTTGGAAGAAACATGTTGTTCATAAAGAAGCAGGAAAGCCTGATTTACTATATATCGATTTACACTTGATCCATGAGGTAACATCGCCTCAGGCTTTTGAGGGATTACGATTAAGCAATCGAAAGGTTCGCAGACCTGACTTAACTTACGCGACAATGGATCACAATGTCCCTACCAAAAACCGTGATGTTATAAAGGACGAAGTTGCCAAGAAGCAAATGGAAACATTAAGAAAGAATTGTGAGGACAACGGGATTGTACTGGCAGACATGTACCATCCTGACCAGGGGATTGTTCACGTAATTGGCCCGGAACTTGGATTAACCCAGCCTGGCAAAACAATTGTATGTGGGGATAGTCATACTTCCACACATGGCGCATTTGGGTCACTTGCCTTTGGAATTGGAACAAGTGAAGTAGAGCATGTCTTAGCTACACAAACTATATGGCAGGAGCGGCCGAAGACATTAAATGTACATGTAGAAGGCGATCTTGGTCCAGGAGTAACAGCAAAGGATTTGATTCTTGCTATTATTGCTAAGTTCGGAATCCGCTTTGGCACAGGTTATGTGATTGAGTATACGGGTAAGGCGATTCGAAATTTATCAATGGAAGAACGTATGACAGTATGCAATATGTCAATTGAAGCAGGTGCAAGAGCTGGATTGATCAGTCCTGATCAAAAAACAATTGACTTTCTTGAAGGAAGGGTTCATGTACCAAAGGGAGAGGCATTTGCAGAAGCAGCTGCCGGATGGCTTGAGTTAGCGACAGATGAAGGTGCTGTGTATGATAAATCTGTCACGATTCTTGCAGAAGAAATAGAGCCACAGGTGTCATGGGGAACCAATCCAGGTATGTGTGTGCCGGTAAATGGAACTACGCCAGATTTAAATGAAGTAGAATACAGAGAAGATGTGGAACGGGCATTGGAATATATGGGGCTAAAAGAAAATCAGCCGATTACTTCCATCGAAATTGACCATGTATTTATCGGTTCCTGTACGAACTCACGGCTCAGCGATTTACAAAATGCTGCTGCAATCGTTGCAGGTAAAAAGGTGAATGAAAAGGTGAGGGCAATTGTTGTCCCAGGTTCCTTCAGTATAAAATTACAGGCAGAAAAAGAGGGCTTGGACACTATCTTCAAAGAGGCTGGTTTTGAGTGGCGTGAAGCTGGATGCAGTATGTGCCTGGCAATGAATGATGATATTGTTCCCCCTGGCGGCAGATGTGCTTCAACTTCCAACCGGAATTTTGAAGGAAGACAAGGGAATGGATCCCGAACACATTTGGTGAGTCCGGAAATGGCGGCTGCTGCGGCGATCGAGGGTCACTTTGTAGATGTACGTAAATTTGCAGGAGTACTGAATTAGGAGGCGCTGATGATGGAAGCAATACGGGAACATAAAGGTCTGGTTTATCCATTAAATCGAACAAATATTGATACCGATCAAATAATACCAAAGCAATTTTTAAAACGAGTTGAACGGACAGGATTCGGTCAATTTCTATTTTATCATTGGCGAATTGATGATGAAGGCAATAAACGACCGGAGTTTGGATTAAATAAAGCTGAATATCAGGATGCCTCAATCTTATTAGCGGGTGAAAACTTTGGTTGCGGTTCTTCCAGGGAACACGCTCCCTGGGCGTTACTGGATTATGGTTTCAAAGTAATCATCGCGCCGAGCTTTGCGGATATCTTTTATAATAATGCGTTAACAAATGGAATTATACCTGTGGTAATGGACCATGAACAGGTCAATCAGTGGATAGAGCAAGCTGAAAACTCATCATACGTATTACAGGTGGACTTAGAAAAACAATGTATAATCGATGCAAATAAGAATGAAGTGCATTTCGACATCCCAGCATACCACAAAGAAAAACTACTAAACGGCTGGGACGAAATCGCACTAACATTACAACATCAAGACAAAATCGACGCGTATGAAGGTGCCGTATAGAGTGCCTGTCACTTCCCGGTTTTTGTCGAATAGTATTAATATATAATTAAGGAGAGTGAAGGTCTTGGGGATTGCTTAACAGGTGAAAAAGTTCATACTGCGATGGAGCGTTTAGCTCCGATCGTTCACCGTACACCATTAATTACTTCAGCAACTACTAACAAGTTAGTTGACAAAAAAGTTTATTTTAAAATGGAAAATCAACAGAAAACAGGTGCATTCAAATTCAGGGGTGCGAGTTATAAACTGATGCAATTATCAGCAGAACAATTAGAAAAGGGAGTTATCACAGCATCAGCAGGAAATCATGCCCAAGGCGTGGCCTATGCCGCAGCTAAGCTGGGTGCAAAAGCTACGATATTCATGGCTGAAAGAACTCCACTTGCCAAAGTAAATGCAACGCGTAACTACGGGGCTGAAGTAGTGCTGACTGGTGAAACCTTCCAAGAAGCATATGAAGCCTCTTTAAAACGACAGATGCAAAGCGGGGCTGTTTATATCCATCCATTCGATGATTATGATGTGATGGCAGGGCAGGGAACAATTGCAATGGAAATGCTGCGGCAGGAAGACCGAATGGATACCATTATTGTACCAATTGGTGGTGGAGGTCTTATCAGTGGGGTAGCGGTTGCTGCTAAATATGTAAATCGTAATATAAAAATTATTGGTGTACAGGCGGATGGAGCGTCCTCTATGTATGAAAGTTATCATAAGAACAGTGTAAAGAGTCTCCAATCAGTATCTACCATTGCAGAAGGTATCGCTGTTAAGCAACCAGGGAAGCGTACTTTCCCCCTTGTGCAGGAATATGTAGATGATATTATAACAGTAACAGATGAAGAAATTGCTGCAGCCATTGTTTACATGCTTGAACGTAATAAAACATTGGTCGAAGGTGCAGGTGCTGCAGCACTTGCAGCTTTATTTGCCCATAATAGTAAGATTAAATCACGCCACTGTGGAATAATAGTAAGTGGTGGTAATATGGATATAGGCACAATGCAAAAAATTCAAAGGCTTGCAGAAAGACTGCACCATCCAGCATAGCTGGGTGGTGTTTTCTTTTTGTTCTTCTGAAAAATTTTTTCGTGAAATAGAATGCTAGATTGACTAAAAAGAAGATGTTGATTATGATTAACTTAATTGAATAGGAAAAAATAGGTTGGTTTATAGCATACTACTGTAAACCATTAAAAGGGAAGCCGGTTTAATTCCGGCGCGGTCCCGCCACTGTAAATGCGAGTTTTCTATTAATATACCACTGTCATAAGATGGGAAGGGAATAGAAAATGATGAACATGAGCCAGGAGACCTGCCTGTTTTTTACGCCATTCAACCTACGCGGATAGGGAGGTGTGCCAGCGCATGTTTAATTTATGATACATAATAATAATTCGCGTAGTGCATTCACTATACATCTCTTCGTTAAGGGATGTATTTTTTAATGGGAAAAACATGAAAATGGGGGAATTACGTATGAAAAGAACTATGTTACGGCCTTTAGCAATTCTTTTTTCAGTACTACTATTTTTAGGAAATCTGATGTTATTGCAGCCAGAAGTCGGTCATGCACAAACGCTTGAAAATGCAGTTACTATTATGGCAATTGACGAAAATGGGGACAATGTGCTTCCCTTAACAGCAATTGGCTTCAAGCAGGATGAAACGGCATTCGATGTCCTGCAATCAGCAGTCACAGCACATGGTATGGAGATCGAATATGATGAATATGATTTTGGAAATGTGGTAACGGCTATTGGGGAGGTTCAACAAGCAGACCCGCTTTTTTGGTCAATGATTGTCATGGGGAAAGCTACTGAAGTAGGCGCATCCTCCTACAAGGTAACTGAAGGGGAACATATCGTTTTTGCATTAAGTGATAAGGATAATTTTTTCCCGGAGATCACCAGCACTGTTACAGTGGTTGATATAAATGGTACCGCTGTCATACCGGAAATGAAAGTTAACGTAGTTGATGGAGCAAGCGCGTATGATGGCTTGTACCAGGCTGCCAAGGAAAGTAATGTAATACTTGATGCATCAATTAATGACACTTATTTTACTTTTATTAATAACGTTGGGGAGACAGAGCTAGGAGCGAATGATTATTGGAATATCGCTATAAATGATCAATCGATAGGAACAAGTATCGTAGCCCATCCACTGAAAGAGGGGGACCATGTCCGACTGACGGTTCAAACGTTTGAAGAGGACAAGGTAGAAAAAGACACGCCTAAGGAAGAACAAGAGGAGAAGGTAGAAGACGAGGAAGCAAGCTATACCGAAAAGTCAGTTGAATCCACATACCCTCTCGTAACCGAAGCATTCATTCAAACTAACATAGATGAGGTTATGAACTATTTTACTACCAATAACATTGATTTAATTTATGGAAGTGAATGGTGGATATGGGGGGTAGCACATACAGATCAGGCTATTCCAGCTTCCTATATTACGAGTGTGGAAGAAAAAGTAATAGAACTCGATGGAGAGTTCCGTAACATATTTGATTTAGAAAAAGTAATTATTGGGCTTTCAGCTGCAGGTGCTGACCCTACCTCTATTGCAGGTTACGATTTAGTGGATAAACTCATCCACCATGCACATCTGGAAACCCCGGCAATCAATGCAGCAATTTATGGCTTATTGGCGTTAGACAGTGGAAACTATGAGGCCCCGACAGAAGTTAGAAAACGCCTGGTTGAGACTATTCTAGCTAATGGAGATAAGGTAGAAGGTGGAGGTTGGTCATTTTTTGGAAGTACTCCAAGTCCAGATATTACTGGGATGGCGTTAGCAGCTTTAGCACCATACCAGGATGATGGAAGAGTGAAAACCGCTATCGATGAGGCAGTTGCTTATTTATCAGAGGGACAAGATGACACAAGTGGCTATACCGATCAATGGAATGGTGGCGATTCAAGTGAATCCGTATCACAGGTTATCGTTGGTCTTGTATCTGTAGGTATCGATCCAACCAGTGCAGCATTTACAAAAGAAGGTGGAAACTTACTGCAGCATTTAGTGAAATTCAAGCACGATGACGGTGGATTTATGCATCTCTTGGATGATTCTCAATCGTATTCAATGTCAACTCAACAAGCATTATTAGCCCTGGTTGCCTATAAGAAATATGTTAATCAGAGTGGCTTGGTGTATCAATTTCCATTACCTGTAAAGGAAGAAGAGGAAGAAGGAACTAAACCAGAAAACCCGGAAACAGATGTTCCGGAAAACGCTGTTAATGCTGGTGAACTCAAAAATGAGGATAAAGAAGATGAAGGATCAGATAAAGATGTTACAGGTAAAGAAGAAGAAAAGAATAAAAGTGAAACAGATGAAACAAATGAGAACATAGTTAACAAAAATAATAGCGATAAGACTGGTGAAAAGTTACCCGATACTGCAACTACGATGTACAATCTGCTGGCTATTGGAGCAGTACTGATCATCAGTGGAGCCTTATTGCTTTTCATTAAACGCAGGAAAATAATAAACGGATAGATAGCATGGGTAGTCTAGCGATAGATTACCCCTTATCCATTTTAAAAAGGAGAGTGAAATCTGCTACTATGAACCGCATTCTACGTTTTATGCTTATCCTATTATTCCTTTTATTAACCATAGGTTGTATAAAGGATGAGGTTAAGCCAATTGAGGAAAGAGCAGCTACTTCAGAAACTGATGTAACATCAGAGGAACATCCAGAGCTTACGCCTGAAAGTGAAGATGATGGAAATGGCATCGATGAAAAGCAGGAGCAAGAATTGAATCAGTCAGATGGTACGAAAGAATCAAAGGATTCAGGCGTAAATGAGATAGAGGATTCGTCTGGTAAAGATAACGAAAAGAAACCATCAAATCAAAAAGAACAGACAGCGGGTAATAACTTCAGTAAAAGTGGCGCAGGTACAACTGAAGGTTCTTCAGTAAATAAAGAAAAGAATACGACAACAAAAAATGAAAAACAAACAGAGCAATCAAAACAAACAAAAAAACAAGCTGATACTGCGAAGGAAACGCCAAAGGAAAAACCGAAAGAGGAAACGGAAGAAAAGCAGAAGGAGGAGCCAAAACAACCGAAGAAAACAGTGACTGTTTCCATTACAACCGGGGATGTAAAAGGAGTAATATTACCTGCAACCAAAGTTTCTGTTGAAGATGGGGATACGGCACTTGATGTAACAATTCGAATTTTGAAGGAAAAAGGGATTCAATACAGCGTTAGAGGGGCGAACTCTACTGCCTATGTAGAAGGGATTGACAATTTATATGAATTTGACGAGGGATTTTATAGTGGATGGCATGTTCGAGTCAACGGGGGACTAATTGACAGAAGTGCAGGAGCTTATCCAGTAGAAGAAGGGCATACGGTAAACTGGAATTATACGGTCAATTATTTGGAAGAGACAAATGAAGGTAACTAGAGATGAGAGGTATTCGATCTTTCCATCCTTTTATAGTATTACTCTATTATATTCTTGCTATTGCAGGCTTTATGTTATATCAGCACCCCCTGTTTTTAGCGACCGGTGTTTCCCTGATTATCGTTTATAATTTTTTGCTTGATAGAGGTACTCAATTAAAAAAATGGGCTTGGATGATCACGGTAATGAGCATTTTCATCCTAGTACTGACTCCCCTGTTTAATCGAAGAGGAAATCATATTTTATTCTATCTTTTTAATAACCAGGTTATGCTGGAGGCGCTCATCCAAGGTGTAATGATCGCATTAACCCTGGCTGGTATTTTAACAATGTTCATCACATTTAACATCGTAATGACAGCCGATAAATTTCTGTATTTATTTTCAAGCGTATCTAAGCAATGGGCACTTTTAACGATGCTTTCAATGCGATTTGTCCCTCTTTTGCGCAGGAAACTTACAGATATGGAGAATATACAGGAAGTTAAGGGCTTATCTGTACGAAAAGGATCTATTCGGAATCGGGTTAAAAATGGCATGTTACTCCTGCAGATGATTTTGACCGGAGCGCTTGAAAATTCCATTCAAGCAGCTGATTCCATGACTGCAAGGGGTTATGGTCTGCGGCGAAGAAGTAATTATCAAGCATTCTATATGAAACGACAGGACTGGATCGCTGGCTGCTGTTTGGTTAGCATTGCTTCCTTGGTCATTTATGGCTGGTGGCTTGGTGACGGTGTGTTGATGCTGTTACCTGTTCTGGAGTCAATGGGCCTGATTGAGAGGGAATGGTTTTATTTCATTATTTGGATAATGCTCATTGGTTTTCCGGTATGGGCTGAAGGTAAGGAGGTAGTCAAATGGAAATATTATCAGCGGAAAATGTGAGTTTTACCTTTCCAGAATCGGAGGTAAACGTAATCGATGATGTTCATTTTTCCATTGAAAAAGGTGAGTTTATCGTACTTTGCGGTGCATCGGGTAGTGGTAAATCCACCTTATTGCGACTAATAAAACAGGATATAGCTCCCCACGGTAATAAGCAGGGTCGCTTCTTTTTTAAGGGTGACGCAATGGAAGTATATAGTCCGTTTGTCAGGGCAAAGGAAATTGGGATGGTGTTTCAGGATCCGGAAAACCAAATTGTTATGGACACTGTAATGGAAGAGCTGTTATTCGGACTTGAAAATATGGGGTATTCCACTGCAGAAATGCGGAAGAAAATTGCTGAAATGGTTCACTATTTCGGGTTGAATCATTTGCTGGTCAAGAAGACGAGTGAACTGTCTGGTGGGGAAAAACAGTTGGTAAATTTAGCTTCTATTCTTCTATTGGATCCGACGATTCTTCTGCTGGATGAACCTACAGCCCAGCTCGACCCAATAGCTGCAAAGGAATTTATTCATACGCTAGAACGGTTGAATGATGAGTTTGGAATAACAATTGTCATTGTGGAACATCGCCTGGAGGAGTTATTCGCTATTGCTGATCGGGTAATCCTGCTGGAAAATGGTAAGATTGCAACCTTTGATCAACCAAGAAATGTTGTTGGTAAACTTGCAAATCACCAAACAATGTCCAGCTTTTTACCAAGTGCTTCACGGGTGTATTTAGATCATGACCAAGACTACCTACCTGAAAACATTCCTCTTACGGTAAAAGAAGCGAAGCAGTGGCTGGAAGAACAAGTAGTTACAGCAAATGATAATGTTGAAAATGAAAACCCTACGACTGCTGAGTCAATACTTGAGGTAAAAGAAATAGATTTTCAGTATGCTAAACATACGACTCCCGTTTTAAATAACTTATCTCTTTCGGTTTTACAAGGTGAGTGGCTGGCAGTTTTAGGAGCCAATGGTACCGGAAAATCAACACTGTTAAAAATAATCAGTGGTATTTTAAAGTCTCAGCATGGATCCATAATGTATAAAGGAAAGAAAATGAAAAAAATCAATTCCACTTTTATCAGCTATCTCCCGCAAAACCCTATTTTATTTTTCTTACAAGATACCATACTGGAAGAATACAGATATCTTGTGAAGTTGCATAGACTGCAAAATGGAGAGGCATCTATCAAGCATCTCTTAAAAAAATTTCAGCTAACACATTTAAAAGATCGTCACCCCCATGATTTAAGTGGTGGAGAATTACAAAAAGCAGCGTTAATTGGAGCTTTATTAATAAAACCGACGATCTTGCTCTTGGATGAACCGACAAAAGGGATGGATCCTGCATTCAAAATTAACTTTGGAAAATTAGTATCAGAACTGACCAAAGAAGGTTTGACAATTATTATGGTGACCCATGATGTGGAGTTCGCTGCCAGTTATGCAACAAGGTGCAGCATGATATTTCAGGGGGAAATAACAATAACAGAGAATACAAGGGCCTTTTTTCATGAGAATACTTATTACACAACAGTTATGAACCGGATAACTCGTCAAGGTAATGCTCCTTCTGTTGTGACGTTAGAGGAGGCACGGCAAAGATGGAGAATACAAAAGGACTCCTAATAGTTCTGAGCATCATTTTATTCGTTGTCCTCGTCGGATTTACCTTGTTCAATACACAGCATTATATTCTGTTAAGCCTACTTATTATGAGCGCTTCCTTTATGCCGTTTATGATCCGGTTCACTCATCAAAAATTAACGAGCAGAGAGTTGGTAATGCTGGCTGTATTAGGTGCTATTGCAGCAGTTAGCCGTGTTCCGTTTGCTTCGTTGCCTAGCATTCAGCCAACAACATTTGTCATTATTGTCGCTGCCATCGCCCTGGGGCCACAAAGTGGTTTCGTAATTGGTGTTTTAGCAGCGATTGTATCAAATTTATTTCTAGGACAAGGACCGTGGACGCCATGGCAGATGTACTCCTGGGGAATGATTGGATTAATTGCTGGTTTACTGCAAAAACGCTGGGTTATGACCAATATGATTGGCAGATGTATGTATGGTTTGATTGTTGGGTTCCTGTTTGGCTGGGTCATGAATTTATGGTTTATCCTTGGTGTTATACAAGAAGTTAATTGGATAGCTATACTACTTTATTACAGTGCAAGCTTTGGGTTTGATTTGGCCCACGCACTATCAAACGTATTTTTCCTGCTGCTATTCAGCGCTTCATGGATAAAGATATTGGAGCGGTTTAAGAGAAAATATGGGTTGTTTAAGTAACAGACAAATGTATAAATTCAAAAATAAATAAACAAAAATCCTGCAGCTGATGTACTCACTGCAGGATTTTTCTACTATTATACATATTATAATTTCTGTCCATAATATTTTTCCAACGAAAACCCTCGTCCAAGTATCTCCGATGCGTTTATAAATATAACAAATGTAGTTGGTACTTCTTTTTGAAGAATTCGTTTTAATTGAACTGCTTCCTGCTGCTCGGTAACGCATAAAATCATCGTTTTATCTGTATTTGAATAGCCTCCGACGGAACGTACTTTAGTTAAACCCCGGTCAATCCCACCACGTATAAGTTCTTGGATTTTATCTTCTTCCTCGGTAATGATTAGGATCAGCTTAGAAGCTGATGTGCGTAACTGGACAATATCTATTGTTTTACTAGTAATATATATACACATTAAAGCAAACAGGGTTAGCTCCAGGTTGAACACAACAATAGAAGAAACGACAACAAAACCGTCTACAATTAACTGCGAATAGCCACTTGACAGACCCGTGAATTTCTTCACTATCTGGGCAATCGCAGCTGTTCCTCCAGTAGATCCGCTTCCTTTATAAACAATTCCAAGACCTGTTCCGAGAATGATACCACCATAGATTGCGCCTAGTAATGGATTGGTAACAGTATACGGTATATTTGCACTTAGAAAAATTATAAATGGTACCCAGAACGTACCAAGTAATGTTTTCCAACTAAATTCTTTTCCCATGGCAATCCAGCCAAGAATGAAGATCGGAATGTTAATAAGAAACTGTGTATAGGCAGGGCTTACCGCATAGACTTCAAATAGAATCGTACTAATTCCGGAAATCCCACCTGCTGCAAGCTTGGATGGCAGTAAAAATATATTATAGGAAAGGCCGACTAATGTAGCCCCGATGATAATTTGAAAGTATTCCATTGTCACTTTATTAAATTTGTTCTTAATCATAGGTGCTCATTCCTCTCCAGATAAATGTTGTTGACTGATCTATTCTATCATCTGGTATGAGGGTAGTAAATAGATTGTGGGATTAATAGCTGGCTACTGTTATAAAATATCTGGTAGGTCAATCTGAATGTATTTATGAATGTAAATCACAATGATGTACAAACTATTACCAACAAATTGCGATGGAAACGTATTCAATTAGATATATTACGATGATACAATAGATATCGAAGGAGGGTTATGATGCAGCTTGATGGTCGAAGCAATAATATCCTAGAAGAGTTAATCAATAATCCAAGTATCAACAGTAAAGATGTTGAAAAGAAATACAACATCACACGGAGACAGCTTGGTTACAGTTTTAATAAGATTAACGACTGGCTAACAGACAAGAACCTTCCTGAAATTGAGAGAACCAAACAAGGACATTTTATTATCGATCCCAAGATTTTTTCCAAGCTTACTGAACAGGATGTTTCACCGGTTGACATGAATATTCTTTCTGAAAAACAAAGAGTGTACATGATTGTGATGATGCTATTAAGTAATGAAGAACTGTCGCTGATTCATTTTACAAGTGAACTGGAAGTAAGTAAAAATACCATTCTTAGTGATATGAAACGTGCCCAGGATTATGTGTCAGATTATGAAATAGCAATTCGGTATTCCAGGCGGTTTGGGTATCTACTAGAAGGAAAGGAATTTCATATTCGGAAATTGCTGACCCAAGTAACCTCTAAAATCCTGGATATGAATAACGGTGAAAGCTGGATACGCAGGTTAGCTGATATTGAAGAAGCTGAGATTAGTGAATTGAGTAATCGAATCGATAAAGTAGAGAACAAGTTAAATTTAAAATTTACGGATGAGAAGATTACATCAATGCCTTATACGTTAAGTCTCGTATTACGAAGAATTAAACAAGGGAAAAAAATTAGTTCTTTTTATATTAAGTATGAAGAATTATCGGATACAAAGGAATATCTAGCAACAGAGGAAATCTTATATGACATTGAAGATATTCCAGTGGAAGAGCGGATGTTTATAACACTGCATCTTCTAACAATAAACGTGTATTGGTCAGAATTTTTGACTGAAGAAACAATCCCAAATTTGCTGCAAGCTCTTGATGACATGTTACGACTATTTGAGAAGAGAGCGTGTATCTTATTACAAGATAAAGAGCAGTTGCTAAATAAATTATTATTGCATGTTAAACCAGCCTACTATCGAATTAAATATCAGCTTACAGAAGTAAATGATAATGAAGATATGGTAAGTAAAGAATTTAAGGAGTTGCACCACTTAGTAAAACAATCGACTACGCCACTTTCGGATTTAATTGGAACAAGAATACCTGAGAGTGAAACAACGTACCTTACGATGTTGATCGGTGGGTGGCTGACTAGGCAGGGAGACAGTATTCAGGAAAAAGTCAAAGCGATTGTAGTTTGTCCAAAGGGTGTTTCCGTTTCTAGACTAATGCTTAGTGAATTACGTGATTTGTTTCCCGAATTCGTATTTTTGGATTCATTATCAGTTAGAGAATTCCAAACATATTCCCTTGACTATGAAATCGTCTTCTCACCAATTTTCTTAGAGACAGAAAAGAAGTTATTTATTGCGAACTCGTTTCTTGAGCGAGAGGAAAAGTACCGGTTGAGAAAACAAGTAATGATGGAACTTCATGGGTATATTCCATTTGATATAAATGTGGAGGATTTAATAGAGATCGTTAAGAAACATGCTGTGATTGAGGACGAACAGAAGCTTTCAAAGGAATTATTCGGCTATATCAATCCGGATACGGGTACATCTGTAAGAGATCAGCAACTGGATCGCCCAACCGCTAGTTTAAGCGAGTTGATCACTCCGAATAAAGTCACACTTAAAAAGTCTGTTGACTCCTGGGAAGAGGCTATTCGGACAAGTGCAAAGCCGTTAGTTGAAAGTGGACATATTGAACCCGATTATGTGGAAGCAATGATTATGCATTGCGAAAAGGACCCTTATATTGTTATTGGTCCGAATATAGCGATACCGCATGCGGCGCCAGATGAAGGTGTAAACGATGTATCTATGAGTCTTCTCATATTGGAAGAGGGAGTAAATTTCACTGAAGATTATACGATAAATTTAGTGATTGTTATCGCTGCAGTGGATAAGCAGAAACATTTGAAAGCGTTAATGCAACTGATGAAACTAGCTGGTTCAGAAGAGGACAGAACTGCTTTAACAAACGCTTCTACAGTTGAGGAAGCTTATACCATTATTAAAAAGTATTCAAATGAATGAATAAATACAACTAAGATTATGAGGTGTAGGGAATGAGTGATTTATTTTTTGACGAATCTATTATTTTACTAGATTTAGAAGGAAATACGAAAGAAGAAGTCTTAACTAAGATGGGAAACAATTTGGTGGAAAAGGATCTTGTAAAAAGCAGTTTCATCAATGCAATTATCGCACGTGAAGGTGAATTTGCTACAGGTTTGCCAACAGCTGGTGTTTCTGTAGCAATACCACACACTGATGTGGAACATGTTAACAGAAAAACCATCAGTGTTGCTGTACTGAAAGATCCAGTAGATTTCGGAATTATGGGAGATGATGAGGCAACAACTCCTGTTAAGCTTGTATTTATGCTGGCGATGGACAAGGCACATGATCAGTTAGCATTGCTACAACGATTAATGCAAATCTTTCAGGATGAGGATACATTAAACTATTTAGCAAATGAAAAAAGTGGGACAGCTATAAAGAATCTATTAGCTAGTAAACTAGAATTTTCACTTGAAGGAGGTGAATGATATGAAGAAAGTATTGGTAGCATGTGGAGCAGGAATTGCAACGTCAACCGTTGTAAACGGTGCAATTGAAGAAATGGCAAAAGAAAATAACCTTAAAGTTAATTTAGTTCAAATAAAAATTACTGAAGTTGGTTCACACGTGGACACAGCTGATTTACTAGTAACAACTGCAATGACTAAAAAAGAATATCCATTCCCAGTAATTAATGCAAGAGCATTCTTAACAGGAATTGGGATTGAAGACACAAAGAAACAAATCTTGGAAGAACTAAAAAAATAATACAACTATGAAGTAAAGTCTCGATTTTTCGCAAAACAGGAGAAATCGAGATTTATCATAAAACATTACTATGTGAGGGTGAAAAAACATGCAAGGATTCGTTGATTTTATACAAGGTTTTTTAGATCTAGGAGCGACAGTAATTTTACCAGTAGCAATACTTCTGCTAGGTTTATTCTTTGGGCAAAAAATAGGTAAAGCATTTCGTTCCGGTTTAACCATCGGGGTAGCATTTGTTGGTATTTTCTTAGTAATTGATTTACTTGTACTTAACCTAGGACCTGCTGCACAAGGCATGGTTGATCGACTGGGAGTGCAATTGAATGTTATTGATGTAGGTTGGCCGGCAACATCATCCATTGCTTGGGCATCAGTCGTAGCAGCATTTATTATTCCACTGGGTCTAGTTGTAAACGTTGTTATGCTTCTTACAAAAACAACAAAAACTATGAACGTGGATATTTGGAACTTCTGGCATTATACATTCATGGCTGCTATGGTGTATGCGATTTCAGGCAGTATTATCCAAGGTTTAATTGCAGCAGTATTATTCCAAATCGTGTGTTTAAAAGTCGCTGACTGGACAGCACCGATGATGAGCGAGTTCTATGAATTACCAGGTGTTTCTATCGCAACTGGTAGTACAATTTCTTATGCACCAGGTATCTTCTTAGTAAAAGGAATACAAAAAATTCCTGGGATTAGAAACTGGAATGCAGACCCGGATACAATTCAAAAGCGTTTTGGTATTTTTGGGGAATCAATTTTCATCGGACTATTCCTTGGTGCAGCAATTGGTGCATTAGCAGGATACAATGTTGGTGAAATCATCGAAATCGGTATGGCAATGGCTGCCGTTATGGTATTGATGCCACGTATGGTTAAGATCCTGATGGAAGGTTTAATGCCTGTATCAGAATCTGCTCGTGAATGGTTGAATAAACGATTTGGTGATAGAGAGATTTATATCGGACTTGATGCAGCAGTAGCATTGGGACATCCTGCTGTAATTTCAACAGCATTAATCTTAGTTCCGATTACAGTTGTATTAGCAGTAATTTTACCTGGTAATGCGGTATTGCCATTTGGTGATTTGGCTACGATTCCATTTATTGTAGCATTTATCGTAGGTGCAGCAAGAGGTAATATTGTTCATTCTGTAATTGTAGGTACAATTATGATTGCTATTTCACTCTACATCGCAACAGATGTAGCACCAATCTTTACCCAAATGGCTGTTAATGCAGATTTCAATATGCCTGAAGGTTCAGCGCAAATCTCTAGTATTGACCAAGGTGGTAACATCGTAAACTATGTCATTTACAAATTCTTCGCCTTGTTTAACTAATACAAATGTCCTCTAGCATTCAACTAGATATAGACTAATAGGAGGAGTTTAAATGAAAGCACTTGTAAAAACAGCACATGGATTTGGTAACTTAGAAATCCAAGATAAAGTGGAACCACAAGCAGGACCTGGTCAAGTAAAAATTGAAGTGAAATATGCAGGTGTTTGTGGATCGGACATTCATACGTATGAAGGACATTACAAAGTTGGTGTGCCTGTTACATTAGGTCATGAATTTTCTGGTCAAGTAGTGGAAGTCGGCGAAGGAGTTACTGAATTTAAAGCCGGTGACCGTGTTACTTCTGAAACAACATTTTATATTTGTGGAGAATGTGAATACTGTCAGTCGGGTGACTATAACCTTTGTAACCATCGTAAAGGATTGGGTACACAGCAGGATGGCGGATTTGCCAAATATTTGGTTGCACGTAAAGAAAGTGTTCATCATATCCCTGAAAATGTGGACTATCAATCAGCTGCAATGACAGAACCTTTAGCATGTACACATCATGCTGTTGCAAAAACAGAAATCAATGAAGGTGATGTTGTCGTTGTCATTGGACCAGGTCCGATTGGTTTGTTTACAGCACAGGTTGCTAAGAGCCGCGGTGCTAAAGTTCTGATCACTGGATTAACAAATGACAAAGTACGTTTGGATAAAGCAGAAGAATTAGGTATCGACTTTGCAGTGAATACACAGGAACAAGATATTAAAGAACTGGTTAACAGCCTGACTGATGGTTACGGTGCAGATGTTGTATTTGAATGCTCCGGTGCGGTCCCAGCAGCTAAACAAGGACTTGATCTCCTTCGTAAAAAAGGACAATATGGACAGGTTGGGCTTTTTGCTCAAGCAGATATTTCATTTGATCTTGAAAAAATTATTCAAAAAGAAATCCGTGTTGTTGGCAGCAGAAGTCAAAAACCGGCTGACTGGGAACCATCTCTTGAATTAATGAATAATGGTAGTGTTAATGCTCTGGCGTTGGTAACACATGAATTTGATATCACGCAATGGGAAGAAGCTTATCAGTCAATTAAAAGCGGAGAAGCGATCAAAGTACTACTAACGCCAATTGACTAATAATAGCGCAAGTGCCTGTTTAGCTACGTATAGACTAAGCTCTGCCATGCAGGGTGGCAGAGCAAAATCAAGCAATCCTCCCCAGGAGCGGATGATTCTAAATAACTATAATGTGGGGCGATAAAGGATGAATAAGCAAGACATAATTAATATGATTGACTATACACTTTTGAAACCAACAGCTAGTAAAGATGATATTACAACTTTTTGTAATGAAACGATTGAGCATGGATTTAAAGCAGTTTTTGTTAATCCGTATTATGTTGCACATGCGCATAGTTTATTATCTCCACATAAGATTAAAGTCGGCGTACCGATAGGATTTTCATTGGGTGGAGCGACAACGCATACCAAAGTAGAAGAAACAAAAGAAGCGATCAAGAATGGTGCAGAAGAAATCGACATGCTGATTAATTTAGGAGCATTAAAATCGCAAGCGTATGATGTTGTGAAAAATGATATTGCTGAGGTTGTGAAAGCTTCTGAAGGCTTAACAACCAAGGTTATTATAGAAACAGCATTATTAACAAAAGAAGAGAAAATCACTGCAACTAATTTAATTGTAGAAGCCGGCGCTGATTTTGTTAAAACAGCTACAGGATTTAATGGTGGCGGAGCAACAGTTGAAGATGTTCGACTACTGCGTTCTATCGTGGGAGAGGACTTTGGCGTAAAAGCAGCTGGTGGTGTCCGCACATATGAGGATGCCGTAGCTATAATAAAAGCTGGTGCAAACCGAATTGGTACAAGCGGAGCTATCGCAATCATTTCGGGTGAAACATCAAACGCTTCGTATTAGTATGTTCGTTTAAACAGAATGAATGATTAAGTAGGATTACTTAATCATTCATTACTATTGGTAGAGAAATGAGGGTGATTAAAATGATGGAAACTTTTCTAGAATTTATGTTGGGACCCTTCAGATCTATAACTAATTTTTACTTTGAAAACCAATTAATTCTTAATACAATTGTAATTGGTTTTGCACTTTATAAAATTATTGGCAAGAAAAAAGCTAAGCAGGATGAAACAGCAAGCTAGATTTCAGAGCAACCAGAATACGGAGAGGATGGTAGAATTGAGATCCTTAAAACTCTATGGAAAACAAGATATTCGTTTTGAAGAAACAGAGAAACCCAGAATTGAAAACGCAAATGATGTCATTATTAAAGTAAAGGCAGTCGGTATCTGCGGTTCGGATATATCGAGATATAATAAGCTGGGACCGTATGTGGAAGGAATGACATTTGGACACGAATTCTCAGGAGAAGTAGTGGAAGTTGGAGCAGGAGCAAACAATGTCAATGTGGGAGACCGCGTTGCAGGCTGCCCAACATTTTACTGTGGAAAATGTGAAAGCTGCCAAAAAGGGGAGTTAGCTCGTTGTGAAAGTTTGACAGTTATCGGTGCGCGTCATCCAGGAGCATATGCAGAATATGTTAAGTTGCCAGCTGAGAATGTTGTTATACTTCCAGATTCAGTAGATTATGATACTGCGGCATTTGTTGAGCCCTCTGCTGTTGTTGTACATGGTTTCTATCGTACGACTATGCAACCAGGAGCCGAGGTTGCCGTAATGGGTTGTGGAAATATTGGGTTACTTGCAATTCAATGGGCTAAGATATTTGGTGCCAAAAAGGTCTATGCAATTGATATTGATGATGAGAAGCTTGCCGTTGCCAAAGAAGTCGGAGCTGATGTATTAATTAATTCATTGGAAAAACCTGCCCATGAACAAATTTTAGAGCACACAAACGGAACAGGCGTTGATGTTGCCATTGAATCAGCAGGGTCACCAATAACCTCCGCACAAGTATTCGCCCTCCCCAAAAAAGGCGGAGAAGTCGTGTTTATGGGTATTCCTTACGCGGATATCAATATCGAACGATTCTATTTCGAAAAAATTGTGCGGAATGAATTAACAGTTCTTGGATCATGGAACGCAATTTCCTCTCCATTCCCTGGTAAAGAATGGAGCACAACCGTTCACTATATGAGTACAGGGCAAATAAATGTCAAACCAATTATTTCCCATAGACTTCATTTAAGACAAGGACCAGAAACATTTAATAAAATAATTAACAGAGAAGAATCCTTCGGTAAAGTTCTGTTTTACCCAGAACTGGGATAAGAACAGTGCCTGTCACTTCCCGAATTTTGTCGAATGAAATTATAAAAGGCTGCTGGATCTATTGTACTTTGATTGTACTCTAGATCTAGCAGCTATTTTTGACTAATGAGAAGAGAAGGATTTTTTTCGTTATTTCTCTATTCATTTTCAATTTAGAACATATTACCCTAACGGAGAAATCCGTATATTACTTCCTTAAGGTTAATGCATAACAACTTCCACTTTTTTAATTCTATTGGCGATAGCTTCAGTGAACTCTCGTGTTGTTTTTGGGACAATGGTTCGTAGTACGGTATTAATCATTGGTCCAGCCATACCTTTCGCAGAAATAGTAAGGTGGCCAGTCATTTTAGTTATTTTGTGACTTAATTCCTCTGCTTCAAAATAGCCCTTTCCAACAACATTTTCATTTATTCCAGTTAAATTAAAGGAAACTCTGGTTGGTTCCACCCATTCTATAATGTCCAATTTCATAGTAACGTTTTTTTGCATCCTGCCTACTTCACCTTTAAACTTCCATGTCGATTGTCTATCACTTAGCGTTTCATGTGTTACATAGCCAGGAACTAACGGGGCCCATTTATTCATATCACTGACAAAGTTCCAAATGTACTCAATTGGAATATCAATCTCAACCTGATGTTTACCAGACGGCATTTTCATTTTTCCTCCTCGTATGTAGTCATCTAAAATGACCTCTTGTTGTGCTCCCAGCTTTATTATTTCTGCTAAAGATGAAAGAGATACTTACGTAATTTGCACATTTTTTATTATATGCAGAAGAAGTTCAAGTAGAACGATATATTTTATGAAATACTTAAAAAAGGGCGAATAGCAAGTGATGGATTCCAAATTCTTTATAAAATCCTGGATAGTACTATAATGGATTTGAAGGCATTCACATATCTCTTCGTCTTCATTTCTACTATTTCAACAGCAGGGAGTGCCTATGGATGAAAAGCTTCAGTATATGGGGATTGCGATTATCTATTACTTTTTATGCACTATTGCATTTTTTTACCTATTTTTATGAGGTAACTATACTATTATATATACTTTCCGCTAGTGGCTTCCTGGTAATATTATTCACAGGAATGAGGTTAAAGGTTAACCAGTTTAAATTACCACTTTTTTTATTTATCGTTGGTGTACTCGTTATGATCTTCTCAGATGGATCTCTTGCAGTTGGATTTTATAATGGATTTCTGCAAATGCGCAGTATCATCGGTTTATTGGTTATTGTACCAATGATCAGCTGGGTGTTGCGGGAAGAACCTTATATTGAAGATATTTTGGCTTATGCCCATAGAGCAATTAACACAAGCCGTAAATTCTACTTTGGAATTGTATCGTTTACCCAGGTTATTGCTTACTTTTTATTATTTGGCGCAATCCCGATGATGTATCAATTTATTAACGTCATATTGAAAAACCAAAAGGGAGAGGCATGGGAAAATTTCAAAGGGACTGCGCTCCTCCGGGCGTTTGCTCTCTCCACCTTGTGGGTCATAAGTATTCCCAGCTTTATATTCGCTGTGGAAACGATGGGAGCATCTTTATGGATTTCCATTTTGCAAGGTTTTGGAATAGCTGTTCTAGGTACGATTGCTGCAGTCATTTTTTCTTATTTTCAGGAAAAAAAGTACGGGGTTAATTTAACAGTGGAGTTACGGAATGAAATTGACACGGTACTTCGCAGTAACCCTAATAAGGCAGAAGTGAAGAAAAAAGTTATTGAATTTATGATTCTTTTTATCACCTTATTCGGAACGATATTTCTATTGCATGCGATCTATACTTTTAACCTAATGATCATCATTCCAATTGTAGTGGTGATCTGGACTTGTTTATATTATTTGATTAAGAAAAAAAAGAAGAAGCTAATAAAGGAAACAAGAACTTATTTTACGGAGGATATGGTGAAGCAATCATACCAGCTGAGTATTATGATGGCTGCGGGTGTGTTAATTTATGGGTTGAATCAAACGCCCTTTGGAACGACTGTAATTGATGGTATTTACTACATACAGGATGTTTTCCCGTTTTTGAACTTTTTGTATTTCCTTCCATTTATTGTGATTTTTCTTGGTTTCATAGGTTTGGGTCCATTAACTGTAATGGTACTCGTTGCAGGGTTATTGGAAAATATCTACCTACCCTATCCGCCCGAACTGATCGTATTAGCGATTACTTCCGGCAGTGTAATATCGATTCTGCTCTCACCGGTTATCATGCCTGTGATTGTATTGAGTGCTTCAAATGGTTTGAGTTTATTGAAAAATGGAGTGCGGTTTAATTATAAATATGCGATTGTTTTCTATATAATTGTCCAAGTATATTTGCAGACAATGGTACACATTTGGTAAGCGTAGATGATACTGGATTGTCATTCTAAGATTTTCTGTTAATTTGCAGGGTTTTTTCTTCGTGTGCCGAAATAATAACATATAGAAATTAAGGAGGAAAAAAACCCATAGGCCTATTCAAGCAACAATAATATTTTCAACAGATTTACGTTTCCAAAAAAATGAGTCACTGAAACAGTTTGCAGAGAACAGTTCAACAGCTTTCATTTCACTATTTCACGAGGATGAATTATTTGTTGTAATTAAGGATATTAAAGAGGAAAAGCAAACCTATGAAAAATCAAGAATGATTGCTGGTTCTATCGCCCGTGAGCTGTGCAAACACAAAGTGGAACAAGCATCGATCGATGTAAAGGTTCTTAGTGAAGTATTTAATAGTTTAGAAGAAGGGTCACTAGTAACAGCATTTGTTGAAGGCTGGCACCTTGGTTCCTATAAGTTTATTGCCTATAAATCTAATGGACCTGAAATTTCCACAGAATTATATGTAAAGGGAGGGGAAGATGTAGGGTCCCATGTTGAAGTTGGTAAAATGAGAGCCGCTGCGACAGCTTTTTCACGTGATCTAATGAATGAAATCCCAAGTACATTGAATCCGAGTACATTTCCGGATATTTTGAAGAAAGAGTTTATTGATACAGAGGTTGATGTAACTGTATTTAATAAGGAAGACCTTGAAAAAATGGAAATGAATGGTGTGCTGACTGTTGGGCGCGGCAGTGACCATAAGCCTGCATTCGTCGAATTAGTGTACCTTGGAGACGAATCGAAACCACTCGTCGCGCTAGTTGGCAAAGGGGTGACATTTGATACAGGCGGAATCAGCTTGAAAAAGGGAAAAGACTTAAGTACTATGCGAATGGATATGGGAGGCGCTGCTGCGGTTTCAGGGGCGATGAAATTATTGGCCGAAACTAAGGCGAAAGTAAATGTCGTTGCACTTATACCAATTGTTGAAAATATGCCCGATAGCAAGGCTGTTATTCCAGGTGACGTGATCCGTTATAAAAATGGTCTCACTGTTCAAGTTGGTAACACGGACGCAGAAGGACGATTAATTCTGGCTGATGGCCTGATTCGTGCGGGTGAATTAGAAGCGGACTACATCATTAATATTGCTACATTAACAGGAGCTATTCTAAATGCTTTAGGTTCAAAATTGGCTGGAGTCTTCGGTGATGAGACGCTGTCCCAGGAGATGAAACAAATTGGAAGCGAGAACGGTGACAATGTTTGGCCGATGCCTCTAGTTGATTCCTATGACAGTTATATATCCAGTGACTATGCTGACTTTACGAATACGAATTCCAAGACAGAAGCAGGTTCTATTGTGGCTGGGTTATTTCTGCGTCGCTTTGTTCCTGTTTCATGCAAATGGCTGCATGTTGATATGGCCGGAGTAATGAGCAGTCGGGAAAATGGTTATTACACTAATTCAGCTACTGGATTTGGGGCAAGATTACTCGCCGACTTTACAGAACATGTATCAAGGTGACAGGTCAATAAGAATAGAATGAATTATATAGGGTGCTAAATCCATACGTGGGCTTAGCACCCTTTTCTTTTTCAAAAGAATAAAGTATGAACTACTAAATAACCTTACTGAAGAATAACAATAGATTAAGCATGTCTAGGGGGATGATCTGATGAGAAACATGTTGCTGTTGGGGGTAACCTTAGCGATTATAGCAGCCATAATTTTATATTTACTCGATCATACATCTCCCGAACGAAAAGCTCGAGAGGCTGTAGAACGCTTTTATGCTTTTGAAAAAAATGGGGCATTTTCAGAATCCTGGGCGATGTTTCATCCATTCATGCAAAAAAAATTTTCGAAAGTTAATTATTTACAGGATCGTGTGCATGTTTTCATGAACCATTTTGAAGTTACAAGTTTCTCTTATACTACAGGCGAAGCAGTTGAAATAAAAAATTGGCGTATGGAAGAAAACCTAGAACCGATTGATGTTGCTTATAAAGTACCAGTTTCACAGGTTTTTAAAGGTAAATTTGGAAATTTTACAATTGTACAGGATGTCTATGTGACTATGCTTGAGGATGAATGGAAGGTGTTATGGGATTATGGGGGAAGGTAAGTGCTAAGTAAGAGTTTTAGAAAAATGATTGACTACGGATTGAATATTTGATAAATTAGTAATAATAAAATAGTAACATGACTGCCAAATCTAATAGACTTCTCTGCTGAAGGGGAGCAAAAACCTAGATTAAAACCAGTTATATAGAAACAGAGGGTACTGCACTTTATTCCCGCCTGTCTATATTGCTGGTTTTTTTAATAAAGGAGGAATTTGTTTGGAAAACTTAATCGAATTGGACAAAAAACATTTTATTCACCCGACTTCATCCATACAACAACAGCAGGAAAAGGGGGCAAAGGTAATATTCGAACAAGGAGAAGGAATTTATCTAACGGACAAAAATGGAAACGCATACATTGATGCAATGTCATCTCTTTGGAATGTAAATATCGGACATGGAAGAAAGGAGTTAGCTGAAGCTGCAGCAAAACAAATGGAGAAACTAGCTTTCAGTTCAGCCTTCTCCACATTTAGTCATGAGCCTGCTATCAAGCTGGCCGAGAAGATTGCATCTATCGCTCCAGGTCACTTGAATGCTGTTTTCTTTACTTCTGGTGGATCGGAATCCAATGATTCAGCTATCAAACTTGTCCGTCATTATTGGCGAATTCAAGATCAGCCTAACCGCCGAAAAATCATATCTTTAAAACGTGGGTATCATGGAGTCGCTGCCGGTTCTACCAGTGCGACTGGAATTCCGGAGTTTTGGGGAATGGCTGGTCATATGATGACAGACTTTACGCACGCAGAATCACCTTACGAAAGCAGCACCGAACAAGCAATTGCTTCGTTGCGTCAGGTGATTGAAGCAGATGGAGCGGAAAAGGTAGCCGCTGTATTAGTCGAGCCGGTACAAGGCGCAGGCGGCGTATTAATTCCCCCGGATGATTACCTTCAGGAAGTTAAAAATGTATGCGAGGAGTATGGTGTGCTGTTCATCCTTGACGAGGTCATCACTGGTTTCGGTCGTACAGGGAAAATGTTTGGAATGGAAAATTGGGGAGTTGTTCCAGACATGATCACCTTCGCAAAAGGAGTAACGAGTGGTTATTTCCCACTTGGAGGTGTTGTTGTTTCTGATCATATTCATGAGGTGCTGAAGGAAAAGTCAAAAGGCACTTTATTCCATGGCTTTACATATAGCGGTCATCCAGCCGCTGCGGCAGTAGGACTGAGAAATATTGAAATTATAGAGCAAGAAAACCTTGTGGAGAACTCTAGGAAAATGGGCTCTTTCATGCTAGAGGGATTCCGAAAGTTGAAGGGAAATCTGGATATTGTAGGGGAGGTCCGTGCTGTTGGTCTTTTGGGGGCAGTGGAACTTGTACAGGATCCAGTAACCAATAAGCACTTTTCTCCTGATTTGCAGGTTGCTGCACAGGTAATTGAAGCATTACATGAACGAGGGGTTATCTGTCGAGCTGTTTCATACGGCGACTCTGATATAATTTGCTTTGCTCCACCGATTATTATTGACGAAAATCAAGTGAATACCATGCTAGAAAAACTGCATGATTCTATTCTGACTGTCCAGAAACAGCTAGGTGTCGCGTTTTAATCATTCGAAGAGGTGGAGACACCTCTTCCTGTTACTACTACCACTTTTTTTGAATTAACCGACCAATGTAAACATATATTTAACTACAACTTAATACCAAGGGTCCTATCGCTAGTTTTGTTGCTTTTAATTTTCGTAGTTTCTATAAAAGACGAAGTAACTTGTTATTAACGTAACCCCGCTACGGAAATACACTTCGCTTTCCGCGGGCTCGCGCTGAGCCTCCTCGCTCGCAAAGAACGCTCACTGTGGGGTCTCAGGCGTCTTCGCTGTTCCCGCAGGAGTCTTCGTATATTTCCTGCGCTGGCCATTGTGCAATGTTATTAAAATTCACCTAATGCTTATAATTTTTTTGACTTTCGCTACGGTCAGTCCACTCCTGGGGCACCAAAGCCTTTTGGAGGGACGAGTAATTACAAATGGTTTTCGATGGGGCGAGTAATCGCAGTCCCAGTCCCTGCTAAAGAACCCGCAGTAAAGCTTCGGCAATATTAAATCTCACGAAGAAAATGTGGATGTTTTTCGAGGAGTCTTACATTTTCTGCCGCTGGAAAATCAGGAAATCTTTATCAGCGTAGGCAGAATACGCAGACTCCTATGGGAACAGCACGTGTCCGAAGACCCCCTCAGAAGCGTTCTTTGCTTCTGAGGAGGCTGAGGCCGTGCCCATGGAAAGCGAAGTATTCTGCCGGAGCGAATTGAAGCACTCAACCATCAATAATCATCAGAAAGAGAAAATAGTGTCATGAAAGAGAATTTTCACTACGTCGCACTTTATATCTACGTGACAGAGACAACAATCTTTTGGTGGGACGAACCTATGGTACACCAATTTTTTAGAAAAAGCCTATGTCAAAATCTATTCAAAAATACTGATTGATGAATAGGAGGTAAAGAGATGAGCGAACAGAAATTATCAAGAATTCTTGGGAATAAGGATGTCATTGCTCTCGCTTTTGGCGCAATGATTGGTTGGGGATGGGTTGTAACAACAGGAATATGGATAACCGGAGCAGGTTCCCTTGGAGCTATTTTGGCTTTTGTTATTGGAGGCATACTTGTAATATTTGTTGGTTTAACCTATGCAGAATTAGCTTCGGCACTACCATTGGCAGGTGGGGAACATGTCTACACCTATAAGGCGATGGGGAGGACGGCCTCCTTTATAGCGACATGGGCAATTATACTTGGTTATGTATCCGTCGTGGCTTTTGAGGCTGTTGCTTTACCAACAGTTTTTGAGTATTTAATACCGAATTACAGTATGGGCTACTTATACACGATTGCAGGCTGGGATGTGACGATTACCTGGGCAGGTGTTGGTATACTCGGCTCTGTCATTGTTGCATGGATTAATTACCGTGGAATCAAGTTCACCACGGCTATTACGTTTATATTAACATTACTGATTGTAATGGCTGGGGTACTATTGATCACTGGAAGTACTGCTGCAGGTAATTTTCAAAACATGGAGCCATTGTTTGAAAAGGGAATGGCCGGGCTGCTGACAGTGGTGATTATGACACCATTTATGTTTGTAGGATTTGATGTCATTCCACAGGCAGCAGAAGAAATAAAATTACCACAGAAAAAAATCGGGCAGCTTTTAATATTTTCTGTCGTTCTCGCTGTCGTTTGGTATATTGCTGTGATATTCGGAGTGTCCCGAGTGTTAAGTCCCGAGGAAATCGGTGCATCAAACCTTGTGACAGCTGATGCCATGGCCAAAGCCTTTGGAAATAGTCAGTTCATGGGCAATTTACTTGTTCTCGGCGGGATTGGCGGCATATTGACAAGTTGGCTTGGCTTTTATGTTGGTGGAAGTCGGGCGATTTATGCGCTTGCAAGAGCAGGTATGCTTCCCAAGTCATTGGGCGAGCTGCACCCAAAGTATAATACGCCTTACAAAGCTATTATACTGATCGGTGTGTTTTCCACAGGTGCTCCTTTACTGGGACGACCGGCACTGGTTTGGCTTGTTGATGCTGGTGGACTTGGACTGGTTGTGGCATGGTTTATGGTTGCAGTGTCGTTCATTATTTTACGCAAAAAGGCTCCCGATATGAAGCGTCCATTTAGACTTCGTGGAGGTACAGCAATTGGATGGATTGCTGCTTTCATGGCTGGAGGGATTACTCTTCTATACATGCCGGGAATGCCCTCAGCATTAATTTGGCCATATGAGTGGATTATTGTAGGGGTATGGGTAATCTTAGGATTCATTTTATATAAGGTGTCCATTGCAAAGTACGGTAAAGGTTATGCAGATAAAAAAATGAAAGAAGAAATAGACCGAATTGCATAAGAAAATGTTAGATGAACAGCGCATTCTTCCTGATAGGGTGCGCTTTTTTTATGGTGGCAAAGAATCATACAATCTAAAGCTCTAAAAAGGAAACTGCAGAGTCAGCTGGTTTCATCATCATTACATCTTGGATAATGTCTAAGGGCGTTGTGAGCAGAAAAAACAGATCATTCTTACTTCATTAATAATATAACATTTAAAATAATTAAAATAATTGTTGACACTTGGAAATTTTATAGATTATAATGAATATACAATAATGTCGACAATCGACACAATAAGCAAATGGTCCGATTGTCCTAGTTATAGCATTGTATATAGAAAGCGAATAGTTATTATTGATCAGCATGAATGCCTGCGCAATTTCAGGGACGATCTGTTTTTATCAGTAATTAGTAAGCGCTTTCAAGTATATAGTTAAATTATGTACGAGGGGAAGGGATGTAGGTGTTAACGTTTCCTATTTCAGAGTTTCAAGAAAGATTAACGAAGACCAAACAAAGGATGGCGGAGTCGGGTGTTGATGTATTGCTAGTGACTGATCCGGCTAACATGAATTATTTGACTGGATATGATGCGTGGTCCTTTTACGTGCACCAGTTGCTCGTTGTGTTAATTGACGAGGAACAGCCCTACTGGATAGGACGTGGTTTGGATGCCAGTGCTGCTAGGCATACCACCTATTTGGATAATGCACATATTCTTCCTTACGCAGATGACTATGTTCAATCGACTGTAAAACACCCAATGGATTTTGTGAGTGACTTTTTAAAGGAGAAGAACCAGGATCGGAAATCCATTGCTGTAGAATTGGATGCCTATTATTTCACCGCTAAATGCTATATTCGTCTTACACAGGAACTAAGTAATGCACGATTTATAGATGGAACAAGCCTGGTCAATTGGATTAGGATCGTTAAATCTGATAATGAAATTGATTATATTAAAAAAGCAGCCAAAATTTCCGAGAAGGCAATGCAAGTTGCTTTCGATTCAATAAATGAGGGAGTAAGAGAATGTGATGTAGTTGCAAATATATCCCATGCACAGATTAGCGGCATGGAAGAATATGGAGGTGATTACCCTTCGATTGTTCCGTTATTGCCTACAGGTGAAAAAACTTCTGCCTGTCATTTGACATGGACAGATGAGCCTTTCGTAGATGGTAATCCTGTAATTATTGAGTTAGCCGGATGCCATAAACGGTACCATTCCCCCCTGGCAAGAACAGTTGTAGTTGGTATGCCAAATGAAGAAATACAGCGATTGAGCGAGGTTGTCATTGAAGGGATGAACAGTGCACTTGATATTGTGAAGCCTGGAATCACCTGCGAAGAAGTTGAATTGGCGTGGAGAAATTCCATTGAAAAGAATGGAATTAAGAAGGAGTCCCGGATAGGTTACTCGACAGGGTTGAATTACCCGCCTGACTGGGGAGAGCATACTGCTAGTTTAAGACCGGGTGACCGTACCGTATTACAGCCTAATATGGTATTTCATATGATTCCAACGATTGACCTTGGCCATGTGGGGATGGAAATAAGTGAATCGTTTCGGGTAACAGAAACGGGCTGTGAAGTGCTTGCCGACTTTCCCCGGGAGCTGTTCGTCAAACCAAATATCCGGTTAGCATAATGCAAGCACGAAGGAGATATGGGGGTGCCCTGTTCTCCTTACATAATATCCTAGTTTAGAAAAGTCACAGTTAGAAAGACATCCAAGATATGAACAAATGGTTACATTTTTTCAATATAAGAGGAGGTCATTTAGAGATGAAAAAAGTATTACTTACAACCACATTAATCCTGATGTTAATTTTCCTGGCAGCATGTGGCTCTGATGAAGAAGCAAGTGGTGACGGTGGAAATGGTGAGAGTGGTAAATTAGCAGAGTTACAGGAAGCAGGTAAGGTGACAATTGGCTTTGCCAATGAAAAGCCATACGCCTATGAAGAAGATGGGGAATTAAAAGGAGCAGCAGTTGATATTGCAGCAGCTGTCTTCAAAGAGCTGGGCATTGAGGAAATGGATTCTCAACTGGCAGAGTTTGGTCAGTTAATACCTGGTCTAGGTGCAGGACAATTTGATGTCATAACTGCTGGTATGGCAATTAATCCTGATCGTTGTGAGAATGCAGCCTTCGGTGAACCGGAAATGCAGTATGGGGAGGGCCTTATTGTACAAAAAGGAAATCCTTTAGGTCTAATGAGTTATAAGGACATTGCTGACAATCCTGATGCAACGGTTTCTGTAATGGCAGGAGCTACTGAAAATGAGTTTTTAAAATCTGAAGGTGTAGATCCGGGACAAATTCAAAGTGCACCAGATATTCCTGCAACATTCTCAGCCGTGGAGTCTGGGCGGGCCGATGCTACAACAGGTACAGAGATGACAATTAAAATGGCATTGGAGTCTGCTGGTACAGAGAGTTTAGAGTTTGTAGACAATTTTGAACAACCGGATATTGACGGAGTACCAAGCTATGGTGCAGCTGCATTTCATAAGGACAATGAAGATTTACTGCAAGCGTATAATGAAAAACTTGCAGAGTTAAAAGCTAGTGGCAAGGTAGCTGAACTATTGGATGCAAATGGATTTAATGGCGAAACGAACAGCGTTTCAGATGACATTACTACTGAGAAAATCTGCAGCGGAGATATCAAATAATAGAGGAATAATCATCGTGTCATCATAAGATAAGCAAGATTACTCCATAGGGTCCGGCTCCCTCGCCCAGGGGTCGGACCCTATGTTTTGTTTAAAAATAGATAGTAAAGGAGTGATTACTATTAGTGCGATAACTGAAATCTTCCCAGTTTTAATGAAAGGAATAAATATTACGATTACAGTGCTTATTGCTTCTGCGTTTTTTGGTTATTTATTTGCTTTTATTGCAGGATTATGTCGCCTTTCACCTAATATTGTAATCCGGAAGAGTACTGGCTTTTATGTTGAAATATTTCGTGGTACATCGTTAATTGTACAATTATTTTGGTTATATTATGCAATACCAATGTTGTTTGGTATCCAACTTGGCAGCAATTGGTGGGCGGGAGTAATAGCTATTGCTTTGAACTATGGGGCGTACATGTCTGAAATTGTACGAGGTTCTATTCTTGCTGTAGCTAAAGGTCAAACAGAGGCTGCGACTGCGCTTAACATGTCCTCTTTTCAGCGCATGCGACTTGTTATTTTCCCACAGGCTATTCGCATGATGCTCCCGGAGTTTGGGAATTACCTTATCCAAATGCTAAAAGCCACATCGTTAGTTTCACTGATTGGAATGACCGATATTTTATACTATGGCGGCATTTTGAGAAGCTCCAACTTATCACAGGCACCGACTGTATATCTATTAATACTTATATTCTACTTTATACTCGCACTGCCTTTAATATGGCTCACGCGAAAAATGGAAGGTATTTCTAAGAAAGGGGTGGCTACATGAACAATTGGAGCTGGGACGTTTTCTTTCATGCTTTCCCTATCGTCGTTCAAGGCTTAGGTATAACCATTGGTCTTACGATAGCCTGCTACATATTCGCGCTGTTATTTGGGTTTGTATGGACTTTCTTAAGAAGAATACCTAATAAACTGATTAATTGGGTTGTTACCTGGACGATGGAGTTTATTCGATCGACGCCGCCTCTTGTACAGCTGTTTTTTATCTATTATGCATGGCCAATGGTTCCTGTAGTTGGAATGACATTGGATCCATTTACCAGTGCTGTGTTAGGTCTTGGCATTCATTTTAGTACGTATATTGGGGAAGTTTATCGTTCTGGAATTGATAGTGTTGGAAAAGGACAATGGGAAGCATCAAAAGCACTTAATTTCTCTACAGGAAAGAAGTGGGTTAAGATTATTTTGCCGCAAGCAATTCCGCCTACAATCCCAATGCTTGGAAATTATCTTATTATTATGTTTAAAGAAGTACCTCTTGCCTCGACCATTGGTGTAGTAGGAATTCTGCACATGGCTAACAGCTATGGTGCGCAATACTGGACCTACTTAGAGCCATTAACAATAGTAGCGATTTTATTCTTAGTGTTAAGCTACCCTTCTGCAATACTGATTAAGAAACTGGAACTAAAAATGAATCGCCGTTTCGATAAGAATGCAGTGATTAAGACTAATGGAAAAGGAATGGTGACCTGATGGTGGAGCCAATTGTTAAATTTCAGAATGTGCATAAATCGTTTGGTGATGTCGAGGTATTAAAAGGAATTGATTTAGATATTAAACCTGCCGAGAAAGTTGCAGTTATCGGACCCAGTGGGTCTGGTAAGACAACAATTATTCGTATGCTGATGACTTTAGAAGAGCCAACCTCTGGTACTATTCTAGTTGACGGAGAAAACCTGTGGAACATGGAGAAAAACGGTAAATTAATACCTGCTAATGAAAAACATTTACAACAAATTAGGGGAAATATAGGAATGGTATTCCAGCACTTCAATCTCTTCCCTCATATGTCCATCTTAGAGAATTGCATGACTGCACCTATTCATGTGCAAAAAGAAGATAAGAAAACAGCTAAGGAACGTTCGGTAGAGATGCTGGAAAAAGTAGGACTTGGGGATAAACTCGATAACTATCCAAGTCAGCTCTCTGGTGGGCAGAAGCAGCGTGTAGCAATGGCTAGGGCATTGGTAATGCGGCCTAAGATCATGCTGTTTGATGAGGTGACATCAGCCCTGGATCCGGAGCTGGTCGAAGAGGTACTTGAAGTTATTCGCGGGATAGCGAATGAAGGCAGCATGTCTATGGTATTAGTAACACATGAAATGGAATTTGCAAGAGACATTGCAGACCGTGTACTCTTTTTGGATGCTGGTGTTATCGCCGAACAGGGACCACCACATGAAGTGTTTGGTCAATCAGAAAACGTACGACTGCAAAGCTTCCTGAGGCGGTTTAAGAGATAGCCAACTTAAACTAGCGAAATATTAACTGTCCTTAATACTGTTTTCTAAAAGAATGGGACTGCACCTGTACCTGCGATTACTCGTCCCAACGAAAGAATTTGTTACTTTTGAAACAAAATATATAAAGTGCGACGTAGTGAAAGTTAAAATTTTTATTCCGGTACGGGAAAATACACTACGCTTTCACCACTCCGGGTACATGCAACTTCGTTAATTTTGCAGAGTCTTCTTTGCCGCTGACTTCACAATTACGATGGTTGTTTGGAGCGGAGGACCGTTGACTCCTGCGGGAATAGCACGTGTCTGAAGACCCCGCAGAGTGGTTTTCTCGAGGAGGCTGAAGTCGTGCCCGCGGAAAGCAACGGTCAGCAGCGGAAAGCAACCCAGCGGCTACGTCGCACTTTATACCAACTGCGAGAAGTAAAGAAACAAAACTTGCGAGAAGAGCTTTCCTTTAAAAGGTGCTGAACGTATCACATATTTGTGGTACGTTCAGCACCTTTACTTTGGTTACTGGAATTATATAAATGATGTGTTTGGTGGCACAATTAGTCTTTTCGAATAAGTGTAACTTATTTCTTACTCCAAGTAGCTGAATTAACCAGATTAGGTGGCTTATCACCATTTAATCCTGCTATAAGATTGGTTGCAGCAAGCTCGGACATTTTCAATTCGGTCTCATGTGTGGAGGAGCCGATATGTGGTGTGGTGACAACATTCTTCATCTTCAAGAGCGGGTTATCTGTTTCGACAGGTTCTTTTTCAAAGACGTCAAGCCCCGCTGCTGCTATTTCGCCGTCTCTTAGGGCGGCTATTAGATCTTGCTCCACGATCGTTTTACCTCTGGATCCATTGATGAAAATGGCATCTTTTTTCATCAGTTGAAATTCCCGTTTACCCAACATACCTTCTGTTTCAGCTGTAAGTGGTGTAATAAGACATACAAAATCAGATTGGGTTAACAAATCGTCGAGACTGCAATAGGTTGCAGCAAACCTTTCTTCGACATCTGGTTTCCTAGTTCGACTATGGTAGGATATTTCCATATCAAAACCAAAATGTCCACGCTGAGCAATTGCCTGACCAATTCTACCCATACCAATGATACCAAGTTTTTTATGATGAACATCTATACCGAAATGTTCAGGCTCAACTGCTTCTGTTGTCCAGCCTCCTGTTTTTACCATGTGATCTAATTCCGGTATACGTCGGGCTGTTGCAATAAGTATGCCGAACACCGTATCCGCAACTGTATCAGTGAGGACATCAGGTGTATTGGTTGCCATAATGTTTCGCTTGTTTAAATAGTCAACGTCCAAATTATTGTATCCGACTGAAACATTACTTACGATTCTTAAGTTTGGTGCACGATCAATCAGTTCCTTGTCTACCGGCAATTCCAGTCCGATAATTCCTTCAGCATCATAAAGCTGTGCCAAAAATTCGGGATCGGTTTTCGTATCTATGTTTTTAAAGAAATGTACATCGTATTTACTTTTCAATTTTTTCAATACCGGTTGCTCTACACGGTTGTAGGCAATAATTTTTGTCTTCATAATATCCCCATCCTTCTTAATAATAAGTAGTTTAACTATCCTTAAACTATCTATTAAAAGAAAGGAAGTCAATATAAAAATATTTAATTTAAAATAATCAAAATAATATTTGACAATCGAAATAGTCTGAATTATGATTAGGGTACACTATGTCGACAATCGACATTTATGCATCGCATAGAGAGGATGTTCTCCATATGGGTACAGAAAGTTTTATCGTGCAAAAACCGTTAAGTGAGCTAATAGCTGATCAGTTAAAAAGGAAAATATGGAATAAAGAAATACACTTTGGTGAACGGTTACTTGAAAGTGAACTGGCAGAAACATTTGATGTCAGTCGAAGTACGATTCGCGAAGCACTGAGAATTCTTGAAATCGAAGAATTGGTCGTCAGTAAGGCCAGGAAAGGAACTTATGTCGCCAGTTTTACAGAAAAAGATTTGACGGAGATTATTGAATTGCGGACATTGATAGAGGCAAGGGCCTTTATACAGGCAATTCCTAGACTTCAAAAGAAAAACATACAGGAATTGAAAAGAATTACCGAAAAAATGAAGGCTAAGGTCGCTGAAGGTAATTGGAATGATCTGTTTGATCTGGATATGCAATTCCACAGTTATGTTGTTAATTTAAGTGATAATTCACGGATTATAAAAATTTATGATTCGCTTCAGGTGCAAATTAGAACATTCCTTATGCATCTTGATCAATTTTATTCCAGTCATCAATCATTTTATGATGAACATACACAATTATTAGATGCCTTAATTTCAAAAGATGTGCAAATCGTTAAGAAAAGAGTGGAAAATCACATCGAATACGTGGAAGAGAAATTGCTGGGCGTGAAAGAGCAAAGGCGAAAGAGCCCCGTTAGCAAAGTATAAACTACGCCCTGGGACTGGGACTGGGACTGCGATTACTCGCCCCATCGAAAACCATTTGCGATTACTCGTCCCACCGAAACCATTTGCCATTTAGTGTGGTTCGATGTTGTGTGCGCATCGCGGCGGATTTAATCGATCTTCTATTTAATCCGTGTGAGATAGTAGAAACACAAAGAGCATGTGGCTAAAGGATGCAGGTTAGTTGGGTGTTGCAACAGGACGTGCGATTTTAACCGAATCTCCTCTACCCTTGATTGTTGACTTATTGTAAGGAGGAGAGGAAAGTTTACCAGGTGAATTCATTATTCAGGTTTATACGCTTTAGAGTCAATGAAAAAAACAAAGAAAACGAGGAGGTTTCATTATGAATAAGCAATTTGCAAAAGTTAAAACAGAATTACCGGGACCAAAGGCGAAGGCGTTACTTGAACGCAGACTGGATATAGTCCCACAAGGCGTCGGCTATGGAGTGCCTACATTTGTTGAATCAGCAAAAGGTGCCTTGCTTCATGACGTTGATGGCAATCAGTTTATTGATTTTGCCGGGGCAATTGGAACTATTAATGTGGGGCATAGTCATGACACAGTTGTAAGCGCTTTACATGATCAGATTGATAAATATATTCACACAGGTTTTAATGTGATGATGTATGATCCGTACATTGAGCTTGCGGAAAAAATCGCAGCACTTGCTCCAGGTCATTTTAAAAAGAAAGTAATGTTCCTGAACAGTGGAGCGGAGGCAGTAGAGAATGCTGTTAAGATAGCGCGTAAATATACGAACCGGCAAGCAATTGTTTCATTTACAGGAGGGTTTCACGGTCGTACATTAATGGGAATGTCATTAACAGGTAAGGTCAGACCTTATAAATACGAATACGGGCCGTTTGCACCTGAAACGTATCGAGCGCCATTTCCTTACAAATACCGACGTCCAGAATCGATGAGTGAGGAAGAATATACAGAATATATGCTAAAGCAGGTGGAGAATTTCTTCATCAGCGAAGTTGATCCGAGCCTTGTAGCAGCATTCATTATGGAGCCGGTTCAGGGGGAAAGCGGTTTTATCGTACCAGACAAGGCATTTGTAAAAGGAGTATACGAGCTTTGTAAGCAACACGGAATATTGTTTATTGCAGACGAGATCCAAACAGGATTTGGACGGACTGGAAAGTACTTTGCGATGGAACATTATGGTGTGGAGCCGGATCTTATTGCTATTTCAAAATCGATGGCAGCAGGACTGCCGATCAGTGGGGTTATTGGCAGGGAAGAGGTTATGGATAAAGCGCGTCCGGGTGAATTGGGCGGAACGTATTGTGGAAGTCCGCTTGGCTGCCGTGCAGGTATAGCCGTACTGGAAGTAATGGAAGAAGAAAAACTCAACGAGCGTGCGGAAGTTATCGGGGAAAAAGTTATGAAAAAATTCGAGGAAATGTCTGATCGTTTTGATGTGATTGGTGACTACCGAGGGCTGGGGGCTATGTGTGCACTGGAGTTTGTAGAAGACCGCGAAAGTAAGACGCCTAATAAAAAGATAACAGACCTCGTATTAAAAGAGGCCCAGGAACGCGGAGTTATCGCATTAAAAGCTGGAGTATTCGATAATGTTGTCCGTTTACTCATGCCACTAGTTATTACGGATGAGCAGTTGGAAGAAGGTTTGAATATCCTGGAAGAATCAATAGAAGCGGTTCTTGTTGGAGTTGAAAGCTAGTTTACAAGATTAGTTGTACTCAAAAAATTGAAGTTAACAGATCGGAGTGAAAGCAAAATGAATAAAGTTAAAGAGATGGACTATTTAATGAATATTAATGGAGAATGGGTTGGAGAGGATCTTGACACGCTGAAGGTTACCAATCCGGCAAATGGTGAGCATGTGGGTACCGTGCCAAATGGCGGGGAGGAAGAAGCACAGCAAGCAATCGAGGCAGCTCATGAGGCTTTCGGTTCCTGGTCTGAACTGACTGCATATGACCGGGCTGGATATCTTAAGAAATTACATCAGCTGATGCTGGAAAACCAGGAAGAGCTGGCTCGGATTATGACTCTGGAAATGGGTAAGCCAATTCATGAATCAAGAGGAGAAGTGAATTACGCAGCTTCCTTTATTGAATGGTTTGCTGAAGAAGGAAAACGCATTTATGGTGAAACAATTCCTGCACACGTTTCAGGTAAGCGTCTCCAAGTCTGGAAAAAGCCAGTAGGAGTAGTAGCGGCGATTACGCCGTGGAATTTCCCAGCCGCCATGCTTACACGTAAAATTGGTCCAGCGCTTGCTGCAGGCTGTACGGTTTTGATGAAGCCTTCAAGCGAAAGTCCATTAACAGCTGTTAAATTGATGGAGCTATGCGAAAAAGCAGGTTTTCCAAAAGGTGTCGTTAATTTAGTGACAGGGTCTTCGTCTAAAATAGCGAAGGCGATAATGGAAAATGAAAAGGTTCGTAAAATTACGTTTACAGGTTCTACAGAAGTAGGGAAAATTCTTATCAAGCAAAGTGCTGATCAGGTGAAACGATTATCGTTGGAACTTGGTGGGCATGCTCCGCTAATCATTCTGGATGATGCGAATGTGGATGTAGCAGTTAAAGGTGTCATGGCTTCTAAATTCAGGAATGCTGGTCAGACATGTATTTGTGCAAATCGTATTTACGTTCAGGCAGGTATATATGAAGAGTTTGTAGAAAAGTTTTCACGAGAAGTTGAGAAGTTGAAGGTTGGAAATGGTATTGATGAATCAGTCAATGTTGGTCCGTTAATTAATCGCGATGGACTGGATAAGGTGAACCATCATGTACAGGATGCGGTATCGAAAGGTGCATCCGTCGTAACTGGTGGTGAAGTAATAACAGAAGGAGAAGGTGTTTTCTTTTCACCTACCGTTATTAAAGACGTTGATCAATCCATGGTAGTGATGCAGGAAGAAACATTTGGCCCTGTAGCGCCCATCCAGAAAATCGATTCAGAAGCAGAAGCAGTTCACTTAGCGAATAATACACCATATGGTCTAGCTGCCTATGTCTTTACAGAGAATGTAGCACGGGGTACCCGCGTAATCGAACAGCTGAATTTCGGAATTGTCGGATGGAATGACGGTGCACCATCTGCAGCACAGGTTCCCTTTGGCGGAATGAAAGAAAGTGGTATGGGCAGAGAAGGCGGTCATGAAGGCATTGATGCCTTTGTAGAGTCACAGTACGTTTCAATTGGAATGGAGTAAGCAGGGAACAGCACTGCTTGCCTATACTATGAAAGAAGGGGGCTGATATTTTGAAACAGGCGATAGAAACGATACATGCTCCGCAACCGAGCGGACCGTATTCTCAAGGTGTAAAAGTAGGGCAATTTATCTTTGTTTCTGGTCAGGATGGTGTCCACCCAGATGGCAAACTAGCTGGGGAGACAATTGCAGACCAAGCTGCTGCAAGCCTGGAAAATATTAAAAATATCCTGGCTGAAACGGGGGCAGATCTGTCTAATATCGTTCATGTAACCTGCCACTTATCCGAATTAAACCAGAATACTGTTCAGGAATTTAATAAAGTTTATGCCTCCTATTTCGAGCATGTAGCGGTAAAGCCAGCACGAATTACAATAGGCAGTCAGTTATTAGGTGTAAAAGTAGAAATTACTGCAGTAGCAGCCATTAATTGAATAAAGTGGAAAGGAGTTGATTGCTTGACTCCTTTCTTTTTTAAAAGGGGGGCTGGAATGTGAGCAATGCAATGGTTTTAAGTATAGAAGAGATAACTTCCCAGTTGATTGAATGGCGTCGTAAGCTCCATATGAATCCAGAGGTAAGTTTTCAGGAAGTAGAAACAGCTCAGTTCATTGTCCAGGAGCTGGGGAAAGTTCCTGGTATGAAGGTGGAAACAGAAGTAGGCTATCCCACTGCGGTTGTTGGAACACTTTCTTCAGGTTCAGGTCCAGCGATTGCACTACGGGCAGATATAGATGCATTGCCAATTTATGAAGAAAATAACCATAACTACAAATCCAGGAATGAAGGTGTCATGCATGCATGTGGGCATGATGCTCACACAGCGATTGCTTTGGGGACCGCTACCTTGCTTGGAAAAAAGTTTGAAAATGGAGAAATGCATGGGACAGTTAAGTTTTTATTTCAGCCAGCAGAGGAAATGGCAGATGAGCATGGATCAACTGGAGCGCCGTATATGATTCAGGCAGGAGCCCTGGATAACGTTGATTGTGTCATTGCCCTCCATATGAGTCCGGAAAATGAGCTTGGTGAAGTGAAGGTTCACGATGGCTATAGTATGGCTAATGTGGATGTTTTCGAAGCTGTCATATCCGGGACTGGTGGTCACGGCGCATATCCCCATCTAGGCACAGATCCTATTTGGATGCTTGGCCCTTTATTGCAGGCACTGCACGGGGTAGTCGCACGACGTATATCTCCACTGGAACCAGCGGTAATTAGTCTTGGAAGTGTTCATTGTGGTTCAGCCAGCAATGTTATTCCCTCAGAAGTAACGATGAACGGGACGATCCGCAGCTATGATCCTAATGTCCGGACCATTTTGCATGCTGAATTAGAGAAAGCATTTTCCGTAGTCCATGCTTTAGGTGGGGAATATCAATTAAAAATAACACCTGAAGATCCTGCATTAAAAAATGATCCGGTGGTTAATGAATTACTAAGGCGAACTATCACGGATCTTTATCCTGATTATAAAATGTTAAATACTCCTTTTGGACTTGGGGGAGAAGACTTTGCACATATGACCCAGGCAATACCAGGAGCGATGTTCTTTCTTGGGTGTGCAGTATCAGATGGGAAAGTCAGAGACCTTCATACACCAAATTTCGATATTGATGAACGTGTCCTCCCAGTCGGTGTGGCTATATTGGAAGGGGCAGTAGCCAGGTTTTTAAAAAATCGTAAATAAGTAACTTAAGCGACAGTCCAGCGTTAGAGGGGGAGTAGGATGCCAGAATCAACTGTTACACTGCGTGATATATGGATAGCTCGAAAGCGAATTACACCATTTATAAACAGAACCCCATTAATTTATTCACCAGCATTATCTGAGATCGCCGGAACATCTGTTCATTTGAAGCTGGAAAACTTAAATGTAAGCGGTTCCTTTAAAATCAGGGGAGCAGCAAATAAGATACTAAGCCTAACATCTGAAGAGAAAAGTCGTGGGGTAACGACGTTTTCTACCGGGAACTTCGGTATGAGTGTAGCTTATCTGGCTCAACAAATAGGTATTAAAGCAGTAATTTGTATATCCAAGCGAGTTCCGAAAGCGAAGGTGGATGCGTTAAAACAATCAGGGGCAGAAGTAGAAATATATGGTGAGTCTCAAGATGATGCAGAACAGCGCAGTTATGAACTGGAAAAAGAGCAGGGCCTTACCGTTATTCACCCGTTTGATGATCCTTCTATTATTGCAGGGCAAGGGACGATTGGGCTTGAGCTGCTGGAAGAATTGCCTGAAATAGATACCGTTATCGGTGGCTTATCCGGTGGTGGACTTCACTCGGGGCTGGGAGTAGCTTTAAAGTCTACCGACCCAAGTATTCAGATAATAGGCGTATCAACCGACAAAGGCGCAACGATGTATGAAAGCATTGAGGCGGGCAAACCGATTACGATAAAAGAACAGGATACGTTGGCTGATAGTTTACTAGGGGGAATCGGATTAGCTAATCAATACACCTTCGAACTGGTACAGCGAGTGGTCGATGATATTTTATTAGTAAGTGAAGAAGAGATTGCTGCTGGAATGAATTTTATGCTAGATAAGCATCGGATGGTAATTGAAGGCGCAGCAGCTGCGGGTATCGGAGCTGTTTTAGCTGATAAAGTTAAGTTAGGATCCCATGTTGCAGTTGTAATCAGTGGTTCTAGTGTGGATACGTCAGTGATCGCAGATATAGCACATCAGTATAATCTCACAACCTGAGATTAGTAAAAGCAAAGGAGAGGTTAACAGTGAACAAAATGTTATTTAACGATCAAATTATGGATAGGAAAGATGTCATTAATATAGAAGACCGCGGTTACCAATTTGGTGATGGGATTTATGAGGTAATCGGTGTTTATGATGGCAAGCCATTATTATTGGATGACCATTTAGAGAGACTGGTAAGAAGTGCTGAACAAGTTCAGCTCTCCTTACCAAGTTCGGTGGAAGATTTAAAAAGCAAGCTTGACCAACTAGTTTCAATAAATGAGCTTGAAGAGGGAATTATTTATATGCAGGTTTCAAGAGGTGCATCACCACGGTGGCATGAATTCCCAGACGCAGCAGTAGCACCAGTAACTATCGCTTACACGAGGGCTGAGGAACGAATGACTGATATCGAAGATCAAGGTGCGACAGCTGTGCTAACAGAGGACATACGCTGGCTCCGTTGTGATATTAAGACACTTAATCTACTCCCGAACGTGCTGGCCAAGCAAAAAGCGGTTGAGAATGGAAGTATTGAAGCAATTCTCCATCGTGGGGAAACGGTAACGGAAGCGAGCGCATCGAATGTCTTTATTGTTAAAAATGGTGAGTTGTATACCCACCCGGCTGACAATTATATTCTAAATGGAATTACAAGGAAAAAGATACTACAGCTATGCAAGAAATTGAATATAACTGTAAATGAAGAAACTTATACAGTCACTGAACTGCTCGATGCAGATGAAGTATTTGTAACAGCAACAAAACTCGATGTGGTTCCAATTTTGAAAGTAGACCAACATACAATTGGGTCAGGCGTACCAGGAGAAACAACAAAGAGAATCGTAGAGGAATTCCGATCCCTTTATAAACAGGATGTGAAAAGCATTTAATTAATTAGTTAACATCTTATGAAAAATTTGGGGGGATGGCATTGTGGTGCATTCAGTAAATAGTTTATCACACAGCCCTACTGCAGCGGAGATTGATCTGGCTGCCTTCAGTGAAAATATAAGTAATTTAACAAAGCTGCTATCTAAAAGTAGCGTACTTCTAGCAGTAGTAAAAACAAATGCCTATGGACATGGGATCGTTCCAATTAGCCATGAAGCTGTAAAATGCGGAGCAAAACGCCTTGGTGTAACAACCGTAGAAGAAGGCGTTCTGCTCCGTGAAAACGGGATTAAGGTGCCTATACACATTCTTAGTTCGGTCACTACTGAACAGGCAGCGGATATTGTTACATATGAATTAACAGCTTCCATTTCTACAGAACAATTTGCATATGTGCTCAGTAAAGAAGCTGTCAAGCAAGGGAGAACTACCAATTGTCATTTGAAAATAGACACAGGACTGCATCGTTTTGGTGTAGCTCCTGAACAAGCACTTTATTTTTGTGAGGCGTGCTGTACGTTGCCAGGATTGAAATGGGAAGGTATATATACACATTTTTCATGTGCAGACGACGGTGATTGGATTACGACCGAACAGCAATTTGCTTTATTCATGGATACGGTAATGACACTTAATAAACATGGCTATCATTTTCCAGTTCGTCATGTCGGTGGCTCAACAATTGCCATGGAACGACCAGATATGCATCTTGATATGGTGAGAGCTGGAGTTGCATTGTTTGGGCACCATCCTGCTCCACGTCAACAGAATATCATTTCATTAAAAGGGGTAATGAAACTAAAATCAAAGCTTATTCATGTCCGCGAGCTTCCACCAAATACCCCTATAGGCTACGGTGGGAGCTATGTAACTACTTCCACCGAAAAAATAGCTGTTGTACCTATCGGCCATGGAGATGGATACAAACGTGCGTTTTCGACTAAGGGGGAAATGCTCGTTGGAGGGCAAAGAGCCAAGATTGTGGGCACGATATCATTGGATCAAACGTTAATTAACGTTACCCATATTCCGGGTGTCAGGGAAGGAGATGAAGTTGTATTGATTGGCAGGCAGGGTGATCATGAAATTACAACACTAGAAGTAGCAGAATGGATGGACAGTATAGTAGACGAGGTAGTCTCCAGTTTGATGGAACGTATCAGGAGAGTTTATATCTAGGTGGTTTGTTGCTATAGAGATATAAATTGTGACGTCATTTGGTATTAACATAACTTACCTCTCTGGATTAGTGCAACGAAGACCTTCGCACAAAATCTCTGCGAACACCATGTTATCTAAGAAAAAGCGGCAAATCGTTAGGAGGGACGAGTAACCACAAAAATAATTCACTGGATTCTGTTAAGTATTTGTACTGAGTAATCGAAGATAGAGTTACCTTCCGAATATTTTTAGAAAAAAATCAAAAAATAAACTGAAATGGGGGAACTACATGGATTTTTTATCTATCGTACCACCAATTGTTGCGGTAGTGCTGGCAATTGTTACAAGACGGGTATTGTTTTCTCTCTTCATAAGTGTATGGGTTGGTGGCGTGATTGCTGTAGGCGGAAATCCGTTTTCTGCGGTTGGAATAACCTTTACATGGATGAAGGATGTAATGATAGATCCTTGGAATGCACGCTTTCTCGTTATGACTGCATTACTTGGTACCGGGGCTGCATTTATGTTTAAAACAGGTGGCTCTGAAGGGCTAATCAGGGTATTGGAGAAAAGATTAACCACGAGAAAAAGAGTGCTTTTTTTACCATACTTCTTAGGAATACTAGTTTTCTTTAATGATTACGTGAACTCTGTGATAGTGGGAAATGCTTCAAAAGATATTACTGGGAAACATAAAGTATCTAGGGAGAAATTATCCTATGTTCTTGATACAACTGCAGCTCCAATGGCTACCATAGGGCCGGTTTCCGATTGGATCGGTTTTCAGGTTTCTTTGATTGCCGCTGCTGTCGCCAGTGTCGGTATCATAGGGGTAGAGCCATATTTCGCTTTCTTACAATCTATTCCGTGGAACTTCTACGCAATTCTATGTCTTGCAGCAGTTCCGATGATTATTCTTGGTAAGGACTTTGGACCAATGGCACATGCGGAAAAAAGAGCTCTGGATACAGGGAAATTGATTGCCGATGGCTCTACACCTTTGTCATCCGTAGAGCAGGATTTGGGTGAACCTCATAGAAAAGAAGGAGGAAGTGTGTGGAACTTTATCCTTCCTCTTGTAACACTTATTTCAGTTAGTATATGGGGATTATGGTATTCCGGTGGAGGAGCTACAGGGAAATCCATGATGGATGCTTTAGCAGATACCGATGTTTCTGTCGCATTAACCTGGGGTGCATTCGCAATGACAGCTGTAGGAATCATTCTGGGATTGATTCAAGGAATGGGTCTGAAAAAATGTGAAGATACATTGTTGGGAGGTATACGTACAATGCTTCCAGCACTTGTAATCATTGTGTTGGCCTGGTCAATTGGAACGGTTACCTCTGAGCTCGGCACAGCAGAATTTGTTGTAGGAGCTACAGAAGGTTGGATGACTGCAGCATTATTGCCATTTTTAATTTTTGTTGTTGGAATGTTTATTGCCTTTGCAACAGGTACTTCATGGGGAACGATGTCAATTCTTACACCACTTGCAATCCCGTTAGCCTATACAATTGGTGGAACGGATCTGCTTCCTATTATTATCGGTGCTATTTTCGCGGGAGCAATCTTTGGGGATCATGTATCACCTATTTCAGATACTACGGTAATGGCTTCCATATTTGCGGGATCGGATCACATTGCCCATGTAAGAACACAAATACCATATGCACTTGTTCCAGCCGGTATTTCAGGGTTGCTGTATCTATCGTACACCTTGATAGGAAGTAGTATCGTGTTGTTAATTGCAGGTATTGTTATTCAGTTTTTCGTCCTTCGATACTTGGGGAACAGGCATGAAAAGAAATACATGGAGCCGGAAAGCAGGATGAGTGCTTAATAAATCAACACCGAAGCAGAAGTATAGTAAGAAAAGGGAAAGGGGAAAGGGGAAACAATGAAGACATTCAATATAGCTTTAATACCAGGAGATGGAATTGGTCCAGAAGTAGTGGCAGAAGGCGTAAAAATTCTGAAGGCAATTGAAGAAATCGATGCGAATATCTCATTTTCCTTTACGGAATTCCCCTGGGGCTGTGAGTACTACTTGGAACACGGAAAAATGATGGCTGATGATGGAATTGATAAATTAAAAAATTTTGATGCGATCTATTTAGGGGCTGTTGGTTATCCGGGAGTTCCTGATCATATCTCACTATGGGACCTCCTTTTGCAGATTAGAAAGCAATTTGATCAATATGTAAATATACGACCAATAACACTTTTAAACGACTCCTTAACACCATTAAAGAACAGGACCGGAGAGGATATTGATTTTCTGGTTATTCGGGAAAACAGTGAAGGTGAATATGCGGGTGCTGGGGATTGGTTATTTAAAGGAAAGCCAGAAGAGGTGGTTTTACAGACAGGTGTATTTTCCAGAAAAGGAACCGAGCGGATCATTCGTTATGCTTATGAGGAAGCAAGTAATTCTAACAGGACACTAACAAGTATAAGCAAAGGAAATGCCTTGAATTATTCGATGGTATTCTGGGATGAAGTTTTTGAAGAAGTAGGGAAGGAATATCCAGAAGTAGAGACCTACTCTTACCTTGTTGATGCAGCCAGCTTGTATTTTGTAACAGATCCTATGAGGTTTGAAGTTGTAGTTACATCCAATCTATTCGGCGATATATTGACAGACATTGGAGCTGCGATTACTGGAGGAATGGGCCTTGCGACAGGGGCCAATGTTAATCCGGAAAAAGAGTTTCCATCCATGTTTGAGCCCGTCCATGGATCGGCACCAGATATAGCTGGAAAAGGGATTGCAAATCCAATTGCAGCTATATGGTCCGTCAGTCAAATGCTGGACTTCTTTGGAGAAGAAAAATGGGGTGAGATAGTTCTATCAACGATTAAAGACCTTCTTAAAGAAACAGAGCATCTTACGCCGGACCTGGGAGGTAGTTTCTCCACAGCAGAAGTCGGCGATCGTTTTGTTGAAAAACTTAGGACATATACTAATCAGTAATAAAAGTTCCCCAGTAGCTGATGCTAGTGGGGAACTTTTTTAAAGGTCAAAAGGTAAGTACTACTAGGTTAGAAGTTAATTTTTGCTGAAGGATCAGGATTGTTGGTGGTAGAATTTGCGAAGCTTTTTCTCATGCTGCACATTTTTGCTGGAAAGAAAGTCGACCGTTTCCTGAGTTTCCGTTAACTCCACACGCATTCCATCGAACTTAGATTCAAGTCGATCGAAGCGTTCATCCATGTGATCCTCAAGCTCAACTTTTACATGATCCAAACGATTCTCAAGCTCAACTTTCGCGTGATCTATACGGTTTTCAAGCTCAGATTGTATTTGACCCATTTTCGAAGTTATTTCCCCCGAATATTGTTTAAGGGCATTTAAGACCTCATTCAGTTCATGTTTTTCCATACTGTTTCACCTCCTAAAGCTATTATAATCTATAATTGCAGCTATTAATAGGCTTGTATTTTAGTTCTACTACTAGGCGTAGCAGCTAGCAGCTGGCCGAGAGTCTTCCACTCTCAGCCGGAAACCGTGGCTGTATGCTTCCTATACTGTATCCTAATCCACACGATACACCCTGACCTCCCAGGGTAGGTCATCCTTTTCAAAACTCTTTTCAAACTCAAGTCCCAGCTCCTTATAATTTTCAATTGGTACGGCAGAGAAAATAAAGTCTCCACCCAGGTCAACCAATGCTTCTTTACTAATAGATAACTCTTCGATCGCTCCATCTCGTTCCTTGGTAAACATGTAATCCTCACCATGATCGGCGATATACATATATAACCTTCCGCCCCAGGTATCAAAATATCGTTCAAGGGAAGCATTTTTATCCAGTTCCCCTTGGATTACTTCCTTGAAGCTATGTTTATAATCTAAAGAGAAGCTGTTATTGTACGTATCCAACGTATAAAAACCATTGAATTGCGCAATCGTCGGATGCATTCCAATGCTGACAATCCTGTACTCAGATTGGTCCCTTCCTATATAATCTTCTATTTCGTCAAATAGCTCTTCAGAATAAAACTCCTTGAATGTTGGTGAGTCAACTTTACTATATTTAGCTTCTTCATTAAGTTGAAAGACGATGCTGCACTGTATCACGATCAAAATAGCAACAATCCATTTGCCAAATGGCAAATGTTTCCAGAGTATTCCTAACGCAAGGGCAAAGCAGATATACCAAATTGCTGGATCGAAAAAATGAATTCTTGAGAAGTTAAACGTATTTGCAATCGAAAAGGTATCTTTTATTACACGTAAACCTTCCCAATACCAAAAAGCATACCAAACCGATAAAGCAGCATTGAAGATAAAAAGTCCAAGTAGCATATACGGCTTCAAGTTCCGAACTGATGCAATTAGAAATGCAATGCCAATAACAGGGACGATAACCCAATAGTGTTCGGCCATGTCGTGTGTATGGTCATATAAAAAGTTTTCAACGGAAAGCTCCAGACTTCTTTGAAATGTATTATGACCCAAACTCAGTTCTTCTCTATGAGATCTAAAATCATTGTCAAAGAACATAGAAGTAATGAGAAGATAGTTTTTCACCAAATAAATAAATGTCATTGCAGCAATAGCATTGAAAAACACCCAGTTTACAGATTTCATGCGGATCCAGTCAATCAACCACAGCAATCCCATTACACCAAGGAAAAATACAAAGGTAAGAACAAAGTTTGAAAAGAATGGAATGATCAGTAAGACGATCCAGTAATAAATCGGTGTATCTTTTCTTCGTTTTCTTATTGTTAATAAAAGATGCAGTGCAAGCGGAAGTCCAGCAATGGACAACATGCCGGATGGCCAATAAGGCAGAAGTGCAAAACCTAAAGCTGCACCGATTTGGATAAGGGTAAATTTTTCCTCCCGCAAAAAATGATGTCTTAATAATAGATACATCCCGAAGAAGGCAGCAAAGCGCATGATTGTCTGTCCAATAGCGTAGGCGGTCATTGGTTCAAATAAGATATAAAGCCAGACCATCGCATCAAATCCGGATGGAAGTGCACTTCTTGGCAGGCCGTTAATGACATTCGGAAGAGCCACGTCTGACAAAGTGAATATCTGGCCGCTTTCTGCAAGTAATTTATACCAGACGATATTGGAATCTAAATTATCATGCACGCGAATATGTGTATCCTCGCCTAATATGTAATAAGGAAGCAGGTAGGCGATAATGACTAGGCAGGCAATACCTGCAGCTAATTTATTCTTCGTAATAGTTGTATATATGGTTGACCACATGAGCGATAGCCTCTTCTCCTATTCCATAGTAAATTGGTAAACGCAGTAATTTTTCGCTTTCGGAAGTTGTGTACTGATCCTTCCCGCTGAATATACCGAATTTACGGCCTGCATGTGAGGAATGTAACGGTACATAATGGGTTACAGTTTGGATGTTGTGTTCATTTAAGTAATCCATAAGATGATTACGCTCTTCCTCATTAGCAGTCTTGATGTAAAACATATGTGCATTGTGTTCAAGACTATCTGGGATATGGGGTAAGACAATTTTTCCATCTTTCATTAATGGCTGTAATGTTTCATTATATTGTTCCCAGGAAAGCAGACGCTCTTCATTAATTGTATTGGCGTGCTCCAGTTGAACGGATAAATAAGCTGCATTGATCTCACTTAATAAATAGGAAGAACCGATATCTCTCCATGTGTATTTATCAACAGCTCCCCGAATAAATTGCGAACGGTTTGTTCCCTTTTCCTGTAAAACCTCTGCCCGCTGGATAGCGGAAGCTTCATTAATAAGCAGTGCACCACCCTCACCGCAAGTATAGTTTTTTGTATCATGAAAACTGATGGTACCAAAATGACCTATCGTTCCTAGTGGCCGCCCTTTATAGGTACTCATTAATGCCTGAGCAGCATCTTCTACTACCCACAGGTCATGCTCCTTTGCTATATCCATGATTGCATCCATATCACAGGAGACCCCAGCATAATGAACGACAACAATTACTTTTGTGCGTTCAGTAATCGCCGCTTCTATTTGCTTCGGGTCAATGTTCATCGTTGCAGGATCGACGTCCACAAAACGAATAGATGCATTACGAAGAGCGAATGCATTTGCTGTGGATACAAAAGTATAGGAAGGCATGATGACTTCATCCTTAGCGCCTGTTTCGGTTAATAATGCAGTCATTTCAAGTGCTGCTGTACACGAAGGAGTGAGAATAGCTTTTTTGCAATTCAGCTGATTCTCCAGCCAATTCGTGCATTTTTTCCCAAAAGGACCATTCCCAGACAGTTTCTGGTTCGTAATAGCTTGATTTATAGCTACTGTTTCTTTTCCGATTACGCATGGTTTGTTAAAGGGAATCATATTATCACCTCATTACAATAATGCCTGCCACGATAAGAGAAAAACCAATCACTTTTTGTGCCGAGACAGGTTCTCCAAATAAAAACGCAGACAGGATGAATACGAGAATAAATGATAGGCTCATAAATGGATATGCATAACTGATATCGAATTTTGTCATGGCAGCCATCCAGCTCAATGCTGCTAAGAAAGCCGCCAAAAAGCCGGATAAGATCCATGGATTTAATAATAATTGCAGTAGAAATGTCAACTTTTCCACCAAGGGTGCAGGTAAGCTGCCGTATTGGTCAATTTTCCATTTTAAAATTAATTGACCGTAAACCGTAAAAAAAATGGTTCCGAAAATATAGAAATAACCCATATATTACACTCCAACTGGAAGCGAGCCATTTAATTTATGGTACACATCCACCGTGTTTTTAAGCTTGAATCCGATTGAAATAAATAGATTTAATGATGGCAGATTAGCAGGTGAAATAGACGTTATTAATTCATCGTGGTTACTAACCCTGAACTGTTCTTGGACTCCATGACTGGTAAAAGACTTCGTCAGTCCTCTGCTACGGAATTTCTCTTCTATGCCCAATAACAGAACTTTGTCATTTTCATAGGCATAAAAGCCCGCTAACTCTTCTTCATAATGGAGGGCCAGAATAAGATCTTTTTCAATTAAATCATGAACCCAATTCATGTAGCGGCGGTCTGCCATGAAATTAGGGATATTAAAATCACGGTGAAAGCGACCGTTAGTAAAAGCCTTTTCTGCTATCTGAATGATTTTCTTTCTGTCATAATCACGTGAAAGACTAATTCCCTCTGTTTTAAACAGATGCAAGTTTTCCTTTTTGCAAACTGGTTCGATTAATGTATCAACATAGTAAAACCCATATTTGCTAAGCTTTTCTGTATTTTCATAAGGATCCACTTTAAGGGTGAAATGTCCCTCGATTGCATTTGTTTGTTCCAATGCTTCGTCAGTTATAGTAGTCAGTTCGTATGTGTTAACATGAAAATTCCGTTTATCCCATGGTGTGGGTTTTAAAATTGTTTCCATAGTATCAGCTCCGTTTGGATGTATCATATAAATCCTCCGTTGTTTCGCGAATGAGATAAAGTGGTCTTGCTTTTGTTTCATTAAAGATTTTTCCGATATAGAGGCCTAAAACGCCAAAGTTAAAAAAGATTAATCCACCAATAAAATAGATGGAGACCATGACACTGGTCCAGCCGTGAACCGGTTCGGATAGGAAAAAATAACGTGCAAATAAGTACATTCCGTATAAAAAGGAAACGGAAGATATGAGAAATCCAAATTGGATCGATAGCCTAAGTGGTTTATTTGATTGTGCTATGATAGCATCTGTCGCCAAGGTTACCAGCTTCTTTAAGTTATAGGAAGTTTTCCCTTCCTTCCTCGCATTATGTTCAACTGGAACGGCCGCTGTTTTGTACCCCATCCATTGTATAAACAGTGGAAAGAAGCGGTTTTGCTCCTGCATTCGGCGAAAGCCTTCCACTACTTTCCTGGAGCTTATACTAAAATTGGCTATGGTATGGTCAGAAGAATGACCAGTAAAAAAGTCATATACTCGGTAGAAAAGCTGTGATGATTTTTTCTTTAACCAGCTGTCCTGGCGCTCGGCACGATTACCAAACACCACTTCATATCCATGGAGAGCTTTTTCATATAATGTACTAATTTCTTCTGGTTGGTCCTGCAAGTCACAGTCCATTACAACGATCCAATCCCCGCTTGTAACATCAAGCCCTGCGGTAATAGCATGATGCTGTCCGAAGTTACGAGCAAGGTCAATTCCTCTGATTCTATCGTCCTGTTTACTAAGCTTCTTGATTGTATTCCATGCTTCATCTGGGCTGGCATCATTTACTAGTATTATTTCATAATTGGCTGGAATTTGATCAATCGTTGTTTTAATACGGCTGCAAAGCTCGGTTAAGCAGCTTTCGCAACCGTAAACAGGAACGACAACTGAAATTAGTGGGTGAGGGAAGGATTCCATTGTTCCACATACCATTCCACAGTTTTTTGTATTCCAGTTTCCATACTTTCATTTGGTTTCCAGCCCAGTTGCTGACGCAGTTTTGTATCATCAACTGCATATCTCCGGTCATGCCCGAGTCGATCCTCTGTAAAAGAAATTAAATCTTTAAAGCTGCTTAGGGAAGCTTCCTGTTTAATTTCTGGCTTTAAATCATCCAGTATACTGCATATTTCATTTGCTATTTCAATGTTGGTCCGTTCATTTCCGCCGCCGATATTGTAGGTTTCAAGAGCGGAGGCATTGTGAAAAATTGTATTTAAAGCTTTGCAGTGATCTTCTACATAAATCCAGTCCCTTACGTTTTTTCCATCACCGTAAATGGGAATGGGTTCCTTGGATAGTGCTTTTGAAATGATTTTCGGAATTAGTTTCTCTTCATGCTGCCTCGGTCCATAATTATTTGAGCTGCTCGTGATTACAATATTCATACCGTACGTATAGCCGAAGCTTTTGACGAGCATATTGGATCCAGCTTTGGAGGCACTGTATGGATTTCGCGGATCGTAAGCTGTTTCTTCACTGAACTTTCCTTCTGCACCTAATGATCCATACACTTCATCCGTTGAAATATGGTGGAACCGCCTTTCAGACAAGACACCTTTCTTCTCCCAGATGGAACGAGCAGTTTGGAGGAGAACCATTGTGCCAAGAACGTTTGTTTGAATAAACTCTTTTGAGTCTACGATAGAACGATCAACATGTGATTCAGCAGCGAAGTTTATAATTCCATCAATGTCATACTCGTTAAATACGCGTTCAATTAAATTTTCATCAGCAATATCACCCTTTATAAAAGTGTAGTTTGCAAGATTTTCTACTTTTCGAAGGTTCGCTTCAGAACCTGCATACGTGAGCTTATCTAAATTGATAATGTGATAATCGGGATATGTTTCCATTATATAGATGATAAAGTTGGAACCGATAAAACCGGCCCCACCAGTAACGAGAATTGTTGCGTTTCGTTTCATTAATCAACCAGTCCTAACATTGGATTTCGATCAATGGAATCCCAATACTGCTGTGTATGCTTTCGGTTGGCAATTTCCAGCAGGTATTGACCATAATCGTTTTTCTCCATTGATTTGCCTTTTTCATATAATGTTTCTCGTGAAATATATCCCAGATAATAGGCAATTTCTTCCAAGCATGCCAGCTTAAAGCCTTGGCGTTGCTGTGTAATTTTTACGAATTCAGATGCTTCGAATAAGGATTCATGTGTACCCGCATCCATCCAGGCGAACCCTCTTCCAAGCAGCTCTACATCCAGCTGCCCCCGCTTCAAGTACTCTTTATTTAAATCAGTTATCTCCAGTTCTCCCCGTGCCGATGGTTTAAGTTTCTTTGCAAGTTGAACTGATTTGTTGTCATATATATATAGTCCTGTTACAGCAAAGTCGGAACGTGGATCTTCCGGTTTTTCTTGTAGAGAAATTACTTTTTGATTGTGATCGAATTCCACAACACCGAACCGGCTGGCATCTTTTACCCGATAGCCAAAAACAGTTGCATGTCTGTGGTTTTTAATAGCGTTCCGGAGCAGTGTAGTAAATCCTTGACCATAGAAGATGTTATCAGCGAGTATCAGGGTTACAGCGTCCCTGCCAAGGAACTGTTCTGATAACGTTAACGCTTCCGGAATCCCGTTTGGTTTGACCTGTTCACCGTATTGGAGCGATATTCCAAGTGCCGAACCATCACCCAGCAGCTCCTCAAATCTCGGCTTATCTTCAGGTGTACTTATAATCATAATTTCCTTAATGCCACCAAGCATTAGAACAGAAAGTGGATAATAAATCATTGGCTTATCAAAAACTGCCAGCAAATGCTTATTAATACTATCCGTACTAGGAGAAAGTCTTGTTCCACTACCACCAGCAAGAATAATGCCCTTCATATTGTTCACTCCTTGGGGGAAAGTGCCTGTCACTTCCCGTTATTTGTCGAATATCTTTTCATGAAATTAAATCTAACTAACTCATATATCCTATTACCTCTTAAATACGCTGGATAAACTTACATTTGTATTTCAAAATCATTTCAGAGGAAGTAACATTCAAAATGTCTTTATGTTAGGCAGTTATTGGGACATTCAGTTATTTATAGCAGTTGCGATTTGCATACTATTTTTATCACCGTTATTTGTTTTACTGCTGCCTTCATTTATTGTAAATAGCATTGATATAAAGAAAGCATAGTTTTTATAATCCTAAGTGGTGTAACGTTTATTCTTACCTCCAAGCCATTTACATCACTAACAGACAAATCTATTTCATACCGAACGAACTTTACAAATGAAATACATGCGTATTCCTGGGATGAAATAGAAAAAGCAATCTACACGGAGTCCCGCGCGAGGAAGGGTTTTCTCAATATGAATTTTTATTCTATGATGGCAACAGTCTGAAGTTAACTGAAAACGGCCAACTAACCGAGCTGCGGCTACTTATTTTGAACAGGTTACGCCAAGAGAATATTGAAGTTGACTGATTTACATCAGCAAAGAAACTCAATATCCTAAGCAGTACTTTTCGTTATCAGGTAATAGGGAAGGCAATTAAATAAATAATTGGAAAATAGAGATGGGGCATTATACCTCGTCTATTTCCTTAATATTGAAATGAATCCCTTGTAATAGTACAGGTTTACGTACAAAGTTCGTGCGAATATTAAGACTAAAGGATTACAAAAAACGACAAATGTAGAATATAATACCTAGTTTATGTGAAAAAGCTATTGCATTTTTGAAAATTTTACCTTATAATTTATAATATATTAAGGTTTTGTTAAGTTTAGATTTCGTAGATTTAATACTAATATAGAAAACCTTATTACCTGCTAATACTATATGCTTAGTCAGCAGGGTTCGAAATAGAAGTAATTGACGAATGAAATGAGTGAGCATATGGGGAATAACTAACATGATGAAGCTAATTTTATTTATTATTATACTATAAATTGTCAGAAAAATAGAAAAGAAACAGACTAGTACAACCAGATGGAAAATGGTTTAATATGTTCCTTAATTTTAAAAAGAATTTTCAGAACTTTCATTTGATAACAAAAAATGAGACGAATTCATATAAAACAGAAAACTATCCATTAGGGGGATTAATTTGAGCAAAGAGTTATTGGAAATTAAAAACCTGAAAACATCATTTCGGATTAAAGATGACTACTATGCAGCGGTTGATGATGTGACACTTACTTTAAACAAGAATGAAGTATTGGCGATTGTGGGTGAATCAGGATCTGGGAAGAGTGCACTTGCCTTTTCACTAATGGGACTACATAACCGTGCGAAAATTGAGGGTAATATTTTATTTAAGGATAATGACATTGCAAACATATCTCCTTCTAAATTGAGTAAACTTCGCGGGGACGAGATGGCCATGATTTTCCAGGACCCATTAACAGCACTTAATCCATTGATGGTTGTTGGAGATCAGATTAGTGAGACTCTTTTATTACATACTAATTTATCCAAGAAAAAACGCTGGGAAAAAGTAATTGAATTACTAAACAAGGTAGGTATTCCACGCCCGGAACATGTGTATGATCAATTTCCGCATGAATTATCTGGGGGTATGCGACAACGAATAATTATTGCGATCGCGATTGCCAACAATCCTGAATTGTTAATTGCTGATGAGCCGACAACAGCACTCGATGTAACGATTCAAGCCCAGATTCTTGATTTGATCAGAGATTTAAAAGACAGTATGGACGCTGGCGTAATTTTAATAACGCATGACCTGGGTGTAGTTGCTGAAATGGCCGACCGCGTGGCCGTTATGTATGCAGGTCAAATTGTAGAAATTGCTGATGTTCATACATTGTTTGAAAATCCACTGCATCCTTACACGAGGTCACTGTTAAATTCTGTGCCTAATACAGCAGCGGAGCAAGAAAAACTGCACGTTATACAGGGGATTGTGCCATCGTTGCAGAATCTACCGCGTTTGGGTTGCCGTTTTGCTGCTCGAATACCTTGGGTTGATGCTGCTGCCCATGAAGAAAATCCAATATTACATGAAGTAAAACCAGGTCACTTCGTACGCTGTACATGCCATAGTCAATTTTACTTCCCAGAAGAGAGTAAGGAGGATCAGACACATGGGATTTCTTGATGTAGAAGATTTAAAAGTTCATTTTCCTATAAAAGGTGGGTTATTTAAACGGACAATCGGTCATATCAAAGCAGTTGATGGAGTTTCCTTTTCCATAGAAGAAGGAAAAACATACGGACTGGTAGGTGAATCCGGTTCGGGTAAGACAACAACTGGACGTGCGATTATCGGCTTAAATGACATTACTTCAGGCAAAGTGAGCTTTAGAGGGAAAGACTTGAATGATAAAAAAAGAAAAATAATGGATGTCCGAAGAGATGTTCAGATGATTTTCCAGGATCCGTATTCGTCCCTGAATCCAAAAAAACGAGTTCTTGATATCGTTGCAGAGCCACTTCGAAACTATGAAAAGCTCTCAAAGCTGGAAGAAAAGAAACGAGTGCAGGAATTAATGGAACAAGTGGGCCTAAGCCCTGAAAGTATACTGAAATACCCACATGAATTCTCTGGTGGACAGCGACAACGAATTGGCGTTGCCCGCGCAATTGCTTTAAAGCCAAAACTGATCATCGCCGATGAGCCTGTATCTGCTCTTGACGTATCCGTTCAAGCACAAGTATTGAACTTTATGCAGGATATACAAAAGGAATTGAATTTAACTTATTTATTCATCAGTCACGATCTCGGCATTATTAAGCATATGTGTGATGAAATCGGAATTATGTATAAAGGTCGTTATGTGGAACAAGGAACAAAGGAAGAGATTTTTAATAATCCACAGCACATTTATACAAAACGCTTAATCGCAGCTATTCCGGATATTGATCCAAGAAAGCGTGAGGAACAGAAGCAATTCCGTCAAGAAGTAAAAGAAGAATATGAGCAATCATATAATGATTACTTTGATAATGAAGGCTTAGCATATAAGCTACAATCCATCTCCAATACACATCAAGTAGCTTTGCCAGAGAAAGGTTGAATTTAATATGTGGAAATTCTCGGTAAGAAGAATACTAATTATGCTGCCACAGATAATATTATTAAGCTTATTAATCTTTATCATGGCAAAAATGATGCCTGGTGACGCATTAACGGGGTTAATTGACCCAAATATAGATCCGGTAGCTATTGAAAAGCAACGTGAAAGACTAGGTTTAAATAATCCATGGTATGTGCAATACGTTGATTGGGTCAGGGGTGCTATACAAGGTGATTTAGGACAATCATTCCGTTATAAAATGCCAGTTTCCGATTTAATAGGTCAACGGCTGATAAACTCCTTTTGGCTATCTGTTGCTACATTAATTTTTACATATGCGATCGCCCTTCCACTTGGTATTATCAGTGGACGTTGGAACGATACATGGGGTGACCGATTGATTACCGGTTATACGTACGTAGGATTTGCTGCACCATTATTTATAACTGCTTTATTAATGGTTTGGATATTTGGTTTCAAATTTGGATTGTTCCCTACAAGTGGTAGTGTAGCCCCTGGATTGACGCCAGGAAGTATGGATTATGTCATGAGTAAAATACAGCATTTATTATTACCAGCGTTTTCGATGGCTGTAATAACAACTGTTTCCACCGTTCAATATTTACGAAGTGAGATCATTGATACAAAACAGAAAGACTTTATTATTACAGCTAGAGCGAAGGGTGCTTCTGAATCAAGAGTCTATAACCGGCATATTTTCAGAAACTCGCTATTACCGATTGCTGCATTTTTCGGATATGAAATTACAGGATTAATCGGAGGATCGATTTTCGTTGAGAATATATTCGGTTATCCGGGAATGGGACAACTATTCTTAGAATCGATAAACTTACGAGATTACAGTGTAGTAACTTCAGTAGTGTTACTGTTTGGTATTGCTGCTATATTAGGAGCATTGCTTTCAGATATTATTTTAAGTCTCGTAGACCCGCGCATACGCATAAAATAGAATTCGATAGACTCTGAGGTGATTTTAAATGGAAACGAACAAAGTAAATGCAGATATTCAGGCGCAAGCTACTGAAAAAAGTCCTTCAGGCTTTAGTATTCTATGGCGAGAACTCGTCAGGGATAAAATAGCCTTCATATCACTGATATTTCTGATTTTAACAGTTGCATTTGTATATGGGATTTCACTATTTCTGGACCAGGCACAAATTGTTACAGTAGATTTGTTCGCCATTCACGAACCCCCAGGTGAGGATTTCATACTAGGAACCGATTATGGTGGTCGTGATATATTTGGTCAATTAATTATAGGGACACGTAACTCACTTTCCATAGGGATATTGGTTACAGTAATGTCTGGTGTAATTGGAATTTTAATAGGGTTGATTTCTGGTTACTTCGGTGGCCATGTAGATAATGCATTCATGCGACTTGTTGACTTTTTTATGATTTTACCAACGCTTATGATTGTTATCGTATTTGTTACGATGGTTCCTAAGTATACTATTTGGTCGTTCTCCTTCATTATGACAGCATTTTTGTGGATGGGAATTGCAAGGCTGATACGTTCGAAGGCTTTACAGGAAAAGGAGCTCGACTATGTTCAGGCTTCTAAAACGCTGGGATCTTCGAATTTGAAAGTCATGTTTAATCAAGTTTTGCCAAACTTGAGTTCAATTATCATTGTTACAATGACTTTGAACTTGGCGGCAAACATTGGAATTGAGTCTGGACTCTCGTTCTTAGGTTTTGGTTTCCCTGAAAGTACACCGAGCCTCGGTACACTTATCAGCTATGCGAGAAACCCACAAACCCTGGAGTACAGATGGTGGATCTGGTTACCTGCGTCAATATTAATTCTAATATTGATGTTGAGTATAAATAATGTCGGGCAAGCGTTAAAACGTGCGACCGATGCAAGACAAAGAAGAGGTTAAATAAAAGGGAGGTTACAAGGATGGGAAAGACAAGTTTAAGTAAGTTGCTATTTGCTTTAATGCTAATTTTATTGCTGGCACTAGCAGCATGTAACGGTGGTTCCGATGATGGTGAAGCGGAATCGGATGGTGGCACTGATTCGGGGGAAACTTCGGATGATGGAGAAGATGATGGCGAGGACGCTGCTGAAGAAGATGATGGTCTTTATTCAGTAGATGACTTCGAAAAAATTAAGAACAACGAAGGTGAAGCAATCGAAGGTGGATCATTTACATTTGGTCTAGTTTCTGACACTGCTTTTGAAGGAACGCTAAACTGGAACTTCTACTCAGGTAACCCTGATGCTCAAATCCTAAATTGGTTTGATGAACCTTTACTAACTTGGGATGAGAACTATGTTTATACGAATGATGGGGCAGCTACTTATGAAGTAGATGAAGAAGGACGTATATTCACATTCACAATCCGCGATGAGGTTAACTGGCAAGACGGTGAGCCGGTAACAGCTGAAGATTGGTTGTTTGCACATGAAGTAATTGGTGATCCAGATTATGACGGTCCTCGTTACGGATCTGACTTCACTAATATTGAAGGTATGGTAGAGTACAATAGTGGTGAGGCTGATACGATTTCAGGAATTGAAGTAATTGATGAGAAGACTTTAGAAATTACTTATATCGAATCATCACCTTCACTTGTAACTGGTAGTATTTGGACTTATCCATTAGCGAAGCATATCTTTGGTGATATGGAAGTGGCTGATATGTCATCTTCTCCAGAGGTACGTGAAAACCCAATTGGTTTTGGTCCGTTTGTAGTAGATAGTATTGTACCTGGTGAGTCTGTAACAATGAGCAAGAACGCTGATTACTGGAGAGGCGAGCCAAAGCTTGACGAAGTTACTGTAAAAGTAATTAATCCAAACGTTGTTGTTCAAGAACTTGAAAGTGGTGGCGTTGATACAGTTAGCTCATTCCCGGTTGATCAATATCCGGATAATGCTGACATGTCAAATGTTGAATATCTTGGTATGATTGACCGTGCTTATACGTACATTGGATTTAAGCTTGGTACTTGGGATGCTGAAAATGCTGAAGTAGCAACAGATCCAGATATGAAAATGTCTGATGTTAACCTGCGTAAAGCTATGTGGCATGCAGTTGATAATGATGCAGTTGGAGAAAGATTCTATAATGGACTTCGTTGGAATGCAACAACGCTAATTCCACCGTCTCATCCAGAATTCCATGATGATTCTAACCCAGGTGTAACATATGATCCAGAAGCTGCAAAACAAATTCTGGATGAAGCAGGATATGAAGATACTGACGGAGATGGTTTCCGTGAAACTCCAGATGGAGAAGAACTAGTAATTAACTTTGCTTCCATGTCTGGTGGGGATACTGCAGAGCCATTAGCACAGTATTACATTCAGTCTTGGGAAGCAGTAGGTCTTAAAGTTGAACTATTAGATGGTCGCCTGCAAGAATTTAACGCGTTCTACGATCGTGTTGGACAAAATGGCGATGACGATCCCGAAGTTGATATTTATCAAGGTGCTTGGGGTGTAGGTATTGACGTTGATCCAAGAGGACTATATGGTCGCGACGCAATCTTTAACTTCTCTCGTTACTCTAGTGATGAGAATGATGCGTTGATGGCTGATGGTGTATCTGAAGAGGCATTTGACGTTGAATATCGTCAAAATGTTTACAATGAATGGCAACAATTTATGGTTGAAGAGATTCCTGTATTCCCAACCTTATACCGTTCTGAACTTGTTCCTGTAAATAACCGAGTTCACAACTATTATATTGGTGATGGAACCGGAATGTACCGTTATGATATTGCTGTAACTGAAGAAGAAGCTCCTGCAGCAGAGTAATAGAATTGCAAGAAAGACTCGCCTTTGGCGGGTCTTTTCTTTTTGGATCTTGGAGCTAATGGAATAAGAATAATTTAAAAATCCTATGAATAACCTCAAACATAGTGCTTACCTTAATTTCCGGCCGAAAATAGTAGTATTATACCTTATGAATTGTTGATACTTCATCTAGTATAGATTATATAACTAGTAAATTGAAAATGGAGGTAGGATATGACGCAAAAAATAGCAGTGGCGATTATTCATGGTGCTGGTACACCAGAAGAAGATTTTGCAGAAGAAATAATAGATGGAATAACAAGCAGGTTCGTCAAAAAAATGTCTATTAAGGATGCTAAGTCAGAACTGGTATTTGAGCCAGTTTTCTGGTCGTCTATTTTTGAACCTGAGCAAAGAGTCCTTTGGGACAGGATGCAAAAGAATACGCGGCTTAATTATCAGCGATTAAGGCAGTTTGTTATAGAATTTCTTGCTGATGCGGTTGCCTACCAACCTACAAAAATTGGGAATCAAAATTATGATAAGGTACATGCTGTTGTGGCCAGATCTATTAACAAATTAAGAGAAAAAGCAGGTCCATATGCACCACTTTGTGTAATAAGTCATAGTCTGGGCTCAGTAGTAGCTAGTAACTACTTTTATGATTTGCAATTTAAACGAATGAACATGGGAATAGAAACTAGGAAGTGTACGAGTCAAACTCCTATCGAGCAATGTGAAACACTTTCGTTGTTCTATACATTAGGCAGCCCAATGGCATTGTGGTCACTTCGATATATGGATTTTGGTTCACCAATTACAGTTCCTTCTGCAAAAATTCAAGAAAAATTTCCAAACCTGCAGGGAGAATGGCTTAATTTTTATGACAAAGATGATGTCCTTGCATATCCATTGAAGGGAGTTAATCATGCTTATCATAAAGCGGTATCAAAAGATGTTGCTGTGAATGTCGGTGGATGGTTAACCAGTTGGAATCCATTATCCCATAGTCACTACGACACTGATCGAGCTGTCATTAATCCAATTGTTGATGGGCTTGTTAGGACATGGAAAGCAGTTAATGGATAAACCCAGAATACATTACTATGATTAACATTATTTATATATATCCGCACAAAATGAGAGCAGTAATTACTAAACTACTGCTCTCATTTGCAATTAGTTTTACTTAAAGATTGTGAAATAATATCGTGCTCTACAATGTTGACGTTATAAATATATTTCTTAATCAATTGCTTGTTATAATAAGTTTAGACTGTTTTCTAAAAGATTGGGACATTAGCTGCGATTACTCGGGAAAGCATAGCGGTATTTCAGTGAGGCATTCTGCAATTACTCGTCCCGCCATAAAGATTTGTTGCTTTTCGCAGCGAAAAGCAACAAACTTACGAAGAGAGCCTTAAAGAACGTGATATACTCGAATTCACTTCAGATGAACGTATTCACCTGGGTACTTGTGCCACATCTGCTCCTTATTGTTTTTTGATTGATCATAAAACAATAAAGAAGGGTAGCCTAAATTAAGAAGACTGGGGGAGGTCTTACTATGCAAATTACAAGCGAGCTAGGACAGGAAATAATTAAACGGCTAGCTGAGTACATAGATGTTGATATTAATATTATGGATCTAGACGGCATAATCGTTGCAAGTACCAATGAAGAAAGAATTAACGAACTTCACCGCGGAGCAATTGAGGTTATTAACCAGTGTGAAGAGCTGATATTAGATCAGGGAAATATTCAACAGTACCCAAGTACAAAGCCCGGTGTTAATCTGCCTATTATGCATCAGCAAAATATCTGTGGGGTAGTGGGAGTGAGTGGAGAACCGGAAGAAATAATTAGAATAACGGGATTAATCCGTGTTTCTGTTGAAATTGTTCTTGAACAAATTTACATACAAAGACAAGCCTACTATAAAGAAATACAATGGAGTAACTGGCTTCATCAATTATTGCACCCAAGTGGTATGAATGAAGAAAAGCTAAAAAAAGAAGCTTTATACACATTGAAAATTAATCTGGAAGAGGAGTGGCGTGTAATTGTATTATGTGCTAAGGATGTGCATGAACAATTAGAATATTTTAGGTCTGAAATAGAGATGACAAGAGAGGAGATACTATGTGCCCTGCCATTTTCAGAAGACGAAATTGTGATTGTGACTTACGTAACAGCTCAACTGGAAAAGTTGGTTAAACCGCTTACAGAAACGAATGTAAGGATAGGTATTGGTGAAACCGGTTGTGGGCTAAATGGTATAAGGCAATCCTACAAACAAGCAAAACAAGCATTATATTTTGATGGTGGAGAATCAACAGTTTCCTATAGCGATAAGTGGAAACTTGAAAGACTGATTAATTCTATTTCCTTAGATGAGTATTCTAGTATTTGTTTACCCTACGAGAATTTATTAAGTAACATGGAAGAGACGTATAAAGAAACAATTGATACGTATTTAGAAATGAATTTCTCGATTAAAGAAACTGCGAAAATACTCCACATTCATCGAAACACACTTCTATACAGGTTGGAACAAGTAAAAGAAAAGACCGGCCTGGACCCACGCTTATTTCATGATGCATTTCTTTTAAAAATAATAAGGAGTAGTCTGCATTGTGCAAATGCACAATAATAAAGCAAAATAATTTAGAAAATTTCATTTATTGGCCTAATTGTAAGCGGTAACAAAAAGGTGTTTAATATAAATAACTACATGAAAAGGAGTACTTTATGAATATAGTGGTTGCACCAGATTCATTTAAAGGAAGCTTAACTTCCATTCAGGCATCGCAGATCATGAGGAATTCTATTATTACCATTCTTCCAGAATCCACGGTAGTTTTAAAACCAATGGCAGATGGTGGAGAAGGGACGCTTGAAGCACTACTAACAGCAACGAAAGGAGAGGAGATTTCAGTCTCCTGTACAGGTCCTTTAGGAAGTAGAATAATTACAACCTATGCAATAGTCGGCAGGAAAACAGCAATCATAGAATGCGCAAGTGTTGCAGGATTAATCCAAGTTCCTTCTGATAATAGGAATCCTGATCTCACTTCTACCTATGGTATTGGTGAACTTATGGTCGATGCAATGAATAAAGGATGTACCGAGTTTGTAATTGGACTTGGTGGAAGTGCAACAAACGATGGTGGCTTAGGTATGCTCCAGGCGTTAGGAATGGAGGCGTTCGATAGTAAGGGTGAAAAGGTAGGTCCGTTTGGGAACGATTTGCACCAAGTAAGAAAAGTGGATTTATCCGGCATTGACCATAGACTTGCCAATGTTTCGATAAAGGTAGCCTGTGATGTTGATAATCCACTTTGTGGAGAAAAGGGTGCAACTAAGGTATATGGACCCCAAAAAGGAGCAACGGCAGAACAGTTAATACTGTATGATAAATCACTACAGCGGTATGGGAGTTTAATTGAAAAAGAAGTAAACAGATCTCTGGTTGGAATTTCAGGTTCTGGAGCTGCAGGTGGACTTGGTTTCGCTCTACTTGCAATAGGTGCAAATCTTGTTTCAGGAGCGAATCTGTTAGCGGATGCTATGAATGTCGAGCAGTCGATCATGAAAGCAGATCTTGTTATCACAGGAGAAGGTCAAAGTGATGAACAGACATTATATGGAAAAGCGCCAGGGTATATTGCTTCACTATCAAAGAAGCATAATGTGCCAGTCATACTAATTTCGGGAAGTCTTTCAGGTGATTTGAATGTCCTTCGAGAGAAATTTTCAGGTTGTTTCTCAATTAATACGAAGCCGATGTCCCTAAAGGAATCAATGGAAAAAGCAAATGTATTGTTATTTGAACAAACAAAGCAAGTTATTCACTTAGTGGACTCTATCTGGAGAACAAAGAAATTAAAAAAAAAATGAAGGGGTGAATGAAGTGGAAGGTTTCGGTCTCATTTTACTAATTATATTTGGAGTTTTATTCATAGTTTTTGCAACAGCAAAATTGAAATTACATCCATTTTTATCTTTATTAATTGCAGCATTTGGTATAGGTATTTTTGCAGGATTGCCTTTATCTGAAGTAGTGGATGCAGTCAATGGTGGATTTGGCGGATTGATGGGCAGCATTGGTCTCGTTATTGTTTTTGGTACTATTATTGGTGTTATTCTAGAAAAATCCGGTGCAGCACTTCGAATGGCGGAAGTTGTTTTGCGGGTAGTTGGAGAAAAAAGGCCGCAAATGGCAATGAGTCTTATTGGAGCCATTGTCAGTATACCAGTATTCTGTGACTCGGGTTATATTATTTTATCTTCATTAAAGAAAGCACTAGCTAAAAAAGCTAAGGTAGCAATAGCTTCCATGGCTATTGCATTATCAACTGGCTTATTCGCTACACATACACTTGTACCTCCTACCCCTGGTCCTATAGCTGCAGCAGGCAACATAGGAGCAGAGGCTTATCTTGGTACAATTATTCTGATTGGTATTATTGTAGCTATACCAGCGATCATTGCTGGATATATTTGGGCGATCAAAGTGGGTACTAAAATTAAAGTTGAGGGTGAAGATGATGAAGATTTTGCCTATGACTATGATGCGATTGTAAAAGAATTCGGTGATATGCCTTCTACTGCGAAGTCTTTTGCCCCAATTACTGTACCAATACTATTAATTGGTTTTAGTTCGATTATTACGTTCGCAGGCTGGTCAGGAACTTTATTTGATATTCTATTATTCCTAGGATCACCGATCGTTGCGTTATTAATCGGTGTATTGTTCGCATTCCTGTTGCTGCCTAAGTATGACGAAGAAACACTTTCAGGCTGGGTGGGAATAGGATTAAAAGAAGCAGCACCCATTTTGTTAATTACAGGAGCAGGCGGGGCATTTGGAAGAGTTATCAGTACGACTCCTGTTGCGGATTTCATTCAAGGATTTGGAGAGAATGCCTTTTTTACAGGTGCAATGTTCTTGTTCATTCCATTCTTAATTGCAGCAGCTTTAAAATCAGCGCAAGGTTCTTCTACAGCAGCTCTAGTGATTACTTCAACACTTGTGGCACCATTATTAGTAGAACTAGGAATTACTGGCGCATTTCCGCTTGCTCTAGTAGTTATGGCAATTGGCGCAGGGGCAATGGTAGTTTCCCATGTAAATGATAGTTACTTCTGGGTAGTTAAGGAATTCAGTGGTATGTCAGTAACACAAGCGTACAAAGCACAAACTGCTGGAACACTGTTACAGGGTATCGTTGCTTTCACCGTTACTTTTATTTTGTGGATTATACTAGTTTAATAGAATGAAAAATTCAGCACCCACAGAGTCCGCTCTTGGGTGTTTTCCTTTCTTGTAATTGTACGCATTGCCATCGCATATAATGGCTAGGTGAACGCCACTTATTGCATCAGGAGAGGATGGTTATTTTTGTGTGGAATTACTGGTTTTATTGATTGGCAACGTGATGTAAGAGCAGAGCGATCTGCATTAAAAAAAATGACAGATACTCTGACATTAAGAGGACCAGATGATTCTCAGATTTGGTTTGATCAGCATGTTGCATTTGGACATAAAAGGCTTGCTGTTATAGACCTTGAAGGCGGAAAACAGCCAATGAGTAAGGAAGTAAATGGTATTACGTACACGATGGTTTACAATGGAGAGTTGTATAACACGGAAGAGTTAAGAAGTGAGCTAAGTAGTAAAGGGTATCAGTTCAATACCACATCGGATACAGAGGTATTGTTGATAGCATATATTGAATGGCAGGAAGATTGTGTAGACTATCTCAATGGAATTTATGCTTTTGCTGTTTGGGATGAAAGAAGGCAACATATTTATATGGCTAGGGATAGGCTTGGGGTTAAGCCCCTATTTTATTATGAAGATTCGGGTGTATTCATTTTTGGGTCTGAATTAAAAGCAATATTGGCCCATCCTGATGTTAAACCGGAAATTGATTGCTCGGGGTTGGCGGAGATATTTGGTCTTGGACCATCAAGGACACCCGGACACGGCCTTTATAAACACGTTAAAGAATTACGAGCTGGTCATGCTCTAAGTTACTCCAGAGAGGGATTGAAAGTATGGCGCTATTGGAATGTTTCAAGTCGCCGGCATTATGACACAATTGAGGAGACTGCTGAACAAGTCAGGAACTTGTTTGTTGATGCAGTTCAGAGGCAGTTGGTTGCTGATGTTCCTGTTTCAACATTTTTATCCGGGGGATTGGATTCGAGTGCAATTACTGCAATAGCTTCGAACTTCTTCAATGGAAAAGACAAAGGACCATTGATCACATTTTCGGTTGATTATGAAGGTAATGCTGAATACTTTAAGGCAAGTAAGTTCCAGCCTTCCAATGACCAGCCTTGGATTGATAAGATGGTAAATCATTTCTCGACGGAGCACCATAATGAGGTAATTACTGGGGATGAATTAGCATATTACTTGAAGGAAGCTGTATATCTGCGTGATCAACCCGGCATGGCAGATATTGATTCCTCCTTGCTATGGTTTTGCCGTCAAATTAAACAGAAGACGACAGTGAGCTTATCTGGTGAATGTGCTGACGAGATATTTGGTGGGTATCCTTGGTTTCATGACCTGTCTGAATCAGGAAATGCAGGCTTTCCCTGGATGCGGTCATTAGATTCCAGAATTGACCTGCTTCATCCAGAGTGGAAAAATAAGCTGGATTTAAAAAGCTATGTGTATAATCGTTATCAGGAGACAATTGATGAAACGCCACGTTTGTACGGGGAAAATAAGCAGGAAGCCCATCGAAGAGAATTATTTTATTTGAATATGCATTGGTTTATGGCACAACTGCTGGATCGTAAGGATCGTATGAGTATGGGAGCCAGCCTGGAGGTTAGAGTCCCCTTTGCGGATCACAAGTTAGTAGAATATGTTTGGAATATTCCCTGGGAAATGAAAATGGTACATGGGAGGGAGAAGGGAATATTGCGTAAAGCGATGGAAGGAATTCTTCCTAATGATGTTTTATACAGAAAAAAAAGTCCCTACCCAAAGACATTTCAGCCGGAATATACTCGTTCAGTTGTGAAGTGGATGGAAGAAATTTTAGCGGATAATGATTCACCATTATTCGATTTTATGAGTCGAAGTAAGGTCGAGGCAATCGTTGAAAGTGAAGGGAAACAATTTAAGCAACCATGGTACGGACAGTTGATGAAAGGCCCACAGCTGATTGCACATCTGTGCCAGATTGATTACTGGTTCAAAATGTATAATGTTACTGTGAGAGAATAATTTTAATATAATCGGCATTGGCGGCAATAACTACATTTATATTCACAAACTGCTTTTTACGATATAATTTAGATGGACTCTAATAGGAAAGGAAGAAACGAATGAAGTATTTTGCTGTTTTTTTACCAATGCTTAATGAAGAAAAGAGTAAGCAATACCGTGGTGATCATATTGCGTATTTAGAAGAAATGGATAAAAAAGGAAAAGTCTATGCAAAAGGTAGATTTACAGATGGTGCCGGGGGATTGGTTATTTACATTGCGGAGACATTTCCAGAAGTCGAAGAATTAGTGAAACAGGATCCTTACGTTAAAATTGGAGCGCGGGAATATGAAATTCATGAATGGGATATGAAGGTGACGGAAAATTAATTGACAGTTTTAGTGAGGGGCTTTCGGGCTCCTTTTTTTTATGGAATTTTTACTATTATTTATTAGTAGTAGGTTAACCCTTACTAGCATACATATAATTAGAGAATCAGAGACAACCCCAAATCTCCTGCAATTTTAGTAGAGGTGATACGAATAATTAATTCTTATAAACTCAAGGGTATCCTGCCAGCAGTCAGAAATATGAAAGATTTTGATCTGGTTTTGAAAAGTGAGCATGAAATTATTGTTTTACTGGAAACACGTCTTTCACAGGTAACCTCGTTAGTGAAGCATGCCAAAGACAACGATAAGAAGGTACTGATCCATCTGGATTTGGTCCAGGGATTGAAAACAGATTCATTTGGATTCGAATTCTTATTGCGTAACGTTAAACCAGATGGAGTTATATCTACTCGAGGCAATATGATTTCATTGGCGAAAAAAAATAAATTAATAGCAATTCAGCGGTTATTTGCTCTGGATTCTCATGCCTTGAAAAGAAATATTGATATTATAGAAAATTCAAAGCCGAATTATGTAGAAGTGCTGCCGGGAGTGGTTCCCTACATTATCCACGAAATTGGTGATAAAACAGATATTCCAGTAATAGCTGGGGGGCTGATTCGTACGAAGGAAGAAATCAAGAAAGCGTATAAAGGAGGTGCTATTGCTGTAACAACTTCTAATACGGAGCTATGGGGAACCTATGAAAGATTTAAGTAAGAGCATCTATAAGTGGAAGTTCAGGATGCAATGTAGTAAATTCAATAGAATTTTTGTTTTTTTAAAAATAATATAATTTGATTTTTAGCATAATCCTCCTTTCTAAACATAGAATGGTAACGCTCGTACAGTGAACATGCTAATTTAATTAATATAGAGGGAGTGGTGGATTTCGTTAGAAACAGAGGGGTCGTATATATTGGTAAGGGAGAGGTGGAAGTACAGGACATCAGCTATCCGGACTTAGTTTTGCGTGATGGACCAGGTGTTAATCCATTGAATGTAGGCAGGAAATGTGACCATGGCGTAATCGTTAAAGTAGTGACTACGAATATTTGTGGCAGTGATCAGCATATGGTGAGAGGGAGGACAACAGCACCGAGTGGTTTAGTATTGGGACATTAGATCACAGGAGAAGTAATTGAGGTGGGCAGGGATGTAGAGTATATAAAAATGGGAGACTTAGTATCAGTACCATTTAATATTGCTTGTGGACGGTGTAGAAGCTGTAAAACACAGGATACGCATATTTGCGAAAATGTAAATCCTGATCGCCCTGGTTCAGCATATGGTTATGTTGATATGGGTGGCTGGGTAGGTGGTCAGTCTGATTATGTTATGGTCCCCTACGCAGACTTTCAACTTTTAAAGTTCCCTGATAAAGATCAGGCGATGGAAAAGATTCTTGATTTAACAATGCTTTCTGATATCTTTCCTACAGGCTATCATGGTGCGGTAAGTGCAGGAGTAAAACCAGGTTTAACAGTATACGTGGCCGGGGCGGGTCCAGTAGGATTAGCTGCAGCACATTCTGCACAATTGCTAGGTGCATCGGTTGTAATTGTGGGTGATCTAATTGAAGAACGCCTAGCACAAGCGAGAAGCTTTGGCTGTGAAACTGTAAATCTGCGTATACATCCTAATTTAGGTGAGCAGATTGAACAAATACTTGGTTCTCCGGAAGTAGACTGTGCTATTGATACGGTCGGTTTTGAAGCGAGTGGACATGGTGAAGGTGCTGGAGAAGCTCCTGGTACGGTACTGAACTCCGTTATGGATATAACGAGAGCGGGAGGCCGACTGGGTATACCTGGGCTGTATGTCACAGGGGATCCAGGTGGAATTGACGAAGATGCAAAAGAGGGAACTTTAAAAATACGTCTTGGATTAGGCTGGGCTAAAGCACATACGTTTGTAACTGGACAAACGCCGGTTATGAAGTATCACAGAGGTTTAATGATGTCGATCTTAAGCGGCCGGGCGCAGATTGCTAAAGCAGTAAATGCTACATTAATCTCTATGGAGGAAGCTCCTGCCAGTTATCAGCAGTTTGATCAGGGAGCATCTAAGAAGTTTGTTATTGATCCTCATGGGATGGTAGGAAGCTAGATTAACAGGTTAGTAGTTCAGGGGACAATGCTTTCAAACTAATTTAGTATCGTACGTACAAGTTAATTAGTATTTTGTGGTGGAGATTTGGAGACCCACGCTTTAGTAGTATTTTCCCAGGGAGAATATGTCTATTAAAGTGTGGGTCTTTTTCCTATACGTTTAACTTGTCTTTAATAGAGCATGCCCAGAGATTCTCACCTATGATCCAGATGAGATGGCTGCTTGTAGTCCCCGATACTTACAACGAATATTCAGTAGAGAGCAATTTCACTGGATTAAAGATTTACAAAAAGATAAAGGGGTGATTAATTTGTCGGAGTTTTTAGCGGAATTGATTGGTACTATGGTTCTCATTATTCTTGGTGGGGGAGTAGTAGGTGGTGTCGTTTTAAAGAAAACGAAAGCAGAAGGTGCCGGCTGGGTTGTAATTACAATTGGGTGGGGACTTGCCGTAGCAATGGCTGTCTATGCGGTTGGTAACTTTTCAGGTGCACATATTAATCCGGCAGTAACTTTAGGTTTGGCTTCTGCAGGAGAATTCTCGTGGGAAATGGTACCCTTATATATAACAGCCCAAATGATTGGTGCAATATTGGGGGCAGCGATCGTCTTTTTGAATTACCTGCCACATTGGAGGGAAACGAAGGATCAAGGGTTGAAGTTGGCGGTATTTGCAACGGGTCCGGCTATTCGTAGTCCTTTCTCCAACTTAGTTAGTGAAATGATTGGTACTTACGTGCTTTTAATGGGTATTATGTTTATAGGTGCAAACGAGTTTACCGAAGGACTTAATCCCTTGATTATTGGTGCGTTAATTATAGCAATTGGTATGTCCCTTGGTGGTGCAACTGGTTATGCAATTAACCCGGCACGTGATCTTGGACCAAGAATAGCCCACGCATTGCTTCCAATACCAGGTAAGGGCGGATCTGATTGGGAGTACGCTTGGATTCCGATAGTAGGACCTATACTTGGTGGAATTTATGGGGCAGTATTTTATAATGCTATGTTCTTAGGTAATTTTTCTGTAGTATTTTGGATTCTAAGTGCAATAGTAGCAGTAATATTTCTTGGTGCTGCTCATGCAGAAATTAACAAGGGTGATAATTCATCAGATACGAATGCTGAAAAAAAAGTTGTTTAGGAGGAGTTAATATGAGTAAACAATATATTTTGTCTATTGATCAGGGTACTACTAGCTCACGAGCAATAATTTTTAACCATCAAGGAGAAATAGTAGGAACAGCTCAAAGAGAATTTGAACAATTTTTTCCAAAACCCAGTTGGGTGGAGCATGATGCCAATGAAATCTGGACTTCAGTACTGGCATGTATTGCAGAAGTATTGAGGAAATCAGATATAGAGCCTGGCGAGATAGCAGGAATTGGTATAACGAACCAGCGTGAAACTACTGTTGTATGGGATAAGAATACGGGTAAGCCTGTATATAAAGCAATTGTCTGGCAATCAAGACAAACGGACGGAATATGTAAAGAATTAAGGGAAGCCGGTCACAATGATATGGTAAGGGAGAAAACCGGTTTATTAATTGACGCTTATTTTTCCGGAACAAAGGTCAAATGGATTCTTGATAATGTAGAAGGTGCAAGAGAGAAAGCAGAAAATGGTGATCTGTTATTCGGAACGATAGATACATGGCTTGTGTATAAGCTTTCTGGAGGGAAGACACATATAACAGACTATTCCAATGCATCCAGAACATTGATGTTTAATATTTATGATTTGAAATGGGATGAGGAGTTACTGGATATCTTAACTGTTCCGAAAAGTATGCTTCCAGAGGTTCGTCAATCATCTGAAGTGTATGCACATACAGTGGATTATCATTTCTTTGGTCACGAGGTTCCCATTGCAGGAGTGGCTGGTGACCAGCAGGCAGCGTTATTCGGGCAAGCTTGTTTTGAAAAGGGAATGGCTAAAAATACGTATGGCACCGGCTGTTTCATGCTAATGAATACGGGAGATAAAGGTGTAGCATCCGAGCATGGTTTGCTCACTACGCTGGCATGGGGTGTGGATGGAAAAGTGAAATATGCATTGGAAGGCAGCATCTTTGTTGCCGGATCAGCGATTCAATGGCTCCGTGATGGCCTGAAAATTATCGAAACTGCACCACAAAGTGAAGATTTTGCAGCGAGTGTAGAATCCACTGATGGTGTTTATATGGTACCAGCATTTGTCGGACTAGGAACCCCCTACTGGGACAGTGACGCACGTGGCGCTGTATTCGGCTTGACCCGTGGCACCACGAAAGAACATTTTATCCGAGCTGCCCTGGAATCATTAGCTTATCAAACAAAAGATGTTCTGGATGCCATGATTGCAGATTCCGGTATCGATCTAAAAACATTACGTGTGGATGGTGGCGCAGTTAAAAATGACTTCTTAATGCAATTCCAGAGTGACATACTGGGTGTTCCAGTTGAGCGACCTGTCGTTCAAGAAACCACTGCATTAGGTTCCGCCTACTTGGCGGGGCTGGCTGTTGGTTATTGGAAAGATAAAGAGGAAATTGCAAAACAATGGAAGAATGAAAAGACATTCATGGATAATCTGGAATCCGAGAAGCGTGATGAATTGTATGCTGGGTGGAAGAAGGCCGTGGAAGCTACCCGGACGTTTAAGTAATACGCAGAAACCATCCTTACATTTTTTGACCAAACTCCCCCCTGACTAAAGCCAGGGGGAAGTTTAATCGGAAGTTGGTATTGCCAAGAGTGAGGCACCAATTTTGAATGAAGTTCCGAAACTGTCAAACAGACGAATCATGAAAGTGTTTGATTATGTCCGTTGGTAACCAATAAAAAGGAGGATCATCCTGACTCCTCCTTTTAACCACTATATCTCCACTATCAGAACTGCTGCTAACTTACTTTTTCATCGACATCTTCATCTTTCTTAGAGCTTAGCTTTTTAAACTTAGATGATACACCCAATAGCTTTTGATGTAAATCCATTGCAGGTTCAATATCTCTCGTATTAAGCTGATAGGTACGAATCATGGCGACTGTTGCCACTGGATCTACGAGTGCGCGCTAGCTGTGCCCTATTTTTTGCATTCGCCTTTTTCAGAATTCGACTAACATGCTTTTTTACTGTTATCTCTGCAATAAATAATTTACTTGCAATTTCCAGGTTGCTACACCCTTCCATGATCAATTTCACAATTTCAATTTCCTTGTTAGTGAAAGAAAAAGTATCAGCAATAATTTTCATTTTATACTGAACAGAAGTGTTCTCAGTAAACTGTTTCAAATAGGCATCCAGCTTTGTACCTCTGACATCGAGCATGTAAGTAGGTGACGGAATATCATTACCGAAATCATATGAAATTGCTTCAAGGACTTCTTCAAAACCCAAATTCTTTAAAAGGTCCTGAAAAAAGGTAACGGGGGATGATGTGATAATCTTTCCCCCTGGAAGTAATAAAGTAAATAAGTTATACAATAAAAATGAGTGTGCCGATGTATCCTTTGGATCTGTATAATCAAGATGCCTGATATACCATCCGGCATTTTCATTTGGAGGGACGTTAAAATAGGCTATCTCTTTATCACTTAATTGATTGAAGTATGCACGGGACACAGGCTCAGTTGCTAGATAAGGGAGAGTGTTTTCGTTTATGGGCACAATAATGGACAGTCCGATCGTCTCCATTATCTTATTTTTTAGTAAATTGGCGGAGTGACAACCTATTTTCTTAATGTATTCAGGGCCAAGAAATTCTAATTCCTTTTTATTATGTTGAAGGGAAGCATGAAAATAATATGATTTATCTGCAGTTCGATTGTAGAACGCAGCTTCACTTTCTTGCAGATTCTTTTTCTTAAATTCGAAAAATGCAATTACTTCTTGAAAATTATAAGCCCCAACAGGCTCTAAGTACATGTAGGAATTCATGGAGTTTTGAAAAAAGGCAGTTTGAATAAAATCATTTCTGAGGTGATAAAAGAACTGAGCGATATCGTTTGGGGAACGAGTCTCAATTGTTCTTCTATAAAAATAATCTGTAATATGTTTTGAAATACAATTATATTGCTCGGGGGCCCGGTGTTTTAATTCTATTTGAATCGCATCCCGAATAAGGTCGTGCATTGCCCACCCATTCTTTACAGTCCGAATAAACGACAATGTGATAAGTTCGTTAAACGCAGTAAAGGAAACATCGTAATCCAGGACAGCGGATAAACTTGTTTGATCAAAATGATGGAAGAGTGCTGCTACATATAATAAATGCTGTGTTTCCTCATTCTTTACTTCTTTCAGCCATCTTTCGGTTAGCTCGATTAATAGTTGCGATTTGTTATCAGACAGGTTGTCTGAAGATTGACTAGTATTGGAGCCGATTTTCGAAAGCGTAACCAGGGTTAGAGTGAGTGGATGTCCTTCTGTGAATTGCCAGATGTTTCGGATTAGCTGCTCCTTATTGATGCCGCATTTTTTTAAATAGTACTTGGATTGAACGAATGTAAAATCCTTTAGCTCGATCTGATTGATTAGCGTTCGCCATGTAGGGGAATCGCTCCATTCTCCTCTCAGTTTATTTCTTCCTGCAAGCAGAACTACAACGTTCGGATGTAATTCCCGAATCAATATGTTTCGAAACCATCGATCCAAGTCTTCCATTTGTTCATACGTATCAATTGCAATGATAATACGTCCCTTCTCAGCAATACTGTTAAGCACGGTCAGGGTGTTTGGAGGTTCGACGCTTTCGCTGGAGTTAACAGCATCAATATATAGTGTACCTAGCAGTGATAGAACATGCTCCGAAAATCCGGCAGGTGTGTGAATGAAATCCTGACTATCCATCTTCAGGAATGGAACTCTTCTTTTTTCTGCAATTCTGGCATACGCATTTAACAGAAATGTGTTGCCAACACCGCCAGTTCCATAGAGGTGGAGTACTTTGAAGTCCTGAAAATCTTGTTCTAACCAATTTGTAAATAGTTCCAACTCTTCCTTTCTACCTACAAAAAAGCTCTCTTCTGTTTCGTTTATAATGGCATCCATACTTTTGCTTTCCGTTGAAGTTCTTTTTGTTTCATACTTCATAAAAAACCTCCTGAATAGTTTTACTATTCTAAATGTATATAGTTAAAAAGGACCTGTCAATGTTAGATTTGAAAACGGTATGGTTTAACAAGGCTATCAATCTATTTGACTATTACATACAAGGCTGGTTTTGTTATGATAGTACAAAGTGTGGAAATTAAATCTGGAGGAATGGGTATGATTGGTACATTTATCATATTGATAGTTTCAACCATCTTTTTTATACATGGTAAATACAGGGCGGATTTAGTTGCTTTGGGTTCTTTATTGCTTCTTGCTTTAACGGGGATAATTACACCAGTAGAAGCACTGGCTGGATTCTCCAATTCAGTTGTCATTATGATTGCAGGTTTATTTGTTGTTGGTGCAGGTATTTTTAATACTGGCCTTGCTATACATATTGGAAATCAGTTATTAAAATTGGGAAACAACAATGAAAAGAAATTATTTATTATTATTATGATCACTGTGGGAGTTTTCAGTGCATTTATGAGTAATACAGGGACAGTAGCGGTTTTACTTCCTGTTGTGATCAGCATGGCACTGAACTTAAATGTAAGTCCCGCCAAGTTTCTTATCCCTCTCGCATTCGCAAGTAGTTTAGGAGGTGTCCTTACCTTGATTGGTACCCCTCCGAATTTAGTTTCCAGTAATACGCTGGCTGAGAATGGGTTTCAGCCCATGCATTTCTTCCAGTACACACCGATTGGATTAGTAGCCTTTGCGGTAGGGATTCTCTTTATGGTAACGGTTGGAAAGAAGCTGCTTCCTGATAACAAGGCTATGAATACAGGTAAGAGTACTTCCTTTTCAGCGAATGAGCTGGCAGGATTTTATAAAATATATCATTCTTTACATTTAATTGAAATTCCCGAAACATCTCAAATCATTGGAAAGAAATTATCCACTCTCGAGTTAACAACTAAGTATGGAATAACAGTAATTTCTATAGAAAGAAAAGAAAACGAACTGATTCCATTATTTAAACATGTACGGATTACTCCAAAGACCGACACCGTTTTTGAACAAGGGGATAAAGTGCTTTTATTTGGCGATGCTGCACCTTTGTTTACCGAGTTTGACCTTACCGATCTCACTAATGAATCAGAAGCTAAAAGACACTTTCTTGCTAAACAGTATGGCTTGACAGAAGTATTAATTGCTCCACAATCAAGTTTTAAAAATAAGACCATCCGCGAACTTCAATTTCGGGAAAAATACAGATGCAGCGTACTGGCAATCAGTCGAAATGGAGAGTACATACAAACTAATGCTTCTAAAGAGAAACTCCGCCTTGGAGACGCACTGATCATTTATGGAGAGTGGGAGAAAATCGAATTGCTAGCAGAGAAATCCGCTGATGTAGTCGTTGTTGGTAGAGTTTCAGATAAAGCAACTTCAGCTGCCGCACAAGGGAAAGCACCAATAGCAGGTGGTATTATGTTATTTATGCTTTTACTGATGACACTAGAACTTGTCGATCCAGTGCTTGCGGTTCTCTTGTCTGCCTTTCTTATGATTATAACAGGGTGTGTGCGCTCAACAGGGGATGCTTACCATAAAATAAACTGGGAATCGGTTGTCCTCATCGCCGCAATGCTCCCAATGGCTACAGCCTTGGAAAAGACTGGCGGGGTTACTTTCATGAGTGACCTGCTTCTTGGTATATTAGGTGACTATGGTCCACATGCTGTACTGGCAGGGTTCTATGTTTTAACCATGGTATTAAGTCAATTTATCAGCAATACAGCTACCGCTGTCATTTTCGCACCGATTGCAATTACAACTGCTATTAACCTAGGTGTCAGTCCGTATCCATTTGTTGTTGCAGTCGCAATTTCTGCCAGTATGGCTTTTGCTACACCTGTTGCTTCACCAACAAATGCACTTGTGATGAATGCCGGGGGATACACATTTAAGGACTTTGTCAAGGTTGGTGTGCCTCTGCAGCTTGTACTGACTGTTGTACTGATTGCTGTTATTCCACTTTTATATCCATTTTGATAGAGTACAGACGGTGCTTGGTATTGACAGTTCCTCCTTTCGTTTATATAATGTACAAGTGCTAAATAGAAGAGGTTCTTAGCTTCACCCTCTATAAAAAACTAAGGACAGATGATGCGATTATCATGCCATGTGCCTTTAGGTACATGGCTTTTTAGCATGATATGTAAGAAACAGTAACGATTTTTACTCGTTTAAATTAAATAGAGGAGGTTATCTATATGAAGGAACAGGATTTGTCCGAATTAACGTTATTGGGTAATCAGGGGACAACCTACGAATTTAATTATAACCCCGAGATTTTGGAGGTTTTTGAAAATAACCATCCAAACAGAGATTACTTCGTGAAATTCAACTGTCCGGAATTTACCACCTTATGTCCTATGACTGGCCAACCGGATTTTGCAACTATCTATATAAGCTACATTCCGGATAAAAAGATGGTAGAAAGTAAAGCTTTGAAACTGTATTTATTCAGTTTTAGAAACCATGGGGGTTTTCATGAAGATAGTATGAATATAATCATGAATGATCTGATCAAATTAATGGACCCTCGCTATATTGAAGTATGGGGGAAATTCACGCCGCGTGGTGGCATTTCCATCGATCCGTTTTGTAATTATGGAAAGCCGGGGACCAAGTTTGAACAAATGGCTGACCATCGCATGATGAATCATGATCTATATCCAGAGAAAATTGATAATCGCTGAATACTGAGGATATGAGTTTTATAGAAAAGGGTCAGCTGGATCTTCTGAATAGGGAGAGGATCTTATGTTTATATATTTAAATGCATTGTTTGTAGGTCTATTAATTATATCCAATATTCTAGGGGTTAAATTATTCAGCATTGGTGAATTTATCTTACCGGCAGCAGTTATCGTTTATGTGGTAACGTTTCTGATTACCGATGTGATCGGTGAAGTTTATGGTAAAGAAGCAGCAAAGAAAACAGTTCAAGCAGGATTTTTCACTCAGATAATTGTGTTGTTCTTTGTTTTTATAGCAATTGAACTTCCAGCTGCACCTGTATTTGGACTGCAAGCTGAATTCGAGACAATTCTTGGTGGAAGCTTTCGGGTAATGATCGCAAGTTTATTGTCTTACGTTGCCAGCCAGCATTTAGATGTGAGTCTTTTCCACCGGTTAAAAATGAAACATGGAGAGAAGAAACTCTGGCTACGTAATAATGCATCAACCATGACGAGTCAGCTTGTTGATACCACACTATTTATAACGGTTGCTTTCTGGGGAATTGTTCCAACGAACGTGTTAATTGGCATGATCGCTACCCAATATGTGTTCAAACTGATGATTGCACTAATTGATACCCCAATCGTTTATTTACTTGTTAAAGTGGCAAGAAAATCAGCCCATGTTCAAGATGAAGCTGCTGCAATACGTCATTCCTAACTCAGGAATGGCGTATTTTTCAAATTGTGTTAAAATTTAATTAACTGGATTTACAGGTATATTTATTGGGAAATAATCAGTAATGGCAAGCGAATCTCAAGTAGCGAGGAGTTGGTAGAGTGGTTACTATAAAGGATATTCACCAGGCACGTGAAAGAATAAGTACTATTATAAATGAAACACCTATTCTAAGTTCTTCCCAACTATCTAATCTATGTGGTAACAGTATGTTCTTCAAGGCGGAGCATTTACAAAAGACGGGCGCTTTTAAAGTTCGAGGTGCAACAAATAAAGTAATGTACGCTGCTGCGGAAGGCGTATCCTCTGTTACTGCCGCCTCTTCAGGAAATCATGGTCAAGCTGTTGCTTATATTGCCAATATTCTTGGTGTTCCTGCTACAATTGTTGTTCCTGAAGATGCAAATGCAAGCAAGGTGAGCGCAATTCGATCCTATAATGGTTCAATTGAAACATGTGGCACAACTTCTGATGAACGTATACCTCGCGCGGAAATCCTGGCAAAAGAGAACGGAGGCGTTTTCATACCACCTTACGATGATCCGCTTGTAATTGCTGGCCAAGGAACAGTTGGGTTAGAAATACTGGAGCAATTGGAGCTGGTGGAGGCTGTTGTAGTCCCTATTGGAGGGGGCGGGCTTATTTCAGGTATTTTAACAGCGGTTAAAGAGATAAAGCCATCTGTTAAAATAATTGGCGTTGAACCAGTCAGTGCAAATGATACGTATTTATCATTAAAAAACAGACAGATAACATCGATTCAGAAAACGAATACAATTGCGGACGGCTTAAGAACGAGCCAGCCTGGTTCGCTGACATTTCCAATTGTAGAAAAGTATATAGATAACGTCGTTCTTGTAAGTGAAGATGAGATCAGCCAAGCATTATTTTTTGTATTAGAGCGAATGAAACAGCTGATTGAGCCATCCAGTGCAGTTACAGTTGCTGCGGCAATGTTTGATAAGTTGAATATGAGAGATAAAAACGTTGTATGCGTCCTCTCAGGTGGAAACGTTGACCTGGGGAAGATCGGCCATATGATGTAAAAAAACAAAAAATGCCAAATTAGTATATGGTATGGGGTTGAAAAGTTTAAAAATAGGCTTAGAACTTATCTAAGCCAGAAATAAATTAATTTTGCACTAGATTTTCATGGCATATCCGACATCTGAACTTCGTAACTGGCTTATACACCATCTGAATTAGTGGCCCAATAATTAGAGCCACGAGTATCGTCCCAAATCCAATTGGCCCTCCGAAAATAAATGCAATCACCATGACCATTACTTCAAGAAATGTCTTTGAAAAAGCCAGGCTCCTACCAGTAAGTTTATGGAATGCCATCATTAAATTGTCGATCGGGTTTCTGGCAAACTCTGATTGAAGATAAAATGAAACACCAACAGCAATTGAAAAAATACCACCAATCAGCATAATCAATCTTGGGATCAATAAGGCAACTACCAAATTGGGGAATATAATTTCCAGCCACACATCGATAAAGAGTCCAATCAGGACAATGGTTATGGATGCTAGATAATCTGGTGTTTTTTTCAATAAAAAGCTGTTTATTAAAATGAGTAAAAGTCCTACTATAAATACCCAGCTTCCTACAGTTAATCCCAACTCATCAGCCATAACAACGTATAAGGCATCCCATGGGCCAGCACCGAGGTTAGCCAAAATCATCATGCTGATTCCGAATGTTAAAAAAAGTAAACCTATAATATAAAATCCACTAATAATTAATCCGTTTTTCACTGCGACACCTTCTTGGATGAATTTCGAACTCTAGTATATAATAGCATAACCAACTCTGTTTGTGATGGGGAATTCTATTAGAAGCTCTCATCCACTTCATAGTATAAGTCCTCCACTTCATCATAGTAATACCAAGTACCTTCATAGACATTATAGTAGTACCATGTTTCAGTTAGTTCATCATAATACCAGTCTTCATCTTCGTCATACCATTCCTCATTGTCATAATACTCGTCTTCTTCATACCATCCTTCATCATCATAATACTCGTCTTCCGCATAACCATAATCCTCTTCGTAGCCTTCATCATAGTAATCGTTGTAATAAGACTCATCTTCCCAATAGTACTCCCAGTAATCATAATAAGCGTTCTCTTCAGAATAATCGCCACCATCAAAATAGCCATCCTCGTAATAGCTCCATAAATCATCGTAGTAATATTCGTCATTGGCATCATAAAATTGAGCTAAAATAGCTTCTTCTGACATCGGTTGATCAATCCAGGATTGAATTAATTCTGCTATTTGAAATAATGGGATGCTAAAACCTATCGATGAATCCCCCTGACTTTCTGCAGAATTAATTGCAATAATTTTTTCACTTGCTTTTGCGATTAAGGGTCCTCCGCTACTTCCTGGTGAAATAGGGGCAGAGATTTGATATAAATTTTCATACGTAAACGAACCAATAAAGAAACTGCGGTCCTGTCCTGTTACGTAACCCATTGTTGCCGTGTTCTCTAACCCAAGTGGACTACCCAAGGCAATAATTTCTTCACCAATTTTAACTGGTGAGGCTTTTTCCAATGAAAAAGGTTCACGTCCAACTAGATCGGGGACGAGGATTACTGCAACATCTGTTTCATTAGAATAACCAATTACTGTTCCTGGAAGATCCTGTCCGTTCACTGTTTTTATAAATACACTTGTTTCCCCTTCAACGACATGGGCATTGGTAACGACTGCTCCATTATTATTATATAGGAAGCCCGATCCCTGATTGTAATTGGTAATAACCGTATAGACCGTTTCTTGTGCTGCTGCAATAATGTCTGTTAACTCTCGATTTTTATCTTCTTTCAAGTCCTTCTTTTCCATAATTGGAACTTCAATGGGTTGTTTGGATGTGAGTTGTGTTTTTTCAATTGTTGCATTATCAGAAGCAACTGGTGATTCTTTATTTCCAGTATTCGTTGTAGCTAAATAAACAGCACCTACTATGCTGGCGGAAACTAATAAAGACATAAATAAAATCATGACTATACTAAAGTGTTGTTTTTGCTTATTTCCACAATGCTGGCAATATCTACTTTTTTCATTACGCTCATTTCCACAATTAGGACAGAACATAACAGTCAACCTCTTTCCTTAAAGTATATAGAATTATTATATCACAGAAAATTCCAATAATAAGGAAATTAATTGGCAGAAAAAAAATGTTATAGTTTGTACCCGGTCCGACTTTTAAAACGTTTTAAAATCACAGAGCTTTCTACTCTCGTAATCCCCTCTACGGAGTAGAGTTCATTGTTAATAAATGTCTCCAGCATTTGGAAATCTTCTACAAGGACGTGCATGTGCAATGTACTTGGTCCTGTCATTTGATAAATACTTGCAACACTGGGGTTGTCTGCAAGATTCTGTGCTACTTCCTGCAGTTGTTTCGGTTCCACATCTACTTCAAAGAAAGCAGACACTTTCTTACCAAATTTCTCCGAATTAATAACAACAGTGAACTTTTCAATGACACCTTTATCTTGCATATTTTTAATACGATCCTTAACGGCTACACGGGAAAGGCCGACCTTCTCCGCAAGTTCTACATATGATAATCTGCCATCTTCAGCTAATTCTTCTAATAACTTTCTATCTATTTCATCATGTTTCATAGTATTGTCTCCTATACGTAGTTAATTTTTAGGGCTAAATAAACATTTGGTAAGAAATAATTGAGTAAAGTTGCACTAATGTAAGTAATCTTATTTTATCACCTTATTATTGTATTGACAAATGTACATTTATTTCGTACTATATTATATAATTCAGAAAAATAGTTATTACTGTTAAGGGAGCGTATACAATGAAATCACTTACGAATCAATCCTACCCATATCCAGTTACACGAAATGCTACATATGCTAAGAATGGAATGGTGGCAACATCACAACCACTTGCCTCACAGGCAGGGTTAGAGATCCTGAAAAAAGGAGGCAATGCAATTGATGCAGCTATTGCAACAGCTGCTTGTCTCACAGTTGTTGAACCAACTTCTAATGGTATTGGTGGGGATGCATTTGCGTTGGTATGGACAAAAGGAGAATTGCATGGCTTAAATGCAAGCGGGAGATCTCCAAAGAACATTTCAATAGATGCTGTTAAGGAAGCCGGGTATGAAGAGATTCCAAAATACGGCTGGATGCCAGTAACTGTTCCAGGAGCACCAGGGGCTTGGGCTGAGCTATCAGAAAAGTTTGGGAAGCTTCCTTTAACAGAAGTACTACAGCCAGCAATTACGTACGCGTCAGAAGGTTTCCCAGTATCCCCCACACTGAGCAAGTTCTGGAACAAGGGATATAGCACTTATAAAAAGAGTTTAACAGATGATGTATTTAAAAATTGGTTCCAAACATTTGCACCTAACGGTCGTGCACCAAAAGCCGGAGAAATCTGGTCATCTCCGGATCATGCAGAAACATTACGTTCGATAGCTGATACGAAGGCTGAATCCTTCTATAAAGGGGAGTTGGCAGAGAAAATCGCAACTTTTTCAAAAGAAAATGGTGGATTTTTAACAGCTGAGGATTTGGCAGATTTTAAGGCAGATTGGGTTGAACCAATTAACGTGAATTACCGGGGATACGATGTCTGGGAGATTCCTCCAAATGGGCAGGGGATCGTTGCATTACAAGCTTTAAACATTTTAAAAGGGTTTGAATTCACAGATAAAGAATCAGTGGAAACATACCATAAACAAATTGAAGCTATTAAACTAGCATTTACTGATGGCCAGAAACATGTAACAGAAGATAACCATATGAGATACACAACAGAAGAAATTCTAAGTGAAGCATATGCGGACACACGCAGAAAGCTGATTACAGACGAGGCAATTCAGCCAGAAGCTGGGGAACCTTCAAGTAGTGGTACGGTTTATCTGGCAACAGCAGATAACGAAGGGAATATGGTTTCATTTATTCAAAGTAATTATATGGGCTTCGGTTCTGGATTAGTGGTTCCTGGTACAGGAATAGCATTACAAAATCGCGGGCATAATTTTTCAATGGATCCAAACCATGTCAATGCATTGGAAGGTGGAAAACGAACATTCCACACGATTATTCCAGGTTTTATGACCAAAGATAATCAACCTGTAGGACCGTTTGGAGTAATGGGTGGCTTTATGCAGCCACAGGGGCATGTCCAAGTAGTAATGAATACGATTGATTTTGGTCTGAACCCACAAGCTGCCTTAGATGCACCAAGATGGCAATGGATGAAGGATAGAGTAGTAGAAGTAGAGAATCGTCTGGCACATCACCTTGCCTTGGAACTTGCAAATAAAGGGCATGATATACGGATATCCCTGGAGCCAAACAGCTTCGGACGGGGCCAAATTATTTGGAGGGATCCGGAAACAGGCGTGCTGGTCGGTGGAACAGAATCAAGAACAGACGGTACAGTTGCTGCATGGTAGTTAACTAGCAGGCATGTTATTTAAATGGGAGTGAATCTAATCGGGATTTTACAGGCAGTTACCCCAGCTGAATATTATGAGAGGGGTTTACTGCCTGTTAATTTACCACGATAATATGAAAAAGGTACGTGACATATGAAGACACAATGGAACATTTTTATTGCTTTCTTTCGAGTTGGGATGCTTGGCTACGGTGGTGGACCGAGTTCCATTCCATTAGTACATAAGGAAGTAGTCGATAAATACAAATGGATGAATGACGAAGAATTTGGTGACTTATTAGCACTTGGAAATACCCTGCCAGGGCCAATCGCTACAAAATTGGCAGGATATATTGGTTATCGGGTTTCCGGCTTATGGGGGATGATTAATGCTGTTTTGGCAACGATCATACCTACTATTATTTTAATGATTATCCTGTTAACATCTTTGTCATCTATTAAAGAATTTGATTGGGTGCAGGGAATGACGGCTGCAGTAATACCTGTTGTAGGCGTCATGCTGGCAGTTCTAACCTGGCAATTTATTGAAAAAGCTGGAAAGGGAATGGGCTGGATACCGGCTGTGATTTTGGGTGGGGTCGTATTTATTCTGTTGCAGTTTCTTTCTGTACACCCGGGGATCATCATCGGTGTTTTAATTGTATTTGCTCTAATGAAGAAAGATAAAAATGATCAGCTTGACAAACAAAAAGAAGGTGATCCATCATGATGAAGTACTGGGAAATATTTATAGCATTTTTTATTCCTGGAGTGCTTGGTTATGGCGGTGGCCCAGCATCCATACCACTTGTTGAAAATGAGGTTGTAAAACGGTATGAATGGATGAGTGTCCAGGAGTTTAGTGAAGTGTTGGCACTTGGTAATTCTTTACCAGGTCCGATCGCAACGAAAATGGCCGGCTATATTGGGTATGATGTGGGAGGCGTGTTGGGAGCAATAGTAGGTGTTTTTGCTACTGTAGCCCCTTCACTGATCTTAATGATTGTTCTGTTGGGGGTCTTGTATAAGTACAAGGATTCTCCTAAAGTAAAGCGTTTAACATTATATATACGTCCAGTTATTGCTATTTTGCTCGGTGTAATGGCATGGCGCTTTTTTCAGGAATCTTTTATTGGTATTGGGCTATGGCAGACTGCGTTAATTGCGGTTATCAGTTATTTATTGATGGAGCGAATTAAGGTACATCCGGCATTTGTTATTGTAGGTGCGCTTGTATATGGTGGATTTTTGTTATAGCACATAGTTTTTTATATTAAAATGCTTTATAAAAGATCGGGACTGCACCATGGGTACTTCCCACCAAAAAATATATTGTAGTGAACACAAAATCTATAAAATGCGACGTAACTTTTTCGTTGATCTTCTTTCTCGATAAAGAGTGCTATACCACCGCTACGGCAGAACACTTCGCTTTCCGTGGGCACGGACTCAGCCCTGCTCAGAAGCAAAGAACGCTTCTTCCGGGGTCTTCGGACACGTGATGGTCCCACAGGACAAGGAAAGCTCCGAAGCGTTAACATCGCACGCAGAAAATTGGTTTGTATTTTCAAGGAGTCTTCGTGTTCTGCCTCCGCTGGTCATGATGTTCTGACAGTTGTAAGAATAAACCCCATGCTATGTTCTAAGAACTTCTTATAATTTGAATAAAAGGCTATTCTAAGCGGCGGAAATACACGAAGACTTCTGCGGGAGGAAAGGCATAGGTGAGATTCTGAAATGCGTCAGCATGAAGAAGCTCACCAGCCGCCCGCGAAAAGCGTAGTGTATTTCCAGAGCGGTGGCGTACGATGTCGCATTTTCTATCAACTGCGAAGCAACAAAACTTATGACAAGGCATATAAAAAGCAAGCCTATCACAGTATGGTGAAAGGCTTGCTTTTGTGTAAGTCGTTACTTGATACTAATCATGGAGAGGAAGAGTAGCATCCGTAGTGCAGTTACTTTACCAACCCTAATTTCTTCAATCCGTTAAATATTCCTGATTCTGTTACAGGGTCTGCTTTATGTTTTGCATATTCCAGTAGCTCAGGAGCGCCATTTGCCATCGCAAATCCCTCTCCTACTTCCTGAAGCATTTCTTTATCATTCATCCCGTCACCAAAAGCAATTGCTTGTTCTTTTTGTAAACCCAAACGATTAAGCACGTTTTTAACAGCTTCGCCCTTGTTTACATTTTTTCGGATAATATCATAGCTATGTTCGACACCTTTAACATTTACGTGTGAAAGGTGGAGATTAGCTTCAATTTTATAGAGCGACGATTCGGAAGGGTCCAGATTCATTAAGGTAGCACCAAGTATATTTTCGATGATATCCTGGCTGAACACTTCATTATACTTTAAGTCAAATGTGTCAATGAAGTGCTTTACTACAGGGTTTGATAAAGAAGTGAAATAGTTCTTTTCAGTTGTATAACAAACCATTTCATGCTTGTTTTCCCGAGCAATATCCAAAAATTTTCTTACAGTACCAGCATCCATCGGTTCATTAATAATGGTTTCATTTTGATAAATTGCAAAAGCCCCGTTATACCCAATAAGAGAATCGACATCGAGTTCTTTGGCCAAATCTTTCACTTCATGAAGCGGTCTCCCTGTCGCAAGAAACACTTCTATATCCTGTTCTTTTAATTGGGAAATAGCGTCTTTCGTTGATTCGGTATAGGTATGGTCTGGTTTTAATATAGTTCCGTCAATATCTAGAAAAAGTATTTTGTATGTCATGTAAATCTCCTTATGTCAGCTTATTATTTTACTGACAAGTTTACCATAGTTGAGAGAACAATTCAGATTTTGGATTCATGTATTCTCACTGAGATCAACCAAATAACCATAAATTAATTGCAAATAGTAATCCAAATACCCAATGATGTCTAGCAGCCCATTTCATCCCGCTGATTTCATCCGAACGTGTTGCATGTTTACGAAAAGACCAGAGTAATCGAAAAGCCAAAGGCAAAGCGAACATAACGACAAATCCTGATACAGGAGTGACCTGACTTTTACTATTCATATTTTGGCGAAATTTGTTTAGTAAATAGATTATTTTTTATGATTTATTGGGACATACAACCCAACATGTTGTAATATATATTTAATGGTGAATATTCTATTAATTATGTTAAACTCATTTAGAGAGGAGAGAACAGGAAAATTGTCTAAAACTTAGATACGAAGGGAGTAAACAGAATGGAATTTGGAATTCTTTCGTTATTACCTCCAGTTATTGCAATTGTGTTGGCACTTGTGACGCGAAATGTAATCCCGGCTTTATTTGCTGGTGTGTGGCTTGGAGCAACCATGATCCACGGCTGGAACCCGTTGATGGGACTATATGCAACATTTGGTGAATTTATCATACCAAACGTTGGAGATGAATGGAGTGCAACTGTATTAATCTACTGTGGACTTTTTGGCGTACTGATTGCCGTGTTGCAAAAAACTGGCGGTGCACACGCGATAGCTTATTCAATAGCTAATAAAGTAAGAACACCAAGAGGAGCGCAAGGATCTACGATGTTATTCGGTATAATTATTTTCTTTGAGGATTACTTCAACGCGCTTACTGTTGGAAGTGTCATGCGATCAGTAACGGATAAAATGCGCGTATCAAGAGAGAAATTAGCTTATATAGTTGATTCTACTTCAGCACCAATGTGTTTGCTGGCACCAGTTTCGACATGGGTTGTGTTCGTCATGGGGCTGATTGGTGCCCAGTTTGTAGATTTGGGGATTACCGGATCAGAGTATATGACATACATCTTTACGATCCCATTTAACTTCTATTCCATATTAGCACTTCTTCTTGTAGCTATTATTATTTTCATGAAGTGGGATTATGGTCCAATGGCTCAGGCTGAATACCGCGCCAGAACTACAGGGAAACTGCTCCGTGATGGAGCGGAACCTCCGTCAGATGATTCGATGACAGATGTTGAAATGGCGGATGATTTTGTACCAAAGAAACGGAATATGATTGTACCGATAGTAGTACTTATTGGTTTAATACCTCCAATGTTTTTATGGACAGGTGGATTTCCGGAAAATGACTTTGTTACAGCCATCGGCGAATCTGATGGCGGGAAGTCCATTTTAATAGCTGCTTTTGTAGCTGGCATTGTTGGGCTGGGAATGGGTATGCAGCAAAAACTGTTCTCTTTTAAGGAAGCTATGTCTATTTATGTAAGTGGTTTTAGGAGTATGATGCTCGTTTATATCATTTTAACATTGGCTTGGTCCATTGGTAGTGTAACATCAGAACTTGGAACAGCAGCCTTTATTGTAGAATTAGCTCAGCAAAATGCTTCACCGGCAATTATTCCAGTATTGCTGTTTATCATTGGCGGAATTGTGGCATTCACGACAGGGACTTCCTATGGAACGTTTGCCATTATGATACCTATCGCAATGCCAATAGCTGCAGCCATGGATATAAACATGTATCTGGCGATAGCTGCGGTACTGAGCGGAGGGATTTTCGGGGATCACTGTTCACCAATATCCGATACAACAATCCTGTCATCTGCTGGTGCATCGAGTGACTTGATTGATCATGTTAACACACAAATACCGTATGCTATGACTGCTGGAATCAGTGGGATTATATCCTTCCTGGTTGCTGGAATAACAGGATCGGCATTGATAGCACTTGCGATTGGTGCAGTAACATTAATCGTATTTGCATCTATCTTGAATAAAGTGTGGGGAAAGGCTATACCAGAAGAAGCAATAGCTGAGTAAGGGTTTTCCTGGAAAAAATCTAAAAAAATGGCCACATGCTTTTGTTAAAGCGTGTGGTCATTTTAAATAAATACCTGTTAAAGTGCTTTGTCATCGACAGAATTAAGCCAATCTTCAATTGTGCCAACAACAGATTCAACTGTACCTTCCTCAAATGGGGAGCGGAGGTTTGCTGCCTTCACAAGACCCAAAAAGGATTTAGAACCACCGAGCTTGCAAAGCTTGAGATAGTCATTCCAAGCTTCTTCATTTTGTTCCCGGGATCGCTTCCAAAATTGAAATGCACAGATCTGTGCAAGCGTATAGTCAATATAGTAAAATGGAACATCATAAATATGGCCTTGTCGCTGCCAGAAACTGCCTGCTTCTAAATAAGCATTGCCATCATAGTCACGGTTAGGTAAGTATATTTCTTCGAGCTTTTTCCATGCTTGCTTTCGTTCATCAGGTGTCCATGTAGGGTTTTCATATACAAGATGCTGAAATTCATCCACGGCAACGCCATATGGCAGGAATTGAAGTCCATCTGCGAGATGGGCGTATTTGTACTTATCTGTCTCTTCCTTGAAGAACCTCTCCATCCACGGCCATGTGAAGAATTCCATACTCATCGAATGTATTTCGGCTGATTCATACGTTGGAAAAAGGTATTCCGGGATACCTATGTCCCGGCTTGAGTAAGCCTGGAAAGCATGTCCGGCTTCATGCGTCAGCACATCAATATCGCCGGATGTTCCATTAAAGTTGGCGAATATGAATGGTGACTCGTAATCCTCAATAAATGTGCAGTAACCACCAGCTTCTTTTCCCTTTTTGGCTTCCAGATCCATTAAGTTACGGTCAAGCATGTACTGGAAAAACTCCCTTGTCTCAGGAGATAACTCTTCATACATTTTTTTTCCGTTTTCAATAATCCACTCTGGCGTACCCTTTGGTTTTGCATTTCCATTTTCAAACTTAAAATATTCATCATAGAACTTAAGGGAGTCGAGACCAATTCGTTCAGTCTGTTTCTCTTGTAGCTTTGAAACAAGCGGTACAATAACGTCACGTACTTGTTTACGGAATACAGCGACCATGCCAGCATCATAATCAATTCGCAGCATACGGACATAACCAAGCTCTACAAAGTTTTTATAGCCAAGGGTTGTCGCTATTTCGTGGCGAACCTTTACTAGTTGGTCATAGATGTTATCGAATTTTTCTGCGTGACTCTCAAAAAACCCAGTGCTTGCATTAACAGCTTCTTTACGTATGCTGCGGTCTTTGTCTTGAACAAACGGACCCAGTTGAGCCAATGTGTACGTTTCACCTTGAAATTCCACCTCTGCCGATGCTACAAGCTTTGCATATTCGGACGATAATTTATTTTCCTGTTGTAACAGATGAATCACTTCAGGTGAAAATGCTCTTATTTCATGATCTGCGATTTGAAACAGCTGCGCCCCCCATTGTTTTTCAAGGTCATTACGATACGGAGAGCGTATCAATTCTTTGTAAAACTCTGTGCTCATCGCTTGGACTTCAGGTTCTATATTGTCGAAAAAATCACGTTCATTTTGATAGAACTCATCATTCGTGTTAATTGATGCACGTATATAAACCAGATTAGACATGGTTGATAGTCTGTTTCGAAATGCGTTTATAGCTTCAATTGCCCGTGTGGCTTTCTCCGTCGAGTCTGCAGCAGTAAATGAAGTTAAGAGTTCAGTAAATTTACTTTTTTCCTGCTGCAGATCAGGTCGTTCATAGATGTAGTTTTCAAATTTTTGCATAATGGACCTCCTTTTTATAACTAAGTAATTCGACACATTTAAACGAAATCCTTCTTTATGTTTCATTTAACATGATTAGTGGAATTACTATATTACTATATTAGCAGTGAATGGTTGCTCCCTTTGCCATTAAAACTTTTTACAGCCGGAGAATTTAATTTACCAGCTGTTGTCATTTGGAAAGGTGTACATTTATGAAAAAGTTAATTAGAATGAAACGCTTATGGATTAGTGCTGGATTGCTTCTGATTCTAATTTCTGTATTCTTTTTTCACGCAGTCAAGCCATTACCCGATGGTATTTCTTTTGAAGGAGGTATTTACTATACAGATGACATCCAGTTTTTAACAGACCTTACCTACCAAACGGCTGAAGGAGAAATAGAATATGAACAAGAGATCTTTGAGGAAGTTTATCGGCTGATAGAGGAGGCAGAGGATTTTATTCTAGTTGATATGTTCCTATTTAATGATTACTCAGACGAGGATCGCCATTTCCCCAAATTAAGTACAAATCTTACTGAAAAAATAATTGCACAGAAACAGCGGTTTCCTGAACTGCAGGCTGTGTTTATTACTGATCCCATTAATACTGGCTACCATTCCCACGCCAATAAAAATCTGCAACGATTAAAAGATAATGGGGTAGAGGTTATAATTACAAGTCTTAGTGAACTTAGGGACTCGAATCCTATTTACTCCACAGTATGGAGAACTTTTTTTCAGGTGTTTGGACAAAGAGGATCCGGCTGGATTACCAATCCGTTAGCTTCTGAAGGTCCGGATGTTACGCTCCGTTCCTACCTGAAATTGCTTAATATTAAAGCCAATCATCGAAAGGTTGTTGCTTCAGAGAATGCAGCGTTGATTACATCAGCAAATGCCCATGATGCAAGTGGTTTTTTTTCTAATATCGCTTTTAAGGTAGAAGGTGATATTATTCGTGATATTGTGTCAGCAGAGCAAGCGGTAGTAGACTACTCAATTGATGATATAGAGCCTGTTAACATCAGGAAACCTGAAAGGCGCGAAGAGGATGATACTGGAGCCATCGCCATGCAATATCTAACCGAGGGGGAAATTCTTAAGCATACTTTGAAGGAGATAGACAGTGCGGAAGCCAATGATGAAATTTGGCTAGGAATGTTTTACCTGGCTCAACGTGAGGTTATTGGTGCACTATTGAACGCTGCAGACCGTGGGGCCGAAATTCGGATGATTCTGGATCCCAATGTAATCGCATTCGGTACTCAAAAAACAGGTCTGCCAAATTTACCGGTCGCCTCTGAATTGTATAATAAAGACAACATTACCGTCAGGTGGTATGATTCGGAACAAGACCAGTTTCATACAAAGCTCATGTTCATTAATAAAGCTGAAGAGGGTGTACTTATTGGTGGATCGACCAATTTTACGAAACGAAACCTCGATGACCTTAATCTTGAAAATAACCTGAAAGTTACTGCCGCTATGGATGAAGAGATTATGCGAGATGTTGAATCGTATTTTTACCGGATATGGGAAAACCAGGATGGTATTTTCACTGCAGATTATGATGCTTACCAAGATCAACTAACACCAATTAGAAAAGCTACATACTGGATACAGAAGTTGGTTGGCTTCACAACATACTAAATGATTGTAGAGCTGGATGTATTGTTCTACAATACTAAAGTAAGACTTGAAAAGAAGGCTATACCGCTGCAAAAGATAAACAGCAGATTAAAAGGAGCATACACATGTCAATAGATGGTAGGTACCGTAAGAATATCAATCCAGGTTTAGAAGTGAAGGTAGTATTGAAAAAAGATCAGCGATCCGGTAAAACAACTTCTGGAATAGTAAAAGATTTGCTTACCAATTCTTCTTATCACCCACATGGTATTAAAGTCCGTTTAGAGGATGGACAAGTTGGCAGGGTGTATACGGAATAATTAAAATGCCTGTCACTTAGCGGTGGAAGCCGCCATGTAGCAGGCATTTTAATGAATTAATCAACTGTTTATTTTCAAAAACTTTTTAGTTTACCAATTTCTTCAAAATCTGAGCGTTGGTAAATAGCAAGACCATCCCGTTGACTACGGTTTGTTTAGGATGCGGTGGCTTCCGCTTCCCGCCTTTTCTCGGAAGCATCAACGACAACGCTGGCTGATGCGTCACCCATGACATTTACGGAAGTACGCATCATATCCAGAATGCGGTCGATCCCAGCAATTAATGCAATCCCTTCTAGGGGTAAATTAACTGCTGCTAACACCATTGTTAGCATAATCAGACCAGCACCTGGTACACCTGCAGTTCCAATGGAAGCAAGTGTAGCTATCAAAGCTACGGTCATAATTTGAGCAAATGTTAATTCAGTACTGAAGTATTGAGCGATAAACACTACGGCTATCCCTTGATAAATAGCTGTTCCATCCATATTGATGGTCGCCCCCAAGGGAAGTGTGAAACTGCTTGTTTGTTTAGAGACACCTAAGTTTTCCTGTGCGTTTTTCATAGTGACTGGCAACGTTCCTGCACTACTTGCTGTACTAAAAGCGACTGTTGCTGCGGGGAAGATACCTTTGAAAAATACAATAGGGCTCATTTTACCAAATGAACGTACAGCCGAAGAATAAACAATCCCGGCGTGTATAATGCATGCTACAAGCATAGCCAGAATTAATTTAATTAAAGGCAGAAGAACGGATAGCCCATACTGTCCAACGATAGGTGCAAGTAAACCGAATATCCCAAGAGGAACAAGTACCATAATAAGTCCGGTGATTTTATACATTATTTCAGCTAACCCATCAAAGAATCGCTGCACTGGCAAAGCCTTTTCCCCAACTAACATGATTCCGATTCCTAAAAATATAGCAAAAAAGATAATTTGAAGTACATTACCAGATGTTAATGATTCCATGGGATTAGTTGGAATGATATTCAGCATGGTCTGAACAAAGCCTTCAGTTTCATTTACTGCTGCTTCGCTTTCCACCACAATATCGAGACCTTTCCCTGGAGAAAATAAATAACCTGCTGTTAAACCAATTGAAATAGCGATGAAGCTTGTAATCAAATAGTAGGAAATTGTTTTTCCACCTAATCGGCTCAGTTTCTTTATGTCCCCCGCACTAGTAACACCAACAACAATTGTAGCTAAAATTAACGGCACGATAATAAAACGAATCAAACGCAAAAACAGATCACCAAGCGGCTGGACCAATTCTGCTCTTTCACCGAAAAACAGACCAACAATTATTGCAAGGATAAAAGCAATGATAATTTGCCAAAAGAAATTCTTCTTCATTAAGACCCTCCTTCAATTAGAGTGGTGATTCAGTTTGATACCTCCTTTAAATAAGCTGTGCTATTATGTTATTCATCATTATGTTTGAAAATTCTAAAAAGGATAAAAGTGAATAAATAATTCTTATATATTTCACATAAAAGATTACTGAATAATTGACTTTACGCATGTTCAATTGTAGACTATATACAGTGATATATTTATAAATTTATGAGGTGAAATTATGATACAGTCAGTGTTTACAATCGCTATTATCTTAACAATAGCAATCATCGCAATAAGCTTTGTCCTCTCTAAAAATTCATCGAAGGACAAATACACTAGCTATTTCCCGAGCATTATATTAATAATTATCGGATTATTATTGCTTGGTGCAGCATCTCTATTTGATAAAATTGAAATTATGGGTGCTGGACTTGGCGGTTGGGGGATTGCATCGCTATTTGCAGCAGCAATCGGCTTAATCATTACGTCAATCCTGGATACGTATGCAAACGCAAATGCAAAAGCAAAAGCATAATAGACAACAAAAAAAGAGCGGGTTTTTTTCCGCTCTTTTTCTTATTCGTAAATGTGTAGTACGGTATTACTTCAAATATGTGTTTCCATCCCGCTGTTCAATCTTTCCTTCTTTCATGAGTCTGCCAAGTGCGCGTTTGAAGGATGCTTTGCTAATATTAAATGTTCCACGTATATCCTCGGGATCACTTTTATCAGTGAATGGAATGGCTCCATCGTTTTTTTCCAGATGTTCAAGAATGGCATCAGCATCCTCACCCATACTGTCTTGTTTTAATGGGCGGAGGGAGATGTTGACTGTCCCATCCGGTTTCACTTCTATAACGCGGCCAGAGACGAGCTCACCAAGACGTGGTTCCTGTTTTCGTTCTGTGTGATGGATGAATCCGCGATAATTTTCTTCTGTTATAATTGCAGTACCTTCTCTGTTCGTAAAATATACCCTGCCACTCACTGGTTTATTCAGTAATTCATCTGGTGCCTGGTCTATTGTCCTTTCAATAATTCCTTCTGTTGCAGGAATAGCGAGCAGGCGATCCTTTTGGTCTTTTCCTAATGTAACGAAAAGCTTATCGCCAACCTTTGGCCAAACATCTTCAAATAACGGCAGGTCATCTACTGAAACAAGCATTTCTTTTGCGATTCCGATAGTAACAAAAGCCCCAAGCTTCGGAATTACTTCTACTACTTCTGCCCAATCGTACGCATCCATTAGGACGGTGGGTAAGGACGTAGTCGCAGTAACATTACCTTTTTTGTCATTGTATAAAAATACATCAACTTCCTGGTCAATTTCGAGCTCTTCATCAGTTTCATTGTGGTGCAAAAGTGCTTCCTCTGTATCCTGCTTAAGGACATAGCCTGTATCAATTTTACGGAGTACTGTCATTGTCTGAATTGTTCCTAGTGGTAGTGTATTCATTTAGCTGACCTTCTTTCTTTTATAGTAAGTATTTGTCTGTACTTGGTGATAGTATGTATTGGAAAAGGGGCACTCATAGTAAGAGTACCCCTTTGATTTCTAAAGTAACACATAAGCTTCAATTTTATTTTATCCCGAATCAATCGGGTGGGAAATTCATCTCATTATGCCGGAGCATACATTGTTTTAATGTGCAGCATGGATTAACATTAACTTCTTTTTCTTAACTCGCAAGATTCGAGTCTCGAGTCTTATAAGAATCATTTCACTTTAACCGCGGTACGTGTTCCACTGGATGATGTTCTCTAACTTAAGCAACGTAAACCCTACCTGCTTTTACGTCCTTGCGACCCTTTAGTCGCGCCAGTGTGAATAAGCTTCTTCAAAAACATTACGTAGAATGCCAGAATAACTTATTTGTTACTTCATTTCGTTAACTCAACTATAATCTCATATATGGATTAGCTTGTCAAGTTCAAATGTCTTTTTTCGAGAAAAGTTGTGTGGATACGGCTATTGATACATATAAAATTACTATAGAAACGAGTGGCAAGATCAGAAATGGTTGAACTGGAATATGCTTTTCAACTAGTAAAACAAACCCGGGGTCTAGATCGTTAAAGATGATCATATCCTGGTCCTCCATGCTTAAAACAGTTATTAGTGCGCCGAGCAAATAAAAGGTAGTTATGAATACAATAATTAGGACACACACAGCCGCAATTATAAATGACCGAAATAAATAAAAGAACGGAATTACAATTGCTGCGATTAATGCAGAGAGACTGGCCAGTATCATGATTTCCTTCCAACTATACACATAGTTGGAAGCTTCGAAAAAGGGTGGTAACACGTGACCTATTATCCATTGATAAATAAGTATACATAATGCAAAAATGATAACCGATTGGTATCTGCTTTTGACAATACTGCTTTTTGAAATAGGTAAGCTTACTAAAAAATGATTTGCATTCGCGCGCGTATCATAATAAAAAAGGGTGATGATTGAAGTTACTAAAACTATGATATACGTGGATATCGGTGGGAGATTAACTGCATAACCTATTGGTATCAAAATAAAAACCGATAAGATCGCTCCCCAGGTATGTACTAAAAAATCATACTTAACAAGTTGTTTCATTTATTTTTTCCTCCCTCTATATAATATCTTTTCTCAAAAAAATCAATGCCGAAAGTTTATAAGACAGATATAAAAACCAACTGAAAATTTGGCCAGAATTAAAGAAGGCTTTATGGCTAATACGGAACGCTGTTTAACGGATTTATCTAAGTAGGGAAGATTATAATGTGCATTAGAATAAATGAATCACAGTTACAGTAAAAAGCCCTACCTGCTGAATACAATTTTTTTCAAATTAAAAGGCATACTTAAAAGTAAACGATTTACATAATCTTGTTGTCATAAAATACATTGAAAATAAAACCGAGCATTATACCGACATACATGAGGGTATTTGGCATATTCATAGGAAAAGAGGGTGAAAAGAAATAAATAGGATTTATATTATAGTTAAATAAAAGTTGCGTTTTAGCATTTGTAGCACGATTAGTTCTCCTTTCTAGTCATGAAATACATGATATCTTCGAGTGTTGCATGATCAATCACAATTTCATTGCCAAATGTATTGAAAATAGATGGGTTCCCCTCAAATAAGGCGCTAAATCCTACTTCTGTATTTTGAATTCCAATAAAAAGTTCCTTAGTATCCGCGTCTATCATGTCCCGTTTCCCTTTTATGACATGGAACTGTCCCTTTATGTCATCCATACTTTGCTGAAGAATGATCTTTCCCTGATAAATGAAGATAACGTGATCTGCGATGCGATCCAGGTCTGTTGTAATATGGGTGGATAAGAAAATCGTTTGGTCTTCATTTACCATTAAGTTCTGCAGAAGATCCAATAATTCCCTTCTGAAAATAGGGTCCAGACCTCCTGTTGGCTCATCCATTACAATAAATTCGGGCTCGTGTGAAAGGGCAAAAAGGAGGGAGCACTTCATTTTCATTCCCCTCGAAAACTTCTTCAATTTTTTACGTGTCGGAAGCTCAAATTTTGCTAAATAGCTTTGAAACAAATTCTCGTTCCACGTGTTATACAATGGTGCAATAAATGATTTCATCTTTTTAATTGTAAATTCTTCATACATATAAAGATCATCATAGACAAAGCCAATTCTTTGTTTAATGGTGTGGTCTTTATGTGGTGTTCCAAACAATTTGATGTTTCCTTCATCCAATTGTAAAATGTTCATCATCATTTGAATCGTTGTCGTTTTCCCACTACCATTAGGACCGATGAACCCGGTAATGTAGCCCTTTGGAATATTGATGTTTAAATTCTCAATAGAAAAGTCCTTCCGTTTTTTGGTGACATGATGAAATTCAACTGTATTCATGTTATAGGTCCTCCTCGTAATAAATATCAATAAGCTCGATTAGATCAGATTTCGCTAAACCTAACCGTTTGCCTTCTTGAACGACTTTTTCTAGATCATTTTCCAGCTCACGAACCTGCCATTCTCTCAGGACGTGTGGTTGCTGGCCAGCTACAAAAGTTCCTTTGCCGACTGCAGATAGTAAATAACCTTCGTGTTCCAAATCCTCATACGCGCGCTTAGTTGTTATGACGCTTACTTTTAAATCTTTTGCAAGAACTCTCATCGAAGGAAGGGCATCGCCTTCCTTAAGTTCGCCAGAGAAAATGTGCTGTTTTATTTGTTCTTTAATTTGTTGAAACAGTGGTTCTTTACTCGTACTGGCGATTAGAATATTCATCAGATTATCCCTCGTTTTATAATTGTATATATACAATATATACAATATACACAAATTAAGTCAATAGAAAGATTTAAATTATGTTTGAAGGTTATTGCGCTTTAATCTGCCTCAGATTGTTCCAAACGGGGAGGAATGTCATCAAAGCACAGAACGGAATGTTTTTATTTAGTTAATAATGGGTAACTTACTGATATGTGCATTAATAAATTAGAATTAATAAATGAAAGGATGATAAGTATATGCTACGAACAATATTAATGGTTATTGGTGCGATTGTTGTGATAGGTTGGATTATTTCCATGTTATAATTAATAGAGCTGCTGAAGTAAGTTTCAGTGGCTTTTTATATGAAGGGATTACTTTAATTTTTTCATAGATTGACATCATATATTATTTTATATATTATTGATTTATTATGATAAAGGAAAACAAACAACAAAAAGTGTATCGGTTATTAAAGGCAAGAATAATTGAACGGGTGTATGTTCCTGGACAACGTATTGTTATTGATCAAATTGCGAAAGAACTGGAAACCAGTTCCATTCCAGTAAGGGAAGCAATTCGTCAGCTTGAGTCAGAACGGTTAATATTTTACAAGCAGAATGTTGGTCCAGTCGTAGCGGAAGTAAATGAATCGGATTACTCAGATACTTTACGTGTGCTAGCTGTTTTGGAAGGCTATGCGACGGTACTGAGTGCCCAGCGATTCCCTGGAAATAAAATCAAGCAGCTGAAAGTTCACAATAAATTAATGGAGGAGGCTCTTGAGGAGTTTGATATTATAAAATACAGTAAGTTAAATACAGCATTCCATCAAATGATTTGGGAAGAATGCAATAATAACTACTTAATGGAGTCGATAAAAGATACGACAAGCCGCCTTGATTCTATTCGAGGTGTCGGTTCAACGTTATATTCCATACGAGTGAAGGAATCAATAAAAGAGCATGAAGAGATAATTTCCCTGTTAGAAAATGGTAGCGATTTCCCCGAATTGGAGCAATTAAGCCGCCAGCATAAAATAAAGACAGCCGAAGATTTTGAAAGACGACGATTAAAACAAACATAAAAACAGATGAACCTGTATAGCAACTGTTAAAAGCAGTTACTGTATAGGTTTTTCTTTTTTTCTCTAACTCTTTTTTCTCGTGGTTTGTAACTATTTATTTAAACTGCAACGTATCTTTAGCCTAGCTCCTCCCATCATTATTAGATGAGTCCAGCGCTGGGGGGCTTCAGACTGTTCCATGTCCTTTAGGATCTTCAGCTGCTACTATTCCCCGTGAATTTATGTCATGTTGCAGGTAAATTCTCATCTTTTAGATTTCCAGCTAAGAAAAAAAGTAATGTTGACATTATATGCGAAATCATATACGATTTAATTATTCAGAATATTAGTAGATATTTAAAACTAAAAATTGGAGGGATTGCAATGTCATATGATGAAGCGAAAAAGCGTTTCAGAGGATCGATTTCCCCAGTAATTACACCATTTCACCAGGATGAATCGATTGATTATGTTAAATTCCAGGAGCTGATTAATTGGCATATCGCTAGTGGAAGTCATGGTATATCGGTAACTGGAACCTCTGGAGAACCGAGTTCGATGTCCATTGAAGAGCGGGAAAAGGTTATGGAAACAGCTTGTAAAACAGTAAACGGCAGAGTTCCTTTTTTACCAGGTACAGGGTCCACCAATCACCAGGAAACACTTCGAATGACGAAAGCCGCACAAGAGATGGGGGCAGATGGCGCGATGGTAATTGTCCCCTACTACAATAAGCCAAACCAACACGCCCTATACAAACACTTCAAAGCAGTTGCAGACTCTGTAGATATTCCAATCATACTTTATAATATTCCAGGTAGAACAGCCGTGAATTTGGAAGCGGTTACAATATCGAGATTAGCAGAGGATTGTCCTAATATTATAGGGGTCAAAGAGTCCAATAAAGATTTCGAGCATGTAAATAAGGTCTTGTTGAAATGTGGAAGAGATTTTAATTTGTATTCTGGAATTGAAGTTCTATGTTACCCAATGCTGGCAATCGGTGGCGCAGGACATATTAGTGCAACAGCAAACGTTGCGCCAAAAGAAGTTGCTGATATTTTTAATAAATGGGAAGCGGGAGATGTTAAAGGAGCACAGGATATGCATTATGAAATGATGCCACTAAATGATGTGCTTTTTCGCGACACAAATCCAGCACCAGCCAAATCTGCTTTAGGGATGATGGGCAAGATAGAGCCGGTTTTACGCAAGCCACTGGATGTCCCATCTATGGAAATTCAAGAGGAAATCAGAGATACATTAGTAACCTATCAATTAATCAAAGAGGATGTACACACAATTTAAGTAAAGAAGGTGAATCAGTTGGAACATAAAAAGGTGGCAGATGTACAGCTCTATATTAACGGAGAATTTATACATGCTGCTGGATCGGGGTACTTCGATAACAAAAACCCCTTTACAAATGAAGTAATAAATCGCATAGCTAAAGGAGACCGATCTGATATTGAAAAAGCGGCAACAGCTGCTCAAGAAGCTTTTCTTAATGGACCATGGGGAAGTATGAAGCTCAAAGACCGCATGATGTATATTGAGCGAATTGCAGATTTGATTGATGAGGAAGTGGATGAAATCGCTATACTGGAAACGCTCGATACCGGCTTGCCCATCAGCCAAACACGTAAGATGGTAGGGCGGGCAGCTGAAAATTTCAGGTTCTACTCCCGTATGGTTCAGACGAGAATGCATGGGGATGCATACCAGGTTGATGATGAATTTATTAATTATACTGTCTACCAGCCACTTGGAGTTGTTGGTTTAATCACCCCATGGAATGCACCTTTTATGCTGACAACATGGAAGATCGCACCAGCCCTGGCAACAGGTAATACAGTCATCTTAAAACCGGCTGAGTTGTCGCCACTCTCCGCAAATAAAATCGCTGGAATTATGAAAAAAGCAGAACTGCCTAAGGGCGTGTTCAATGTCGTCCATGGATTTGGAGAAACGGCAGGTGATGCACTTGTCAAAAATGAAAAAGTAAAAGCCATTTCATTCACTGGTGAAACTACTACAGGTAAGACGATCATTCGCAATGCGGCTGGCACATTGAAGAAAACTTCGATGGAGCTTGGCGGGAAGTCACCATTAATCGTCTTTGATGATGCTGAGTTTGAACGTGCCCTTGATGCAGCAGTCTGGGGGATATTCTCCTTTAATGGCGAACGGTGTACAGCAAACTCCAGGGTTTTCTTGCATAAAAATATAAAAGATAAATTTGTCAGCAAATTAAAAGAGCGTGTTGACAACATTGTTATTGGAGATCCTGCCGCTCCAGAGACTCAGATCGGACCCTTGATAGACCACAGTCATTTTAATAAAGTGTCTGGATATATTGAAATGGCAGAAGAAGAAGGCTGTGCAATTTATCAAGGCAGCGTTCCAGAAGCTGTTAAAGCAGGTAATTTCGTACCACCAACCTTATTGCTGGAAGCAAGCAATGATATGCGCATATGTCAGGAGGAAATTTTCGGCCCGGTAATGGCTGTAATTGAATTCGAAACAGAAGAAGAAGTTGTGAGGATGGCAAATAACGTAGAATACGGATTGGCAGGATATGTCTGGACGAATGATATAAAACGAGGTCATCGTGTAGCACAGGCGATAGATTCAGGAATGCTTTGGGTAAATGCCCAGAATGTTAGAGACTTACGAATTCCGTTTGGCGGCATGAAGGCAAGTGGAATCGGTCGCGAAGGCGGACATTTTGCAATAATGGAATTTTACACTGAACCAAAAGCAATCCATGTAGCAATGAAGGATCATCACATTCCACAGTTTGGAAAGAAAAAATAGGGAGGGAAAACGATTATGCCAGCAAAAACAGGTGCAGCTTATATTCGCAGATTAAAAGAAGCAAAGAATAATATATATTGCCAAGGGGAGCGCGTTGATGATGTGACGGAACACCCGGCTTTTAAGAATGTCGTAAAATCGATGGCCGATCTTTATGATTTACAGTATGAAAAGAAAGATAAAATGCTGTATACATCACCAACAAGCGGTGACATGGTGGGTATGACTTTTTTGCAGCCGAAAACAATTGAGGATTTAATTTTAAGACGGGAAGCAATACAGGAATGGGCAAGGACCTCTGGTGGGATGATGGGTCGATCCCCTGACTATCTGAATGCAGAAGTAATGGCTATGGGAATGAATAATGGTTTATTTGCAGAAGCCGATCCACGCTTCGCTGAGAATGCACGTAATTATTATGAATACGCCAGAGAAAATGATATAAGTCTGACACATACATTAATTCACCCACAGGTTAACAGGGCAAAAATGCAGCATCAGCAAAAGGATGCAAATGTTGCCCTGCATTTGGTAGAGGAACGCTCGGACGGAATAATTGTTGATGGCATACGCCTGCTTGCAACTCAAGGTGGAATTACAGACGAAATTCTAGTATTCCCCTCAACTGTTAAAAAGGCCGGAGAACTTGACGACCCTTATTCACTGGCATTTGCCATACCGAATAATACGCCTGGTCTAAAATTTATTAGTCGTGAGTCATTTGATTACGGGAAAAATGATTGGGATCATCCACTCGGTTCCCGTTTTGAAGAGGGCGATGCAATTGTGTCCTTTGAAAATGTCTTTGTACCGTGGGAACGTGTCTTTGTTTGTGGAAATTCATCTGTTTGTAATCGGACCTTCCGAGAAACAAATGCTGTTGTACACATGTCTCACCAGGTTGTATCGAAAAACATTGTGAAAACAGAATTCCTCCTTGGTGTTGTACTAAGCATGATGGATGCAATTGGTATTGATCAGTTCCAGCATGTGAAGGACAAAGGAACGGAAATAATGCTGACATTGGAGACGATGCGCTCCCATCTGTATCGCGCGGAGCATAATGCGAAACTCGATAAATCGGGAACGATGACACCAGACTTCGATGCACTAAATGCTGCTCGTAACTGGTATCCAAGGATTTACCCACGCATGGTAGAAATAGTGAAAATACTGGGTGCATCTGGCTTAATGGGAATTCCCACCCAAGCAGATTTCCAGCATGAGGAGATCGGACCAATCATCCAACGAGGTCTGCAAGGCAAGAATCTGGATGGCTATGAGCGTGTTCAGCTATTCCGACTGGCCTGGGACATGACCATGAGTTCATTCGGCAGCAGGCAGGCACATTACGAATATTATTTCTTTGGGGACCCGGTTAAAATGGGTATGACTTACTTTGATGAATTTGAAAAAGATACGTACAAAAGCTATGTCGCTGACTTTATGAAAAAATCAAGCGGAGTGAAGATTTAAAGTAGATACAGTGGTTTATCAAGTGATAGCTACACCTATTAAAAGGGGGAACCTTTGTGGATTTTAATATTATTCGATGTGCACGGGCGATTTTGCATGTGACCGACCTGGATGCCTCACGTAAGTTTTATGTAGATGCGCTTGGTTTTATAGAAACGGAATCTGATGCTGAACACATTTATCTTCGTGGACTTGAAGAGCATACTCATCACAGCCTTGTATTGAAGAAGGCTGAAAAACCCTGTGTTGAGACATTAGGTTATAAAGTACAGTCAAACGCAGATTTGGAAGCGTTGTCATTATTATTTGAAGAAGAAGGTCATCAGACAAAGTGGCTGGAAAATGGGGAGCAGCATGCGATTGGTCGGGCATTGCGTGTTCAGGATATTTCCGGTTTGCCCCTGGAGTTTTTTGCAGATATAGAACCAGCTGAAAGGCTTCTACAACGTTATGATTTGTATAAAGGTTCACGGATGCAGCGGATCGATCATTTTAATTGCAGTGTTTCGGATGTTGAACGTGCATCTGCCTTTTACCAGGAAAAGCTGGGCTTCGCATGCTCCGAGTATACAGATACTTCTGATGGGGATATCTGGGCTGCATGGCTGCATCGTAAGCAGACCGTGCATGACCAAGCTTTCATGAATGGCGTAGGACCACGACTGCATCACATTGGTTTTTGGCTTCCGGATCCATTAGCTATTATTCATACATGTGATGTGCTTGCATCCATGGGATATGGCAATTCTATTGAGCGAGGGCCAGGACGGCACGGATTATCGAATGCATTTTTCTTATATTTACGTGATCCTGATGGACATCGGATAGAGCTATATAATGGAGATTATTTAACGAGCGATCCAGACTTCAAGCCAATCCGCTGGGATATTAATGATCCAATGCGGCAGACGTTCTGGGGACATGCGGCACCTGACTGCTGGTTTAATGAAGCGTCTGCCGTAATGGATGTGTTAACAGGGGAGGAAGTCGAACAGAAGCCGGGTAAGCTGAAGCAGCATAAGCCAACCTTCGTCATTTAAAGAGGATTGTTTTTTAACGTCATATTCGTCGAAACAGCACGTGTCCGAAGACCTCCTTAGTGAGCGTTCTTTGTTTTTCGAGGAGACTGAGGCCGGCCCATGGCAAGCGAAGTATTCTGTCGAAGTGAATCCAAGCACTCAACCATCTTTAAAAGGAGAAAAAGCATTACTAAAAAGAAACGCCGTATTTTATATCAACTGCGAGAATTAAAAGCAACAATACTTCCGACATGAGACTTTAAAAAGGTTTTATACACTTAAGGAAAAAGGAGAGGTTAGCATATGGACGATCTGACGTTCAGAAAGGCGATGGGGAAATTCGCTACAGGTGTAACAGTTGTGACAACACAGGTTGGAAAAGATATTCGTGGAATGACTGCCAACGCATTTATGTCTGTTTCCTTAAATCCAAAACTTGTAGTAATATCCATTGATGAAAATGCTAATATAAAAAACTATATAAATGTTTCCGGTAAGTTTGCGGTAAGCGTATTAAATGAAGAACAACAGGATATGTCTGCCTATTTCGCCGGGCAAATTGAGGAAACAACCGAAATTGAATTTAATTGGTTTAATAATATGCCAACGATCAAGAATTCACTCGTTAACCTGACATGCGATGTTCATGATACTGTGATTGCTGGTGACCATATACTCTACATTGGAAAAGTAACGGATGTTTGTATTAGTGATGGGGCACCACTAGCTTTTTTTGAAGGTAAATATAAACAGATACAAGCACTCGTTGATATGAAGTAACTGGGGAGAGGAACAATGAAGCAATAGCTTGAGAGAATCTGCTCTAGAACCGGATATGTTTCAGTAAAACCGAAGTGAAATAGTAAGAAAAGAGTATTTTAAAGGGAAAATGCAGAAGTGTACCAATTCTCCCCTACATAATTTAAAAGGAGTGAACTAATGTATCGTGCAAAAGCAAAGTTTACCGGATCAGAGCAAGTGGACGATATAAGAATCAATTTTATAGATGAAGTGAAATGGAATGGCAAAACGTACAAAAAAAATACGCTCTCGTTTCAGGCGCCTGTTTCTGGAACAATATATGGTACGTTATTTAATTTCAGGGACCAGCAGAAAGCGATGAAGGAGAAATTTCATGAAATGCCATATAACGAACCTCCAATTAGACCCGTTCTATATATAAAACCCAGAAATACGATCAATAGTCATCAACATCCGATCCCCGTTCCTTCTGGGAAATCAGGTGTAGAAGTCAATGCAACGATTGGCGTCATAATTGGCAGAAATGCAACACACCTCACAAAACAGGATGCCTTGAGTTATGTGGATGGGTACACAGTTGTGAATGATGTGAGTACGGCACATGATAGCTTTTTTCGACCAGCTATTAAAAATAAAGCGCGAGATGGTTTTTGTTCAGTAGGACCATGGATAATCGCACGTGAAGAAGTTCCCGACCTTAATCAATTAATGATCCGTACATTTTGTAATGGTGATTTAGTACATGTATCCAATACAAAAAATCTTGTTCGCTCAATTCCTCAACTACTTGCAGAAGTGACAGAATTTATGACGCTTTATAAAGGCGATATGCTGCTAATTGGAATCCCAAATAATGCACCGATTGCAAGTCCGGGAGATACGGTGAAAATTGTTATCGACCAGATTGGAACCTTAGTGAACCCTATAATTGAGGAAAGCACTATAAAACCAGGGGGTGCTTTATGATGAGAACAGCGCGCGTTGCCTGTTTTGGCGGAATATATGATGCTGTGGAAACAGATGGGAAGCTGAGGCTGTCAGATGGTAGAATCGTAGACCCATCACAGGTTGTTTGGCTTCCTCCCATTGAAGCGCAAACCATATTTGCATTGGGCTTAAATTATGCGGATCACGCCAGTGAGATAAGTTTTAACGCACCAGATGAGCCGCTTGTTTTTCTAAAAGGTCCTAATACACTTGTTGGTCATAATGGACAGTCCCGCCGCCCATCAGACGTAACTTATATGCATTATGAATGTGAACTCGCTGTTGTGATTGGAGAGACGGCCCGGAATGTAAAACAGGACAAAGCGTACGATTATGTGGCGGGCTATACGATAGCAAATGATTATGCGATCCGCGATTATCTGGAAAACTATTATCGTCCTAATCTACCTGTAAAAAACAGGGATGGTCTAACACCAATCGGTCCTTGGTTTGTAGATAAAGAGATAATTCATGATCCAATGAATCTGAACTTGCGCACGTATGTTAATGGAGAAATGAAGCAGGAAGGTTCAACAAGTGATATGGTTTTTAGTATTCCTTATTTAATCGAGTATTTAAGCAGTTTTATGACATTGAGGGAGAATGATGTGATCCTTACAGGTACACCAAAGGGGACTGTTCATGTGTATGAGGGGGACGAGGTTGTAACTGAAATAGAAGGGATCGGTTCATTGAAAAACACCATTGTTGGAGATGAGGATTTCCATAGAAACGGAGGTATATAATGCCGCATGTTACCGTTGAATATACGAGCAATTTAAAAGCAGAATGCGATTTGAAAGCACTCCTTAAAAAAATAAATGAAACATTAATTGCAGCAGGAGGTATTTTTCCAGTTGGAGGTATACGTTCACGTGCGATTGAACTGCATGACTATTTTATTGCGGATGGAGCGGATGAGGATGATGCCTTTGTACATGTAACACTGAAAATTGGTGCAGGGCGCTCAGCTGAAGAGAAAAAGGTTATATGTGATCGACTGTTTAAACAGATGGAATCCTATTTTGAAGGGGTGTTTGAGACACGATATCTCGCACTATCTATGGAATTATACGAATTCGGAGCTCATGAGACGTATAAGAAAAATAACATCCATCAACGTTATACAAAGTAGAAATTGTAAAACTCGAAATCTTTCCTTATAATTAAAGGAAGCTGATTTCGAGTTTATATATGGCTGTTTTTAAAAGATTGAGACTGTACCTGTACCTGCAATTACTCGTCCCACCGAAAAAAAGACACAAAATATATATGATGTGTCGTAGTGGTAACCTACCGCTTTGGAAATACACTACGCTTTTTAGCGGGGGCTGGTGAGCCAACTTGTGCTAAAGCACTTCGCTGTCTCACCTATGCCTTTCCCCCCGCAGGACAAGGAAAGCTGCGGTAGCGATGCATCGCACGAAGAAAATGCGTTTTATATTTTCGAGGAGTCTCCGTGTATTTCCGCCGTTGGTGTGATGTCCAAAAATGGAACGATGGTGATCACTTTATTGGTTAAAACATGAAGCAAATAATTCCCGCTATTATGACAGTTCTTTGGAGCGGAGGACCGTTGACTCCTGCGGGAATAGCACGTGTCTGAAGACCCCGCAGAGTGGGTTTCTCGAGGAGGCTGAAGCCGTGCCCAGCGGCAAAGAAAACACTGCAAAGCGAATGAAATGAAGCTGAGCAGATGTTGCACTTGTACCCGGAGTGGTGAAAGCAACGGTCAGCAGCGGAAAGCAACCCAGCGGCTACGTCGCAGTTTATATCAACTGCGACAAATAAAAAAGGAACAAAGCTTAAGGAAAGAGTCTTATATATAATAGGAGTGATACGAATGGATCTATATTTAAAAGGAAAATCAGTTATCGTAACAGCTGCTAGTAAAGGCCTCGGAAAAGCAACAGCTATGGAATTTGCCAGAGAGGGTGCCCATGTTTTAATCAGCAGCAGGAATGCAGAAACTTTAAACTCTACGGTTGAGACTATTAAGCAGGAGACCGGAAATAATAATATTGGCTATATCACCTGTAATATGAAGAATACGGATGAAATAACAGCTATGGTAGAGAAGGCAGTAAGCTTGAATGGAACTGTCGATGTATTGATAAATAATGCCGGCGGCCCTCCAGCTGGAAGTTTTTTAGACATGACAGATGAAGATTGGTACCATGCATTTGAATTGAATTTACTTAGTTTTATCCGAACAACCCGGGCAGTAATACCCTACATGAAAAAACATGGTGGGGGACATATTGTAAACCTTGCTTCTTCATCGATTAAACAAAGCCTGGATCATTTAGTACTATCCAATACGATGCGACCAGGAATTGTTGGACTGGCAAAAACACTGGCGCAAGAGGTAAGTAATGATAATATTCTCGTGAATACCGTAGGCCCTGGTATAATTAAAACTGATCGTATAATGGAACTGAATCAAATTAGAGCAGAGCAAAAGAATGTATCAATAGAAACGCTGACAAAAGATGCAGAAGAGAAGATTCCAATGAAAAGGTACGGACGGCCGGATGAATTTGCGAAAGCAATCGTATTTTTAGCATCAGGTGCGAACACCTATATAACAGGTCAGTCACTGGTCGTTGATGGAGGGCTAATTAAGGCCCTGTAAAACGTTATCCAAAAGCATCTTAAATAATATTTATAATGCCTAACGAAATTAATAGAAGCGGTGGCACGAACGTAAGGCGCTGCAGTTGTTTGCTTTTCGATAAAAACATGCCCACCTTTATACCGCTTAGGACGAATATTCCACTCATGATTGCAATTAGAGTAGCCGTAAATAAGGGGGAGTAGCCAAGCATGGACGCACCGATGCCAGCACCAAAAGCATCCAAAGCAAGGGCAGTTCCTAACAAAAAGGCTTCATTTGCTGATATGGTTCCTGAGCGGTCAAGGTCTGCTTTATCTGGTGTTGAGAGGACGCTTGTTAATATGTTCTGTTTTCTAGCAGTATGCTTTCTCTCCTTTTTTGGGAGGATACTATTCATTAATGAGAAAAGACCTAAAACTATTAAGATTCCGCCCCCCATTACTTGGGCTATAGCGGGCGATATTACGGAATTGAGCACATTACCAATTGTCATAGCCAATAAAACAATAATTCCAGAGCAAAGCATAATAATTAACAGTGCATTAAGCGGTACCCGTATTTTACGCATCCCATAGGTTACCCCAACTCCGAACCCATCCAGACTGACAGCGACAACTAAAAAGATCAATCCTGTATAATAAACAAGCATAACACCAATTCCTTTGTTTTATTTCTAGATTCATTGTATGGAATACAACAGATTGGTGTGAAGCATTTTTGTGCATGCGCAATTTATTGTCGTTTATCCAATAACCTCTTTATTTTTTGTACCCGCAATCCACCTTCAACAAAATGATTCTGCAATTAAAATCTTCTACCAAAGTGGAGTAGCTGACCTGCACGAAATCCTTGATTTGTGGTAAAGTAACCATAGATGTTTTTTTATCGCAGATTGATAGAAAGTTATATCTTACTATACAATTTAAATTGAAAAGTACCTGTTTTCAGGGATAGAATGATTGCCTGTAAAAAACCGGTTTGTTCTGGTTCAATGATGTTTCACTTTATCTAGAGAGGATTTTTAATTTGAGTAAAACAGTAGTATTAGCAGAAAAGCCTTCTGTTGGCCGGGACATTGCCCGTGTGCTTAATTGCAGTAAAAAGGGAAATGGCTATTTGGAAGGATCAAACTATATAGTGACATGGGCTCTGGGTCATTTAGTTACATTAGCCGATCCAGAAGTTTATGATGAGAAATATAAAACATGGAAGATTGATGATTTACCGATGCTGCCGTCCCAATTAAAGCTGGTTGTAATTAAAAAGACCGGTAAGCAGTTCCAATCAGTTAAAACTCAATTGAATCGTAAAGATGTCAGTAACATTGTAATCGCTACTGACGCAGGACGTGAAGGTGAACTGGTTGCTCGCTGGATTTTAGAGAAGGCGCGTGTAACCAAGCCGGTGAAACGTTTGTGGATTTCATCTGTGACCGATAAAGCTATACGTGACGGCTTTAAACAGCTGAAGCCAGGTGGCAATTATGAAAATTTATACGCTTCCGCTGTGGCACGTTCGGAAGCAGATTGGTATGTCGGCTTAAACGCGACGCGAGCATTGACAACTAAATTTAATGCACAACTTTCGAGTGGTCGTGTTCAAACACCAACGCTGGCAATGATTGACAAACGTGAAAAGGAAATTAAACAATTTCAGCCAAGAAAATTTTATGGACTGGAAGCTAAAACCAGTAAAGGCTTTACATTAAGATGGCAGGATGCAAAAAATAACAGCCGTATGTTTTCTAAAGAGAAGGCAGAATCACTACTTGGAAGCATGAAAGGGAAGCAGGCAAAGGTAATTAATGTGGAAAAAACCTACAAGAAAAAACATGCACCACAGCTGTATGACCTAACCGAATTACAGCGTGATGCAAACCGTATTTTTGGATTTTCGGGCAAACAAACCTTGTCCCTCATGCAGAAGCTCTATGAACAACATAAAGTGTTAACTTATCCAAGAACAGATTCGCGCGTCATTACCACGGATATTGTTCCTACACTTAAAGACAGGGTAAAAGCTTGTGGGGTGGACCAATATGCACGATTCGCAGGGAAAATCTCCCGAAAGGAATTTAAACTGTCTAAATCCGTAGTTGATAATGCCAAAGTATCGGATCATCACGCAATTATACCGACAGAACAGTATGTTATTTTAGATGAACTGAATGATAAGGAAAGAAAAATATATGACCTTGTTATAAAAAGGTTTTTAGCTGTTTTATCTGACCCGTACGAGTATGAACAAACGACAATTACTGCTGAAATAGTGGGAGAAAAATTCTCAGCAAAAGGAAAAATTGTTAAAAAGCAAGGCTGGAAGGAAATCTATGATAATCGTTATGAAGAAGGAGAAAGTAACGATGATCAACGTTTACCAAGTGTTAATAATGGCGATATATACTCTGATGTGCGTCTAACGATGACGGAGGGTGAAACGAAGCCACCGGAACGTTTTACAGAAGGAGCCTTACTGCAGGCGATGGAAAATCCGGTTCGTTATATGGACTCAGACCAGAAGCATTTGGCCAGCACGATTAATAAAACCGGGGGACTGGGAACAGTCGCTACCCGTGCCGACATTATCGAAAAATTATTTAACAGTATGTATATGGAAATGAAAGGCAAGCATATTCACCTTACATCAAAAGGCCGTCAGTTACTTGATTTGGTACCAGAAGAATTACGCTCACCTGCGCTAACAGCCGAATGGGAGCAGAAACTTGGTTTAATAGCGGAAGGGAAACTCGACAAAAATCGATTCATTTCTGAGATGAAAGGATATGCGAAAGAAGTTGTTCAGGAAATTAAAGGAAGCGACGAAGAGTTTAAACATGATAACATGACTGGCACAAAATGTCCGGACTGCGGTAAGCTCATGCTTGAAATAAATAATAAGCACGGGAAGATGCTTGTTTGTCAGGATCGTGCCTGCGGACATAAGAAAAATATTGCTAAACAAACAAACGCGCGCTGTCCAAAATGCCATAAGCGTTTAGAATTACGCGGTGAAGGAGAAGGACAAACGTTTATGTGTAAGTGTGGACACAGAGAGAAGCTCTCTACCTTTAACGAGAGAAAACAGCGTGAAAAGAAACATAAAGTATCGAAGAAGGATGTAAATAAATATTTAAATAAACAGGATGATGGATTCAAAAATAATGCCCTGGCAGATGCTTTGGCAAAATTAAAGAAGTAGGAAGAGGAGACTTCTAGCCAGTGATGGTGGGAAGCTTCTTAGTCTTTTATCTAAATCACTTTATTTGGAGCTGATTAAAAAAAGCAGGAAAGATGGTGAGCCATTCCATTGAAAAATAAAATCGCCTCCATAGACTTTTCGTTATTTATTACTGTATTTATGATGATTTTAATAGGACTCATGATGGTGTACAGTGCTAGTTACACATATGCTATTTTGGAATATGGTAATGCAACTCATTTCTTTGATCGGCAACTAATGTGGATTGTCCTTGGTTTAATTATGTTTTTTATTGTCAGTTTTATTCCCTATCAATTGTATGGAAAACTTATTGCACCAATGGTAATTTTAATGCTGGTATTGCTGACCTTAGTTTTAATTCCAGGGGTTGGGGTAGAACGAAACTATTCTACCCGCTGGTTGGGTTTTGGACCGATCTTATTTCAGCCATCTGAAATTGCTAAGATCATTATGATTTTATATTTTGCAAAAGCTTATATGAATAAACGTGACTATATAGAAGATTTTCGAAAAGGGCTACTACCACCGTTAATTTTGCTTGTGGTGGTATTTGCACTGATCGTATTACAGCCCGATCTGGGTACAGGTATATCTTTATTAGTTGCTTGTGGTAGTATCTTACTGATTTCCGCTGCAAGGTGGCATCATTTGTTTGCTTTAGGTGCAGTAGCACTGATGAGTGTTATCCTATTGGCAACCTCGGCCGATTATCGCTCAGACCGGTTAACTTCATTTATGGACCCGTTTGCTGATCCTTTGGGCCTGGGATTTCAAATGGTTAATTCTTATGTAGCGATAGGTACCGGTGGTATAACAGGTGCGGGGATAGGTAACAGTATTCAGAAACTGGGCTTTCTCCCAGAGGCACATACAGATTTTATTATGGCAATCATTATTGAGGAATTGGGTATTCTCGGGTTATCGGCAATAGTTATATTATATATGCTGCTGCTGTTCAAGGGATTTGAAATTTTTAAATATGCACCTGATTATTTTGGGAAATTCATAGCCTTTGGTGTTACAATTCAAATATGTTTTCAAGCAGTACTAAACTTAGGCGCTGTATCAGGCCTCTTGCCGATTACTGGTATTACGTTACCTTTAATCAGTTACGGAGGTTCTTCCATGCTTATAACGCTGATTGGGTTGGGTATTTTAATGAATATATCTATGCAAATAAGTCAAAGGAAGAAGAATTCAGAAAGAAATGTTTCTAAGGCAATATAGCCAGTAGTATCTTGGTATGTTAAAATGATGAAATCCTTATTCATATACAATGGGCTAATTAATAGTAAATGCTAAACAAAAAATAGTTTGTAAGACGAGGTATGCTATGGAAAATATAAACAACCGAATACGAAGTGTATTCGATAAAATAGATTATCTGCTGTTATTCTGCATGATCTTATTATTTATAATAAGTCTGTTTGCTATATATAGCGCTTCTGGACAATATAGTGCTGACCCTACATTTTTTCTCATCAGACAGACTGTCTGGTTTTGTATTGGACTAGTAGCTATGTTTTTTATACTGTTTCTGGAATACGAACATTACCGGGCGTTAGCGATCCCAATGTATATTGCAGGCGTACTTTCATTACTTTTCGTTGATCTATTCGGTGTTAGTAATAAGGGTTCTCAACGTTGGATAGCAATTGGAGGAATTGAGATTCAACCCTCTGAATTTGTAAAGCTGATCCTAATTATTATGCTGGCAACGGCCGTCTATAAAATTACAGAAAAATATAAGACTACTTCAAAACGTGATTTGTATATTTTGATAAGTATCTTTATTTTATCGATTATTCCATTTTACTTTATCTTTGCACAACCAGATTTAGGAACAGCGCTGGTAACGATCGCTATAGCAGCCACCATTCTATTGGTTTCTGGGATTTCATTCACCTATATATTGTTAATAGGATTGGCAGTCATTTTATTTTTACTATTACTGACTTGGCTGTTTATATATCAACCAGATATTTTTAACATGTTATTTAAGGAACACCAGCTTACAAGAATATACGGATGGCTTCAACCAGAATTTTATGCAGGATCGTTCGGATATCAATTGAGTGGGGCCAGACTGGGAATCGGATCCGGAGGCTTATTTGGAAATGGTTTTCAAAATGGTTTTATAGCACAGAGTGGCAGGGTACCCGAAATCCATACAGATTTTATTTTCACGGTTATTGGGGAAGAATTTGGATTTCTGGGTGCTTCGGTTTTATTGTTAATTTATTTTGTGTTGATCTATCGTATGATTATTATCGCGATAAACTGTAAGGATCGTTTTGGTATGTACATTATAGCTGGTGTTATTGGACTGTTCACCTTTCAAATTTTCCAAAACATCGGTATGACTATTGGTATGATGCCTATAACAGGCTTGACATTGCCCTTTATAAGCTATGGGGGAAGTTCGCTGTTGACGAGTATGATCGCAGTTGGTGTAGTTTTAAATGTGCATATTCATACAAAGGAATACATGTTCGGTGATAAACAGCCATAATTAATGAAAAGATCCCAAAAGTGAGCTTTTGGGATCTTTTTTTAATAGTTTATTTCTTCCAGTATTGTATGATTCTTGTCCAATATTTCCACTTTGCTTGGACTATTTTCTTCAGCCATTTTTTTTGCGTCGGCAATAGCCTCATCTTTTGAGTCGTATACTTCTTCTGGTGCTACATCCTCTAACTTGATGAACCATGCTGTAGCATCTACGTTTGGGGCTACACTGTACGTTTTCATGTAAAAAATACGCTCCTTCTTTAGTTGTATAATTTATTTTTCCCGAAAGTGTAAATAATAAAACCTTTTATATATAGTGGCACATTGCGTAATGAATGTTGTTGTTTAGCCCACAGTCCGAACCCATCTCTATTTTAGCAGCTGAGCTTTGCAAAAATAGTTGTATTTTGAAAAATAATGTGATGAAAAATCAGATCAAGCAGTTTACTTGCAGAGCCTACCTAATGTATCATTATATATGAGAAAGAAAGTTTTAAATTTTGGTGAAGGATATAAGGAGGTAAATTATATATGGCTTTTGTTATATTAGATCCATGTGGTCCAGAAAAAGCTGCTGAATGTGTCAGCGTGTGCCCAGTGGATTGTATTGAAGAAGGACCTGACCAATTTTACATAGATCCAGATATTTGTATTGACTGTGGAGCATGTAAAGCGGTTTGTCCGGTAGAAGCAATCGAAGAAGAGTATGATCTTACGCCTGACCAGGAAGTATTTTTGGAGAAGGCTGAAGAATTTTTCGCCAATAAGTAAATGAATTATAGATAGAAAAAAGCTGCCCTCGGGTGGCTTTTTTTAAGAGATAGAATTTAGCTCTATAAAACTTTCTGACAGCAAGAGCCAAGTACAACTCCGACGGACAGAATAGTCAAAATTTCATCAACGTTACATCGCACGAAGAAAAGCTGACCTCCCTTTTCAAGGACGTGGCGTTTTCATAGGTCAGCGCCCATCACCTAAGTCATTCCGTCCTCATCTTAAGCTAGCTCAACATACACTCATTCTTTCAATATTCACCTAGATGTATACCTGGGGATACATTACAGACATATAGGTTCTATGGTAAGTTTTCTTATAGATAGCTAGCAGGACTGACATAGGATATATCTACTGGTTAAAAGATAATTAAAACCGTGGATTGGGGGAAGTGAGATTGACTAAAGAAAAAGCCAACATTAAAAGTCATACCCAACATTATGATCAAGAATGGATTTATTTAATTGCCTTAGCTAAACAAACGGGTTTAAGTAAAAGTCAGGTCCGTAATTATCTTAAAAAGAATGTAAACCTTAAAGAAAAAAGCAGTCTAACTAATCATTCATTTTAGAACTACTGGTGTGAAAATTATGACTTGAATCTGCACTTTATTTAGTTATATTTTATATACTTAAGTGTACATTACAATTCATGTAATGGGTGGTAATTTTTATTTGAATAGTTTGTAAAAGGAGGTGTTATTATGACAGAAGAATTAAAAGTGGAAGAAACAACTGAAGAAGAACAACCGGAAGAATCAGTTGACGTTAAAGAAAATAAAGGAATGGCTATTCTAGCATATATACTATTCTTTATTCCGCTTCTGGCAGCAAAAGAGTCCAAATTTGCAATGTTTCATGCAAATCAAGGATTGACATTATTTCTTTCCGGGGTAGGTGTATCTGTCCTTGGAACTTTTATACCAATTATAGGGTGGTTACTCATACTTCCGATTGGTAGTTTGTTTATTATAATTTTAGCAGTAATAGGGATCATTAATGCTGCAAATGGTAAAGAAAAGGCGTTACCGCTTATTGGTAGTATTCAATTAATAAAGTAATAAATTAGGGAGACTCAGTTGTCTCCCTTTGAGAAAAAGAGCTATACCATTTCCAGTATGCGTTTAATCAACTGTGTCCTGTTATTAACACGAGTTTTTGAAAGTATCCGGCTAATATGCTTTTTAACAGTTACTTCGGCAATGTATAACTTGCCGGCAATAGTCGAGTTACTATTTTCATCTAATATAAGCTTGATAATGTCCATTTCACGTGGAGTGAAGTCAAACTTCTGTTGAAGAATATCGACCTGATAGGTTGTATTAGTAAATTGTTTCAAGTATATAGCCAGCTTTGGACCACTGACATCTAACAAGTATGTGGGTGAAGGATAATTCTCACCATAGTCATAGTGCTGGGCACCTTCAACTTCCTGAAAACCAAAGTTTCTTAGTAAATCCTGGAAAAAAGGCAGAGGTGTGGATACAATGATCTTTCCTCCAGCCAGCAATAAAGGAAATAAATTATACAGTGAAAAAGAACGAGCAGCTAGATCGGTGGGGTCAGCATAATCCAACATTCGTATAAACCATCCAGCATTATTATCTTCAGAAACAGCAAAGGCGTTCCTCTCACTAACATTTAGATTTGAAAAATAGGCTCGTGACACTGGTTCTTTTTCTAAGTGCTCCAGTGTTTCTTTATTAATAGGTACAATAATGGAAATACCTAATGTTTCACCAGCTTGATTCTTTAATAATTTTGCAACATGATATCCCATTTTTTCTACGTAGTCTGTTTTAATTAATTCTAATTCTTTTTTATTATGCTGCAGGGATGCATAGAAGTGAAAGGAGTTATTTGTACTCCTATCGTAGAATTTAACATCACTTTTTGTTAGATTCTCTTTTTTATTTGAAAAGAACTCAACTACTTCATTAAAATTGTACGGGGCAACGGATTCAAAATATAAAGTTGTATCGATGGATTCCCTAAAGAAAGCAGATTGTATAAATTCATCGCCAAGATGGTAAAAGAACTGAGCTATGTTATATGCTGAACGGGTTGAAAGTGTTTTCTGATAGTAGAAAGCAGCACTGCGCTCATTCAGTAGGTCAAAATGCTTGGGATCTCAATGTTTTAACTCTATTCGGATAGCATCTCTAATCTGATCGTGTATAGCCCAGCCATTCCGGATAGATTTTATGAAAGAGAGAGAGGTTAGCTTTTTAAAAGTAGCTTGACTGATTTCACGATTCAATACGAAGGAGAGGCCTTCCTGATTAAAGATATGTAGGACTGCTGCTGATTCTATTAAACGATGCTGTTCTTCGCTGGTCGCCTCGTGCAGCCATCTTTTGGTAAGTTCCATTAATATTTGAGGTATATTTTCAGTTAAATTATCTGCTGCAGTGCTGGTCATATTTGGATTTTTATTCGTAATTGCAGCCAGTGAGAGTGTAAGTGGATGCCCTTCTGTAAATTGCCATAATGAGGTGACGTGATCGATATTATTAATTCCGTGATGACTTAAATAAGAGCTGGTTTGTTCTAAGTTGAAATCCTTTAACTCTATTTGTTTTGTAACTTTCCGCCACGCAGGAGATTCCTTCCATTCGCCTTCTAACGAGTTTCGTCCTGCGATTATAAAGAATACATTTGGATTTATATGACGGATAAATACTTCTCTGAACCACCGATCCAGAGCGGTCATCTTTTCATAGGAATCAACCGCAATAATCACTCGTCTCTCTGATGCAATGAAATTTAAATTACGAGTACAGTTCTCCAAAGGAACTGAGGTGTATGTTCGGATGGAATCTGATTTCTCTTTTAGTAGAATGAGCAGATAATCGGCAAATCCAGCAGGTGTGTGAAGGAAATCATCACTGTCTAATTTCAGGAAAAGCAAGCCGTCTATTTTTGCAATTCGGGAATACTCGGCGAGCAAGTATGTTTTCCCTATACCTCCAAGACCGTGTATGTTAAGTATTTTTAGATAATGGTTTTCTGGGTGAATAAACGCTTTAAAAATTTCAATTTCATTCTTTCTTCCTATAAAGAAGTTTTTCTTCATTTCTACAGATTGTTTATTCAACTCCAAAACATTATACCTCCTTTTACTTATTTTTATTTAACTTATAAAGGTGAAACCAAGCTGAATGAAGATTCAATTTATCTCCGGTTTACATATAGATTAGGACACTATCTGAATGGACTAAGACTAAATGACTAATTATTTAAAATAGTACTAACTTTTAATCCGCATGTCAACCGAATATCAACAGGTGTTTTATTAAGATTAGCTGTCATCACCCCACTATTATGAATGAATTTCATTTAGGATTATAATTTGTGTTGAACTTGACGTTATCGTTAATGATAAACTATAGTTGTTGTAAAATTGGCTACTCGGATAGGTAATAGGCAAGCGGCTATTGCAGAAGTATTTTTGCAGTCGGTCTGGAAGAAAGAAGAATTCCAAAAAGTACCAGTTGCGTTAAAGAAATTTAGTGAAATTGTTGAACAGGATAGCTGATCAAAGTAAAGATCCCCGTTACATGCTAAAAGGCATAGTAGCGGGGACTTTTTATTAAAAAATAAATGTAGGTGTTTGTAAAAAAAATATTATTCATCTGTAATCGGTGTTGCTATTTTACTGGCAATCCAGCGTTTGGCAATTGTTTCATCAATTTCATAGACTTTACCCTCACGCAGTAGTTCCCCGTGATATGCGGTCTGAACATTCATTTTAACTTTAATCAATTATTAGAGCTCCCTTTTGAGAAAAAGTGTGATTCACTAATAGTATACATGAAAAAGGTTTATTAAGGGTATAGGCTGGTCAGTCCCCGCCACGTTAAAGCGATAGTGAAGTGAGGGACTGACCCACGTACTACATAAATAGATTTTACAAAAATATTCTCATGGGTTTAATTTTACAAACCCCTCTCAAAACACCTATATATCTACAATGCAATTCTTAAGAACCATGCCTTAGTGTACCTTTTTATTAAAAGCCCAATTCGTTCTTCCAATTTATTGTATTCCTCATTATACTTATTAAAGAGACTGAATTTTTTAATTGCTAATTGGATGTATTGGAGGCTAGATTGTGAAGTATTGGAGATATTTGATTTTATTGATATTAATCATTCTACTAGGGGGTTGCCAAGTGGACAATGAAGAACAATCGAAGAAGCCGTTAGAAATGAGCCAAGATGAATTGCCAGACGTAAAGGCATTCGAGGATGAATTTACGCGTGGATTTTTACAGTCGACGGAAGAAACAAGACCTGGCTATTATCCTTTTTTGTCAGGGACGGGGAAGTATGAGATGGATTTTCCAGCTGGAGGAGTTGTTGGCGATAGGGGTTATTCAAAAGAAGATGAAAGGTTCGAAAGCTTTATAATAGGCGTTGATAATTCACTAATTGAGTCTTCTATTGACATGAAATACATGCCTGATAAACAAGGGTACGAAAATGTAGTTCTAGATATGTTGAGTACAAGTATGGATAAAGATTTGGAATTTGAAAAAGCACAATTAGCAGACAGGGAATTATATTTCGCTCCATTTAAATTAGAAAACGGCGACTTTGGATATGCAGCGTTTATACAGAACACCGTGGATATAGGTGGGATCCATATATTTTATCTATCTGGCTGTACCGCAGAAGAAGAAAAATGCTCTGAGGTTATGGAAGAGGAAGATTCAACGATTATGAATTGGCTAAAAACAATTGAATTCATTAACGAAAGCGAATGAGAAAAATGTCAGAAAAAATTGTTGTAAGTGAGGAATTTCATCTTAGGCTTATTGATTTAGAATATAAAAACTTATCAAAAAGGAGAAATCAATATCAACTTTACAGGACCGACACAGATTTTAAGATGTAATGAAACACTTTTCACTCTCCAAAGTTGACCCCGATGCCATCTGCAACCTAGACACCACAGACAAAGCAGAGAGCTTTCATCAGATTATTTCTCATGAATACATAACGATAGGCTCATGTACTACATAAATAGATTTTACAAAGATAGTCTTATGGGTTTAATTTTACAAACCCCTCTCAAAAACCTATATATCTAAAATGCAATTCTTAAGAACCATGCCTTAAGAAACCGAGCCTTAAGCCCCCTTTTTATTAAAAGCTCAATTCGTTCTTCCGAATTATTGTATTCCTCATTATACTTATTAAAGATACTAAATTTTTTTTCAATTGCTAATTGGATGTATTGGAGGCTGGATTGTGAAATATTGGAAACATTTGATTTAATTCATATTAATCATTCTACTAGGGGGTTGCCAAGTGGACAATGAAGAACAATCGAAGAAGCCGTCAGAAATGAGCCAAGATGAATTGCCAGACGTAAAGGCATTCGAGGATGAATTTACGCGTCGATTCTTACAATCGACGGAAGAAACGAGACCCGGCTATTATCCTTTTTTGTCAGGGACGGGGAAGTATAAAATGGACTTTCCCTTGGATGCAACAATAGATGAACATGGCTATGCATTAAAAGATAAGGAGTATGAAGGTCTATTTATTGGAGTAGATGCTGGTGAGATTAAAAGTTCAATTAGAATAAACTTTAGTTCATTACATGAAAAGGGACGAGAACATACTATCTTAGATATGATTAATCATCAATTTAATGACGAACTTTTATTTGATGAATTTACTTCCGGAGATAGCACCTTATATCTCTCTTATTTTGAAGATGACGAAACATATTATGGTTATGCAGGCTTTTTACAAAATGAAGTAGAAAATGGTGGGATAAGAGTACTATATGAGTCGGAATGTATTGTTGGTAAAGAAGAATGTGAGGGGCTAGTAGCTGAAAGTAAAGATGTGATGAAAGAATTAATTGAGTCAATTCAATTTACTGTACAATCAAATGAAAGCGAATGAGTAATCTATGAGTAAAAATCTTTTATCTACAAGTGAAATGAGATTACGTCTGGTTGATTTGGAATATAAAGGTGTCACGGAACAAGAGTTTAAAAGTAAAGTAAAGAAAATGTACATCGAAGAATATGTATACTTCACATGACTATATATTCATTAGAACAAAAAATATTTTTTACAAAAAAAGCCTATGCAATTAATTACAAAAGCCTCAAAAAAACTTATATTTCATCAATATAAATCTTAAAAACCATACCTTTAGACCCCAATTTATTAAAAACCCCATTAGTTCTTCCAATTTACTCAGTTCCTCATTATACTTATTAAAGATACTAAATTTTTTATCAATTGCTAATTGGATGTATTGGAGGCTAGATTTTGAAGTATTGGAAACATTTGATTTTATTCATATTAATCATCCTACTAGGGGGTTGCCAAGTGAGCAATGAAGATCAAACGAAAAAGCCATCAGAAATGAACCCAGACGAATTGCCAGGCGTAAAGGCATTCGAGGATGAATTTACGCGTGGATTTTTACAGTCGACGGAAGAAACAAGACCTGGTTATTATCATTTTTTGTCAGGGACGGGGAAGTATAAAATGGATTTCCCCAAGGATGGTACAATAGGTGAGCAAGGCTATGCTCTAAAAGATAAAGATTATGAAGGTATATTTATTGGAGTAGATGCTGGTGAGATTAAAAGTGCAATTACCCTAAACTATTATTCAACCGATGAAAAAGGGCGGGAAGATTTGAAATTAGACATGATTAATGATCGAATAAATCAGGAACTTGATTATGATAAATTCACCTCGGAAAACAGCACCTTATATCTCTCTTATTTTGAAACTGAAATGTATTATGGGTATGCAGGTTTTTTACAAAATGAAGCAGAAAATGGGGGAATAAGAATTATAAATCAGACGGAATGTGTTGCTAGTAAAGAAAAATGTGACGCCATAAAAGCGGAAAGTATAGATGTGATGAAAGAAATAATTAAGTCAATTCAATTTACTGTACAATCAAATGAAAGCGAATGAACCATTTATGAGTGAAAATCTTATATCTACTAATGAAATAAGATTGCGTATGGTTGATTTGGAATATAAGGGTCTCACGGAACAAGAATTTAAAAGTAAAGTAAAGAAAATGTGCATGGAAGAATATGGATACTTCACATGACTATATATTCATTAGAAGAAGAAATATATTTTACAAAAAATAGTCTATACAATTAATTACAAATACCAAAAAAAACTTATATTTCATCAATATAAATCTTAAAAACCATACCTTTAGACCCCAATTTATTAAAAACCCCATTAGTTCTTCCAATTTACTCAGTTCCTCATTATACTTATCAAAAGACTAAATTTTCTAATATTGTTAATTAGATGTTAATGGAGGCTAGACTATGAAGTATTGTGCACATCTGATTTTATTCATATTAATCATTCTACTAGGAGGATGCCAAGTGACCAATGAAAATCAAACGAAAAAGCCATCTGAAATGGACCCAGATGAATTACCAGACACAAGGGCATTCGAAGATGAATTTACTCGTGAATTCCTACAATCGACGGAAGAAACAAGACCTGGCTATTATTCTTTTTTATCTGGGAACGGGAAGTATGAGATGGACTTTCCAGCTGGAGGAGTCGTTGGAGAAAAGAGCTATGCCTTAAAAGAGGAAGATTACGAAGGAATATCAATTGGAGTTGATAATTATAATGGAACAGAATCTTATATCAAACTTAATTATAATTCATTAGATGAAAAGGGGCGAGAAGATACTATCTTAGATATGATTAATCATCAATTTAATGGGGAACTTGAATTTGATAAATTTACTTCAGAAAACAGCACCTTATATCTTTCATATTTTGAAGATGATGAAACATATTATGCTTATGCAGGCTTTTTACAAAATGAAGTAGAAAATGGTGGAATAAGAATTATATATGAGACGAAATGCGTTGGTGGTAAAGAAGAATGTGAAGGAATAAAGGCTGAAAGTAAAGATATGATGAAACAACAGATTGAGTCAATCCAATTTATTTTACAATCAAATGAAAGCGAATGAACAATCTATGAGTGAAAATATGATATCTACTAATGAAATGAGATTACGCATGATTGATTGGAATATAAGGATCTAACGGAACAAGATTTTAAAAGTAAAGGAAAGAAAATGTACATCGAAGAATATGGATACTTCACATGATTATATATTCATTAGAACAAAAAATATATTTTACAAAAAAAGTCTATGCAATTAATATTACAAATACCTCAAAAAACTTATATTTCTTCCATATAAATCTAAAGAACCAAGCCTTTAGAACCCTTTTTATTAAAAGCCCAATTCGTTCTTCCGATTTATTGTATTCCTCATTATAATTATTAAAGAGACTGAATTTTTTTAATTGCTAATTGGATGTATTGGAGGCTAGATTGTGAAGTATTGTATCCATTTAATTTTATTTATATTAATCATTCTGCTAGGAGGCTGCCAAGTGAATAATGAAGAACAATCGAAGAAGCCGTCAGAAATGAACCCGGAGGAATTGCCAGATGTAAGGGCATTCGAGGATGAATTTACGCGTCGATTCTTACAATCGACGGAAGAAACGAGACCCGGCTATTATCCTTTTTTATCCGGAACGGGAAAGTATGAGATGGACTTTCCATCCGTAGGAATTATGGGTGAAAAAGGTTATGCAGTCAAAAATGATACATCTGAAGGGTACTTAATCGGGATTGACAATCAGAACGACTCCGAATCATCCATTAATGTAAACTATGATGAATTTAAAGGCATAAAGGAAGTTGACTCATATTTAGAAAATTTAGAGCAAAGGCTTGGATTGAAAGTTGAATTTGAAAAATATGAAGATGATAATAAAGTGCTTTACTTCTCCGATTATAAAAGAAGTAAAGATATATCTAACTATGTTGGTTATGTTCAAAATAAGAAGCAAAATGGAGGGATTGAATTAATATATAAAACCAAATGTGCTGATACGGTAGAAGAATGTGAACAAAGTATGGAAGCCATTGTAGACTGGATGAAATCCATAAATTTCATTCAAATAAGTGATGGAAGTGAATGATGTTCAATGTCTGAGAAAGTAGTGCTTACGCAAGAGTTTAGATTAAGACTAATTGACTTGGAGTATAAAAATTTTCCAGATAATGAAATGATTCGGAGAATAGAAGAGATTTATATAGAAGAGTATGGAAAAAAACTGGGTGCTGAGATTAAGATTTTTAACTCTTCTGAATCAATTAGACTATCTGATGATCAATCAGGTTATGACGGTACAGCTGTATATTTTCATTCAAAAGAGAATAATATCGATGAGCTTTATATTATTTCACAAGGCACACAGGATACAGTGGATTGGAATTATAATTTACAAGCAATGTTCGCTGGATTAAATATTAGCCAAGCTGAGATGACCAATGAGTTTGTAAAAGAGGTAAAAGAGAAATATAACATTAAAAAAAGTTCCACCCATATTACTGGGTTATCCCATTCTTTAGCCCATAATAACAATGCAACTGCTCATCTATTATATGATACATTCGATAAAGTCTATAGCTTTAATGGTGCACAAACCAACTATTACCAGCTTTATTACGCTGATGATGAATTTACAGAAAAGATTATAGAGCATTTTTCAATTCCTTTAGCAAATCCCGATGCCATCTACAACCTAGACCCCACACAACTCCAAGCATTCGCAACAGACTACTACGCAGACAAAGCAGACAACATTCATCAAATCATTTCACTCGATGATCCCCTCTATGCCGTTAGTGGAGCGCGTGGATTTTTTACACTCGGTGAAGTGGAATATATAGATACAAATCCAGATTATCCCGGTCTTCGTGAAATCATGGACGATATTCCGGACCACGTTGTTCAGGATTTCCAAGAGTTAGCCATTCAATACACGGTAGCCTCTAATGAAGGAGGGGTGGATGCCGCGATTTACGATATTTTAGGCGTGGACATGAACCTTATCAGTGAAATTGATGGTGGATGGAGCATTGCTAAATCATACTTCACGCAACAGTCTGAGTGGGATACGATGATCAGGAATTTAAATGATAACATCCCAGCATTAGTGTCCAATATCCAAACGATTACAAGCAATGCAGATGTCATTTTCGGGCGTATTCAGGAAGCTGGATATATCACAGGTAAGCAAAAACAATTGCTTGTCACGGAAATAACCAAGATTGAGAATGAACTGCTTGGGATACAAAAATCGATAGAAAGCAATGTAGGAATTCGAGATATGGGTGACTTTTATGCCCAATTAGGTGGAGATGCTGGATCTATTCTGAAAATAAAAAGACATATGGATGCCATTCAAGAAAGTCTAGAAACATTAAACCAAGAAGAGTTTCTCGAAATCCTCCACAGGATAGCGGAAAGTCACAGTATCCAGGAAATATTAGAATCCATATCTGGAGGGAATAAATCATACATAGGGACAGATATGGTGCTGACGGCAAGTAAAGGCAAAAAGGAAATTAAAGTCAATATGTCTGCTGCCCTTCGAATGTACCAAAAAGGCACAGGAGTACTACAAGAAAAGGAATTCGAAATAGAGAAATTTAGCAGGGCAATTGAGATGGAAATCATGGATGCTTATAAGGATGAAAGAAGAAAAGTCATCCAGAAAATAAATGATATGGAAGGAAACCCACGATTGCATCATAATCTACTTGCCAAGCATGGGCTGTATCCAACTTTCACGAAGAGAATCACAAGTATTCGGGTACACGAGGTGCTTTATCCACTCGAGCAAGCAGATCTCGATCACGAATTGCAAAGATTAAGAGAGATGGTAGAAAAAGCACGATTACAAATAGAAAATTATCGCAATGCAATTGAATCCTTGTTTGAAGAGGATGAGCGTATAGGTAAACAGTTTGATTTAATGAGAGGTGTATAAAATGGATGAGATGCATTCAATCTCGGTTACGGAAAAACTGCTTCCATATGAAGATTTTTCATATAAAAAAGATTTGTTACGAAAATACGCAGATTATATTGGAAAGTGTGACAAAGACTTTTTCTCGCTCGTAAATAATATTTTCGTTGATGAAGAGGAAAAGGGAGAAATAGTGGATGAGATGATTTTAAAAACTAAACAATTAGAGGTTTGGAATACGAACCTACTGATGGATGTTAATTTTAGAATTGGTCAAGTAGTTAATAGATTCAATGACCAAGTAGATGAAATGAAACAACAGCGTATAACAATAACGTATGAAAATATTTTGGTATTTGAATAACAGGAAGAATTACGAAAGGGAAAAACTGCTTCATTCCCGGAATAAAAGGGTCAGTCCCATTGACCTTGCATTAATGGAATCTAAACCCATAAATGTTAAATTTTTACAATTAATTTTGATTTTTAAGTTAAAAAAGGGAGCAGGGTCTTATATAAACCTCGTTCCCATTTTTGCCTATATTAAATTATCAAAAAAATAAGCGCTACTTCTTCTTCTGTGGCTTGATAATGGCTACATTTCATTTCCTTCGAACACTGTCTCCTTTTTCTTCGGTATTGGGATTTTCTGTTGTCCTTTGGAAGTCTTGCTTTTCTCCCTAAATAGTTCATGTATAAACGCTTGATATCGTTTATACATATATCCTCATAAGATTCCCACTTATCCAGTTGTGCAGCCACAAAAATTTTCATTAAAGCATCTACAGAAAGCTTGTCATACTCGTAATTTAAGAGTGGAGATGAAATTGCTTCTGTAGGTAAAACGGACAAGCATTTACTAATTAACTGTTTATGACCTATACTTTTAGTTGGCAAATGAAAATCTCCTTTGTAGTTATTTGGGAACAAGTATGGTCTCATTTCTACACTAGGAGCTTTTTTTATTTTTGTATATTAATAACGAGCCAAATCCACTAATTGGCAATTGTTTCATCAATTTCATAGACTTTACCCTCACGCAGTAGTTCCCCGTGATATGCGGTTTGAACATTCATTTTAACTTTAATCAATTATTAGAGCTCCCTTTTGAGAAAAAGTTTGATTCACTAATAGTATACATGAAAAAGGTTTATTAAGGGTATAGGCTAATTAGATTTAAAAGTAAAAAGGGAACAATAGGGGATATGTTTTACTAGGTTATTCGTCTAGGATAGACATTAGTCGGGGACACCGAATTAGATGAAATGGTGTAACTCTATGTCATATCCAAAAAAGGGGGAGAATTATGAGCAGAGAGGAGTTTTTAGGATTGCAAGCTGAATGCATGATGTTATTTCAATCAAATCCATATATGACTGAATCGGTCGAGGGGATCGGGACCAGACTCGGAAGAAAAAAGGAAGAATTATATCCAATATTGGATTTATTAGTGAAGCAGGGTATCGTGCAATTGATGGGAAAAGAACCAACTCCTTTATATCGTTACAGTGAGCCAGTAATTATTACGGAATTTGATAGTGATGAAGCTGATGGTATATGAAACAAAGTAATGAATTGCTTGAGGAATTAATAGATATTTATGCTAGACGTTATGAGTTGTCCGTGTTAATTACTGATGATAAAGGAGAACTTCTTTTACCCGCAAAAGGCAATAATACCTTATTCAATACACTAATACATGTAGAACAAGATGATTTATATCATAAGATTAAGGAAAACATAAACGACATAGGTATCATTACCAGGCCATTATTTTATGAATTATGGCCTGGTATTTACACGATTGTTGCTCCTATTACTAATCAGCACTATTTATGGGCGGGACTATTGCTGCAAGAGGATACACAGCAGCTTATTAGTAATCAGTTGCAGAATACTGCTAGTCATATAGACTGGGTGGGTATTGTAGAAAATACACCCGTAATGAATGAAACGAAAAAGATAGGTTGGCAACAGTGGATGAATAAGCTAGTGAAGCTAACTAACTTGTGTATTAAAGAAGGTGCAGGAAGCGGTTTTGGTCCGAAAACCCAAGTGCTTTTTGAAGTGTTTCAAGATGAGGATTCAGATATGGATAAGTTACTTAATAAATTTCGTATGGAGAGTATGGAATATGACTTTTTTGGGCTTGCTGAAAAACAAGAAGAGGAACTGTATCAAGTAACTAGTATATCAGGAAATGACAAAATGGGAGGAGCACGTTTTTCGTTAGGCGAAGGTTTTCTTGGCCGCGTGCTTTTAAATAATAAAAGTGAGTTCTGGGAGTCGATTGAAAAAGATCCGCGTACTATTTTTTTTCAAAGGTATAATTTATATATCAAATCATTATTTGCATTTCCCGTTAAACATATAGATGGTTCCTTAGCATTGTTTTTTGGAGGAAGTGTATCGAATCATAAAGTCAGTAAAAATGAAATGGAAGTTGCTAAGATAATGGCACTTATCCTGGAAAAGAACTTACAAACTAGAGAACTGCGAAAGGAAAATACTCAGCAGCTTTATCGTCTTTCATCATTAGTTGAAGTATGTAAGCTAATGGCATCCATCCCGGATTATAAGCGAATACTATATTTATTGATTGATATTAGTCTGAGTTTGGTACAAGGTACTTTCGCATCCATTGTATTAAAGGATTTAAAGAGTGAAAAGGTTCAATTAGTATCCCGCGGAAGTGACCGGGAACAAATAAGTGTATATGCTCGTGATGTGATTAAGAGGTATTATAGAAGTTCACTTGAGAATTCATTTGAAATAGGAATAAAAAAAGCAGATGAATATGCCTTCCCAGAGTCTTCAATAATTGAATGTCCGCTATACTACAATGATGCTTTACTAGGAGTGTTATCTGTTGGTATAGATGGGATATCAGAAAAGGAAGTTACTGAACAACTTAGGTTTTTGGAAACATTATCAATTATGGGTGGGGTATCATTGCAATTGGCGAAGGAGGAAAGTATAGATGTAGAGGATGAAAAAGTCTGCTCACTTCACCATGCTATTGAACAATTTGACCAGGAAGCGTATGATACAGCAAAGAAAGCAGCAAAGATTGCAGGAGATTTTGCTGGAAAACAAGGACTGACAGTTTCAGCAATTAAGGATATTATCCAAACCTGTCAACTCTCTATTTATTCGTATGATTTTATAAAAATGAATGTTGAATCCGAAAATATTGCAGCTATAGCTGGGCAAGGTAAATCATTGCTAGAGAAAAAAGATACTACCAAATGGCAGGAATCTACCATGGAAGTTAAATTGTTTACACTTGCTTATTCGTATGCGAAAGAAAATGATTTAAGAGAAATTGCTGTTTTTAAGCAGGTAGATGATATGGTTAAGGAATTTATTAATTTTATACATGAAAGTCAGGTGGTTGAAGAAGAAATTTCTTTAACCGAAGATATCTTAAATAATCAAGAACTCTTATCTGTTACTAGTACTGTTAAACAACTGAAGTTGTCTCCCAGGGAACAAGAAGTACTTGAATTAGTAATAGAGGGATTAAATAACCGTGAAATTGCTGAAGAGCTTTTCATTAGTGGACATACTGTGAAAAACCATGTAACCAAAATCTTTCGGAAGCTAGAGGTTCCTGACCGCGCACATGCAATTTCGAAAGTCTATCAAATGAAATACAAATCAGGATAAGCCTTCCTATACGGAGGGCTTTTTTTATTCGGTAGGTATTTCGTAATAGGAACGATTGATAGTTATGTGCTTTATAGGAGTGCGTTCCTATTAAATATATAAAATGAATAACAGGAACAGTGGGGGATATTTTTAGTGTCTTATTCCATGCATAATAGGGATTGTAAGTTGGTCAACAAGTTATACCACACCACGAAGAACGGGAGGTGCAAGACATCAAATTAATTAATGTCCGTACAGATGAGGTAATTGCTGAAGATATAAAAGGAGCTTATACATTCTGGACCCGGTTTAAAGGATTAATGCTGACGAAGAGTATGCCGGAAAAAACAGGCCTTCATATTTCTCCTTGTGCATCGATTCATACGTTTTTCATGAAATACAGTATTGATCTTATTTATCTTAATAAAGAAAATAAGATCGTAGGAATCGAAGAAGATCTGAAACCAGGTAAAATTGGCAAACGATTTTCAGGTGCATATTCAGTAGTTGAATTACCCGCTGGGACATTTAGAAATACACCCACGTTCAGTGGTCAAGCTGTAGAATTTGTTGGCAGGGGTTACGAGAAAGTCAAATAGACAATATAACAAAAACATATATTAAGGGAGAGATTTTAATGTTAAACAAAATCAAAGGATTATTTATAGAAGAGAAAGGTCAAGGGATGACTGAGTATGGGTTGATTTTAGGGTTGATAGCAGTAGTAGTTATTGTGGCACTAACAGCATTGGGTGGAGAAGTCAATACTATTTTTGAAGACATAGTAAATAAGTTTAAAGGTACTGAAGCTACTGGTTAAAATTAAAAGGACCCTGCCAAGGGTCCTTTTATAAAGATTAACTATCAAACTATGAATGAAGGGATGGACCATATGATAGATATTTTCCTTATTATTATTTTGCTAATCTGTTTAGTTACTGATATTAAAAGCAGAAAAATTTACAACAAAGTGATTTATCCTGCCTTACTTGCTACCTTTATCTTTCAGTTTTCCATGGGCGGCTGGGAAGGACTCAGCCATTCTTTCATTGGTTTTTTGATAGGATTTGGATTATTACTTATACCTTATTTTATGGGAGGTATGGGGGCAGGAGATGTAAAACTGCTTGCCTTAATTGGAGCGATGAAAGGATCTGCTTTCGTCTTTCAATCCTTTTTATATATAGCAATTATTGGTGCATTAATGGCTATTGCTATCATTTTACTTCGCCGGGGCATGCTGAAATCAATGCTTTATTACGTATCCAGCCTAAAAAGTGGGGTTGTGCTTAAGGGCGGTGTTTCCAGAGGTTCAATAACAGCCACTTACCCATATGGCGTTGCCATCGCGGGTGGCGCATTTCTTGGGCTGGCTTTTCAGGGTGTGAGTTTTCTGTGATCAGGAAACAAGATGGTCAGTCACTTGTAGAGTTCGCTCTGGTACTGCCGCTGTTATTGATGCTGCTTGTAGGAATCTTTGATTTTGGAAGGATATTATACATTCATTTACAGTTGGAACTGGTCACTCAGGAAACAGTTCGAATGGGTGGTTTGGGCCGGAGTGATACAGAAATTAGATCGTATGCGGTTAATGAGTTTAAATCAGGAGATTCTAGCAAATTGAATGTCACCATTACACCAGAAGAAGGAACCCGGAAAGCGGGAGATTATGTAACGATAACGATAGCTTATCCAGAGGAATTCTTAAATGTGCTTGGTGAAGCTGCCATACCTTATACAGTGAAAACAAGTTCTACGATCCGGGTCGAATGAGGTGAAGAAGATGGGCGGTTTATATCGTAAATTTCAAAAAGACCAACAAGGAAATGCATTGATACTAGTTGCACTGGCGATGGGTGCACTACTTCTCGCAATAGGTCTGGTCATTGATGGCGGTAATTTATTTGTAACTAAAAGTCATCTGCAGAAAACAGCTAACGCTGCAGCTTTGTCAGGTGCACAGGAAATTGTTAACTCAGAAGGTTCAGTTGCTGCGGTAGTGGATGAAATACTTGTATCACATCAGGAGCAGGAAAGTCTGGCCCATTTAAATATAGAAGAAAATTCACAAGTCCATGTCGAATTAAAGAAGGATGTCCCGCTGTTCTTTGCTACTTTGTTTGGAATCGAATCTGTCCCTATTCAAGCGGATGCCAAGGCCGGATTGAATCCAATGGGACGAGCAAAAGGAGCTGTACCGCTTGGAATTGATGAAACAGTAGATTTAGTTTACGGGGACACCTATGCACTTAAGGTGGATGCCGGTGACTCAGTAAGTGGTAATTTTGGTGTACTTGCATTGGAAGGACCAGGGGCAAAATTATATGGTGATAGTTTAACACATGGGTTTGATGATAATTTGCAGGTGGGCGATATCATCAATACACAAACAGGTAATATTGCAGGCGCGACGAGAACTGGAATTAATTATCGTATCGATAATTGTCCGTATCCGGATGGGGAGTACGAGGTTAGGGAGTGCCCAAGAGTAATGCTGGTAATTGTTTATAAACCACATAGTCAAACAACAAATCAATTGAAAAGTGTGGAAATAACCGGATTTGCTTATTTTTATGTTACTGATCGGATGAAAGATAATGACGATTCTATTAAAGGCATTTTCATTAAACGTGCAGGACCAGGCTTAACCGGAGAGAACAGCCCACATGATCGCGGTGCATATGCGATTAAATTAATGGAGTAGGGGATTTACTATGAAACCTAAAAAGATACTTTTATTAGCCTTATTTTCAGGTATCATAACAACGATATTATTTTATTCATTTATAAATAATGAAGTCTCGCAAACGAATACAGAACCAATTGTGGAAATGACGCAGGTGATTGTGGCAGTGGAAGACATACCAGGAGATAAACAGATTACAGAGGAACTTGTATCTTCAAAAGAGATACCGGAAGATCAGGTTCATCCAGAGATGATAAAGGATGTAAGTGTGGCGATTAACCACTATACCTCTACTGACATTAAACAGGGTGAAATATTAATGAATCATCGGATGCAGCAGAAAGAGGAAGAAAAAAAGGTTGTATCCCGAAAAATAAATGAAGGAAATAGAGCTGTTTCGATAGATGTTACGTATGTTACTGGCGTTTCTAATTTAATTCAACCAGAGGATTATGTGGATGTTGTATGGAGTGAAGGATTGGAAACGGGAGTGATTTTAGAAAAAGTACGTGTACTGGCAGTTGGTCAGCGTATGACCGAGGTTGACTCAGAAGGAACAGAAGTCTTGTATCAGGCTGTTACACTGGAGCTTGAACAGGATGATACGGTAACTATTATAAATGCAAATGGGCGTGGAGAACTTCAGCTGACCTTGTACAGTAGGTCCGATTTGATTGAAGAAGCAGAGAACGAAACAACTAAGAAAGATGCTGAGACAGCGGGGGAAAAGGAAACAGTAACTCCCAGTGAAATAATTACTGTTCCTGAAAACTCGGTTATTCGCAAGTCACCGAATCTATCAGCATCTCCTATCGAAGTTGTAACAAAAGAAACTTCATTAGTTCTTTTAGACAAGCAGGAAAAAGATGAGGATGGCCGTATCTGGCTTCAGGTAGAAACTGCTGGTCAAGAAAAAGGGTGGATCAGCAGCCGGATAGTTAGAAATAAAGAGGAGTAATCGACTATGGTGAGCCCAAAGATGAATAATAGCAAATTAATCGTAGTTTGCAGTGCTACCGGTGGAGTTGGAAGAACAGCAATAACTGTTAATTTGGCGACAGCCTTAGCAAGACAAAGTCTTAAGGTTCGTGTAATCGATACAGATTTTCAATTTGGCGATATTTCATTAGCATTCGATCTTCACCCAAACCATAGCATCAAGGAAGTTGCAGAGCGAAAAGATATTGAAAATGTTAAAGCCTATTTATTAAACCATGAGTCAGGTGTTGATGTTTTGCCTGCACCTGACCGTCCAGAATATGCTGAATTAATCACGGCCGATTTTTTAAATGAGATTATTGATACCCTACAGGAAGATTCAGAGATCCTATTGGTGGAAACACAGGCAGGATTAAATGAGCTCACAATTCAACTGATGGAGAAAGCAGATCAGATACTGGTTATAGGTACACCACGAATGGCATCATTAAAAAACAGCAAACTTTTTATAGAAACGCTGGATATGCTTCATTTAAAAGATAAAGCTCGTTTAGTTATTAATAAACTTACGTCTCCTGCAGTTATTAAACCAAATACTATACCTGAACTGACAAAGATCGAAAGAATAACCTTCTTACCATATGAGGAAAAGCAGATGGATCGTTCCTTAGACTTAGGAAAACCACTTATTACGATGAATCCAAAGCTGGCATTTTCCAAAGAAGTAGAAAAACTTGCCGCTCTGCTAGATATAAATAGGCAAGGTGCTGAGAATAAAAAAACTAAAAAAGCGGGTTTATTTTCCAAAGTTAAGATGAAGGACAAAAATAAGGATAAGGTAAAGGGGAGTCAACGATGAGTTTACTAGCCAGACTTCAATCGAAGAGTCAAGAAGAAACAGGAGAACGAGCTGTATTGGATAAAACAGAAGAAGCTGCCGTTTCTTTAGAGAAAGTACAGCAAAGCGAACCGGTTCCTCTCCCACCGACGCCTGCACCTTCTCGTGATTATATGGAACTTAAAAACCTGATATTTAAATATATTCTTAAAGAACGTAATGAAGAGGAAATTGACGAAATTGTATCTGATCTGGATTCAATTATTTCTGAAATATTGAAAGAAAATGAAGGATTAACTAATATTAAGGATTGGCGAAGCCTTAAAGAAGAAATAAAAAATGACCTGACAGGGTATGGTCCCATCAACCCACTGTTATTAGATGAGAGTGTATCTGAGGTTATGGTTAATGGACCAAACTATGTATACGCTGAACGAAAAGGGAAGCTGGAGTTGACAAATATTAAATTTCGCGACAATGAGCATGTAATGGCGGTCCTTGAAAAGATAGTGGCTCCACTTGGCAGAAGGATTGATGAAACCAGTCCAATGGTGGATGCAAGATTACAGGATGGCTCTCGTGTTAATGCGATTATACCTCCATTGGCATTGGGCGGACCGACAATAACGATCCGTAAATTTTCCAAAGATCCTTTTACAATTCATGATTTAGTTCGTTTTGGAACGTTAACTGAAGAAATGGCTAATTTCATGAAAGCATGTGTTGAATCTAAATTAAATATTTTTGTAAGCGGGGGAACTGGATCAGGAAAAACTACAACCCTGAATGTATTATCATCTTTTATTTCTGATAAAGACCGAATTGTAACCATAGAAGATGCAGCCGAGCTTCAGCTTGGTCAGGAACATGTTATATCTTTGGAAACAAGGCCGCCTAATATTGAAGGAAAAGGGACAATCACGATTCGTGATCTTGTTCGGAATTCACTGCGTATGCGCCCAGACCGAATAGTAATAGGTGAGGTGCGAAGCGGGGAAGCGTTGGACATGTTGCAGGCAATGAACACTGGGCATGACGGATCTCTTGCAACGGGTCACTCGAACAGTCCGCGGGATATGGTTGCCAGGTTAGAAACCATGGTTCTGATGGCAGGAATGGAATTACCGATAAAGGCAATTCGAGAACAAATCGCAGGTGCATTGGATGTGATTATCCAGCAGTCAAGACTAAAGGATGGTACCCGTAGAATTACCAACATAACAGAAGTGCAAGGTTTAGAAGGTGAGATTATTGTATTGCAGGATATTTTTACATTTAAACAATCTGGTATTGATGAAAATGGAAAAATACTAGGGAAACTTGTACCAACAGGTATACGACCAAAATTCTATGAGCGAATGGAGTATGAAGGTATACATCTTCCTGCATCTATATTTTCTGAAAAGGTGGAGTAATACGTATGAGAGAGATACTATTCATTTTCATGTTTTTGTCTATATTCCTAGTTCTCCTTGCTCTAAGTTTCAGTCGAAAAACGACGCATACCACGGTTGAATCAGAAATGAAGAAAAAAAGTACAATACGAGATACATTAAAACAAGCAAACCAGAAACTTACAATCCTATTATTAAAGAACAAAAAGAAAAGTAAAAAGAAGACGAACCTGGAACAGAGTTTAAGTGTAGCGGGTATCCCTGTTAAACCTGAAGAATTCTTAGCATTTCAATGGTTAGGAGCTATTTTTACTGGAGGGCTCTTACATCTATTAACGAGCAATTTTCTATTATCTTTTTTCGGATTGGTTCTGGGATATTCACTACCAACAATTTGGCTGAAAAGAAAACAGGAAAAACGAATCAAGCAATTTAATGCCGGATTACCTAGCATGATAACTTCCATTACGGGTTCATTAAGAGCGGGCTTTAGTTTGCCACAATCATTGCAGATGGTGGCAGAAGAATCCTATTCCCCCATTAAGGAAGAAGTTGAACACGTATTATTGACGATGCGATATGGTACTAGTTTAGAGGGTGCGTTAACTGAATGGAAGAACAGAATGCCAAGCAACGATTTAGGTCTATTGATCGAAGCAATAATTATTCAACGTCAAGTGGGTGGAAATCTTGCCTATTTGCTTAATAAGATTGTAGAGACGATAAGGGAGAGGTCCAAGATTGAAAATCAAATTAAAACCTTAACAGCGCAGGGACGGTTGTCCGGAGTTGTTATTAGTTTATTACCAGTTGCTCTTGGTTTTATTATTTATTTAATGAATCCCGAATATATTGGAACACTATTCACAAACCCTATAGGACAAGCTATGTTGGGAGCAGCACTTATAGGGGGTATCATCGGATTTTTTATGATACGTAAAATAACCACAATTGAGGTGTAATTATGCTGGCGTTATATACAAGCTTCTTTATATTTATATGTCTGATCTCCTATGCAGTAATTGGCATGCAGGCGGAAAGAAAAGGGCATATCAATAAAAGAATACAAAGCTATTTTGTCATGAACACACCTAATAATCAATTGGACATTGCGGAGGAAGAAAGCACGTTTTTCGAGCGTGTTGTTCAACCTGTTTGGACCTCTTTAACAAGGAAATATAATAAAAGATTGGGTAGAGAAGAAAAATCAAAGCTTGAAAGTACTCTATTACAAGCAGGGGAGCCATTTGGTTTAGGTCCAGTAGAATTTAAGTTGGCTAAGACTGTTTTGCTTATTGTGATCCCATTGTTTGGAATACTATATGGCTTGCTGCTAGGTTTGGGAACAGCAGCAATGTTACTGGTTGCTGTACTTGGTTCAGCAGTGGGTATTTTTCTGCCAAATTGTTATTTAAAAATGAAGATCAAAAAAAGAAGTAGATTTGCTGGGAGAGAGCTTCCTGAAATACTGGATTTATTAACAATGAGTTTGGAAGCAGGACTTGGTTTCGATGCAGCATTAAGTCAATTAGTTTCCAAGAAAAAGGGCGAAATTATTAGGGAATTCAAGATTTGTTTAGAAGAGATGCGTTTAGGCAAAACAAGAAAAGAAGCGTTAAACGCGATAAATGATCGACTTGTCTCTGAAGAATTAAGGTCATTGATATATAATATTGTACAAGCAGAGAAATTGGGGATTGGTATGGTTTCTGTTCTACGCGTGCAGACAGAAGACATACGTGAATTTAGAAGACAAAAGGCTGAAGAATCTGCTATGAAAGCACCTATTAAAATGATGTTTCCACTGGTATTATTTATTTTTCCTACGCTATTTATTATATTATTGGGACCTGCAATGCTTCAACTCTTGGAAGCCTTCTAACTAAATTGAAAACATAGTGCAGTCACTCGGAACCATTGAGAATAGTTTCGAGTGACAGGCACCTCTACCTTATACTGTTTTCGGTACTTGATTAAAGCAGCGTTGATAGATCCATTTGTAATTCTTTTCAGTAAGGTCACGTGGATTGCCGATTGTTTGTGGATCCTTCATTGCTTCTTTTGAAAGTCTGTCGATCATGTCTGGTGAAACTCCTTGTTCTTCCAAGTCAGGGATATCAAGGTCTTCTGCTAATCTGTACATTTCAGTAACAGATGCTTTGGCAGCTTCTTCTATGGTCATGTTGAACGTGTTAACACCTAATGCTTGTGCAATTCGAGCGAATTTATCAGGATGTCCTTTCCAGTTATATTCCATAACGGGTCCCATCATTGTTGCAACACACTGACCATGAGCTACTGGAATGATTCCGCCTAGAGTTTGTGACATAGCATGAGCTGCACCAGCTGATTCACTACCATAAGATAGTCCTGCTAACATTGCAGCTTGCGCCATTCCGTAACGAGCTTCGATATCTGAACCATCAGAGTAGGCACGACGGATGTATTTTCCTACATATTCGATTGCCAGTAAGGCCACTGCATCGGTAACAGGTTGCGCATAGTGCATAGTGTAACATTCGATAGCATGTGCTAATGCATCAATGCCAGTCATAGCTGTTACATGTGGAGGCATAGATACATGCAGCTCGGGATCCAAAATAGTTAAATGTGCTGCAATTAATGGTCCGCCAGTGTTGAATTTAAATTCACGTTCTTCATCTGTGATAACCGCCCATTGTGTTACTTCAGAGCCAGTTCCAGCAGTTGTTGGAATAGTTGTTAATGGTGGGATACGATTTTCTAAAGGCTTTTTGCCATCAGCCGCTTCATAATCCAATACAGAACCTTCATGTGTTGCTTCTACACCGATTCCTTTAGCGGTATCCATAGAGCTCCCGCCCCCAACAGCTACCAGGCCATCACAATTTTCTTCTTTATATACACGGGATCCTTCAGCGATTAAACGTACTGGTGGGTTTGGTTCCACCTTGTTGAATACAACTACTTCAACACCAGCTTCTTTTAAGTGTTTAACTACTGGATCTGTAACGCCAGCTTTATAGATTCCCGGATCTGTTACTAAAAGAGCTTTTGTTACACCAAGATTTTTAACTTCTTCACCGATGTGTTTGATCGATCCAATACCATGCTTGATAGCAGTTGGTAATTCGAATTGATGGAACCCGTACATTTGCTCAACTTTCATATTTAAACTCATAATAAATTCCTCCTGATATAATGTTTTTTTAAAAAAATTGGTTTAAAATGCTCTTATAATTGAGATCTTAGAACCACCCGATCGATTCTGGTTTGAGATTATGGAAAATATGTTTGGTCTCGGTATATTCTTCCATACCTAATCTTCCTAGTTCACGCCCGATACCAGACTGTTTAAATCCACCCCATGGTGCATGAGGGAAGTACAGGTTAAAGTCATTGATCCAAACGGTGCCCATGCGCATTTTTGCAACACAGCGTTCAGCTTTTGCGATATCTTTTGTCCAAACACCGCCAGCTAAACCATAGATAGAATCATTTGCTAGTTTAATAGCTTCCTCTTCTGTGTTGAATGTTTCTATTGTAATAACCGGGCCGAATCCTTCATCCTGTACGACTTTCATGTCTGTCGTACAGTTTGTGAGAATGGTGGGTAAGTAGAAAAATCCATTCTGCAGATCAGGATCCTCAGGACGTTTGCCACCAGTTACAACTGCTGCACCTTCTTTGATTCCGTTTTCTACATAATTAGCGACTTTATTTAAGTGTTCCTGTGAAATCATTGGACCCATTTGAGTAGATTTATCAAATCCACTGCCAAGTTTAATCTTATTTACTCGTTTGCTAAGTGCATCGACAAAGCTATCATGGATAGATTTTTCAACAATAACCCTCGTTCCGGCGGAGCAAATCTGCCCTGCATGAAAGAAAACGGCGTTCATTGCCTGGTCGACTGCAACTTCGAAGTCAGCGTCAGCGAATATGATATTAGGGTTTTTACCACCCAGTTCCAGGGCAATTTTTTTCACATTGGAACTTGCTGCCTGCATGATTTTTTTGCCTGTGTCAATTCCGCCAGTAAATGAAACTAAGTCCACGTCTGTGTTTGCTGAAAGCTCTGCCCCTACTGAATTTCCTGCTCCCAGTACGAGATTAACAACGCCTTTAGGTACACCCGCTTCTTCCATTAATTCAAATACTTTAATGGTCGTAAGTGGTGTGATTTCACTTGGCTTCATAATTAATGTGTTACCAGTTGCTAGTGCTGGTGCCAGTTTCCATGATGCCTGCAAAAGAGGATAGTTCCATGGAGTAATTTGTGCACATACACCGACAGGTTCGTGAACCACCTTACTTACGGAGTTCGGGATAGGGGAGTTAATAATCTCTCCACCGTCTTTATCCGCAAGTTCTGCATAGTAACGGAATACGCCAGCGATATCATCCATATCCCCACGGCTTTCTTCAACTGTCTTTCCAGTATCAAGTGATTCCAGTTCAGCTAATTCTTCTTTATCCCTTAAGATAAATTCAGCAATTTTATTTACGATATGTGCTCTTTCTGTCGCTGGTGTGGTTGACCATTCCCCAAGATCAAACGCCTTTCTTGCTGCAGAAATGGCATCCTCCGTATCAGTCTCATCACTTTCAGTTACTTGTGCAATTACTTCCTGATTGAAAGGATTAATGATATCTCTTACCTTATTTGAATTGGAATGTACCCATTCACCATTAATAAATTGTCTTTTAACAGTCAAAGCATTCCCTCCTTTAAAGTTTTCGTTAAGTTTGTTAAGAAAATATTTAACGTATTGAACAAATTAAATGTAACATGTGCAATTTTCTTTGTCAAAAGAAAAAATTTATATAGTTTTTCTTCATCTAATAGTAAAAAATAGCTGAACGGGGATTCTATTTTTCATTTGACATTTTTATTTAAGACGTTAACATTAAGTCTGTACAGAAAATATTTAATGTATTTAACAATTAAAACAAAGAGGTGATCTAATGGCTGATTCCACAGATGAAAAAGCAATTGAAAAGATGGAGATGGCTAAAGGTGAAGTCATTGATGCTATATCCGAAACAATGGACTTATATGGTGTGACGCCATCAGCAGGCAATTTGTATGCCACGATGTATTTCAAAGGTCACATGAACTTGGATGAAATGCGAGAAGAACTTGGCATGAGTAAACCAAGTATGAGTACAAGTGTCCGCAAATTACAGGAAATAGATATGGTAAAAAAAGTTTTCCAACGTGGCTCCCGAAAACACACGTACATGGCTGAAAAAGATTTCTTCCGTTCCTTTATGTCATTCTACTGTCAAATGTGGGATCGGGAAGTGAAAATGAATATGGAAGCAATAAAAGCAGCCGAAGTACATCTTTCTGAAATAGCGGATGATGATACTGTTACAGCTGAGATAAGGGAAGAGGCACAGGCGCATTACGATATGCTGGAAAAATCTAAAGTTTATTATCACTGGCTGGCAGATCTGACAGCAAGTATACGCAGTGAAGAAATCTTTGAGTTTTTACCTAAAGAACAACAAGAGAAGAAATAAAAGAGCATAGAGAGAGGGAAATAAATGTTTTTTAAATATGGGAAGGTTTTTGTTTTAAGTATTATATTAATTATGGTGTTGGCTGCATGTGGTGAAGATACGGCAACTGAAAATAGTGAGTCAGCTGGAGAAGGTGAAACAAAAACAATTGAAATGGGACAAATCAGCTGGGCAGAGAATATTGCAGTAACGAATATGTGGAAAGTTATTTTAGAGGATAAAGGATACGAGGTAAACTTCAATTTACTTGATATGGGTACGACTATGGCAGCCTTGTCAACTAATGAACTTGATATAGGGCTTGAGGTGTGGCTTCCCGTTCAGGATGCGAATTATTTGGAGCAATACGAAGATGATGTGAATTTCTCTGATGAGGTATGGTATGAGAATGCAAAAGTTGGCTTAGTTGTACCTACTTATATGGAAGACGTTAACAGTGTTGAAGATCTTAATGAACATAAAGAGTTATTTGATGGACAGATTACAGGATTCGAACCAGGTGCAGGTACAATGGAAGTAACAGAAGATCTAATTGAGGAATATGACCTTGACTTCGAACTGCTTCCAAGCTCTGAACCTGCGATGCTGACTGAAATCAGTGAGGCAATTAAAGCGAAGGAGCCCATCGTAGCTCCATTGTGGAATCCACATCGTGTGTTCTCTGAACATGATTTGAAGTACTTGGATGACCCAAAAAATACGTACGGTGATGTAGAACAAATTCATCATGCAACCAGACATGGCTTTGAGGATGACTTTGAAGAAGTAGACACATGGATGAAGAATTGGAATATGGATGATGAATCTATTGGTGAATTAATGAGCTACGTGAGCGAAGCCGAGGAACCAATTGACGGTGCAGAAAAATGGGTTGAAGAGAATCAGGACCTTATTGATGAATGGGTGAACTAGTTAACAATAAAAAGCCAGCGCCGAACCTTCTGTAAAAGAGGTCAGCGCTGGTTTTTTTATTTCAAGTAATACACTCTTGTTTCATATGGTTTCAAGGTGATCAAATGCCTAAAATAGAGAGTACTGGTTTTATAATTTCCAATTAATAAATGTTTTTCATTATACATGTTTATTTCCTCAGGTACTGTGAAATCAATATCATTTGCAGTGAAGTTACTTGCTATCAATAGACACTCGCTTTCATATTTTCTAGTATAAGCAAAAATTTCCTCACTATCTGGAAGTAGTAATTGATAGCTGCCATGGACAATAATATCGTGTTTTTTCCGTAAGGCTATTAACTGTCGGTAGTAATGATAAATGGAATCAGGATCAGCAACAGCCTGTTCGGCGTTGATGGGTGGATAATTTGGATTGACCGCTAACCATGGTGTTCCTTCTGTAAATCCAGCATGTTTAGTAGAATCCCATTGCATAGGTGTTCTTGCGTTATCTCGTGATTTAACATAGATTGCCTGCATTAACTCAGCAGGATTTGCACCATCTTTGATTTTTTCGTGATACATATTTAGTGTCTCAATGTCCTGGTAGTCAGAAATAGAATCAAATTGAACATTAGTCATGCCGATTTCCTCACCTTGATAGATATAGGGGGTTCCTTTCATCATGTGCAGTGTAGTTGCCAGCATTTTTGCTGATTCCATGCGATACGTAGTGTCATTGCCGAACCGAGAGACTACACGCGGTTGATCATGATTATTCCAATAAAGACTATTCCAGCCATCATGCTCAAGTGCTGTTTGCCATTTTGATAGAATCTTTTTTAATTCAACGAGTGACCATGGCTTAACATCCCATTTACCTCCCGCTCCAGAATCAATATCCATGTGCTCAAAATGAAAAACCATATCCAGTTCATTACGATTTTTCCCTGTGTATAATTGTCCTTCTTCAGGAGTAGCACCAGGCATTTCACCGACAGTCATGATGTCATAGTTGGACAGGACCTTTTGATTCATTTCCTGTAAGTAGTCATGGATCTTTGGTCCGTTCATGAAATAGGTATGTCCGGATACATATTTTTTCCCTTCTACAGGCTCGCCATCTGGAAATCGCTGATCCTTGGAAATAAAATTGATAACATCCATGCGAAAACCGTCAATTCCTTTATCGAGCCACCATTTGATCATACTAAATAGTTCTTCGCGCAATACAGGATTTTCCCAGTTTAAATCAGGCTGCTTTTTGGAAAATAAATGCAGGAAATAATCACCGGTTGCTTCATTGTAATCCCAGGCAGAGCCACCAAATGCAGCCTCCCAGTTATTCGGTTCTGCTCCATCCTTGCCCGGCCGCCATATATAGTAATCTCTGTAAGGGTTATCCTTTGAATTACGCGATTCGGCAAACCAGTGATGCTCATCTGATGAGTGATTAATAACGAGATCCATGATCAGTTTCATGTCACGTTTATGAATCTCATTTAACATGTGATCCCAGTCTTCCATGGTGCCGAAATCTTTCATGATCTTCTGATAGTCACTAATGTCATACCCGTTATCGTCGTTAGGTGATTCGTAGACGGGAGATAGCCAGATTACATCAATCCCTAGCTTTTTCAAGTAATCTAGCTTCTCGGTAATTCCATTAATATCGCCGATCCCATCATTATTGCTGTCATTAAAACTTCGTGGGTATATTTGATACACAACACTTTCCTTCCACCATTGTTTTGTCATGTTGATCACCCTTTCTGTTAGTAAAATTGATGAAACGCGGAATAAACGCGGTTAACCGCTGGATTAAATCAACTGATCGCTGAATGAACTGGTCTAAGCGCAGAAAAAACCACCATAACCGCTGAATCCCAACAGTTAACCGCTGAATAAATCGCAAATGCCGACATCCCGTATTACCAATCCAAACTGCGAATCAGTGTATCTCCCCGAAAACTATCTCTGTTCAAAAATACGAAAGCCATAACCTGGCAGATCAACCGTTGACAATTCAGCAACTGGTTGTTTATCTACAGACCCGTTATCTACTAAGATCCATTCATTCCAACCATCATTACCTTTGAATACGTGCTCACCAAGTAATTGTTTGCTCTGCTCACTATTATTTAATACAAAGATAAGTCTGTTGGCTGCATCGTACTTTTCATAGACGATGCAGTTTTGTTCATTATCTGTATAGAGAAACCGGAAGTCGCCACCGTTTCCAAACACCGGGTGGCTTTTTCGTAAGTCAATAAGTAATTGCACATATCGGAACAGGTCACGGTCTTGTTTTCGTTCATCCCATTCCATACAGGCTCGACACCCGGGATCCTGTCCGCCAGCCATACCTATCTCATCACCATAGTAAAGGCAAGGTGTTCCAATGAAGGAAAGTTGAAATAGGTAGAGGAGTTTAACTCGTTCACGATTCTCAGAAGCCATTGTCATGATTCGCGGTGTATCATGACTGTCGAGCAGATTAAATGCGACTTCATTTACATTCGAAGGATACATATGCAGCACTTTCGTAATGGAGTCAGCAAAGTCACCAGCAGTCATTTCATTCTTAGCGAAATAATCAATTACTCCATTCGTAAATGGATAGTTCATTACTGCATCAAATTGATCACCCTGCAGCCATGGCATGGAATCATGCCAGATCTCTCCCAGAATATACGCATCAGGTTTTGCATCTTTAACTGTTTGCCGGAATTCGCGCCAAAAAGCGTGATCCACTTCATTGGCAACGTCAAGGCGCCAACCATCTATATCAAATTCTTCTACCCAATAACGTGCTACATCCAATAAGTATTTTTTGACCTCAGGATTTTCGGTATTCAGCTTAGGCATCGACCCAACAAAAGCAAATGTATCATAATTTGGCTTTGGCCCAGGTACTACTGGAAAGTCGCGTATATGAAACCAGTCTGTATAAGCGGAGTTTTCCTGATTTTCCAAGACATCCTGAAACGGTGCATAATAAAAGCCACTATGGTTAAACACTGCATCCAACATAACCCGGATACCCCGTCTGTGACATTCTTCTACTAAACGGCGAAATGTTTCTTTGTCCCCGAATTGAGGGTCTATTTCCATATAATCAATCGTGTCGTATTTGTGATTGGAATGTGCTTTGAATATAGGAGTAAAATAAATGCCGCCAATTCCAAGTTTCACCAGGTAGTCCAGATGATTAATAACTCCTTGAAAGTCACCACCGAAGAAGTTAGTAGGTGAAGGATCAGTTGAGCCCCAGGCAAGTGTACCTTCAGGATTTAAATCAGGATTACCATTTCCAAATCGTTCTGGAAAAATCTGATACCAAACGGTGTCTTTTACCCATGATGGCGCAGTAAAAACATCTGCTTTGTTTAGGTATGGAAAACAGAAGTAATTGGCAATATCACTTGGTGGAGAGACGAATATTCCACCCTCGGTATAAACGAATGTTTCACAGATATCAGAACAACGAAATGCGTAACGCATACGTCGGAATTCAGGTTTTACCGCAATAAACCAATAATCGTGCATTGCTGTGGAACCGGATTTGACCATTGCTGCAGTCTCCATTTGCCACTGCTCATTTTTCCAATCATACGGATCACCAAATAGTAGTGACACCGTGTCCATATCATCTTTTTTCGTTTGTAGAATAATGTGAAGGGTGTCCTTGTCATATGCATATGCAAAATTATTTTTCGGGCGGTGGTAGATAGCTTCTTTAATCATTTTAATAATCCCCTTTCATAATAAGAAAACCCCGTTTTCCAGGAGGAAAACGGGGTTGTTGTCACAATACAAAGCATTGCCCTTATGTTTTTATACTATTAATTTACTGTAAGCTTTGTATTTTGTCAATTGAGTTTACTGCCAATTTACAAGTACTGTATCAGTACCTTGCATAGGTGTTGTATAAATGTGGTTTGATCCACTCTCCCATTCTACATTTCCAGAACTCCCTTTTTTAATAAATTTATATTCAATTGTTTCTCCAGCGGGGACACTTATATCATAATACCAAGTTGGATATTCATAAACTACTTGGTTAAACATGGGTCCAACCGCTTCATCCGGATACCAATTACCAAGCTCGCTAATATTACCCACAATATAAACATTTGTGCCAGGATCTGTGAAAGCGTTATTAACGACAAATCGTACTGTTACTTGTTCACCTGTCAAAACTTCGAAATCGTCATATGTGTTGCTTTTTATATTACTCGCATTTAAGATTGTTATGTCATATTTTCTAGGAGTTATATTTGGCACTTTAATTTCAATTTCAGTATTGGACCAAGACTGAACGTTTGCATTTGTTGAATTAAATTGAACAGTACCTTCAACAGATCCGAACCCCTCACCGTTAATTGTAATTATATTTCCCGCTTGCCCCATCATTGGTCCAACATGTCCAATAAGCGGAATTGAAGACTCTTCTGTATACTGCCAAATGGCGACGCCCCTTGGGCTTAAATTAAACGAATTAACTGAACCATCCGTGTTGATTGTTATATTATTACCATCTAAAAGATAATCTAATTCGTCGTTATAAATACCTTCAGGTAGAGAGGTATTTAGATTAGTAACTTCATAACTAGAGTTTCCTCTATTGATTGCTGTTAGTACAACGTTGTTACCAAATTTTCTTTCATAAATATAAACGTCAGAATTAACCCAACGTTCTTTGGTATTCCCAAATCCAAGAGCAGGATTTGATTGTCTTAATGGTGCTAGTTGACTAATTATTTGATAAGAATTTGTAGAAGTATTAAAACTTGACATTGGCTTTCGATTTTCTGGATCATTATTACCAGTAAGATACTGTTCAGTTCCATAATAGATTGTTGGAACACCTCGTGAAGTTAACAGCACTGCCAAAGCCATATCAGTATGCCTATTTGAAGAACCATCAACAGAAAAACGACTCATATCATGATTGTCAATAAACGTTACTTGATCGATAACTTCATTATAATCATCTGCTGTGCTTTCAATCATTTCATTAAATACATGCCAATCAGCGGTACCATCCCTTAGAACTTCTCTGATAGTTTGGCCGTATTGAAAGTCAAGTAAGCTCATCCCACTTTCATTTGCAAAATGATGGTTTTGAGGATCAACCTCTCCAGTCCCCAAAAACCATTCTCCAAATGTAAATACTGGACGGTAATTATAAATCTCACTCATTAGTGATTCCTGCCATCCTTGTGACATGTGCTTAACAGCATCTACCCTTATACCATCAATGCCTTTATCTAGCCATAGCTTAATAGATTCTTTTAAATATTGATCAATTATTTCGTTATTCAAATCGTAATCTGCTAAGTCGTATAAATTTCGATAAATACCGTCTTCATAAGAGGAAAAGTCTGTTCCTCCAAAATGATGGAAAATATTCAATGGATCGTTTGAATAGGAGCCTAATAAATTACCGTCATCATAAATTGCACCATTTTCAGCATATGAAGGATCCGTCTCTAGAGCAGGTGAAGAATGATTTGGTGTAAAGTCCATTATAACTTTAATCCCGTTAGAATGTGCTGTGTTAATTAACCTATCAAACTCAGAAAAGTCTCCATAAAAGGGATTTGTTCTTTTGTAGTCCCTAGCCCAGTATCCATGGTATGATGTATAACCACTTGGATGTAATGCATATACGTTTTCTACTGGTTGCGATATCCATATAGCAGTTATTCCCATAGTAGTTAAATATCCATCATTGATTTTGTCTATTATACCTTGCCAGTCACCACCACAATATTTATGCAAATTGCTACAATCTGAACTATAAATGTCCTCTGATGGGTTATTGCTAGAATCTCCATCGTAAAATCTATCTGTTACAATTTGGTAAATAACGTCTCTAGAGTAGTCAACTTTGTTAAAAACATCCGCATGGGTATTGGTGAATGTAATAGTAGTAGTTATTAATATTAACAGAATTAGCGCAAACGTTTTCATAAAAATTCTAGTTATCTTGGTCATAATAAAATATCCGCCTCCTTTTTTGATTCTGTATTCCTTTAATTTGCTCGCTCCTCCTTTCAATTAATTAAACCCTTCATTTATTTATAGAGTTCAGGTTGTATATAACAAAAGTATCGTCCGATTATTTTAACAATTGCCAATTATCTTTGTTGTTAATTACAATTATTAAACGATAATTAAAATCACGTCAATAGGTAGTTGTGCTCTTTTTATCAATGACTTACATAGGATTTTATAAAATTTTATCTCTTGAATTGACAGGGTAATAGTATTCTACAAATTTATTTCATAAATATTTAGTTAATTTAGCGAAAACGCTTGCAACAAAAAAGAATTAGTTATAAAATAAGTGTAAGTTGAGCGCAAACGTTTGCACAAAAAAATAAGTGCAATGCTTGTTGTTAGCTCAAATCTATTTTAAAAAGGGGAGAATTAAAATGAAAAGAAGGTTTTTGCTTATAACTCTTGCAGCCTTAATGTCGCTATTAGTTTTGTTATCAGCTTGTGCTCCAGATCGTGAAGAAGAATCAGGAAATGACAATGGTGCAAATGAAAGTGAAGCTTCCGAAAAGCCGGAGGAATTAACAATCTGGGCAAATGATCATGACAATCAGATGACAGCTATCGAAAAGATCGCCGCTGATTATGAGGAACAAGAAGGAATAACCGTCAATGTAGTAGCGAAGCCAATGCTAGATCAATTACAGGAATTATCACTTGCTGGTCCCGAGGGTAACGGCCCAGACTTATTTTTTCAACCACATGATCAAATTGGAAATATAGTCGCTCAAGGCCTTGCAGAACCTCTTGATTTATCAGATGAAGAAATAAGTGGATATAGCGATGCTGCTATTGAATCGGTGACATATAATTTTGATGGAGATACTGATAGATATGGTGTTCCAGCTGTTTTCGAAACATATGGAATATTTTATAACAAAGATATTGTGTCTGAAGCACCACAAGATATTGATGATTTAAAAACAATTCTTGAAGAAAAAACAAACGCATCTGAAGACCAATACGGCTTTTTAATGAAGCCAAACGATATATATTTTGCATATCCTTTCTTTAAGAACTATGGTGGTTATATTTTTGGTGGGGATATCGGAGAATATGATACTACTGATATAGGCTTAAATAATGAAGGATCAATACAAGGTGGAGAATTATTCCAATCATTTTTTGGCCAAGGAATGATACCAGCATCAACTACTGTAGACGTAGTTGATGGTCTATTCACTGAAGGGAAAGTAGGGGCTGTAATAGGCGGACCTTGGAGTATTTCTGGATATACAGAAGCCTTAGGAGATAGTGTTGGCTTTGCTCCATTTCCAACAATTAATGGTGAGCCTAGTGCAACATTGGTAGGGGTGAAGTCTTGGATGGTGTCCTACTACTCCGAAGAAAAAGATTGGGCAAAAGACCTAGCACTTTTCATGACAAACGAAGAAAATCTTCAACACTACTTTGAGGTTGCAGGTGAACTACCACCTAACACTAATGCGCTTGAATCTATTGAAGATCCAATTTATGCAGCATTTGCAGAGCAGATTGAATATGGAGTGCCGATGCCAAGTACCCCTCAAATGGCTCAGGTGTGGGAACCAATGAATAATGCTTTGCAATTCCTGGCTGAAGGAGAGGATGTACAGTCTGTACTAGATGAGGCTGTAGAACAAATAAAAGCAAATGTAGAAGCAAGTGGTTCCGAATAACAGATCTTACTAAAGAGGAAAATGGGGAGATACCTTCTTCCCATTTACTTCTTTAATTTAGATAAATAATCATGTAAGAATTTTAGTAGGATAGAAGATTTATAACGGGGGTATTAGCAATGTCTATACAAACGGACAACGATTCAAAGTCTAAAGAAATACAAAGAGAACCAAAACTACATAACCCTAAAATAGCTATGATCTTATCCATTTTGTTTGCAGGTTTAGGCCAGTTGTATAACCGTAGATTTTTAAAAGGTTCTACTTTTATAATAATAGAATTGGCATTTATTGTTACGTTACTAGAATCTATAAATTATGGATTATGGGGTCTGCGTACATTAGGTACGATTCCAGGAACTGACCACTCTATCAGACTACTGGTCTTGGGCGTCCTTTCTTTAATTGGTGTTTTCTTTGCTGTGACACTTTATATTTATAATGTACTCGATGCTAGGAGGCAGGCACGTAAGATACAGAATGGCTGGAAACCAATGAAATTAAGGGAGACTATAGGTGCGTTTTATGAAAATGCATTTCCCTACTTAATGACATTTCCTGGTTTAGTTCTAATGATTTTTGTAGTAATATTTCCATTACTATTTTCAGTTTTATTAGCATTTACTAACTATAATTTATATAACTCACCACCTCGAAACTTAGTTGATTGGGTCGGTTTTGATAATTTCGTTAACCTGATTACGGTCCCAATCTGGCAAGACACTTTTTTAAGTGTGTTTTTCTGGACAATTGTATGGACTGTTGTAGCTACAACGCTGCAGCTCGCTTTAGGTCTTTTTCTTGCGTTGTTAGTAAATGATTCTCGAATTAAATTTAAAAAGTTAATTCGTACCATCTTAATACTTCCATGGGCTGTTCCAGCTTTTGTTACAATTCTAATATTTTCTGCCATGTTTAATGATGATTTTGGTGCGATAAACAGAGATATTATTATTCCGCTGTTCGGTGGTGGAGGATTACCTTGGTTAAGCGATCCACTCTACGCACGAATTGCTATCATTATGATTCAGACATGGCTGGGGTTTCCATTTATCTTCGCATTATTTACAGGTGTACTACAAAGTATTTCAAAAGAATGGTATGAGGCAGCAGACGTCGATGGGGGTTCTCGTTCTCAAAAGTTTCGCCATATAACACTTCCTCACGTGATGTTTGCAACTGCTCCCTTATTAATTATGCAATATGCACAGAACTTCAATAATTTTAATGTTATATATCTCTTTAACGAAGGTGGACCACCAGTTCGAGGTCAAAATGCAGGTGGTACAGATATCCTTATTTCATGGGTATACAAACTAACTTTCGATACAAATAATTACAGCATGGCAGCGGTTATCTCTATTATAATGGGTGTAATTGTTTCTGCATTTGCTTTTTATCAGTTTAGAAGGACAAGATCATTCAAAGAAGAGGGTGAGATCTAATGAATCAAAAAAAGAAATCGAGAATTGAAGTTAGTGCTATTTATATATTGCTAGCCGTTGTTTCTATTATTATATTTTACCCTCTAGTTTGGACAGTTGGTATGTCATTTAATCAGGGAAGTAGTCTTTACTCTTCCTCTATAATACCCGAGAATTTTTCATTAGATCATTATAAATGGCTATTTAGTGACGGTAGTGATTATTTGTTATGGTATAAAAACTCTTTGATTGTTTCTACGGCGACTGCTATAGGAAGTGTTATTCTAACATCTCTTGTAGCATATGCATTTTCTCGATATAAATTTGTAGGTCGAAAAAATGGGTTATATGTCTTTTTACTATTGCAAATGTTCCCAGTTATGATGGCTATGGTTGCTTTGTATATATTTTTAAATATGATTGGCTTATTGGATACACTTACCGGGCTAATACTTATTTATCTAGGAGGGCAAATACCCTTTAATGCATGGCTGGTGAAAGGATACTTTGATACCATTCCCCGTGAACTTGATCAAGCTGCAAGAATAGATGGAGCAGGACATCTACGAGTATTCTGGAGTATCATGCTACCACTAGCTAAGCCAATATTAGCTGTTGTTGCATTATTTAATTTTATGATGCCTTTATTTGACTTTCTACTCCCAACTATTGTCCTTTCCAGTTCGGAAAACTATACGTTGGCAGTTGGTCTCTATAATTTTATTAACGACCAATTTGCAAACAACTTTACGAGGTTTGCAGCGGGGTCTATTTTAGTAGCAATACCAATTGCCGCGGTATATCTTTATCTTCAACGATACCTGATTTCAGGGTTAACTGCTGGAGGATCAAAGGGTTAAATTTATGGATAAAATAATCATTTTTATTACAACTAGAGAATAAAGAAACAAATAAATTTATGAGTAACCTATTCTACAGGAGGAAAACCAATGCTTGAAGACACTAGTTTTGCGATTCACCCAGGAAAAGAACAACAAACGGCTGCGGTCGTATATCGGGATATAGGAAATATGATTAGTAATACAAAAACAGACGATACTTATTTGTTTAATTGTGAAAATGGGAAGGTAGCTGTACAGTTTTACACGGATTCAATTGTACGAGTAATAATGAATCAGAAAGAGGATCCGCAACTGGATCGATCCCAGACTGTCGTGGCCAAAGCAGGCAATGTAGCTGTGACTGAGAATTTTTCTAATGATGTTTACAAATTAAAGACAAGCAAGGTTGAGCTGGTCATCAGTCAAACGCCTTTTCGCTTAACTGTAAAAGATGGGCATGGGAAGATTATAGTTTCTGAAGGTGACCGAGGCATGGCTTACCGGGAAAATGGGGAAGTAGTTACCTTTAAAGAAATGCATGAAGCTGATCATTTTTATGGCTTTGGTGAAAAAACAGGTTTTCTTGATAAACGCGGGGAAAAATATGAAATGTGGAACTCCGATGTTTATGCGCCACATAACCCGGAAACAGACCCATTGTATGAATCAATTCCTTATTTTATGACATTACGAAATGGTCGAGCTCATGGTGTGTTTTTTGATAATACATACCGTTCTGCGTTTGATATGAAGTCTTCTTCAGAGTATTATTCGTTCACTGCTGAAGGAGGTCAGATTGACTATTATGTAATGGCTGGTCCTGAACCGAAAGCGGTGTTGGAACAGTACACACATCTTACAGGAAGAATGCCAATACCACCGAAATGGGCCATTGGCTATCATCAATCCCGTTACAGCTATGAAACAGAGGCTGAGGTACGCGAACTGGCACAGAATTTCGTGGATCGTGATATCCCGGTTGATGTTATCCATTTAGATATCCATTATATGAATGGCTATCGTGTATTTACATTTGATAAAGAACGGTTTCCAAATCCGAAGCAGTTAATTAAAGATTTGCGTAAAATGGGGATTCGTATCGTGCCAATTGTTGATCCAGGTGTTAAAAAGGATTCTGAGTACACGATTTACCAGGAAGGTGTAAATCAGGATCAGTTCTGTAAGTATATTGAAGGTGAGACCTATTTTGGTGAAGTTTGGCCGGGGATTAGTGCTTTCCCTGATTTTACGGATGAGAAAGTCCGTAAATGGTGGGGTGATAAACACACATTTTACACGGGTATGGGAATAGAAGGTATCTGGAATGATATGAATGAGCCTGCTGTTTTCAATGAAACAAAGACAATGGATGTTGAAGTAATGCATCGAAATGATGGCAATCCTACAACCCATCGGGAGCTTCATAATGTTTATGGATTTTTAATGGGGCAGGCAACCTATGAAGGCATGAAGGAACAGTTGAACGGCAAGCGCCCATTCCTGTTGACACGTGCTGGATATGCTGGTGTACAGCGCTATGCATCCGTTTGGACAGGGGACAACCGCAGTTTCTGGGAGCATCTGCAAATGTCCTTGCCAATGGTGATGAACCTTGGATTATCGGGCGTTCCATTTACAGGGCCGGATGTGGGTGGATTTGCACATGATACCAATGCTGAATTGCTTGTGCGCTGGACACAGGTCGGAGCATTTACTCCCTATTTCCGAAATCATTCAGCGATTGGAACCCTGTACCAGGAGCCATGGCAATTTGGTGAGAAGTATGAGCATATTATGAAAAAATATATTCAAATGCGTTATAAGTGGATGCCGCAATTGTATTCATTGTTCTATCAAGCAAGTAAACAAGGACTTTCAGTAATGCGTCCATTATTGCTGGAATACCCTGAAGATGTAAAAACATATAACATGAATGATCAATTTATGATTGGTGATAATGTGTTGATGGCACCGATTTTGGCACCATCTGTTGTGGATCGTGCTGTCTACTTACCACAAGGTGATTGGGTGGAATACGAAACAGGTGAAGTATTTGAAGGGGAAAAGACTCACTTAATCCATGCAGAACTTGAAGATATGCCGATTTTTATAAAGAAAGGAACGGCGATCATGCAAGGTGAATGGATTTCAAATACGGATAAAGCACCTAAGAATGTTAGTATGAATGTTTATGCAGGTGAATGGAATACAACATACCGATTCACCCATTATGATGATGATGGAGAAACCTTTGCCTATGAAAATGGAGACTTTTTAGAGATGGAACTAGAAGTTGTTTCCTCACCAGAACAGATAGAAATTACAGTTTTAAATGTAAAAGGGGAATACAAACCTGCTTATAATGAAATAAATGTAAATGTTATTGGGTTAAAGAAAGGTCAAAATGTTATAATTAACGGAGAAATTAGCCGTAAAAACCATAAACTAGCTTTAGATATGTAATACGAAAAAGGTAGTTTTCTAAAAGATTATTGTAAATGAATAATAAGATGTGCCAAATAAAGAAACGACTCAGCACAGTAGTAGCATTATGCAAGACTCCTGCGGGTAAAAACTAAGCGGACCTCACAAACGTGGAACAGACAGAGGAGGCTTGCAGATTGTTCGTGGAAAACGAGTAGATTTCCACTGGTTATTTAAAATTGTAAAATAAAGCGGCAATCCTTACTAAAAAGAAGCTGAAAAATAAATGTAGAGGGTGAAAGAAATGGTAACAATTAAAGATGTAGCAAAGGCAACAGGTGTATCACCCTCTACTGTATCTAGAGTAATTGCAGATAATCCGAGGATCAGCCCTGATACAAAGAAAAAGGTACGTAAAGCTATGAAAGAATTGGGTTATCATCCAAACATCAATGCACGGAACCTTGTTGTGAAATCAACAAAAGCGATAGGTGTTATCATGCCTTCATCTGCCAACACAGCACTACAGAATCCATTCTTCCCGGAAATTTTACGGGGAATTGGCTCCGTTACCCATAACATGCAGTATTCAATGATGTTATCAAGTGGGGAATCGGATGAAGAGATTTATGCAGAAGTGCAACGGATGGTTTATGGCAGCTATATTGATGGCGTTATCCTGCTTTACTCCAGAGTGAATGACCGCGTTATGAATTTCCTGCAGGAGAATGAGTTTCCATTTGTAATTGTTGGTAAGCCTTATGAGAATATAAATAAAATAACTCATGTCGATAATGACAACTTCGCAGCTGGAAAAGAGATAACGAGACATTTAATCGAACAGGGGCATGAAAAAATTGCATTTATTGGTGGTTCGAAGGATTTATTCGTTACAATGGATCGTGAGGCAGGCTATGAAGCAGCACTGAAAGAAGCCGGGTTGATGGACTGCGATGAATATAAAATTCATACAGAATTCCTGAAATCCGGTGGACGTGAGGCTGTAGAGGACTTGCTGGCATTGGATAATCGTCCAACAGGGATTGTTGTCAGTGATGACCTAATGAGTCTGGGTGTGTTAAGTACCTTGGAAGAATCCGGAGTTAATGTTCCCCAGGATATTTCACTGGTCAGCTTTAATAACGTATATCTATCCGAGATCACCCGTCCAGCCTTGACCACAGTAGACGTAAACATTTACGAGCTTGGTGCACAATCAGCCAAAGCACTGATTGAAAAAACGGTTACTAAAACCGAACCATCGAAGCGGATCATTGTGCCATATAAAATTGTCTATCGTGATTCAGTGAGTAAGAAAGCCTAAGCATGGTAAGTAGTTCCGTTAAGTTGGAGAAGCATAATAAATAGCATATGGAGTAGCATATCAGTTATCACTCAAATTGGTATGCTATTTTTAATTGATATAACAATGTTTTTACTTAATTTATGTGTGAATTAGCATAGTAAATAACATACAAATAGCAGAGTGACAAGTTATAGTCATCTTGTTATTAGCTTGCTAATATTTCTGCTAATCGCCACGTTATTTTAATTCTTCCTAAAAAGCTACAAAGGGTAATTAATATTTTTTTCGTTAAACTAAATATAGATGGTTGCGAAATTTCGGTTCTTTGACTAACTGGCAGATTGTCAAAGAAGGATATAACAATTATATGGAGAATATCTATAGCTAAGAAGAAAATTAGTTAGAGGGATTTAAAAATGAAAAAGTTCTTAATGAGCCTTCTTTTTATAAGCATATTTTTGTTATTAGTATCTTGTAATAACGATAAGAGTAGTGTTGCCTTTAAGGGAAAGGGAGAAAATTGGAACGGAGAATTGGTCACAAGTTATAAGATACAAAGTATTAAGATTAGTTATATAGGAGAGAACCTGAAGAATTGAAAGAAACCAATTTATTAATTGAGAGTTCTGATTTCTGAGGTTGGGGGATAGAAGAAAAAGAATTAGACAAACAAGGCCATTTTAACAGTGGTGAGGCCTTCAAATTAGATTCTAAAACTCCGAAAACATCAAAAATATTACTCGAAATTGATGGTGATAAATCTGAAACACACCTTAACTTCAAATTACTAATTCTTTTTTGTTGTAAAACTATATGGTGCTTTAACCATAGAAATTAATTAATGAAGAAGGGGGGAAACCTTTTGTATGTTATTCGATATTATTGAGCCAATATTTTGGATAAAGTTTTTTCTGGTTTTAATCATATTTGTATTATTGTTAGTTGTTTTTAATGCTTTAATGAGAAGATGGCTAAAAGTAGAAAAGAAGAGATTATTTTCATATAACCATATAAATCAACAACATAAAAAAATTGATTGGACGATTAGAATAACGTTTATTGCTATTTTTTTGTTCGGATACTTCTATAACATTTCGGCAGAACCATATGAGAGGGTTTGGTTTCTTGAGATATGGATTTTAATGTTTATATTTATAATGGTGTCTCAGACGGTTCAGGCAATTATGGAATGGAAATATGCGGGAAATCGAAAAGCGTATATTCTAACGATTAGTGAGTTATTATTTATCGGAATATTATTAATTTCAATGTTTAGTACAAACGTTTTCGGTTTATTTTGATATCTATGAAGCAAGCTACAAGATTTATATTATCGTTATTAAACAAATCGGTGCAAGAGTTAAATAAGGCAATCAGAATTTGTTTGTCATTTTTTTTATAATAAACTCAGGGATATTCTGTTAATTATAAATGAAAGGCTAAAATATTTAGATGTGTTGGATTCTGTACCAAGAGATCTACTAACAACGTGCGTTAGTTAAAATAACATTATATGGAAAGACTAAAGGCCGACTCAATAAAGTAGGTCTATTTCCTTGTTAATTACACTGTTATTTTAGTGTGCGTTTATGGTGCTAATTGGTTTGTTTTTCTTATTGTTTCTTCGCAATTTCTCCACGTTATCTACAACCACTTATAAGCATAGGCTTTCTTTTTTTATATTGTTTTTGAGAGAATCAATATCTTTAGTAGTAGTTCATCATCCCTAATATTTCCATTAATCAGAAAATAAACACTACTTTTGCCACTATCGTTCTAATATAACAAAAAGTAGAATAAAAGATGAAAGATAGTTTCACTATAGAATAACTCTATTAAACTACTGCCATCAGGAGTAACATCTCAAGTGAACTCCTCGCTGTCCTCCAGAGATTTTTCAATACACCCATCAACAGATAGGCGAGTACAGAAAAATCTTAAAAGAAAGAGGGTGAATCAAGCATAATTCCAGTTATTCTGATGAATTTTGTTTTTCACTACTAAAGGAGGACTTAATATGCTAAGGAGAAGTGTAAGAGTTGGTTTCATACTTATGGTTTCTTTTGTTTTATTGTTAACTTCCTACCAATGGGATAATCAGGTCGAAGCAAGTGAAAATGAAGGGTTTATTCGTGCATTTTGGGTGCAAGCATTCGAACCTGGGGCAAAAACTCCAGATCAAATTGATAAACTGGTTCAAGATGTTAAAGACGCAAACATGAATACTATTGTTGCGCAAGTCAGCAGAAGACATGATGCCTATTACCATAGTGATGTTTTACCGTTTACGGAAGACCCAGCAGTTCCTGAAGGATTTGACCCACTGGGTTATTTATTAACTAAGGCAAAGGAACAAGGTATAAAAGTACATGCCTGGGTAGTTGTTGGTCCTATGTGGCACACGGTTTATGGTGGGGAACCTGAAGATCCAAACCATATTTGGAATCAGCATGGTCCAAATGCACCCGAGGATGAAACATGGGTAACGGAGGATTATAGCGGTAACGTTCCTTACTGGCAGCCATACCTCGATTTAGGTCATCCAGATGCGAGAGATCACGTAGTTAATATGGTTACGGATATTGTAAAAAATTATGATGTGGATGGTGTACATCTGGACTATATCCGTTATCCGGAAGATGGAAAAGGATATAACGCTACTTCACTGGAAAGATTTCATGAAGAAACGGGACGTTCCGATCGTCCTCAGCCTTGGGATTCCGAATGGATCAAGTGGAAAGTTGACCAGGTTGATTCATTAATAAAAAGAATATATGCAGAAACTATGGCTGAAGATATGAGCGCAGAATTATCTGCAGCAGTTTTATCATGGGGCTTTGCTGATCCCCGTTCCACTGACTGGTGGAATATGGACCCAATACAACGGTCACATCAAAATTGGAAAGAATGGGTTCAAGAAGGCTATTTGGATTATGCCTATGTTATGAATTATGATAGTGACGCAGATCCAAGAAGAGAAGAACGCTTTAACCAATGGATCGAGTGGCAAAAGGACTTGCCGCGAAATCGTGGTATTGTTATCGGGCCTGCCCTTTACTTAAACACTATATCAGACAGTATCAATCAAATCCGTCGCGCAATTGATCCATCACCATTAGGAAACAGGGTGGAAGGTATCAGTCCATATGTTTATAACGTTTGGAGTAATGACGGGCTTCCACAAGAAGAATTGATCCGCTCATTGTATGAACCAACAGAACACAATGATGGGAATCCTCCTTTTACTGAACCAGTAGCAGTACCAACACCCGAATGGAAAACAGCATCGCATGGTCACTTACTTGGAACAATTGGTAGTCAATTGTCAAACCAGGAGGTAACCATTAGAAGAGGAAAAGCTGGAGAGGTAATCGATAAAGTGGTGACGGATGCGAATGGTCATTTCGTTCTAACAGACTTAGAACCTGGTAATTATTATATTGAAGTAAATGGTGAATCTGATTTACAAAAAGTTAAAATAAATACACAACAGGTATCCACTATAACAATAGAATAATAGAAAGATGTGCAGTAGATTTAGATCAAATGTAAGAATAGTAACCTGGAAGCGGGTTGCTATTCTTATTTGTTGTGCGACTATACATATGCCTGAACGAAACAGCCCCGCCAGACGAGCGATCCATCACCTGAAATGAGCACAGTTTGGCTTTTTCCACATGTTAGACACAACTAATTTAATAATATCATGAATTTAATTGAAAACGATTATCATTATCAGTTAAAATAGAAGTAAGGTGAGTTGCTTTTAATGGAGGGATACCTGATGAGCAAAGTATTAATGCTTTATGCTAGTACAACTGGAAATACGGAGTTAATGGCCGAAGCAATGGTAGGCTATCTTGAAGATAAAAATATTACAGTAGTAACAAAGACATTTGAATACGACCCAATAGATGTAGAAGAACTTTTAGACTATGATGCTATCCTGGTTGGTACACATACATGGGATGATGGTGATCTCCCTTATGAAGTAGAGGATTTCTACGAGGAGCTGGATGATGTTGATATAACTGGAAAAGTTTTTGGTGTCTTCGGCTCCGCTGATTCCTGTTATGATACGTATGGCGGAGCAGTTGATTTGATGAGTGACCGACTGAAAAACAAAGGAGCCATCCTAGTTCCAGAACGATTAAAGGTTGATTTGACTCCCGAGGGTGATGATATTTTACGATGCGAGAAGTTTGTGGAGACGCTATGGGCTTTTTTTAGAATTTAAAGATACTCAAATTAGGGCTGTGAGAATTTCACAGCTCATTAATTTTGAGTTATAGAGGAAATGCTTGAAATTAAGTTTTAGATATTCGAAAAACTATTGACGCAAAATTTCAAATAGTATATACTATTTCTTAATTAAGGGAAATAAAGATATGAAACATAATGCTAGAATAATACGATTAGAAAAGTATTAAATCTAATCTAACCACAGAGCGTAACACAGATGATGATATTAGGACATTGGTTAAAAATGTATCGAAAAATAATATATATTCAATACGTGAAATACTGAAGGAGTTAGACTTACAAAATGCGCTGAAAGCGGTGAGTGGCTTAGGTAAAACCAATAGAATCGATTTATATGAGTCAGCTGCTTCCAAAGCTTCGCGCAATATGCGCCACAAAAATCTTAGAGAATTAATGTACACTACTGATTATGAATGTTCAATTTTATAGTTGCCTTCTTCTGTAATTTTAACGGTTTAGCAACGGGTATTTCATACAGGTCGAGCCAAAACATGTTTTGGCAGCAATTAAAAATGCATATAATGTAAACGCTACCAATTAAGGGGTTAAAGGAGCGACTTAAACTATTCATTTACTTTTATGGTAGAAATCTTCTTTAAGCTTATATATACAAGACCGTACATCAGTAGAGAAAATGTGCCTAAAAATAATAGAATTTGAAACCAATAGGTAAGTAGTAAAATGAGAACAAAATATATACTTAATATTATAGTAAATTGAGGTTTATAAAATACCATGAATAAAGCGTTTTTTAGCCACATTTTCATAGGCATATCAAAATGAATAATGTTAAAAATAGCCTGCATAGTGAAAAAAAGGTAGGCAATAAATATCATAATGCTTAATGGCAATAGATATAAGCTCCATGTAGTGTTAATTGCATAGAAAGCATTTATATAGTAAAAGAAACTGTAACCTATAAGTATAGCTGGTATACCAATGATATTTGCACTCATTCTATACTTCCACAATTCTTGAAAAAAGAATCGGACAATTTCGGATGATTCTTTATGAAATTTATTTCTAACTGTTGAGATCATAGAAAATAGTGCGGGAAAAAAAGTAACAATAAACAGTGATGATATTAGAAACAAAAAATTAATAATTACTATAGAAGTTACTTCATCAAGTATTTTATAAAAACGTGATTCTAGCATATCTATTCCCCCTAATTTAAAATACGATACTATAATTATACTTGTTGTGAAATTATATTTCAAAATATTAATCAGTAACGGAAATTAAAAGTTAGTTAGTGAGGTTTGCTATATGTATTTTTTAGGTGTTGATGGCGGAGGTACAAAAACAGAGGCGATAATCAGTGATATAAAAGGAAGAGTTATAGGACATGGTCTGGCTGGTAATGGGAATTACCAGATTGACGAGATAAAGGCAAAAAAAGAGATAGAATCAGCTGTGTTAAAAGCGTGTAAAATGGCCAGAATAAGTGTTTCTAGCATATCATATGCTTGTTTTGGGCTAGCTGGTGCAGATAAAGAACATGATATAGAAATGTTAAAAAGTATATTATCAACCATTGGAATAGACAAGTTCGAGATAAAAGTAGATGCTGTTATCGGGCTAAAAGCAGGTGTAGTAAAAGGAGAAGGCATAGCAATTGTGTGTGGTACTTCTACAAATGCAGTAGGTGTTAACCACGCAAATGAGTTAATGCAACTAGGAGGGTTTGGTTACACTTTCGGAGACTATGGTGGTGGGGAAATGATATCTAAAGAAATTTTTCGATTTGTAATGAGAGTTGCTCAAGGAAGAGAAGATCGTAGTTTACTAGTTGACTATGTTTTAAAGAAATTGAACTTCACAAGTCTCCAGAGTATGCATGACTTTTATATTAATAATCGTGTTCAAATACCCTTGCATTTATCTACTTTATTGTTTAAGGCAGCAGCACAAAAGGATGTATTCGCTTTAGGCCTTATTGAACGTCAGGCAAAAGAACTTGCTGTGTCAGTTAAAGTAATTAATAATAAGCTTTTTAGCAATGAACAAAACGAAACACCAGTTGTACTAATAGGGAGTTTAGTTACAAAACCTGAAAGTATTATTCTGCAAGAAATATTTCATTCATATCTTCTAAGCTACGACTTAAGTTGCAAAGTATTTCCGCTTCAGTCAAGTCCGGTAATAGGGGCCAGCTTATTTGCACTTGAAAATTACAACACAAATATAAATGAGGTTAAACAAATGCTTGAAATTACGTATAAGGAGGTTATGGATGATTATGAAAAAGACTAAGGTTGTTGTAATTGGGGGTGGTTCCTCATATACGCCAGAACTTTTAGAAGGAATAATCAACAATTATAAATCCTTACAAATCACGGAAGTTTGGTTAGTAGATATACCAGAAGGAAAAGAAAAACTTTCCATCATAGAAAAGCTAGCAAATAGAATGATAAAAAAAGCAAATTGCCCTATAAAAATAATAGCTACATTAGATCGAAGAGATGCAATAAAGGATGCAACTTATATCATTACACAGATTCGTGTAGGTCAGCTTGCCATGCGACGAAATGACGAATACATATCCATTAAACACGGTGTTATTGGACAAGAAACTACTGGAGCAGGCGGATTTATGAAAGCCTTGCGAACGATTCCTGTTTTGCTGGACATTTGTAATGACATCGACGAGCTAGCGCCTAGTGCTTGGTTATTAAATTTTACAAATCCAGCTGGAATCGTAACAGAAGCAATAATAAAACACACAAATGTCAAAGTAGTTGGGCTATGTAATAATCCAATTAATTTCTATAAAAAATTTGCTGACACATATAACGTTGACGTGAGAGATGTAAGTATCAATTTTGTAGGTATTAACCATTTGACTTGGATAACCGACCTGTATATTAAAGGTCGTTCTCGTATTGATGATATTTTATCTGGAAAATCGGATAGCTATGAAGCAAAAAATATTCCATCTTTCGGTTGGGATACTAAATTTCTTAAGTCGTTAGGGGCTATACCTTGTGGTTACCACAAGTATTACTATCAACAAAATAGGATTTTGCAAGATCAGGTGAAAGAATATGAAAATAAAGAAACAAGAGCAGATCAGGTACAGAAAGTAGAGAAAGAATTATTTGAGCTCTATCGGGACCAGGAGCTAAAGGAAAAACCAAAAGCTTTAGAGCAACGTGGCGGTGCTTATTATTCTGAGGCGGCAATTAATCTTATTAAATCCATTCATTTAGATACAAAAGAACTTCATACGTTAAACGTTAAAAATAATGGAGCTATTTCTTGTCTCCCCGATGATGCATGTATTGAAGTAAATTGTGTTGTGGAAAAACACCAAATAACACCGCTTCAAATCGGTGAGGTAAAACCTGAGATACGTGGGCTTCTTCAAAATGTTAAAGCTTATGAGGAGCTGACTGTTAAGGCTGCGGTTACTGGAAGTTATGGAACAGCTATTCAAGCGTTAACTATACATCCCTTGATTTCCTCTGCCGATGTAGCAATGCGTATTTTCGAGGAAATGTTACTAGTAAATCGTCCCTATTTACATAAATTCGAATTAAAGGAGGGGATATAGTTCGTAAACTAGAAGTCAATTTAAAATTTTAGGTAGTAAAATAATCCAAAGGGGTGTTCATTATGAGTAAGAGAAGTAAAAGTTTAATAGGACTATTGGTAAGTTTAATGGCGATTTTAGTAATAGCCGCATGTAGTAATGACGAAAATGCAAATGGTGAAGGTGAAGATACTAATGATGAGGATGTAACTTTAGATATTTTCAGCTGGCGTAGTGGGGATACAGAGGAATTTAATGAGATTATCTCTGCATTTAAAGAAGAACATCCTACAATTAACGTGAATTTCGATCCAACTACTGCACCTGAGTATGATTCTGCACTTAATACGCAACTTAGTACAGAAACTGGAGCAGATATATTTTTTGTTCGACCTTTCGCTTTAGGGAAAAACATCTTTGACGCAGGTCATTTAGAAACAATCTCTGAAGGTGATATAGCTTCGATGGAAAATGTAGCTGATATCCAAAAGGATATTTATACGTCTGAAGATGGAGAAGTCTATGCAGTACCATTTAACTATGTTTCATATGGATTCCTATATAACAAAACAATGTTTGAAGAAAATGGATGGGAAGAGCCAGAAACCTGGGATGACTTTTTCACACTAATGGAACAAATTAAAGCTACAGATGTAACCCCATTAGCATTGGGTACTGCCGATGGATGGGTTGTTGATGAAATAGTTGCAAGCGGTTTCTATCCAAGCTTTGTAGATGGAGAGGAATGGCGACAAGGTATGATCGATGGAGATAATAAATTAACAGATCCAGAATACGTATCTTTTCTGGATGGATTGACAAATTGGCCTGATTATATGCCAAATAACTTTGAAGGTATTGGTTATGTGGATTCATTACAGCAGTTTATGGCAGAAAATGCAGCTATATGGGTAACAGGTTCCTGGGCTCTTACGGATATTGATGCAGACGAATTAAATTTTGACCTTGATATGTTTGCTTCCCCTGTAGTAAATAAGGGAGATAAACGCTGGGTTGGCTTTAATGGTGGTGCAGGACTTGGTATCAATTCAAATTCCGAACATAAAGAAGAAGCTAAGATATTTTTGGATTGGCTAATGTCCAATGATGCTCAAAGTATGATTGCTAATCTACTTCCAGGCCAATTTCCAGCAGCGGATGTTTCTATTGATCAAATTGAAAGTGAAGTAAATAGAAAGTGGTTAGAGGTTGGTGGGGAAGATGGCGAAAACTATGCCACTGGCTTAGCCTTCGAGGTATTTAATGGGGGAGATCCAACGCTAGGTACATTACAGATAGAAAACATCACAGCATTACTAGCTGGAGAACTTAGTCCAGAAGAAGCAGCAGAAAATATGCAAAATGGACTGGAATCTTGGTACGAGCCATTTAAATAAATCGGTACCTAGGGCGCAATTGAGCGTCCTAGGTGTCTTTTGAAAAGGTGTGAACCGTGGTGAAATTTAAAAAGGGAATATTATTATTTATTCTTCCGGCATTTGTAATATACTCAGGATTTATGTTAATTCCACTTATATTATCTATGAGAGTTTCATTTTATGAATACGCAGGTATTGGTGAAATGGTTTTTGTTGGCCTTGATAATTTTAAAAAACTATTATTTGATCCTCTATATAGTGAACGTTTTTTTAATGCTGTAGGAAATACATTTGAATTCTTTGGTTATACCATGTTATTCCAAAATGTTACAGCATTGTTATTAGCACTTGCACTAACTAGGGGTCTTAAGTTGACAGCGCTATTTCGAACAATAATATTTATTCCTGTTACGTTATCTATCTTAATGATTGGATTTGTTTGGAGGCTTATTCTTAACCCGAACATTGGTGTCTTGAATCAATTTTTAGAAAAAGTTGGTTTAGACTCATTGGCACATGCATGGCTAGGTTCAGAAGCACTAGTACTTCCTGTTATTACTATTGTAAATGCATGGCATTATACCGGTTTAATGGTTATGTTGTTTGTGGCAGGTATACAATCGATACCAGAAGAACGATTTGAAGCCGCTCGTATTGATGGAGCTAATTCTTGGAATATATTTAGGCATATCATTATTCCACCACTAATTCCTATAATAGGTATTGTAACTATCATGACTTATATGGGAGTATTCAATCAATTCGATCTTGTATATGCAATGGTTGGTACTACTGGTGGTCCCAATTATGGGGCAGACGTATTGGGTACATTTTTCTATCGAACTGCTTTTGGTGGTAGTGGAGGACAGATGCCTCAAATGGGTCTAGGGGCAGCAATTGCAACAATGACCTTCCTGTTTATAGCAACAGCTGTTGCCTTATTATTCTATTTAAATCACATTAGGGCGAAAGGGGAGGCGAAATAAGTTGAGAAAAAATTGGAAAAGTAGATTAGTAAATATATTTGTATATTTAGTTCTTATTATTGCTTCCCTTATTATCCTTTATCCATTGTTTGTCATGATTATGACATCAATTAAAACCAATATGGAAGTTCTAGTTAATCCATTTGGTTTTCCAGAAAAGATAAATTTTGAAAGCTATAAGAATGTGTTTGAATTAGGTGATTTTTTCACGTACTTTCGTAATAGTATTTTTATTACAGCTGTTTCCCTATTTGTATTATTATTAGTTACAGTAATGGCAAGTTATGCACTATCTCGTTATAAGTTCTTTGGAAATAGATACATTTATTTTTACTTCATTATTGGTGCTATGCTTCCTGCAAGGCTAGCTACAGTTAATATGTATCAAATTATTAATGGATTAAATTTGTTTGATACACTTTGGGCATTAATATTGATATACATAGCCATGACAATTCCTATTTCTGTTTTTATAGTTACTGGATTTATGGCGGAACTTCCACGGGAAATGGAGGAGTCTGCCCGTATTGATGGAGCTAGTGATTCAAGGATTTTATTTTCAATATGGGTACCCTTAATCCGTCCGGCACTGGCGACAGTAGCAATTTATAATTTTATACCGGTATGGAATGAATTCTTTTTTCCTCTTATTTTTATAAGCAGTGATGAATTGAAACCATTACCATTGGGGATATCCGTATTTTTTGGACAGTATCAGTCAGATTGGCCAACAGCTTTTGCAGCATTGACAATTGCCATTTTACCACCATTGTTGTTTTATCTTGTAGCTTCAAAGCATTTTATAAAAGGACTCACTGCTGGCGCATTGAAAGGGTAGGTGTTATGAATGAGGATGGGGACAAGCTACTTTGGAAATCGTATGTTGAGTCATTTTGAAAGAGACTTGGATGAATTAAAGGAAAAGGGATTTACTGATATACTGCATACGGTTTCTGAAAATGATATGAAATTTTACAAAGGAACAATGAAAGATTTTATTAAGAAGTCAAAGGAGAAAGGATTTACAGTGACTGTAAGTCCATGGTCTTATGGGTTAGTCTTTGGAGGTGAAGCATTTTCTGAATTTCCTATACTATATCCTGAAGCGTGTCAGGTTACGCAAGATGGAAGGAAATTACCAAACGCCTGCTTTAATAACCTTGAATTTATTCACTACATGAAAGTATGGATAAGTGCTGTTTCAGATATGGGGACAGACTATATTTTATGGGATGAACCACATTGGGCGGGAGGTGGCGGGTGGTACGCGTTAAAAGAAGGAGAATGGTCATGTAGGTGTGAAAAATGTTGCCAACGATATCAAGAAATATATGAAGAAGAAATGCCTCTACTCTGGTCTGATAGAATTCAATCTTTTCGAAAGAGAAGTATGGTAGATTTCATTCAGGAAGTATCCAGCTATAGTAAGAAAAAAGGTATTAAAAATATTATTTGTTTTTTCCCAAACAGAATTAATTTTGAAGTTCCTAATGAATGGGAGGCAGTAGCATCCTTGGAAAGTATTGATATTTTTGCTACAGATCCCTATTGGGTAGGATCCAACTATTCTAGCAAAGAGTATGTTGAATATTATGTGGAACAAGCTGTCAAGATAGGTGATAAGGTAGGAAAAGAAGTCCAATTGTACATTCAAAACTTCCGTATAGAAGCAGAAGAAGAATACAAGGTTAAGGAAGCTGTAGAGGTAGGATTGCAGTATGGAATTAACTATTTTTATACATGGGGTTTTAACAGCTGTGCCCACATGTCATTTTTAGCAAGTGATAATCCTGAGCTGGCCTTTTTACAATACTATCAAACACTACAAAATAATTCCACAAGTTAAAGATCGGGGTGGGAACACTGTATATTATAGGAATCGATGGTGGTGGAACAAAAACAGAAGCTATATTATTTCATTTTGGAAGGGGGGAGATATCTCGTATTAAAGGAGAAGGTTCCAATCCACATAGTATAGGTTTTGAACAATCAACTTTGATAGTAACAAGTTTAATTAATCAGTTAATGTCATTTACAAATGGAGAAGATATTCATATCGGGATTGGGCTTGCCGGTTTAGGAAGGGAAGAATCTAAAAAGAAATGGACTGCAGAATTTAATCGCCATAACCTGAAAAAAAAAGTGAAAAGTTTTGCCTTTGAAAGTGATGCAATAATAGCCTTGTATTCAGGTACTTATGGAGGTTCAGGGATTGTCACAATTGGAGGAACAGGCGCGATTTGTCTTGCGTTTGATGGAAAACAGACACAGCGAGTAGGAGGCTGGGGGCACTTAATTAATGCTGACCCAGGGAGTGGTTACTATCTTGGATATAGAGCCTTAGAAGCCATTTTTAACGAGTATGATGGATTGGGACCTAAAACGGAAATGACGTATTTATTATTAAACAAGCTTGAAGAAGTTGAAACACCTGGATTAATCAAACACATCTATAGTAGTGGGAATGAAAAAGCAAAGATAGCTAGTTTTGCACCGGTAGTTTTTGAAGCAGTAAGCAAAGGAGACTACATGGCAACTAGAATCATCGACGAGGTCACCAATATAATTACCAATAATGGGAAAGTAGTATTTAACAAAGCATTTGATCAACAGAATACCTTAATCGTTCCTTTTGTATTAATTGGTGGCATCTTTAATAATAGAATAATGCATATAAAACTTAAACAGAAAATAGAAAAAGAGATTTCAGGTGTGCAACTAATACTTCCGACTTTGCCTCCAGCTTATGGATCGATTGCTTTGGCATTGAAATCTATTGGCTACCAAAGCAAAGCTATTAAAGATGTATTAAGTAAACAAACTTAAACAAACTAAACAAGGAGTGTTTTTGTGAAATTTAATAAAATTTTTATGACTGTTTTAGTTTTAATGCTGGTAATGACTTCTTCGTTAACAAATTCTAATGCAGAAGGTAATCAAGGTAAGGGTAAGAAAGAAAAGGTAGTGCCAGGTATTGAAGTGTTTTTGGAGGATCATTTAGATTGGGTAGATGGTAAAAAGGTAGGGTTAATTACCAATCCAACAGGAGTTGATAGCAACTTAGTTAGTGATGTTGATCTGTTGTACGATCATCCAAGCGTTGATCTTACGGCATTATTTGGACCAGAGCATGGAATTCGTGGGAACCAGGAAGCTGGTGAATATGTCGAATCCTATATTGATGAAAGAACTGGATTGCCAGTATATAGTTTATATGGTCCTACATGGAAGCCAACTGAGGATATGTTAGAGGATGTTGATGTATTACTATTCGACATACAAGATATAGGTTCGAATGTGTATACTTACATTTATACATTGGGATTTGCAATGGAGGCTGCAGCTGAGTTTGATAAGGAAATCATTGTACTGGACAGGCCAAATCCTATTGGTGGTACTCGTGTAGAAGGGCCACTTCGTTCTCCAGAGACTGTAAGTTTTATGGGGAGATTTTTATTGCCTGTCAGACATGGAATGACTGTTGGAGAGTTAGCAATAATGTGGAACCATGAGTATAGTATGGGTGTCGATCTTAAAATAGCAGAAATGAGTGGATGGAAGCGTACAATGCATTTTGAAGACACAGGCCTTCCATGGGTGATGACATCACCTAATATACCAACACAAGAAACGGCTTACTTATATGCAGGAACAGAATTATTAGATGATACTACGCTATCTACAGGACTAGGAACTACAAGACCATTTGAATTAGTTGGAGCTCCTTGGATTGATGGAGAAGATCTGGCTGAAGAAATGAATAATCGTGAGATAGACGGAGTTACATTCAGGGCTGCATACTATACTCCAATGTTCGGTAAATACACCGGCAATCGCGTTGGTGGGGTACAGGTTCATATTGATGATCCTAGTTCAATTGATTTAGTAGAGTTGGGACTGAATCTAGTAGATGCAATGCGTGATCAAAATCCAAGTGAATTTGAAATGACCTCCAGCTATGCAAATCTTATAGGGGACCCAGATGTACCAGCGATGATCATGGACGGTGAGCCTGTTGAAGACATTATGGCTTCGTGGGAAAATGACCTCAATATATGGGTTAATGAAGTAAGAAATAACTATTTATTGTATAATCCATATCCTAGTGACTCCGAACCATACAAAGAAAAAGGGTCATTGGGTATTTTACCATTGGACTTAACTGCATCACCAGGAGAGCAACAAGAACTATCTGTTAAAGGCTTCGATGAAAATGGTGAATCGTTGAATATTGATCCTGATGCAATTGAATGGGAAGTTTCCAACGATATAGGGTATGTAGAAAATGGTATATTTCATGCTACTAACGATGGGATAGGAGAAGTAGTTGCCAACTATAACAGTCTAACCGCAAAACGTGATGTGGAGGTTTCTGCCACCTCTGTAGAAGGAATTCGTTATGGTGTCCATTCTACGTATTCAAGAATAGTATTTGATTTAAATAAAACTTTTAAAAATTACGAGATTGAAGAAACAAATAATCAATTAATTTTAACAATTCCTTATGGAGAAATTGGTGGCAATCTCAATGAAGAAGGAGGAAATATCGTTATAGATAATAGTCCTGTACTTTCGAGTATTGATTATTACATTGAGGATTCTATGTTTATTGCTGCATTTAATTTAACAGAAGACAATGTAGAGTATGGGACTCCCGATTTTTCGTCACGAATTGTTGTAGATTTAATTCATTAACAAGGTAATCGTGAAGGAAATGACCTAATAGAGTAATTTAAAGGGCATTTCCTTCACGTGTATAAACAGTCATATATATGATATTATAAAATAAAAAAGTATAAAAAGGCAGAAGGTGAAAAAATGGCTCGAGTAAAAGGCGGTCTGGTTATTTTAAAAGAGATGATAAACAATTTACCTCCCTCTGAGAGGAAAATAGCAAATTATATATTAAACAATCCAGAGGAATCAATATTATTAACCGCCTTAAAGTTAGGCGAAAAGAGCCAAACAAGTAGTGCTGCGGTTATCCGATTATGCAAATCACTGGGATTCAGCGGTTTTCAGGAGCTCAAAATACGTGTTGCTGGGGATCTTCAAGCAGACGATATAACCGAATATCGGGATATAGAACCGAATGAAAGCTATAAGGCTATTATTGATAAGGTAACTTCAAATACAATACAGACATTAAGAGAAACAGTAGATATCATGAGCGAAAAGAATATAAAAAAAGCAGTATCCGCTCTATCAAACGCGAAGTCGGTTATTTTTATTGGTGTTGGAGCTTCCTATATAGCGGCAGTAGATGCAGAGCAAAAACTTCTGCGAATTAATAAAAATGCGCACTCGTTTTCCGATGTACATATGGCAGCAACTTCAATTGCTAATAAAGGCCCTGAGGATGTAGTTGTAGGTATTTCTTTTTCAGGAAATACGCAGGAAGTCGCAAAATTAATGGAGCTTGCTAAACATAAAAAGGTAAAAACAATTAGTATTACGAAGTATGGCAATTCACTCGTAAGTAATTTTTCTGATATTCAATTACATACATCTGCAGCTAAAGAAGCAACATTCAGAAGTGGGGCAACTTCATCACGTATAGCACAGCTGCACCTTATCGATATCTTATTAATGTGTCTGGCATCAGAGGAATATGATGAAACAATCAAGCATTTAGATGAAACGAGAGAAGCTGTATCTTTTTTAAGAGGAAATAAAAATTAAATTCATAAAGGTAGCCCCATAAAATAGTAAGGGACAAACTGAAATAATATTACTGGTTTTTTAAGTTTTATTGACAAAATAGTTCAATCGGTCTATAATAAAATCAATTCTACGGTACTGTTTGCACGAGGAATGAAAGCGCTTTATAATTGTGTGTAATCTAGTATAGTAAAAATAACTATTCATTCAGATAAGGAGAACATCGTCCAAATGGAATTATCAAACTTAACTACTGAACAGAGAAATCAAAATAGTATGAATCTGGATCGAATGTCTACATTGGAGATTTTAAAAACGATTAATGATGAAGATAAGAAAGTTGCAAATGCGGTTAATGCAGTGATCCCTAAAATCGATATTGCGGTAGAGCATATTTATAAAGCTCTGGGAGGTGGCGGACGATTATTCTATGTAGGTGCAGGAACTAGTGGAAGATTAGGTGTCATTGATGCATCAGAATGCCCTCCAACCTTCATGACTCCTCCAGAAATGGTTCAAACTGTTATGGCGGGAGGAAATGGCGCTTTTTTCAATGCTGTGGAAGGATCTGAAGATAGTGAGGAACAGGGCCTGGCAGATCTAAAAGGAAAAAGCTTCACGAAGTATGATGTTGTTATTGGAATAACAGCAAGTGGCAGAACCCCTTACCCAATAGGCGCACTGAAATATGCACGTGAAATTGGAGCATATACAGTATCACTGTCATGTAATAAGGATTCATTAATTAGCAGCTATGCTGATTGTGACATTGAAGTTGTGGTTGGCCCGGAAGTATTAACAGGATCAACGAGAATGAAATCAGCAACGGCACATAAAATGATATTGAACATGATTAGTACAACTACGATGATAAAGCTGGGCAAAGTTCACCAGAACCTCATGGTTGATGTGCACGCAAGCAACTATAAACTCCGGGAACGGGCAAAGCGTAACATCATGGAAATTACGAATGTCTCTTATGAAAAAGCTGAAGAAGTACTTAACGAAACAAATAATGAAGTAAAACCTGCAATTGTTATGATCGAGGCAGGAGTATCTGTTCAGGATGCAAAAAAAGCGATCGAGCATAGTGATGGTTATGTGAGAGAAGCAATTGACTATTTTTCATAGCGTTTTAATTTCAGAAACCCCATTGATAGTTTCATAGCTATTGATGCGTTTCATATATTAATTTAAAAACAAGGGGGAAAATAAGTTGAAGAAATTATTTAACGGCCGATTTATGTTATTGCTAATCGCTGCGTTTATGCTGGCATTCGTTGTTGCTTGTTCATCAGATGATGACGATTCAGATAATGGATCAGATGACTCAAACGGTTCATCAGACGAAGCATCAAATGGTGAAGACGGAGAAATTTCAGGCGAGCTAGAAATTCAGTATTTTGTAGGAGGATATGGAGATTCTTGGTGGAAAGAAGTAATAGCTGATTTCCAGGCAGAGTACCCTGATGTCACTGTTATTGAACAAGCTGGACCGAATATCAACGACGAAATGCGTTCACGTTGGGTAGCGAATGATCCACCTGATCTCGTGTACATTGATGGAGCAGGTTCAAGTGAAACGCAGATGGCAGAAGATGGCCAATTGATGAACCTAACGGAATGGGTAGAGGGAATTGAGCTTGAAGGCGGAGATAAACTAGTTGATAGTTTCATTGTGCAGCCAGGTAAGTTTGATGGAGAAATTTTATCACTACCTCTCGTTTTTGATACATGGGGAACTTGGTATGACAAAGCCTTATTTGATGAAAATGGATATGAAGTGCCAACTGACTTTGAGAGTTTAATGAGCTCAATGGAAGAAATCAAAGCAGACATGGGAATTGATCCTTATGTAACAAGTGGACAACATCCATATTACTTCCTTCGTGGAGCACTTTACCCTGCATTTGGTGCAGCTGGTGGAGATGAATTACTAGCGGATTTAATTACTGGTGCAGAAGGCGCTTGGACGCAGGATGTAGTACTAGATACGATGAAGAAAGTAGAAAGAATGCAACAGGAAGGTATGTTTGATTCAGGATTAGGTGCATTGAACCATACTCAATCTCAAATGAACTTCTTACTGCATGATAATGCGTTTATCCCAGTTGGATTCTGGTTGCCAAATGAAATGGCGAATGATACACCAGAAGACTTTGACTATGGCTTCATCCCTTCACCAATGCAGGATCCTGGTGAAAATTATGCAATCGTTCCTGATTTACGTCCATTAGCAATTGCTGAGAATGCTTCAAATCCAGACGCAGCGAAAGCTTTCATAGAATTTGCGTTCACTAGAGAATATGCAAAATCTTTCTCTGAGCATACTGGTGCGATTATGAACGTCGATGGAGTGGACCTATCTGAAAATGAGAACGTACCTGGATACTTAATCGAAGCTAATGCGATGATTAATGACCCGGATCAGGTTTCCATTTATGAAAAGCCACATCCAATGAGTTCTGATCTTGAAGGGCCAATTGGCGATGCGCTAATGTCCTTAATGCTAGGTAACATGACTGCAGAAGAATTTGTAGAAGCAGCTGAAAAAGCTGCTGCAGACTACCGTAACTAATTTTAGCTAACTGTTTAAGTATGGAACATAAAGGTGCGTTATTCGCCTTTATGTTCCATGCATTATTTTAATAGAAAGAGTGATTGGATGGTACAGTCAAAAAAACAAAAGTATACATTTCTCGCTTTTTGTTTAATTCCGACATTTATCATGTTTGCTATATTTACCCTATATCCATTATTTAGTGGCTTGTACTATTCATTTTTTGATTGGTCTGGCGCTTCTCAAAATAAAGAGTTTATTGGATTTGACAATTACATAAAATTAATAAATGATGCAATTATCCCCAATACAATTATCCATGATTATTTCCTGGTGGCAACGAAGGTAATTGGTATTATGATTTTAGCTATGTTTTTTGCTGTTGCCCTAACACAATTGAAAATCAAAGAGGCACCATTTTATCGAATTGTGTTTTTCTTCCCTAATATTATGTCCGTTGTAGTTATTGGGATCCTCTGGTCTTTCATTTATAACCCAAGCATGGGCCTTGTTAATTCCGGTTTGGAAGCTATTGGTTTGGAAAGTTGGACTAGACCATGGCTAGGCAGTGAGACATGGGCTTTGCCAAGTCTGGTTTTACCATCGATCTGGGCTGGTATAGGTCTCTTTATGCTTATGCTAATGGGTGGTATAGCGAATGTTTCGAAAAGCTATTATGAAGCAGCTGAAATAGATGGTGCGAATGAATGGCAGCAATTTTGGAAGGTGACTTTACCACTAGTATGGCCACAAATTAAAATTTCTGTTCTTTATATTGTTATTACTACATTAAATGGTTCCTTCATTATCGTTCAAGTTATGACTGGTGGCGGACCTAATAACTCAACACATGTAATGGGTTCCTATCTTTATCAGCAAGCATTCGTGCGATATAACTTTGGTTACGGAGCAACTATCGGTGTAATGATTCTAGTCCTTTCATTAATTACCGTATTAATTTTACAATTCTTTATGCGAAGAGATAAAGTTGAATATTAAAAAGCATGATAGAAACTAAAATGGTAGTAATGAAAAAAGGAGGAACAGAAAGTGAAGCGTAGTGTAGGTCAGATCTTGGGGAAAACAGGAATACGAATTCCACTCATTTTATGGACAATAGCAGTATTATATCCCATTTTCTGGATGTTTCTTGGTTCGTTTAAATCGAATGCAGAGATATATAGGAATCCGTGGGGTTTTCCAGAATCATTCAGTTTTCAAAACTTTGCCAATGCGTGGTCAAATTATAATATAGATACAAGTGTTTTTAATAGTTTAATAGTAACCGTAGTTGGATCTTTACTAACATTATTTCTGGCGATACCAACTGCATATGCAATTGAACGACTGAAATTCAAAGGGAGTCATATTCTATTTACAGTTTATGTTTCTGCAATGATGATTCCGATGGTATTAGGTTGGATTCCGTTGTTCTTCCTATTAATGGATTTGGGCTTACTGGATAATATCTTTGGTCTGGCAATCGTATACGCAATAAGCCAGCTACCATTTACGATTTTCGTACTAACCAGCTTTATGAGCACGATTCCTAAATCATTGGAAGAATCCGCAGCCATTGATGGACTTTCGCCCTATGGCGTCTTATGGAAAATTATCACACCTTTAAGTATGTCGGGAATCATTACAGTAACAATTATGAATGCCATCCAGTTTTGGAATGAGTACTTCATGGCACTGATTTTCTTACAGAGCAGTGAAAATTATACATTAGCTTTAGCGATTGATTATATTAGTAGTGAGGCCCAATATACGAATGCCTGGGGAACGTTGTTTGCCAGTCTGGTTATTGCAATTATACCTGTAATCATCCTGTACGCGATCTTCCAACAACGTATTGCAAAGGGTATGACAGAAGGGGCCATAAAAGGATAGTTTTGTAGTATAGTGTAGAAGCGGCAATCAGGGTTTTCTGGTTGCCGTATTTTTGTTACTTAAAACCCGATTTGAAGGTTGAAATATTGTTCAAATGGTAACTATAATTAATAGTAGAATGTTTTTCAAATTAATTGGTTAAAAAGAATTAACCAAATAACGTAGAATAGAATTAAGTGAAAAGAATTTATTGGCAGTTGGAAAAGTTAAAACTTTCCTATCTGCATAAGTACAACTAAGGCATCGCCCAAAAGCTTGGGGATTGCCAAGTTTTCTAAGATGAAAGGAGACTTCCTATATGAACCTACCTAAAAAAATGGAAGGAACACTAGATGAATTTTACAAATTAAGAGAAGGTACCAATCAATTAATGGAGTTTATTGATGGGATTGTTTAGATATCACCATCACTATCTACCATACACCAGCGAATTTCCGGACGTTTACATGCTGCATTATTTAACTTATTAGAAGGTAAAGCATGCGAAGTTTTTCATGCACCATTCGACGTTGAATTAAGTAAAAAGGGTGTTGAAGATAAAAAAGTCGTTATCCCTGATCTATCTGTTATTTGTGATAAAGAAGGATTGGGCAGCAATAAGTATACTGGTGCTCCAACAATTATTATTGAAATTATTAGTCCATCAAATCAATCTCATGATTTAGTAACAAAGCTGAATCTATACATGGAATACAGTGTTAAAGAATATTGGATCGTTAATCCCTTATTAAATACCGTTCAACTCTATTTATTGGATGAAGAAGGAACTTACCAACAAAAAGATGTGGCGAGATACCAAGGAACTGTGAAATCAAAAGTATTGGCAGGATTTGAAGTGGATATTGAAAAACTGTTTGTGTAGTTGAATTACTGTTTTGGACTTATGAGGGTAATATTAAAACAAGCTGTAAATACTAATTTGCGTTTCTCATAGGATCAAGCATCTTTGTTTAGGGCCATAGAAGTGTACCATGACAAGTTTTTACTAGCGATTGTCACATAGTTTGCCATTTGTTGCCACCAAATTTACCGGTGGATTAATGTCAAGGAATTGCGGTCTAAATCTTTAATGATTCTGGAAGAAATTAGACTTTAGCTATTCAACAATAACGCCTTTAGTTGAATTACAGTTAAACACATGAGAGTGGCAAAGGTTAGCTTTCCACTCCCATAATTCATGTTTTACTCTGAAATAATGAATACGCCACCGCAACGAGAAATCGGATAAAATTCACACTCATTCTCTAGTGAAGAATTAATTTCATCATAAACGAAATAAAACTCATCATCATCCCAATATTCAATACTATCCTGACGACATTTATTAAGTTGTTCTCGTGTTTCAAAAGAAATGTCACCAATGAAAATTTTACCGTCTTTTTTGAGCAAAGGTATTAAGTTAGTTATAAATACTATTTTCTCTTTGTCTGTTAAGTGGTGTAATGCATAGGTGCTTATAATGGAATCATATTTCTTACCAAGTATCTCAGGAGGTAAGCCCATTGAAAAATCCCATTCAATCAAATAAGCATTTGGCATTATAGATTGTGCAATGGAAATCATTTTTGATGAGAAGTCTACACCATCAATTTGGTGTCCATTTGTATATAGTTTACTTGTTAATACACCTGTTCCAAAACCAATATCTAAGATTTCAGAATCCACCTTTTGCATTGCTTCATTAAAAATAACGTTTAGTATTTTCTTATACCCAGCAAAAGGATACAGGTTATTTTCCTCACTGAGTTGAACTGTTTTATCATAGTTATCAGCCCACAAATTAAACCCTTGATTACTTAACATGAATGCTCCTCCAATATCTTTGAAATTTACGAGCATTCAAAGAAAAACTTCTTTTATGAATTACTCGTAATGAACTCCAATAAAAGATTTTTTCGGTCAAAAGTTAAAATGTTTTTCATTACGAATCACACCTTTCATTAATATAGTTGTAATTTTAACACAAATTTCAAAATATTACATCCTTATACAGTACGTACTTTTAATGGCCCTATGTGGAAGGACTGCTCTTATTGAAAATCAATCAAATTTGTACTACAAGTATTACATTTTGATTTCAAAAACTATGGGTTTAGCTTTGATCATCCAGTGGTCAAAGTTATGTCAGAGGTGGTATATTTTATTGGATATAATTATGAAGGGATTTTGTTTATAGTGAATAAAATTCCTATATTAAGTTAATTAATAGAAAAACTAAATGATAAAATTCAGGAAGGGACAGTTGGAAAATGGGATCAAATACGGAATATCTATCTAAAAATGATATTTCAGCGATTTTGAGGGCAGCAGATGAAATCATTGCAGAGGGCGGACGAACACTTCTTGCCAAAATTCTAAAGGGTTCACGTGAGAAAAAGGTATTGGCTTTAGAGTTAGATGCCTGCCCGGTCTATGGTTATTACAAATCGGAGAAATTAGAAAAGATAATGGAAAAGATAGACTGGATGATAGATTATGATTTTCTCGATATTCAATACTCTGGCAAACTGCCAATGATTGTTTTTACGGATCGTGGCTGGGAGATTGAAAGGGACTTTCGTGCAGACGAATTTTTAGCTGAATGGAGCAGATGGCAAAAAGAAGGTAGACCAATACCAGATATGAACTATTTAAAAGATCGGGACCGGAAAATGATACTTTTATTTATTAGAAAGGTTAGAGAAACAGGAGATAAGAGGTATATTCCTTATTTAGAAGCATGGAATAAAATAGAATATAAGAAAGTACAAGCTGAGATTAAAGAAACAATCAATGCATTGGATTCGGATGAACCCATTGACCTTAATGGTGCTCTGAAAAGAAATGCGTCACTTCAGGAAGCATTGAAGGGATCTGCTCCACAGGATCTGTTTATCAAATGCTGGGAGTGTGGTAATCGGTTTACTTTTACAGTAGGGGAGCAGAAAATCTACAAACAAAAAGGTTTTTCAGATCCGAAAAGATGTGAAGAGTGTCGGTTGGAACAGAAATTAATTGGAGAATACTTATAGACTATTTTATTGAATGAATAATCAGTTTGAGGGGTGGACTTGTTGGCTAACAAGGAAGTGGTGGAGGAGAGGAAAGAGCCGCTGCTTCAATTGACAGGAGGTTATAGTAAGCTGTTAAATGGACACTCGCTTTTGGTCGGTTATTTTACTCGTTATTAAAATGAGTCCTTATCGTCATTGCTACGTTTTATTAGGACTCTGAGTATTTACTTCCTCTTCCCACTCTTCCCATGTTATTCCATAGGGGGCTCCTCCGGACGTATATCCTGCAATAAATGCATACGTTTCATCACACTCTTCATCCCAAAAGTCTTCTTCAGGTTGTTTTCTTTTTTTCTTTTTAGCGGCATTACGTTTTTCTGACTCTTGTTGCTTTTGTATCTCAGAGTCTTTCAATTTTTGTATATATGCTTTCTCATAAGTATAACCAATCATTTCTAATTCTTTAACAGCACAAAGCTTATTTACATTAAAGTGCTTGCTATAGCCATTTACAAGGTTTTCTCCATTGTATTTTGGGATCCAATGTTGTGCAGCCTGAAGTCTTCCAGTGCGTTTAAGACGTTTATGTCTAGGTATGTTCGATTTCTTTTTTTTATGCTTCGCCATAAAGGAACCTCCTAAACACTATCATAAACGTTTTTCTTCTTATGATCAATATGTATGGAAAGTACTATTTTTAGAGATTATGTATAATGGAAATATAACTTTTAAAAATGAGGGTTACTATGAAAAATCATAATTATCAACTTCAGAAAGCTTTGGAAGAATGTGAACAATTGAAAAAGGAAAACAATCAATTGAAAAAGTTGTTGAAGCTTCATAACATCCCTATTGAACTAAATCAAAACCAGTCACAAAATAGCCAATTATATTCTAAAGAAAAGAAAATAAAAGACAGAATAAAGCTATTTAGAAACTTATTCAAAGGAAGAGAAGATGTTTTTGCAGTACGTTGGGAATACGATAATGGGAAAAAGGGGTATTCCCCAGCTCGAGACCGTCAACGGCAAAACCTGCTACCTATAACAGATCAGGTGATATATGACCATCTTATTGGAAAGAGGATAATTGGAGTTTACCCAATGCTTAAGGATGAAACTTGCTGGTTTTTAGCAGTTGATTTTGATAAAAATAATTGGAAGATGGATGCAAGTGCTTTTATAGAGGTGTGTAAATCGCATAAGGTACCAGTAAGCATTGAAATATCTCGTTCAGGGAATGGGTGTCATATTTGGATCTTTTTTGAGAACTCGATTCCGGCAAATCTAGCACGAAGGCTTGGAAATGTCCTTTTAACACGGACACTTGAAAAAAGATATCAGCTGGGTATAGATTCATATGACCGTATGTTCCCGAATCAGGATACATTACCACAAGGAGGGTTTGGTAATTTAATTGCCCTTCCACTACAGCATTTTCCACGAAAAAGTGGTAATAGTGTTTTTGTTGATGAAAATTTTAATGCATATCCTGATCAATGGTCGTATCTGGCCAAAATAAGAAAAATGGATAGAAAAGAAATAGAGAGCATTGTTAAGAAGAATCATCAAATTGAACAATCAACTTTTGTAGTTAATGAAAGTACCTCGAGTAAAGACAAGTTACCAATAAAACTAACAATTATTTTAAAAAATGGAATATATATTCCTAAAGATGGTCTCCCCTCTAAATTTATTAATGAAATGGTTAGGTTGGCGACGTTTAATAATCCGGAGTATTTTAAAGCTCAAGCAAACAGATTATCAACTTACAAGATCCCGAGAATGATTGATTGCACAGACAACCAGCAAGATTATTTAATCCTACCCAGGGGGTGTCTGGAAGATCTAAGAAAACTTTTGAAAGCAAAGAATATAGAACTTATTATAAAAGATGAAATGAATTCAGGAAAACCATTCGCAGCAGAATTTCATGGACAGTTGACTGGACAGCAAGAAGATGCTGTACAAAACATGCTTAACTATCAAAACGGCATTTTATCAGCAACTACAGGATTTGGAAAGACCGTGGTAGCTGCATCACTTATATCTAACAGAAAAGTAAATACCTTAGTGATTGTTCATCGGAAGCAGTTAATGGATCAATGGAAGGAACGTTTATCGACATTTCTTAATATAGATACGAGTAAAATAGGCCAAATTGGCGGAGGTAAGAATTCAGCAAATGGGGCCATGGATATTGCTACAATTCAAACACTTAATTACAAAGGGAAAGTCAAAGATTACATTTTAGAATATGGACAAATTATTGTAGATGAATGTCATCATATTTCGGCATTTAGTTTCGAAAGTGTGTTGAAAAAGGCAGAAGCGAGATATGTTCATGGTTTAACAGCAACCCCAACTAGAAAAGATGGCTTACAACCAATAATGGCGATGCAATGTGGGCCAATACGTTATAAAGTAACCGCTAAGAACCAAGCTAGGGTTAGACCATTTAATCATGTCCTGATACCTAGAAATACACCATTTAAAAGTAAACTAAACAGGGAAGAAAAAAACATTCAAACGCTTTATAGAGAACTGGTAAAAAGTAATTCAAGAAATGAAATGATCTTTAATGATGTATTGAAGGAATTAGAAAATGGGGCAAGTCCGATAATATTAACGGAGAGAATCGAACATGTAAGAGAGTTCGAATTGATGTTTAAAGGCTTTGCTAAAAATATTATTGTTCTAACAGGTGGAATGAACAAAAAAGATATTCAGAATAAATTAGAACAATTAGAATCTATATCGGATGAGAAAGAAAGGTTAGTTATTGCTACAGGTAAATATATTGGAGAAGGTTTTGATAACGCAGTAATGGACACAATGTTTTTGGCTATGCCAATATCCTGGAAAGGTACACTACAACAATATGTAGGGAGACTACATAGGCTGCATGATGATAAGAATGTGGTGAAAGTATATGATTATGTGGATCATAGAGAAGAAGTATTCCGCAATATGTATGAAAAAAGAAAGAAAGGATACAAAGCATTAGGTTATATAATGGAAGGATCAGACTCTCCTGAAAATGAAAGTACGCAACAAATGAAGTTGTTTTGATGTTTATCATAATTAGGTAGGAATATTTGTTCGTAGTTTACTACAATTTTTCTTTATAAAAAGCTCTTTCACATAATTTGTTGCTTTTTCTCACAGTATTTGATTATAAACCGCGACGTTAGTAGGGTTGATTTCCGCTATGGGCAGTCGCTTTCCGCTGTTATGGCTTCAGCCCTACTTTAAGGAAAACTATCGCTGCGGGGTATTCAGACACGTGCTGTTCCCGCTGGAGTCGACTGCATACCGCTCCGATCAACAATCATAAAAAGAGAAAAATTATTTAATAAAGCAATAGATAAAGTTATAACATAGCACAATACCAGCGAAATGTTTTTCCTTAGCGGTTAGTTATGTCAGTAACGAATTATGTTGCACTTATAGACACTGATAAATAAGGGTTCGTTACCTAATTATGATGCAAATAGCAGCAATCTTTTAGAAAACAGTCCTATAAAATAATAAAAATAAAATAGTAATTAAATAACATGTGGGCGGTTGATCATTTCCTTTAAGAGAAGGGAGCTTGTAGAGTGAAGATATATGAAGCATTAAGCTTGGTGGCTCAACTGCCGGTAGATATCCGATTCGTTTCAACTAAAAATCAGTGATGGATGAAGGGAAGTCCCCACTGATTGAAGTTTCACTTTATCTTTAATATCTACTTTGACACTAAGTTTTCCTTATAATTTAATCCTTAAAAGTGAAAAAAAGTAACCGCCCTCAATTTTAATGGATAAGACGGTTACTTCTTCTGTTTATTGCACCAAATTCATTCTATCAACGGCCCTTGAAGAGGTTAGTAAATCTTCTACCGGGTGAATCTAAAATACTTAGTATAGTTACATTTATGACTCTTTAATCAAGGTATTATAAATCGATTTTTAAAATAAAAGTTGTTTACTAAAAGAATATTGCATTTGATAAGCTAATATTATTACTGGTGTGCAACGCTTCAGTATCCACGTTCACGTTCACAAGTTCATGCTCACTGTGGGGCACTCATCAGCTTTAAGAGTGCCCTTTCTCTTTTATTTTTATCTTATTCGTGCACTCATCGGCTCTATGAGAGCACCATCTCTTGCTTAATTATCTTATTAGGGCGCTCATCGACTCTATGAGAGCACCATCTCTTGCTTAATTATCTTATTAGGGCACTCATCAGCTTTATGAGAGCACCATCTCTTGCTTTATTATCTTTTTCGGTCGCTCATCAGCTTTATGAGATGAAAATAGCAATCTATCCAAACGACTTAATATACCAAATAATCCTTACGCACTTTCTGGAAATCTTTCAATCCATCTTTCCATTGCTTTTCCATATCTTCAACAGCTTCCCCGTTTTCAATTGCTTCACGGATCCATCCATTACCGATTAGATTGTCGAAGAAGGATACTCCTGCGCTGTTCTCTGCGCGAAACTCAAAGTCTTCTGGGTACATATCATGCAATGTTTTTACAATATGCAGTCCTGTTTCAACTGGTTTGTAAGACTTCTTATTCGTTACGTGAATCTGTACACCATTACTAAGTGTTCCAGCATGTTTGGAAAAAGAAGGTGTAAATGATGCTGCACGGAAAATAACACCGGGCAGATCAATTTCATTTAAAGCTGCTGCAAGTTCTGTACTGTTAACAAATGGCGCACCCAGCAATTCGAATGGTTTTGAAGTGCCGCGGCCTTCTGATAAGTTTGTGCCTTCAATTAATGCTGCTCCAGGATAAACGAGAGCGGTATCAAGTGTTGGCATGTTTGGTGATGGTAGAACGAATTCTAAGTCTGTATCATCATAATACATATTGCGCTTCCAGCCATTCATTTCTACTACCGTTAAATCGGCACCGATATCAAATTCATTATTAAATAACTTTGCTAATTCCCCAACTGTCATCCCATGACGCAAGGGAATAGGGTAGTTCCCAACGAATGAAGCATAATCAGGATCCAGAACTGGACCTTCTACTTTATGTCCACCAAGCGGGTTAGGGCGGTCTAGTACAATAATTTCGATATCATTTTCCTGAGCTGCTTCCATAGCATAAGCCATTGTATAAATATACGTATAGAAGCGTGTACCTACATCCTGGATATCAAATAGTAATACATCTACATCCTCCAGCATTTCCGGAGTAGGCTTCCTCGTTTGGCCATACAGACTGTATACAGGCAATCCTGTTGTTTCATCAATATAATATTCCACATATTCTCCAGCTTGAGCGTCCCCACGAACACCATGCTCCGGGCCGTAAAGTGCTGTTAAATCAACATCCGGGTCATTGTGCAGTCGATCGACAATGCTGTTTAACTCCTGATCTACACCAGTTGGGTTGGTAATTAAACCAACACGCTTCCCTTCAATTAAGTCTTTTTGTTCGTCCAGCAATACTTCAACGCCTAATTTAAGTTCATTTGGACTTACTTTCTCTTTTCCATTTCCGTTGCCCCTATCTGCGAATACTGCAGTTAAGGAACTTAATACTAATACAATCGTCAAAAAAGTAATAATAGATTTCTTCATATTCGTCAATCGCTCCTTTTTAGTAGTTTAAACCAAAGCCATACTCAAACAATGTATTGCCATCTTGATCTGGAATTGTTACAGGCAATAAACCAGTTGGGTTATTTTCACCAAATAGAGTTGCTGCTGTGGCGTTAAAGCTTGCCTCTCTAAATCCGTATTGTGCTAAATAGGCATCAATCTCAGGGAAGGCCATTACGTCATAAGGGTTGCGGATACCAACTCCGACAACAGGTGCATCAACATTTTCGATAAGCTGATTTACCAGCTGCATCTGCGCACTTCCCGGATCACGACCATTTACATTGAATGTATACGATCCTACAATTACACTACTTGCATCCTGCAATTGAGCCAGTTGGTCATCACTTAATGGACCAGAGGCTACCACGAGATCTGTGTTTTCATGGTATGAACTCACAGCTTCATACAAGCTGTTGATATACGTATTTCCAATAACTACTATTTTTTCTTCATTTGAAAAGTTAAGTGGTAGCGCATTGTCATTTTTAACGAGAGTGATCGACTGATTTGCTGCCTCCTGTTCCACTTGTTTATGTGCATCGGAACCAACTACCTGTTCCGCATTATCAACAATTTCATTTACGGGCAGTGGATTCTCAGATTTTATAATTCCACGTTCCATTTTCAAAGTTAAAATACGTTCTACAGATGCTTCGATGCGTTCTTCTGTGATCTCTCCTGTTTCAACTGCTTCCAGCAAGCCATCTGCGACCTCTTCCAGTCCTACCGGCATGAGAATGATATCCGTTCCGGCATTAACCGAACGAATAACTGCATCGACCGAGCCAAAATGATCAGTAATTGCGTTCATATTCAATGCATCAGTAATAATGACACCATCAAAGCCCATTTCTTCACGCATTAACTCAGTTAAAACTTTATGTGAAAGGGTTGCTGGTAAAGAAATTTCCGTTCCATCTTTTTTCGAAATTACTTTTGTATCATCAATCTTTGGAAAAGTCACATGCGCAGTCATGATCGCATCAATGCCAGCTTCCATTGCTTGTTGAAATGGATATAACTCCACTTCCAATAAACGTTCTTTATCATGTGGGACTTCTGGTAAGCCAAGGTGTGAATCAACTGCTGTATCCCCATGTCCAGGAAAGTGTTTTGCAGTGGCTGCTACACCTGTACTTTGTAAACCTTGTGTATAGGCAATTCCCAGATCGGCAACTAATTCAGGGTCCTCACCGAATGAACGAACTCCGATTACCGGATTATCAGGATTATTATTTACATCTAACACAGGTGCCAGGTTCATGTTAATTCCCAGTGCGTTTAGTTCTTCGCCAATTACTTCACCTACATTTTCTGCCGTTTCTGTTGAACGAGCGGCACCAAGCGCCATATTACCAGGCATATCTGTACCTGACTGCAGGCGAGTAACGATTCCGCCCTCCTGGTCAATGGTCATGAGCAAGCCATATTTTTCGGCAACTTCTTGATATGCAGCGACTAGTCGTGCGGTTTGTTCTGTAGTCACTACATTCTCACGGAATAAAATAACGCCGCCAAGATGGTATTCTTCAATTAACTGTTCGATTTCCGGGAGCATTTCCGTAACATTCTCTCCGTCCCAATTTCTGAAGTCGGGCATTAGCATTTGTCCTATTTTTTCATTGATTGTCATGCCGGCAATCGCTTGATCAATTATATTGTATTGATCCCCATTTTGTTGAATAACCTGTGTTCCGGATGACTTTGTGTGAACGGCAATCCGGTCACTTGAATTACCATCTGTTACGGTGATAATAGATCGGCCATTTTGTCCAGTTAGTGTTACCAGTCCACTATCATCCACGGTTGCTACATTTTCGTTCCGTGAATTCCAGCTAAGGTTATCGGCAGTTTCTTTAAAATGGCCATCTTCATAAATGCGTAACACACGCAAGTCAATTTGATTGTTTTCAATAACCGGTGCTGCCTGTGGTATGTTTTGAAAAATAATAAGATCATCTATGTTGTCCTGTTCTTCCGCATAGATGGTGTTACCCGAAAAAGGGCTCACCAGCAGGGCAAAAATAGCTGTTAGAATAAAGGGAATCTTGATAGAAAATTTCATGCTTCTCCTCCTTGAATCTTAATAGTTACGCTGCGTCCAATCATCACTGTTTAGATTAAGTCCCAGCTCCTCACCATATACCGAATGCAGTTGGATATTCGTTACATACCAACCTCTGCCATTATTATAACTATCTGTATCGTAACGGAAACGGACATGTGTGGTTCCAGCAGGTATTAATGCTTCATCTGATTGCCAGTCCACACTGCTCCCTGTATAAGGGTCTAGGACAGTACTCCAGTGTTCACCATCAGCTGAAACTTCGACAACACCAAAATCATAACCTTGTTCTGTTCTGTACCAAGTGTCAAAAGAAAGCATGGCTTCATTCGTTACATCTACTTCGGCTGTTAACGTGCGATCCAATTGATCTCCATACCCTGCGAACCATGCATCATTTTTATTCGGCATAGCTACAGGTATAGCATCAGCAACCTGTCTGGCAAGCTGGCGTCTTGCTGGATTTGTAGAAACCGTAGACCGGGTTGGGTGAACACGGTTCGTTAATAAAATTGCAATCGTATCATTGTTCTGGTTAATTACGAGTGACGTTCCTGTATAACCAGTATGTCCAATAGTCGATGCTTCTGATAATCCATCCATATACCAGCTTTGCGAAAGCTCAAATCCTAATCCATGTTCATTGCCAGGGAATTCTGGAATTTGATTTTCCATCAGCAGTTCTACTGTTTCTGGCTGAAGAATTTGCTCGTTTCCATAACGACCTTCATTAACAAACATATGTGCAAGCTTTCCTAAATCATGTGCAGTTGAAAAAACACCAGCATGTCCTGCAACACCATCCAGTGACCATGCGTTTTCATCGTGCACATCTCCCCATACAAGACCTCTGTTGATTGCTGGCTGGTATTCCGTTGCTGCAATCCGTGGCTTCAATTCTTCAGGCGGATTATACATCGTATCTGACATTTTTAATGGCTGGGTAATGTTTTCCTGAACAAATTCATCAAGCATCTGTCCTGATAGTTGTTCGATTAAAGTGGCTAATGTAATCATATTCAAATCACTATAGGTATACGTGGTTCCAGGCGGATTAGCAAGCGGATAGTTTAAAACATGGTCTATTCTGTCTTCACGGTTTTCTCCAACTGTGTAAAGAGGTATCCATGCTGCAAAACCGGAAGTGTGTGTCATCAGCTGTCTGATCGTTACATTTTCCTTCCCATTTTCAGCAAATGCTGGAATATGCTCTGCAACAGGATCATCCAGCTCAAAATGACCTTCTTCATACATTATCATGGCTGCTGTTGTAGTGAATAGCTTACTAATGGAAGCAAGGTCGAAAATGGTATCCCTGTTCATAAGAAGTGGCTCGTCCACTTCACTGCCAGCATCATCTGCATAGAGTAATGCATGCCCATAGGCTTCGTGCTGGACAATATGTCCCCGCCTGGCAACAAAAGTAACTGCTCCTGGCATCGTTCCTTCATTAATATGTGTTTCCATGATCGAGTCAATTTCCAACAGGGGATTCTCCATCATACCTGCCCCCTTGATTGAACCCGCGTGTAAAACAGGTGATGTCGGCCCTGGGTTACTCCATGAAAATTGGGGATGAGGCTGCTTCTGTGCCTTCTTGTTATCCTGCTTTTCAATCGTTGGGTTTTGAGTACTTCCTTGATCAGCTGTTACTGGAACCACTGAAGTGAAAAGCATGGACGATGTTAAAACCATTGATAATGAAACAATCGATAAATTTCGGCGCATTCATTTCCTCCTCCTATGCAAAGTTTTTTTAAAAGACTATCAATCTTTGAAAGGGCTTACATTACTATAATGATAAGGAATTCTGAATGTTTTGTATATGCAATCAATGGTTCAAAAATAGAAGAACACTTGTAAATTCATGAGCCAAATAGATTGGGTCATTTGCCATAGACGGAAAATTCGCGCGGCTTTTATTAAAAAACACGCGACACCCAGCTCAAATCACGTGACACCAGCATTAAAACGTGTGGCAACGGGTACAATACCAACCGAGGCCCCTGTGAATATTTTCAGTCACTATAAACTCATACCTTCATTAATATGGCTGTCCGTATAAATGGCAGATTTTGATTAGGTGAAATGTTCAGGATATTGTGGTAATATAATTAGGTAAAAGGTAACAAGGGGGGCTTTAAATTAGAGTCTTACTAAAAAATAGGAGGAGTTTACATGGAATATGCAATTAGCGGTTGGACGTTATTTTGGTTCGCAGTTCCCATGCCATTGTTAGTAGTGTGGGCGACGATTACCTTTTTCACGGAAGGGAGGAATGAGGAGTAATGAACCCTACTTTAATTACGTTTATAGGATACTTAGCAGTAATGATAACGATTGGGATAATTACCTATCGAATGACACATACGTTGTCTGACTATGTTCTCGGTGGGCGAAAACTAAACAGTTGGGTAACAGCTTTCTCTGCTTCTGCCAGTGACTTTAGTGGATGGCTCTTAATAGGGCTGCCAGGTGCTGCTTATGCAGCGGGTTTAGGCACATGGAGTCTGTGGATTGCAGTTGGTTTGGCAATAGGGGCAATGATCAACTGGCAATATGTTGCAAAACGCTTACGTATCTACACGGAGTATTCGAACGACTCCATAACATTACCTCAGTTCTTCGAGAACAGGTATCGTGATACCTCGCATTTATTACGCGTTATTTCAGCACTTTTCATTTTAGCGTTTTTCTTATTCTATACTGCTTCAGGTCTTGTTGCCGGAGCTAAGTTATTCCAAGGTACATTTGATGTTGATTATCATTTTGCTTTAACTATTGGAGCAATTATAATTGTTGCATATACATTCTTAGGTGGATTTTTAGCAGTAAGTTACACGGACATGATTCAAGGGGCGCTTATGTCTGCAGCATTATTATTCACTGCAATTTATGGTTTGGTTCAAATTGGTGGATTTGGGGAATTGTTTAATCAGCTCGGATCCATCAACACAAGCTTAATAGATGGTTTTGCAGATACTGCTTATAATGAAGGTGAAGGTATACTTTGGGAATCTGCCGGAGCCATTGGTATAGTAGGTATAATTTCTGCACTAGCGTGGGGGCTTGGTTATTTTGGTCAGCCTCACATTCTGGCACGTTTCATGGCAATTCGTTCCCATAAAGAAGTTCGTAAAGCACGTTGGATTAGTGTAAGTCTGGGACTTGTAATACCACTTTACGGTGCATTAATTGTAGGTATGTTAGGGATTATTACCTTTGATCAGCCACTAGGAGATCCTGAGCAAGTCTTTATCCAACTCGTACAGGTTATTTATAATCCATGGGTTGCTGGGTTCCTGCTTGCAGCAGTTTTAGCAGCGATTATGAGTACCGTTGATTCTCAATTACTCGTATCTTCCAGTGCATTATCAGAGGATTTCTACAGAAGGTATTTCCGTAAACAAGCAAAAGATAAAGAGCTCGTTTGGGTAGGACGTATTTCCGTATTAGTCATTGCAATTATTGCGTTGATGATTGCTTGGAACGAAAGCAGTTCTGTACTTGATCTGGTATCCTATGCATGGGCTGGATTTGGTGCGACATTCGGACCGGCCATCTTGTTCTCCTTATTCTGGCGTAAGACATCACGTAATGGTGTTGTTGCTGGTATACTTGTAGGTGGTATTACGATTTTCTTATGGCCACTAACTGGATCAGCACTTTATGAAATGGTACCAGGATTTCTGTTATCCAGCATAGCAATCGTAGTATTTAGTCTAGTAGGCCAAGGCGTATCCGATGAAATTAAAGCGGAATACGATAAGGTTGCTGGGGTAAAATAATAGCAATTTAGGAGTGATACAGCATGAGTCAAGAAAAAATCTATGGCAATACACCTTGTTTTTTAGGCGGAAAAAAAGTCAGCATTAAAGATGTAACTACTGATGAAAGTGATGTACTAATTTATGGAGTTCCTTGGGAAGGTGCAGTAACATGGGGAGATTATACGGGCTGTGAATTAGGACCAAAGGTTATTCGGATAAACTCTGCCCGTTACTCTGGTTATTTACCAGAACTCGACAATATCGATGTATTCAGCCATTACAAAATTGGCGATTTAGGTGATGTGGATGTCGTACCAGCAGATACTATTGAGACGATGAAACGCATCGAAAATTTTGCCAGCTCGGTTTGGAAGACGGATAAATTTCCAGTCGCGCTTGGTGGTGACCATGGAATTACTTATCCGATTGTAAAAGCGTTGAGTGAGGAAGTGGACGGTAAGGTCGGAATCATTCACCTTGATGCCCATTATGATAACTATAAAGATTACGAAGGCGATTTATATGCACGCAGCACGCCATTCCACCGTATTTACGAAAGTGAAAGTGTTCGTAATGAAAGTATTGTTCATATGGGAATTCATGGTCCACGGAATGCACCGGAAACAGGACAGTATGCAAAAGAGGTTGGGGCAACAACCATTTCTGTACGAGAAGTTCGTAAAGCACCGGATTTAGCTGAGCTTGCTAAAAAAGCATATGATATTGCGAGTGAAGGCACAGAGGCAGTTTATTTAAGTATTTGCAGTGATGTTCTGGATTTTGCTTTTAATCCAGGCGGACCTGTTGATGGAAACGGCTTAACTTCATTTGAATTATTGGAGCTGGTACATGAATTTGCCAAACTGGGAATTCGCGGCATGGATTTTGTAGAAGTATATCCACAACAGGATGTAAATGATAACTCATCCCATTTCGTAAGCTATGTCGTGCTTTATGCACTTGCAGGAAATATTTTAAACGAACAGGGGAAATAGAGAATATATATAGAGTGAGCCGCTTCCTGATTGGGAAGCGGTTTTTTCATGTCATTTTTTATTTAATCGGCTACTCGTCCCTGTCTGCACGCGATTTAACCTATTTGCCATGACTGCTGCCTGCCTTCATTCAGCGATCGTACCACTTTATTCAGCGTTCGGCTTGGTTAATCCCGCGTTCAGCCCACTTTATTCAGCGTTTCATCAGCTTAATCCCGCGTTTAGCCCGGTTCATTCAGCGATCACCCCTTTGGGCGGGTCAAAACCGTCCGATCAGGTATGTGTGCAATACGACTGTTTTGACATGAGGCTTATGTTTCGATTTTACTCTGCGAAAGTGAGTTTAGAACTACACAATTTCTGATAATCAGTCGATATTATAGTATATCTGTTTTAAGAGGAGAGTATGGAACCATATGGCACTGAGACTAAAGAGAAAAAAGACTGAGACGAAAAATGAAATTTTAATTGAAATGTGTAAACAAATGAAACCACTTGTTAATGTAGAACCTGGCAGTGATTTAGAAAAACAATTAAACATGCTTGATTTTACAGAAATGGATTTTGCTGTGGCGCAAGCACTCAAACAATTTGTGGTGGAAGATCATACGGCAATTATTGAGGGGTTTTATAAGAATCTGGAGCACAACCCGAAACTAATTAAAATCATTGAAGACAACAGCTCAATTGACAGGCTTAAGAAAACATTAAGCAGGCATGTTGTTGAAATGTTTTCCGGAGAGATGAACGAAGAATTTATTCAGAGAAGAAAAACGATCGCACATATCCATGTGAGAATTGGCCTGACACAGAAGTGGTACATAGCATCTTTTCAAAAATTATTCGATGGCTTAATGGACGTGATTCAGAAGAACTTTCAGAGTGCAGGAGACCGTACACTGGCAATTAGAGTAGTTAATAAATTACTAAATTTAGAACAGCAGGTTGTATTGGAAGCTTATGATGAAGAAGTTCTGCGCATCAAGGAACAGGAAGCACAAACAAAAACGGTTATGCTGGAATCACTGGAGCGAACATCAGTTGAGTTGGCTGCACTAGCTGAAGAAACAAATGCTTCTATTGAAGAAATGACAGCACAGGTAGATACTATTACCTCCAATTCAAAAGTTGGCACTGAGCTTGCGGAAGAAGCAAAAGGAGCAGCAATCCAAGGGAGAGAGCGGCTGGGCGAGATGGGTAATTCCATTGAAAATATGGAAGTAAGTACAATTAAAGTAAATAAAGATATGGAAAGTCTCGAAATAATGTCCACGCAAATAAAAGAAATTATAGAAATCGTAAAATCGATTGCAGATCAAACCAACCTGCTGGCATTAAATGCCTCCATTGAAGCGGCACGAGCCGGAGAACATGGACGTGGATTCGCAGTGGTAGCGGAAGAAGTGAGGAAGCTTGCAGAACAAACGGGAAGTTCCGTAACGAATGTTACCGGGTTGGTAAGCCAGACAAATGAACAAATATTCAACAGTTCATCATCTATTAAAGAAGTGCAGGGCTTTCTGTCAGATGTGAAAGAGCAAATGAGAAATACCGAAAATGCGTTTGGGAAAATTGATGAAAGCATGGAAAAAGCAAAGTCAAGCAATGAAAATATTCAAGATGATCTGGAAGTATTCGGGCAAGCCATTCATGAAATCGAACAATCAGCGACAACGATTTCAGAGTCGGCCGATAACCTCAGTCGGCTGATGGAGGTAAGAGATAGGTAAATGATAATTAGATAGAGATTAGGATTTTTTATATAAAGTCCTGATTTCTATTTTTTTTTGCCTTTTATAAATCCTAGATTTTTACAGTTAATTATACCTACCTCAAAAACGAAAATCCTTCTATATACACTTGTCGTGTTTTTTAGTGAATGATACGATTAAAATACAGAAAATACAAAAGACTAGGGGGGAAACAGATTGACCAAAGAAATGATGGAAGATCTGTTGCAAGCTATCACACTATTGCTTGAAGAACTAAAAGATTTACAGACGAGCAGCCATCAAATTGATGAACTATATTCCAATCTGGAGACCGAAGCAGATAATGTTGAATTACATATCCATGGACTGCAACAAAACGTCAGGATTTTAGATAAAAAGTTAGCAATGGTAATAGAAGGCAATTTGGCTAAGGGAACAAAAAAGTTAATAGCGCAACGCATAAATTAAAGCGTGCATGTGCAGGCTTATTTTTTTTGCTATTTTATCTCTACCTGCTATCATGTAATGATAATTACTAATGAAAGAGGTGGAATCAATGACTAACTTTTCCAATACCTTCCTTAATAGCCTCCAAAAAAATAAAATCCTCCTTTGGCTTCTTATCTTAGCGATCACTTTACTCTGGGGCTATGCCTGGGTACTAATGAAAGCATCGCTGGATTATATGGGGCCATTTACTTTCTCGGCATTTCGGTTTGGTGTCGGCTCGTTAACGTTGCTTCTAGTCATGTGGCTGATGAAACTGGGTTTGCCGCCAAGACGATACTGGAAACCAATCGTTATTGTTGGCATCTTGCAAACATCCGTCGTTTTTCTTCTGGTCATGTATGGACTTCGTTTTGTAGATGCCGGAAAGTCATCTGTGCTTTTATATTCTATGCCAATGTGGAGCAGTATTCTGGCATTGAAATTTCTCGGAGAAAAAATAACACCCCCCAAATTCACGGGATTAATGATCGGTATGCTCGGACTTTTAACAATATTAGGCTGGGATATATGGGTTGGGCAAAATATCGAAGTGATTTTTGGTGAGCTTCTTATTATCATTGCAGCCATATCATGGGCAATTTCGAATGTCTATTATCGGATCAACCTACAGCAACTGGCAAAAATCCAGGCTTCAGCATATCAAATGCTCTTCGGCACCATCGGCATCATTATTGCTGCATTAGTTATGGAATGGAACCAGCCAATCGTCTTAAACGTACATAGTATATATTATATTTTATTCACAGGAGTTCTGGCCTCTGCTCTTTGCTTTACCGTTTGGTTTCTCATTCTTAGTTTAATAGACATGGTAACAGCAACCATTTCCACATTGCTAGTACCCATGTTCGGCCTGGTGTTCAGCAGCTTACTACTGAATGAAAAAATGTCAGCAGGTGTAGCGGTAGGATCCGGGATGATAATAGCAGGGATACTTATCGCACAGATAACAAAGAAGAGAGGAATACATAGTCATGACTAAAAAGGTAAAGATTGATTCACCAAGAATTATGGAAAAAATGCCGATTCTGGAGATCACTGATGCCATGCTGGAAGAGGCTTATATCAGTATGGGGATTGTTGAAGATTGCGAGCTTAGTAATCTAACAATTGATAAACTGTGCTTGGATAAGCTTATTTTCAAAAATGTGACGTTTGTGAATGTCACGTTCAGCAATGTTGAAATAACAGATGTTGTCTTTGAAAAGTGCAATATGGCCAATGTTGATTTTAGTGATGGAATTATCCATCGCGTAGAATTGAAGCAGTCCAAGTTCACTGGTGGGAATCTGTCCGGGGCTACCTTACGAAATATTGTGTTTGATTCCTGTCTAGCAGATATGGCGACTTTCGGTTTCACCAACTCCAAACAAGTAGCCTTTCGAGAGTGTTCTATGATCAAAGCTGATTTTTATGAATCAATCTTTAAAAATGTTCAATTTGACAGGTGTAATCTGGATCAGGCTAATGTAGCAGGTACGAGCTTAAACGGTATCGATTTAAGCAGCTGCACATTTGAGCAATTAGTTATTTCTTTTGAACAGCTGGAAGGGTGTACTGTTTCGGCAGAACAGGCGATTGGATTTGCTAAGGGATTGGGATTGATAATTAAAGAGGGGTAGGGATATCCATTGAAACCTAAAACTATCTATAAAAGTGAAGCAGGAAAGAAGAAGATTCAGGATTCCTATGAAAGTTACCTAAAAACATTCGATGTTGTTTTTGAGCGAGAATATGTGGAGACACGATATGGTAAAACACATACACTGGTTACGGGACCAAAGGATGGGAAGCCATTATTTATTTTACAAGGTGGAAATTCCGTTAATCCTGTGACATTATCGTGGTTTAAGAATCTATTACAGGATTATCGAGTCTATGCACCAGATACAATTGGGCATCCTGGTTTCAGTGAAGAAGTAAGAATTTCAGCTAAGGACAATAGTTTTGCGAACTGGCTTTCAGATGTAATGGATCATTTTAAAGTGGAGAAGAGTGCATTTATCGGTCCATCTTACGGTGCAGGCATTATTTTAAGGCTTGCAACATATCTCCCCGAAAGAATTGATTGTTCCATTCTAGTTGCTCCTGCAGGGATTAAGTTAGGCTCTAAATTCGATATGATTAGAAAAATTTTGCTTCCTTTAATGGCTTTTAATAGAACTGGATCGCAAGCAAGCCTTAATAAAATAGCGGATGTGATGTCAGCAGGCAGTATGAATGAACGAAATAAGCAGATAATCGGTGAAGTTTTTAAATACGTGAAACTGGAGCAGAATATGCCGAAGTTAACAGAACGAAAGGAGCTTATTAATTACAAAGCACCTACCATGGTCATCATGGGAGAGAAAGATATATTCTTTCCAGAGAAACAAGTTATTAATAAAGCCCGGCAGATTATACCTAATCTTGTCAGCTATCATTCGTATGATATGGGACATTTTCCTTCAGAAGAAATGCTGGAAGAGATTAATAGAGAAATAAAATCGTTTCTGAATACGCATTATTAAAAAATCCTCGATCGGATGTGATCGAGGATTTTTAAATAGTTTAAAAGAATAACAGTCCAATAGATATTGGAATAAAGCTGTAGATCAGAATCAATACGCAGAAGCCCATAATATCTCGAACTTTCAGGCCTGCGATTGCGAGTAATGGTAACGCCCAGAAGGGCTGGATCATGTTCGTCCATGCATCACCCCATGCAACGGCTACAGCTGCTTTTGCAGTATCAACTCCGAGTTCCATTGCTGCCGGAATCATAATCGGACCTTGAACAGCCCACTGGCCTCCACCAGAAGGAACGAAGAAGTTTACGACACCTGCGCTCAGGAAGGCGAATAATGGAAACGTAAATTCAGTTGACAGGTCAACGAACCATAAGGACATCTGTTGAGATAGTCCAGATGCAACCATCATCCCCATAATACCAGCATAGAATGGGAACTGGACAATGATTCCACCAACATTTTTGACCGCATTCGTTACGCTGTTTAAAAAGCGTCTCGGTGTTCTATGGAAAATGATACCCAGGAAAAGCATAATAAAGTTTACAATGTTAATATTCAAATTAAATCCATTATCAACAAAGAAGTAAATGATAAACGCGAGTCCCATTAACCCGATGACAAGTGAGATGATCATGCTGTTTTCTAAATGTTCTGCAGGTGTTCTGTCTGCTTTTGCTATCGGTTGATTATCAGCAGTATCGTCCTCTGAAGCTTCCGGTCTCCATAAGGAAGCATCTGTATTTTGTAATGGATCCTTTGACTTCATTAAGAATCTGTTTACAAACGGTAGTGTAAATAATAGAAAGAACACAATAAATAGATTGAAGCTGCTAAACAATGTTTCGGTAACAGGAACAAGCCCCATTGTGTCTTCTAAAAAATGTCCCGGTGTGGCTATAAGCAATGGAATGGAAGCGGATAGCCCACCATGCCATAATAAGAAACCACTGTAAGCACTTGCCATCAAAACACGATAATCAACAGATGGAACGCGTTTCGCTACGTGAATAGCAAAGAGTGCGCCGACAACGAGTCCGAATCCATAATTGATCAGACAAGCGATGGAAGCAACAACTGTAACTAACAGGATAGCCTGGCTTGGCGTGTTAGCGAATGTACTAATTTTACCTAAAGCATTTTTGACAATTGGCGTACTTGCCAGTATGTATCCCGTAACTACGATAAGCGACATTTGCATAGCAAAGGCCAGCAGATCCCAGAACCCATCACCCCAGTACCCAACCATTTCGACAGGAGAGCTTCCAGTGAATAGAATTCCTAATACAAACACGACTAAGGTTAAAATAATAGCAAATAGAAATGCATCTGGTAAATAACGTTGAACCATACGATCAAAAAACGATGTTATTGCTTGCATGTAAATCCTCCTTTTTAATTTTATAGAGCACTTTCTTGCTAATGGTATCAATCTATTCAGTTAAATCAAAATATAATTAACTATATGCTTGTTCAACCGGAAAAAGAAATAATAAAAAGTTTTTCAAAAAACATTTAAACATTCTCGAAACCTGCCGATATAAGTAATACATCATCATGATGAATGTTATGGCCTAACATTAGTAAAGAAATGGAGTAGACCTCAAATAATGAGTGAACACTCCAAAGCAGTACAATTTTGGTAGTAACTCTAAAATAGAGTTGTTATAAAAGCGAGACACAAGGATGTGACTCGTAAAAAAATACACTTACATGGAGGTAAGGAAAACATGATTATTAATCACAATATTTCAGCACTAAACACGCACCGTCAAATGGGTGCAAACAACAACGCAGTACAAGGATCTTTGGAAAAGCTTTCTTCAGGTCTTCAAATCAACAAAGCAGGAGACGATGCTGCAGGTCTAGCAATCTCTGAAAAAATGCGTGGACAAATTCGCGGGTTGGAAATGGCGTCTAAAAACGCTCAAGACGGTAGACTGGAAATGCCGCTCTAAGCAGCAATGCTTAGATGATAACTCCGTGAATTCGGTGGAACCCCAAACCAAACTTGCAGTGTGGATGGTGGGCAATACCGAGCCAAGCCTAATGAATTGGTAAGAAGTAGTTAGGAAGGTGTAACGATCAGGTGGTGAGGAACCATACCAATAACCCACCCACGAGCGCGGGGCATCCTAAAGGGATGAAGATATGATCTGAACTTTATGGAAACATAAAGAAGCAGCGGATAAACAGCCACTGCGATAACAAATTTGATTTCTCTAATCCAAACTGCAGAAGGTGCATTGAATGAAACGCATTCAATATTGCAGAGAATGCGTGAGTTAACTGTACAAGCGGGTAACACAGGGACACAAGAATCAGAAGATTTAGCAGCGATTCAAGCAGAACTTGATTCATTGATTGAAGAGTTAGGTGGTACGGCCGATAGTAAAGGAATTGCGGATCGTACTGAATTTAACAAAAAAGCTCTATTAGATGGTACCTTTACAGGAGTATTTCAAATTGGAGCAAATGCAGAGCAGCAATTAACAGTTACTATTGGTGATATGACAGCAGACACATTGGGTGTAGGTACACTTAATGTAGAAACTGCGGATAGCTTTGATGGGAATATTGCATTAATTGACACTGCTATTGAAACTGTTTCAACAGAGCGTTCCAAGTTAGGTGCAATTCAAAACCGTCTAGAACACACAATTAATAACCTAGGAGCATCTTCTGAGAACCTAACAGCTGCAGAATCACGTATCCGTGACGTAGATTATGCTGAAGCTGCGTAAATCGCAGTGTAAGGCACAGTCGTCCTAACTGGTAACGGTTAGCGAGCACGACCGGGTGAATTGCTGGAAACCCCTGAGAGCTTTCTTCTCCACAACGTAGCTGGAAACAGCAAGCGTGAAGGATTAAGAAGAAGAGAGATTGGGCAATCAGCAGCCAAGCGCCTGTGGCGAAAGCCTGGCGAAGGTTCAACGACTAGAATAAACCACCTAAAGCACAAGCTATGGTGATGAAATTCGTAGGTGAAAGAAGTCTCATTAACTTCTGAATCCGAAGTGCCCGGCCCCTACTAGAATGCTAGAGGGTGAAGATATAGTCTAGTCATTTGTTAAAGCAAATGTTCGCACGATGGCGAAAGAAATGATGGAGTTCACAAAGAATAATATTCTTACTCAAGCATCACAAGCAATGTTAGCTCAATCCCAACAAATGCCTCAAGGAGTTTTACAACTACTTAGGTAATAATGGAAGGGCGTCTAATCTGGTAACGGATTAGAGTATGACTGGGTGAATTGCTGGAACTTCCTAAAGCGCTACATGCCACAACGCAACTGGAAACGGTAAACGTGACGGTTTGAAAAATGAAGCGATAACACAATGGATAATCAGCAGCCAAGCGCCTACGGTGAAAACCTGGTGAAGGTTCAACGACTAGAATGCACTGCCTAACGTGAAAACCACGGCAATGAGATTCGTAGGGTGATAGTTTATTATCATTCGAAGTGCCCAGCCCCTTTGGAAGTGCCTGTCACTTCCCGATATTTGTCGAATGACAAAATTGAAACAAAGGGTGAAGATATAGTCTATTCTGTGATCGAAAGACACAGCGGCAAAGCAAGCCAACCAACAACCACAAGGAGTATTACAACTACTTCGTTAATATTAGATTTTATGAAAGGGACTCTAGCTTTGCTAGGGTTCTTTTTCTTAGGTAATAAATGGAATATTAAAAGCGTTGAGTTTCTAGAATTTATTTGTTATCCCAAAATTACGAAATAGAATCAATCAGTTTAACATTTAATGAGTACCCATTTACTTAGTTCAACAGCAAATCCTTAAATGACTATATTTTTCAATTCTCTTAAAAAGTGTAAAAAGGATGAAGAAATATATTTTCTGAAATTCAGGGAAAACTTTAATTGCTAATCTAGCCACTAGTAAAAAAAGCATTGAATTTATTTAATCAATCGCCCCAGTATATAAAAATGGAACATACGTTTTGTTTTGTGTTATAATAGATAGGGGTGCTATTTTTGAATAATTATAGGTCTATGAGCCATAGAAGATTACTAAACGAACCAATTATTGCGGTTTATGATGATTTATTTACTGGTGCAAGGAAAGGTCTACCTAAAGGAACATGGCAAAATGACAAGAACGTGATTATTATCAGTCGATATGTTTTGGAAATGAAAATGGGATTGAGTAGAGAGGAAATACCACGTATCAACCGCTTATTTATAAAAGAACAAAAGCTTTGGGGCGTATTAAATCGTTTTAAGTCCATTAAGAAGTTACTTAATTTTGTTTATCCTGGGACTTATGATGAATTCGACTTCCCCAGAGTCTCGGAGGATTATTGGGCTTCCAAGGAAAACATTAAAAAACGCCTGGAAGTTATTCTAAAGCAAAATAAATTATCTTTGAATGAAATTCCGAATGTCGTCTCCTATGATAAACTGGTAGAATGGGGATTTTCCAATCCGTTGAAACGCCATAATGACTCTCCGTATCAGCTAATGAATAGCATCTACCCTAACCGCTACAAACCATTTCAATTTAAGAAGGTCCCTCAGAGGTGGTCCAAGGACTTAATAATGCTAAGAACCCATTTCTTGGAGATGCTTCAAAAGGAAAAAATATCTTTTTATGAAGTTCCTGAAAAGGTTAATCAAGAAATGCTTCTTAAGTATCGTTTTAGTGGGGCGATGAGCAAATGTAATAATTCACCATCAAAATTTATTATGACTTTATTTCCACATGATTTTAATCAAGAAGACTTTCCCAAAACTCAGGGATATTGGCATGATATACATATTGCTCGGAATACGATATTAAAGCTGATTAAAAAAAATGCTATCCCCTATACTCAAATACCCCGACATATTACAAAACAATTACTGATAGAAAATGGTTTAAGTGGTTTACTTGATAAATACGCTGGATCTCCAATCAATATTATTCAGACGTGCTTCCCAAATGAATTTGATATTACAGAGTTTAAGAGAGTGCCCAATCGATATTGGTACCATAAAGAAAACCGAATTAAAGCTCTTCGCTTATTTTGCAAAAAGAATAATATTGAAAAGCAGTCATTGCCTACTCTTAGTAGAGCTTATTTTTGTCAACACTTCCCCAGGTTTGTTAGCGTGCTAGACAGACACTATGAAAGCAAAAGTCATTTATGGATCATAGAAGCATTTCCAGAACATAAATTGAAAGCAAGTGATTTTAATTTGCTTATTGGAGATGATGGTCAGGCATGTGATTCTAAAGAGGAATTATGGCTACATAACTTTCTTGTGCGCAACTTAACACAAGCTGTAATCTTGCGAGAAGGAAAACGATTTGTAAATAAACCAATTAACGAAGCATATATTCCTGATTGGGTCATTCAGCTAAATGGAAAAAAGGTGATTGTGGAGTATTTTGGTTTATATGGAAGTAGTCGCTTTCCTAACTATACAGAACGTGCAGATAGAAAAATTACATTCTATAAAACGTTAATAGACTATAAATTTGTTGGTGTCAAACCGATGGATTTGAAAAACACAGATGAAATAATCAATAAGATAGCAAATGACGATATTATTATCAAGCCCTAGAATTTGGTGTAAGACCCCCACCACGGTAGTGCGCTAAAGTGCAATGAAGTTGAGTAGTGTTTGGAAATTCCTGTATTTGTCGTATGACAATTTCGAGACAAAGGGTTAAAATATAGTTCATACTCTGATCGAAAGACACGGCGCAGAAGAAACCAAAATAGTATACAAGCGAGGAATCAAAATGGAGAAATACATAGATGTTATGAAACAATTAACAGAATTACTAGATACAACACCTGAAGGTCTGAAGCATACGCAGTTGTTACTAAATGAAGGGAAGTATGAGGAGACATTTCTTTTATTTGGAGATGTCGTTCAGGCTCTTTCGGCTATTGAAAGTACGTTAAATGGATTACCTGAAGAAATTTTATCGACTAGTATTGAACAATTAACAATAATAGTTAAAAGTGCTGTAGAACTGGTTGTACGTTCATACGAAGTAAAGAACTATAGTAAGGTGCAAGAGGTGTTACAGCATACCCTGATACCAGGATTGATTAGATGGAAAGTGGGGCTGGAAAAAGAGTTAGAAGCCTATCTGGTTAATTAGAAATTCAAGAATTATTCTTATAGAATTAGCCAATAAATAATGGTAAAATTAAATCAGCAGCTACATAAGTAGGATGGGCGGTTGGCCATTTCCCTTTAGAAGGGAGGTGGTATTAATGGTGACATATGTGGAACTAGTTGGCACACCAATTAACTTTGGCATTTTCCTCGCAACATCGTTAGCAGCGATTATAGCGATAATTGCTTTAGTTGTCACCAATAAAAACAAGAAGTAACCGCCCTTCCCAGACCAATGGATAAAGGCTGTTACTTCTTTTGTTTTGCAAAAGTTGGTCACCGCTCTTCTTGCGGTTTGTAGTTGTCATGACCGGGTGCTGATACACTCGGTCATTTTTATTATACCGATTTCTTAATGTAAGTATACCTTATTTCTGTAATAGTTTTCAAGTATATGAACACTGTATTATCATGAAAATACAATACATTTTATTCATCTTGCTTTACGTTTTCACTACACCACTGTGATTGTGACATCTTTCTTAAGTTGCTAACAGGGGTGCTTTTTCACTGGTCTTAACCTGTCCCTCTGTCTCCCCCCCCCTAATCCCTTTCGCACAATTCAACATTCCAATTTAATCCATTTTCCGTTATAATACATATATTGTGTTTTTTAAATTAATAGAAAACAGGAGGCGTAATATGCTAAATAAGTCACTCATTGAAGATGTATTATCTGCTGCACTGACAACAGGTGGGGATTTTTCTGAAGTGTTCGTGGATGACCGATTTACAAACCATATGACATTTCAAAGTAATCGTTTGGAAAAGAATATATCAGGCAGGGATTTTGGTGTAGGTATTCGTATTTTTAAAGGGTTGCAAAGTGTTTATGCTTATACAAATGATTTTTCGAAAGAAGGTCTTTTAAAAGCAGCCAAAACAGCAGCTCAAGCAATTCAAGGGGAACAAGGTGAGCGTAACATCATTTTACCAATGGATAAAAAGATAGTAGAAACAGCACATCCCATTCTGCAATTGCCTAATAGTGTGGAGAAAATACGGAAATTAAATGTGCTCCGCAAAACAAATGAAATAGTTAGGAATTATGATCCAGCCATTTCACAGGCAATGATAAATTTATTGGATGAAGAGCAGCATGTATTAATTGCTAATTCGGAAGGTACCTATGTAGAGGATAAAAGAGTGAGAAGTCGATTAGCTATAGCAGCCATTGCATCCAATGGAAGTGATATGCAAACTGGGTTCTATGGACCAGGTGCACTTCAGGGATTTGAATTTATCGAAGGATTGGACCTGAATCATTATGCGAAGGAAGCAGCTCGTGTTGCCGTTACTATGCTCCATGCAGACCCTGCTCCCAGCGGTAAGTTCCCGGTCATTATTGATAATGAGTTTGGTGGGGTGATATTCCATGAAGCTTGTGGTCATGGCTTAGAAGCAGCAGCCGTTGCTAAAGGTAATTCTGTATTTGCTAATAAAAAAGGTGAGAAAGTAGCTTCTGATCTCGTTACATATATTGATGATGGCACACTAACAAATGAATGGGGATCCATTAACATCGATGATGAAGGAGAAAAGGCGCGCGAAAATATTTTAATTGAAAATGGTATTTTAAAAGGTTACTTGATTGATAAGTTTAATGGCAGAAGAATGGAAGAGGAATCGACTGGTTCTGGGAGAAGAGAATCCTACAAGTTCGCTCCGACCTCACGAATGACCAACACCTATATAGCTCCAGGAAAATCCACATCAGAGGAAATTATTGCAAACACAGAATTCGGAATATATGCAAAATATATGGGTGGCGGATCTGTAAGTCCAGCTACCGGAGATTATAACTTTGCCATTAATGAAGCTTATTTAGTAAAAGACGGGAAGATTGATAAACCGTTACGTGGTGCAACTTTAATAGGAAATGGTGCTAAAACGATCCAGAAAATTGATATGGTTGGAGATAACCTTGGACATGGTGCAGGAATGTGTGGCGCTTCTAGTGGTAGTATTCCTGTTAACGTTGGTCAGCCAATGCTTCGTGTTAGTGAAATTACTGTCGGTGGAAGGGAGGAGAACTAAATGGAACTAACAACATTTCGCAACCAGCTTTTTGCAGAAGGAGAAAAATTAGGTTTTACAGATTTGGAGCTTTATTATGAAAAACAGGAGAGCTTTTCCTGTGACATTTTTAAAGGTGAGATAGACGGATTTGAATCATCAACTGTCAATGGGGTATCACTTCGAGGCCTTTATGACGGAAAAATGGGCTATGCCTATACGGAAAAGCTAGACGAAGATTCTGTACGTTTTTTACTTGATAGTGTAAAAGAAAATGCAGCATTAATAGAGGATGAACCAGAGGAAATATATGCTGGAGACACATCCTATCGGGAAATGGACTTTTATTCTTCATCCCTTTCTGAAGTAACAACAGTAGATAAGATCGCATTTATGAAAGAAGTCGAGAAGAAAATATACGCTTATGATTCCAGGGTTGTTCAGACTGATTATGCAACACTGCAAGATGCAACAGTGGAAAAAGCGTTATTTAATAGTAAAGGACTGTCTTTAAGTGATCGAAACAATATACTTGTCGTCATTTTTTCAGTTGTGGTGAAAGAGGAAGAGGAGCTTAAATCTGACTTTCATGTAACGAGAACGCAGGACTTTAAATCTCTTGATCCAAATAAAATCGCAGCAGAAGCTGTTGAAAAAGCATTAAGTTATCTAGGTGGAAAAACGTATCCAAACAAAAAGTACTCAATTATTTTCAAAAATAGTGCGGCAGCGTCTCTTCTAGCAACATTTGTCCCTTCACTTTCTGCTGAAGCAGTTCAAAAGGATCAATCGTTATTAAAAGGGAAACTCAATGAAGATATCGCATCATCTCACGTTACGCTTACAGATGATCCGTTTTTATCCAATAGTATTCATAGTGGAACGTTTGATTCAGAAGGTGTAGCAACTAAACAGCTAACAGTAGTAGAGAATGGGAAGCTGGAATCCTACTTTCATAATTTAAAAACAGCTAAAAAGGATGGTGTCGCCTCAACAGGTCATGGTCATAAACCTTCCTATAAAGATACAATCGGAATTAGTCCGTCGAATCTCTTTATCCAACCAGGGGAAGAGGCATATGAAGATTTATATGAGGATCTGGAAGAAGGCATCATTATTACAAACTTAGCAGGACTGCACTCCGGAGCAAATGTAATTTCTGGCGATTTTTCATTAGCAGCAAATGGATATTATGTAAAAGCGGGAAAGATTGTTGGACCAACCAACCAAATGACAATTGCAGGGAACTTTTTTGAAATATTACACGACATTGAGCAAGTAGGATCAGACCTTGAATTTGCACCAATGAGCGCAGTTGGAAATATAGGATCACCATCATTGAAAGTAAAGCGTTTATCAATCGCTGTAGATTAGTAGAATGAGTCCAGGGGACAGAGATAGAGGTATGGCTCTTCTGTCCCGTTTTTGAGAAATAGGAGTATAGAATTTTTGGCGGCAATTAATTCTTACGCTTAAACAGCCTCGTCCGGCTCCAATGCCCATTGCCTAGCGCCCTTGCGATAACTCAACATCGGTAAAGCTACTGATAAGGTAAGCTGACTAAAACCAGGCCTGTGCTCAGGCGTGGGCATACCCCTATATACGGGCGATTGTGGAGTAAGTCTTATCAATTACGTAGTAGACTCTTAATACGAAATAAAGGTATTTTTGATATCATAGATAAATAGGAATTTGTAAGGATGTTAAATCAATAATTACAAGTATAAACCCACTAAATACAAGAGAGGATATAAAAAATGAAAATTCTTAGTTTAAACATTAATAACTTTGGTGGGTTAACTCCTAAACCGTTACCAAATGATTATAATAATAGTTTTGAGAAAATTGATTGGAATGCATGGAATAATGCAGTTAATATATGGAGAAACGAGATAGATTCAGATAAGAATATATCAAAATTAATGGAGTATGTGAAAAATAAAAACATTGATATTATTTTTTTTCAAGAATTTGATATTAATTCGGTTGCAGGTAAGAATTTTATCAAAGAACTGAAGAAGTTTCGTTATAAAATTGTATATCCAAATACCTATTGTGAGGATGACTTCAAAAAAGGAAATAAAAGCATCACAGTAATGTTCATAAGGGTTGATTATGAAATTTTGCCTTATAATTTTTCTGGAAAAATGAGAAATGTTGAAGTTAAAGTTGGTGATAGAATATTTATTGGTGTCCATATTCCGTTAGGAGACAAAAATTTTTGGGATAATATGATTGAACGCTATAAAAGTAAAAAAGAAGATAAATTACTAATAATAGGCGATATGAATGTTTATGACTTGGGCACAACGCAAAAAGAGAAATTTATAAAACTTCTATCACTTGGGGCAGTAGATGCTTGGGTAGAAAAGAATAATTCAATGGATAGGCCGACTGCTAATACTGGAAGACGAATTGATTATGCCATAATGACACCATCACTATATAGCGAATTAATAGATATAGTTATTGATGATACCCTAAGAAGTAAATGTGTTACAGATCATTCCGCAATTATGGTGGAAGTGGAGAAATTTAATTAACGAACAAAACAAATACGATTTACAGAGTGGATTTAATAGTCAATACAACGCTACTATTCAATAGAAAATGATATTCCACAATCAGCTATTGTGGAATAATCCGAACAAAAAAAGGTTGTATGATTTAAGAAAGAGGTATCCGAAAGAACTTTTGGATATCTTTTTATTGGTTTTGGAGGGTTTTTGGATTATTATGTCGAAGTATGAAGTTGGTGAGGAGGAAGATAAATGAAAAGTGAATTAGTAAGTTATAGGGCTGGTGGATGGTGTTATTATGGTATTAACACTACTAAAAATCCCACATTTAAAGAAAAAAGATAATATAGGTAAATTTGTGACGTTTGGACAAGGCGAACTTTCAAATGAGATGCAAGAATTAATTCTTAATGGAATCAAACAAGGTATCACTCCATTAGTTAAACATACTGATATTAATACACTTGATTTTAACCCATGTTCAAAAGATGGTTCATGGGTGATTGTTTGGTATTCTTCTGATGAAGAAAAGGCTTTGAAAGGGTTAGATTAGGTTTTAATTAGTCATTGGTTAGTAGCGAAAACTAAGTCTGGTAGATATTATAATATTTTATTTTAATATGACAAACAAACTTGAATTAGTGAATATGGCTAACTATTTAATTCATCCATTTCTTTGAAGGATTTAATGGATTTAAAGAAGTACTTTCAACAGATAGGAGTGAATAGTATTGAAATCATTAAAATTTTATTTAGCCCAAGTCATTAGATATTATTCAACTGCCCAGATTCTAAAACTCTCTGTAATAGTAACATCTGTTTTCCTTTTAATTGATGTATTAAATTTATTTTCAAAGCTTTTGCTATCATATGATGTGATGATAGTTTTAATTGTCACTAGCGCAATTATAATCTTCCTAATTTTAACTGTTCTTGAGTTTAATATTTATGAGGTTATTAAAATAGAAACTATAAATTTATTAGATGTATTTGCTATTACAGTATTTATTTCAGCATCCTTATATTTATGCCTATTTACTATATTCCCAATTTATAATTCCTATAAATTACTAATTTTAATTATCTTATTAGTAACAATGTCAGTTATTCTAATCTTTAGAATAAATAAAATGAATCTTTCCTATAAAAAAGCTACTGAATATGAATCAAACTTTATAGATTTGAAAAATATTTATAATGGAGATTTTAAGATCAAAGATGGTGAAACGATTGTTGTTAATGAAAAAGATGTGGATTATGATTTATTTGAAAGACATAGTGTCATTAGTTTATTGTATAACACCATTAAGCAATCTAACCCAAATGAAGGATTTGTCATTAGCCTAGAAGGGGAATGGGGAAGCGGAAAAACTACTATTATAAATAATACCAAGAAACTCTTAAATCAATACGATGAAGAGATAGTATTAATTGATTTTGACCCATGGGCTTTTTCCAATCAAGAAAGTCTTCTATTAGGGTTGTTTGATGAAATTATAAGAAAGTCTGGATTAAATTATAGCTTAATTTCAACAAACCAGATGGCACAAACATTTTCAACCAATATTTTTGGTAATGGAAAAGCGAATATAATTAAAAGTTTTTTTAAACAAAAAGATTCAAATGAAGTAATAAAGAATAAAATAAATGATTATTTAAATCATTCAGGAAAAAAATTTGTCTTTTTTATTGATAATATAGACAGAGCTGAAAGTAAGAATATTTTATTATTATTTAAACTTGTAGCCACAGTTTTTAATTTTGAGAGAGTAATATATGTTCTCTCTTTCGATAGTGAGAGGGTTAAAGAAGTATTTGAAAAAAATCACGATATTGACTTTAGTTACCTTAAAAAGGTTATTCAAATGCAAATAAGAGTCCCTAAATTGGATAGGGAAATTTTTAATAACGTATTAGCGAAAAGTTTTATAAATTTGCTTAGCGGATATGGAGCTAATAATGAAGAAATTAATAATTACAAAAGTGTTGTAAATAGCATTTGTAATCAAACAACAGATATGAGGGATTTTAAAAGGTTCATTAACTCTATATTAAATAGACCAATTACTTACTTGAAATATCTTGATAAACGTGACTTAATGGCAATTGAGTATATTCATCTAAATAACCCTGCTTTATATGAAAAAATAAATCAAAATAGAATCTTCTTTATTTCCCATGATAAACGCTTTGACAAAGGTACTTATTCAACAATATTTAATAATAAAGAGATTAATAGTAAAGGGAAAGAGTTTTTTGATAAATTATTTGAAGGGGAAGTTAATGAGCAATATAAGGAAATTTTAAAAGAAATTTTTCCTTACGTAAAGAAATATTGTGATAATCAATCTCTAGAATATGACGGAATTATTGTTAATGATGATCATCAGTATAAAGATATTGGAAAAAATAGAAGAGTTTGTAGTGGGAAATATTTCGATTTATATTTTACGTACAGTTCTAATGAATTTGTTGCTATTGGAGAGATGGTTGAAAAAATAATAAGTACACTTTATGAGAGTTATGAATTTTCAGAAAAATTAAAAGCATTTAATTCACTCATTGAGCCTATGCACTTTTCTTATCAAAAAGAGTTACTTGAGAGACTGCAATTGTACACGGATAGTCTCGATAGTAATTCGGCATTTGATTTAGCTTTAATATTATTTAATAATATTGATAAATTTGATGATTCTCCTGGCTTCTTTTCATTAAGTACTCAAAGTAGAGGGGAAATAATCCTTTGGGAGTTATTACAAAGGATTGATGATAAGAGTTATGAAGAATTTTTAATCATTATTAGAAAGAAATATAACATAATATCGAATGTCGGAGGTATATTATACTGGTTTAACCATGATAGAGAAGGAAAAAATATCGAAGGAAGAATGGAAATGATGGAAGAAATACATCAATCTATGGCAAATGAAATAATAGATGATTCAATAAATATATTTGACGAAAAATATTATAGCCATCGAAATATTTGGGGCTTATATCATGTTATTGATGAGAAAGGAAAGGTTAAAGATTTTATCCGAAAGAATATAGATGATAATAATATATTTAAATTGCTTTATGATATTACTGGAATTTCTGTTGGTACTAAAATAACTTATTACATTAAAGCAGAAAGCCTAAACTTTTTAACGACTGAAGAGGAAGTTGATGACATACTGAAGAATGTAAAAAATTTTTCTGAAGATCAAAAGTTTATCTATGATGTATATCAAGCTTATAAAAATAAAATAAGAGACGATTGGGGTGATCTTGCTATTTCCACAAATGAGATCTTAACACTAAATCCATAAAATTGCGTTCGAGAAAGAAAGGGGACGGACCTCTTGCTTCTTTCGTTTTGCTAAACGAAGGAAGCGTGATCCCATGCTTCTTCAACCGAACAACTCTCTTATTACACAGTAGACTAAAAACTATGCAATAGTGAATTTTGGATTGAAAATCATTACTTGGTTCTCAGATTTTGTATGTTTTTCATGCTTTGTTAGTTACCTGTTTATTTCAAGTGGATATTTACATAATTCTGGTAAATAAAACTGGTATGATTTCAATTTAAAGATATTCTTTTAAACTAACGAAGCAGGAGTGGGGAAAGTGGCAAAAGTGTATGACTTAACAAAAGTTGATCAACCTATAATTGCAATTGATGAGGAAACCTTTATAGGATATATAGATGTCCGATATTCTTTAACTGTTCCATTCTTGAACCGAATAGACGGTTTGTCTGTAGGGATTGTATTAATGAATCCTTCTAAAGCCAACTTAGATATATCAGATGGCACTGTTAATAAACTAATTGATTTTTTTTATGACTATCAGATAGATGGACACCGTATTAAAGAAATTACCATTTGTAATGTCTTATCTGTTTATGCCAGTAATACCATCTCGGCTAAAACACAAATTAGGGCTTTACACGAAGCAAATGTCTTAGATAGAGTTCAAAAGTTAAATGAAGCTAAGCTGGCAGTAACCATGAAGGATAAGAGACTAATAGTATTAGGTTGGGGGAAACCAGAAGTAAAGACCATTCCCAGCCTGTTTTATTACAAAGAAGTCCTTCGTATTGTTGATTTACTTTCTATTTTACACAAAGAAGAATTATATGTTTTTGATATTAAGAATGCTATTAGCACTTTTACCGAGCATGGAGATCCACGTCATGCAGGACGTTCTGTTACTTTAAATGACTTAAAAAAGATAAGTGTTTCAGAGTTATTTGGTCTAGGGTAATTTAACTATAGTTCGAATAGTTAAGGTACTTTCTTTGAAATTGCAGAGTTTTTTCTTCTTCAATAAATGAGTGGCTACTATTTTCTACAGGGTGAAAGTATTGAATTTATATAATATCTTTTTTGATGATCAAGGAAACATTGAGTTAAAGGAGGAGTGATGTTCATTGGAAAAGTGCCCAAAATGTAAGAAGTTGGTCAATTCAGAAGAGCTATTGCGTTATGTTAGTGAGTTTGATAAAAGAACTCATATCTGCTTCAATTGTGCCATAAAAGAAGGTCAACCTGGTAGAGCAGAACCATACCGAAATATGCCAAAGAGTAAGGTATATTTTCAAAAGAAGAGGAAACGATAGTTTTGCATTTTAATACTATTCAAAATTAACTGTGTTAAATGGAATATGGGAAACCAACCCGCTCTTTTTTGGCATAATCGGATCCTGATAACATATATCGGACCTGTACTGTTTTTGTTCAATTTGGTACAACTCCTAATTTCAAATCCGCATTAAAAAAGGAGAAATTAAGGTTGATTATCCTTACCATATTCTTGATGTTGATTTGGAAGTTGTATTAGCTACAATGAAGGAACTAAGACAGGAAAATAAATAAAGTTAACTAGTTAACCTCCTATCATTTAAGAAACATTAAATGCTGCAATTAAATTAACGAGTACTTATGCTTAAGAAGAATAACTGAAATAGTAATTTACTGCACAGTACAATACTGTTCAATAGAAGAATGATCTTCCACAATAGGGCTTTTGTTGAGCATCAAAAGCCTAATTTCTCACTATAGATACTGAGTAATTAGGCTTTTTTATCTTTCAAAATCCTTAACGCTGCCCCATTGGTAAATGCGGTGGCAGCAAGTGGTAAATCTTGTGGCATTCGCTGGTAAGAAACATGACAGAAGTAGTACATGTACATTCTTATGGCCGTAAACTGGCAGTAAGACCACTATTGAAATTTCACCTCATAAGCAAACTACAGTCTAAAACAATTCACTTCAAATATAAGCTCTAAACAAAAAAGAAACAGCCCCAATAAAGGCCATCCCCTTCTTACACCTATTCCTCTATCCTAAACTTCCCAACCTCTTCCTGCATTTCTCTTGAGTAACTCTCCAATTCTCCAGCCAGATGATTCAGCTGCTCCATTGAAGCTGTCTGCTGTTCAATCGATGCAGCTACTTCTTCAGTTCCAGCTGCTGTTTCTTCACTGACTGCTGCTATATTCTGTATATTTGTTGAGATGATTTGCTCTTGGTTTACCATGGTTTTCATTACATCCATAACTTCATTGATTAATTGATTATTTGTTTGGATGGCGGTTTGAATACTTGCAAATGCCGCTTCCGTTTCGTTGACTGATTTTGATTGTGTTTGCATGACATCATTGGTTTGGCCAATCAATGTTACGGATTGCTTTGTATCTTTCTGCATTTCTTCTATTAACACAGAGATGTCACCCAACGCATTTTCCGATTGCTCAGCAAGCTTTCTGACCTCATCAGCTACTACGGCGAAACCTCGTCCATTTTCTCCGGCTCGTGCCGCTTCGATGGCTGCATTTAATGCCAGCAGATTGGTTTGGCTCGCAATATCGGCAATTTTCGTTACGATTTCATTTATGTTTGTTGATTTATCGTCCAGGGATTGGATAGCTTCTACAACTCGACTTGTCATTTCGCCAGTGTCCTCGGACTGTTTTCGAAGACCTATTACTGTCTCTGTCCCTTTTTCCGAAAACTCATTCATTACCTTTGATTCTTCAAAAATTCTCGTATTATAGTCTTCTACCTGCCTAATATAGGTTGATAAATGTTCGACTGCTACAGCATTTTTCTCCATCAATTCGGATTGATCGCCTGCACCACTAGCTATTTGCTCCATGGTAGTTGCTACTTCATTGGATGATGCAGTATTCTCTTCTGCACTGGCAACTAGTGTCTGGGATGCTTCTGAAACATGGAACGAAACGCCTTTTATTTTTACCATCATCTGCTGGATTTGCTGGAGCATTTTGTCAAAGCTGCTGGACAGCTGTCCAATCTCGTTTGTCGAGTTGATATTGGCCATCGCTAATAGATTGCCGTTCTCAACTTCCTGCATCGTGTCCTGCAGTACTTTAATTGGCTTAGTAATTCTTCTTGTGATAAAAAACGCAATAATAACAGCCAGAACGATAATTATTCCAAGTGTTACTAAGATGGGCAAGAGGGTTTGTGTAGCAATACTTTGAAACTCGCTTTCATATACAGTCTCAGCCAGTACCCAACCGGTAATCCCATTTGTAGCGTAGCCAAGTATTTTCTTCTCGTCAGACTCTGTGTATTCAATTACACCGTTTTCTCCACTTGACTGAACCTTTTCATAAAAAACTTCCTCTACTGCACTTTCACCGAGCAGCTCTTCATCAGGATGGGAAACATAATTCCCGTCTGGACTGATAATCATCGTATAGCCTGTTTCACTCGAACTCATTTTATTCGTAATGTCCAATAATGTATCAACGAGAATATCGGCACCATTCGCTCCAATTAGCGTGCCATTCGCAGAGTAAATAGCCTGTGTTGCTGTAATTACCATGTTTCCTGTTGCAATATCTACATATGGTTCTGTCCAGACTACTCCGCCGTCAGCTTCTATCGCTTCTGTGTACCAACCCCTGGTAGTCCCGTCAAAATCGCCTAAATCTGCATCAGGGTAGATGGTTGTATGCCCGTCTGTACTGTCAACTGTATAAACATTGATAATGTCCTCATCTGCATTGACTGTAGCACCGAAGTAGTCCATCAGTTCGTTATAGTCTTCATCTCTATCAAAATCTAAAATAATGTCACTTTGTGAGAAACGATTTAGTACATTTGCTTTATTCGTAAAAAAAGTATCGAATGTATTATTTAAACTCTCCATCTGCATCTCGATGCTATTTGCCTTTTCATTGATAAGTGTGCTCTTACTGATGGTGTAATTGGTAATAGCAATAATGGCACCCGCAATGATGATCAATGTCAGAAAAGGAATGAGAATTTGATTTTGCAGTTTGCTTGACCGCCGTGGAGCTTGTGATTTGTTGGTGGAAGTAGACATTTTACTTTTCATTAATACCCTTCTTTCCTTATATAGTTGACTTAAATCATTTACTTAAAATTACAAACTATCACTCTATTTATATTATCGTCAGAGTTGTAAAAAAGTGAAGTGTCGAATAGTTCATTTATCCTATTTTTAGTTAACCAAAAACGATCACGTTGTGGTGACCGTTTATTTTTAGTTGCTGTATTGTTAAATTTGAATCTTTCCGTATTATTAATCCTATTGTTAAATTATCGTTTATTACCGGTTACAGAAAGAGTACATAGGATTGTAACAGTGAATGGACTTCAGTTTCTGTGTTATAAATTACGCTCCTCTTTGACTGTATTTTTAAAAACATAGAATAAATAATACAAAATTAAGTATTGGAATAAAATTTACACATTTTAGCCAAAGTTTCGATTAAATTTTTTTGAATTAGTCCTTCATAAATCTAAAAAATAACCGATAAATAGAGTAGTAGTTTATATCTATTTCTTTTTAACTTAATCCAAATAGAAAAAGGCAAACCATCTGAAAGGGTGGGACGCAAAACGAAGGGTCTACGGTCGTCTGACTAGGATCGCCTTGGTTACCACTGTAGATTTTTATATAAGAATCTTTTTGGCTGTTTCTAAGTTGAAATAGTCTTTTTTAGTAGGATTAATCATTTAATTATGGGGGTTGCAAGATGGACAAGACATCGTATATTGGTATTATATTAGGCTTGGTTGCTATAGGGGTCGGAATGACTTTGAAGGGTGTGGAAATGGTCGCAATAGTTAATCCCGGTGCGATATTAATTATTTTCCTGGGAACGATTGCTTCCGTTTTAATCGCATTTCCTATTAGTACAATTAAGAAAATACCAGCGCTATTCAAAATTATTTTTACAGAAAAAAAGTATACAGCAATTAAGGATTTGATTGATCTTTTTACACAGCTGGCAGAGCAGACACGTAAAGAGGGGATTCTTTCATTGGAAAAACAGATGAATGAGATTGAGGACCCGTTCTTAGAATCAGGATTACAGCTGACGATTGATGGGCAAACACCTGAGTTCATACGAGAGGTCATGCTGGAAAAAGTGGACGCAATGGATAGACGTCATCAGGAAGGTGCAGCCGTATTTACCCAAGCAGGAACCTATGCACCAACACTGGGTGTTCTGGGAGCTGTTATTGGGCTGATCGCCGCACTCGGAAATATGGAGGACATGGCAATCTTAGGGTCTGCGATATCGGCTGCGTTTATTGCTACGTTATTAGGTATCTTCTCTGGGTATATGTTATGGCATCCGTTCGCTAACAAGTTGAGGCAGAAATCAAAGAAAGAAATACAAATTAAAGAAATTATGATTGAAGGGGTTCTGTCCATTACAACTGGTGACTCTGCGATGGTCGTTCGGGATAAATTAGGCTCTTACCTGACGACAAAAGAGTTAAACGAGATGAAGGAGGATCGGGATGCGTCGTAAAAGAAAGCAGGATGATAGTCACATTGATGAGTCCTGGTTGATTCCTTATGCAGACTTACTAACTCTGTTACTGGCTTTGTTTATTGTGTTATTCGCAATGAGTGATTTGGACGCACAGAAGTATAAGGAGCTATCCCTTATTTTTCAAAGTGAATTTGGTTCAGGATCAAGTATATTAGATGAAAGCAGCGATCCTATTGAAATTCCGGAAAGTACCAATCAGGATACAGAAGAAGAGGAAGAAAAAGATGAAGAAACGGAAGTAGAAAAAGAAAAAGAAGAGAATGAAGCACGGGAATTACTCCACCTTCAGGAGCTGCGGGACAGAATAAATAACTATATTGCAACGAATGAATTGACGGATGTATTAGGAACAGAATTATTGGATGAAGGGCTATTAATAACAATTGTTAATGATATAACATTTGATTCTGGTAGTGCCGAAGTAAAAAGCGAGGGACAGAAAATCGCTAAGGAAGTTTCTAATTTCCTGTATACTGACCCGCCACATCAAATTGTGATCAGCGGACACGCGGATGACCGGCCAATGAGTAATGCAGATTTTGCTTCCAACTGGGAGTTGAGTGTCATTCGGGCAGTGAACTTTATGCATCTGATTTTAGAAAATGAAAAACTGGTTGCAGACCGTTTCAGTGCAAAAGGATATGGAGAAAATCACCCTATTGTACCGAACACAACGGAAGAAAATCGAGCAAAGAACAGAAGAGTGGAAGTGCTCATCCTGCCTAATTACGAAATTAATGTAGATGGCGAGAAGGATGATTAAGCCCGAGAAAATAAAGAGTTGGTGAGGCCTCCCCTGCCATTATAGGGGGTGCACTATGTTGTTAGGGTATGGGCAGGCAATACATACGAATGTGTGTTTGAAAGTATAGGATTGATTTAGGTCGGAGAGGAAGAATTGAATGGAAATGAATCAATATATTGACGTGTTTTTGGATGAAAGCAGGGAGCATTTACAGGCTGTAAACGATCATCTTCTTAAACTGGAGAAACAGCCGGGTGAACTAGCAATTGTAAATGAAATATTCCGATCGGCACATACACTTAAAGGGATGGCCGCAACGATGGGATTTGAAGATATCGCTTCTCTGACACATCAAATGGAAAATGTCCTGGACAAAATACGTAATAATGAATTGGCAGTTTCAACCGAGTTAATCGATATTGTATTTTTAGCGATTGAATATATGGAAGAAATGGTGAATGAAATCAGTGAAGGCAAGGATGGAAAGAAGGATGTATCAGAATTAATTCATCGATTGGAACAGATCGAAAAGGGATCTGTCTCTACAAGTGAAACTGTGGTGACACCAACAGAAAAAAAGGGTGTTGCTCCTATAGCGTTGGATGAGTACCAATTGACTGTTATCTCCCAGGCTGAAGAACAAGGGTTTCATTCTTATCACCTGACAGTAGAATTAACAGAGGATTGCATCTTGAAAGCTGCCCGTGCCTATATGGTCGTCGAAGCCCTTGAAAGTAAAGGGGAAATTATAAAAACATTCCCTGAGGTGGAAGAACTGGAAGAAGGCATTTTCGAAGGAGCCTTCTCGTTTGTTGTTCTTTCAAAAGAATCAGCCCAAACACTAGAAGCACTAATTACAAATATATCTGAAGTTAAAAAGGTAGACGCAGCCAGTCTGACTTCAGTAATGAATGACCAAACAAAGCGTGAACCACAAGCGGTTGAGGAGGCAGCGGTCTCTAAAGAGGAAACTTCAATAGAGTCTAATGGCGTTCAAGGAAAACAGGGTTCCTCCAAAACGATCCGGGTAAACCTGGAGCGAATTGATGACTTAATGAACCTGTTTGAAGAAGTAGTTATTGACCGAAGCAGATTGGAAGACATTGCAAAACGAACAGATAATCAGGAGTTGGTGGAAACCGTCGAACACATGTCCAGAGTTTCCGAAGACATGCAAAGTTTAATTTTAACGATGAGAATGGTTCCTGTAGAACAGGTGTTTAACCGTTTCCCAAGAATGGTAAGAGGTTTGGCTAAAGACCTGGATAAAAAAATAAAGCTTGAGATCATTGGTGCAGAAACAGAGTTGGACCGAACTGTTATTGATGAAATAGGGGACCCACTCGTTCATTTAATCCGAAACTCCTTAGATCATGGAATAGAACTGCCAGCAGAACGCACTCAATCTGGGAAACCTGAAGAGGGAAAGCTGACGCTAAGAGCCTATCATAGTGGTAATCATGTGTTTATTGAGATAGAAGACGATGGAGCAGGAATAAACCGCGATAAGGTGGAAGCAAAAGCAATGGAAAATGGGCTCCTGAATTCTGCGGATGCAAAACACCTAACAGATGAAGAAGCATTTCAGCTTATTTTATCCTCCGGCTTTAGTACCGCAGAAGTACTATCTGATATTTCCGGTCGGGGAGTAGGACTTGATGTGGTGAAAAATAAGATTGAATCACTGGGTGGCCAAATAACGATTGAATCTGTGAAAGGGAAGGGGAGTAAGTTCTCCATACAATTGCCTTTAACCCTTTCCATTTTATCGACATTGCTTGTAAATGTTCGAAAAGAAATATATGCTGTTCCACTTTCTTCTATTATAGAAACAGTTTTACTGGAAGAAGAAAAAATTATGTACGCACATGGTCAAAAGGTAATGGATTTCAGGGGAAGTATCGTGCCGCTTGTCTCCTTAGAGGAAGTGTTTAGTGTTCCCGGCCGTGAAACGAGAGAAGAAGATTATCATGCGATTGTTATTGTTAAAAAAGGTGAAAAGCTGACAGGGCTTATCGTAGATTCCTTTATTGGTCAGAAAGAAGTTGTATTAAAGTCACTGGGAAATTACCTGCAGGATGTGTTTGCAATTTCAGGTGCTACTATTTTAGGTGATGGAACTGTTTCCTTAATTATCGATCCAAATGCATTAATTAAATAACCCAAGGGGGATTTTCTGTGAACGAGCTAATAAAAGTTATTGTTTTTCAGTTAAAAGATCAAGCATATGGCGTCGAAGTAGCACAAGTACGTTCCATTGAACGGATACAGAAGATCACCAAGGTACCAAGGACATCTGATTTTATAAAAGGTGTTATTAACCTTCATGGTGAAACGACACCAGTGATCGATCTGAAGGGACGTCTGCAAATTGCTGAAACGGAACCAAGCGATGATAACCGGATTTTAATTGTAGCTATAGATGGTGTACAGGTTGGGCTAATCGTTGATTCCGCAACAGAAGTAAAAGATATTGACCCATCTGTAATTGAGGAGCCACCAAAAATGCTGAAATCCATTGAAGATGCTTTTCTAAAGGGAGTGGCCAAGTTAGAGGATGGACTATTGATTTTGCTGGATTTAGAACAAGTATTAAACTTCAATGAAGCAATTGAAGTTAAGGAAGTAGTAAAAGAATAGAACACAGGAGGATAACCTGGCATGGCAAAAATACTTATCACAGATGATGCAGCATTTATGAGAATGTAGTTAAAAGATATTCTTACAAAATTAGGACACGAAATCGTAGGTGAAGCTGACAAGCAGCTCAATGGAAGAAGTTGCAGGAAGTTCAGAACAGCTTGCTGAACTGGCAGAAGAGTTAAATGGATTAGTACGTGAGTTTAAGCTTTAACTACTACAGGTTTAACAACCACATGCTGAAATACACACATAGGCTGGAGGTGGAAAATGGGAACAGAACAAGATATATATATTCATGAACTCGATTTTCATCATGTAATACAGCCCATTTTTGATTTGTCAAAAAATAATATTTATGGGTATGAAGTTCTCCTTCGTTCACAAGAAATACAGAATCCGGAGATCTTGTTTAATTATGCAAAAGAAAAGAATCAGTTATTTGAATTAGATATGAGATCTATTCTTAGTGCCTGTGAGAATTTTAATAAAAATTCATCTCTATTAAGCGGACTGTATATTTTCATCAATGTTTTCCCTTCTACATTAATAAATCCAGATTTTTATGAAAGAATGCAGAGACTGGCAAACGTAATGAGTCTAAGACCTGAATCGATTGTATTCGAAATAAATGAATCCGAAAAAGGGACAGATATGCAAGCGCTTAAGACAGGTATTTCTGCGATAAAAAGATTAGGTTTTTTAGTTGCCCTTGATGATATTGGTAAAGGAGAATCAACTGTACAATCGATTGTACAGTTAGAACCGAATATTGCCAAATTAGATCGTATTTTTGCTAAGGACCTGACCAAATCACCAAAGAAACAAAGTATTATTACGATGATACTACAGCTGTTAGGTAAGGACACCATTTTTATTGTCGAAGGGTTTGAGAGTGAGGCGGATCTATTAACTGCGAAGGGATTAGGTGTACCTTTTGGCCAGGGATTTTTTTTGGGAAAACCGAAGCCGCTTAATCACTACTTGGCAAATTTCGAATAACTAAGACAGGGCAATTAAATCATTTAACAGGAGAGTTAGAGATTTAATCTTCCCAGATGGGGGGATTTTAGATAATTAGAAACCAATAACTTTAAAGTTTTACCTGAAAAACTGAAAGGTTAAAATTAATGAATTTATCTTAAACCATAGGGTACTTCAGTTTAACAAGCAATGGAACGTAAACATAAGAAAAATCTCAGTTTGCTGAATTGGGATTTTTTGCTTTTAATTACAATAGCCCTAAAATATAGTTCAATTAGCTATACAAATTCAGCTGCATTTTATGGTGCATATCCATATGTGATAGGAAAGGAACCCCCGTTGCTAACTGTAGCGTTTCTTTTTTGAGACAGGCTGACAAAATAGAAAAAAGGTAAAATTATTTACTTTTAAAACTGCTGTTTGTAAAATAAATTGACCAATCTATAATTACTGGAGTATAATGAAACATTATTGTTAAAATTGGACAACAAGATATAAAACATGAGGTGAGAAAAGTGAAGAAAATTTTATCTACGAAGATGGGATTCTTCGCGCTGGCAGTAATTCTGTTTTGGATAAAAACGTATAGTATTTATAAAGTAGAATTTAACCTAGGTGTTAGTAATGGAATACAAGAATTTCTATTATTCTTTAACCCTCTTAGTTCTGGCCTGATTCTAATTGGACTGGCATTGTTCGCTAAAGGGAAAAGAGCGGGCATATGGATAATTATCAATAGTGCAGTACTGACCTTTATCTTGTATGCTAACGTTGTATTTTACCGATTTAATAGTGACTTTATTACACTCCCCACCCTGATGCAAACGAGTAACTTTGGTAGCATTGGTGGTAGTATTGCAGATTTAACGAAAACGCATGACATGTTATATGCCCTTGATTTAATTCTATTAATTGTATTATTTATTAAATACAAAATGAATTGGTCAATAGAGCGGATGCAGCTTCGTAAACCTATAGCAGTACTGACTGCAGGGGTTATTGCGTTTTGTATTAATCTGGGGCTTGCAGAAACAGATCGCCCACAGTTGCTGGAACGTACCTTTGATCGTAACTATGTGGTTAAATATCTGGGTACCTATAACTTTATGATTCATGATGCAATTCAGAGTGCAAAAACATCAACAAGAAGAGTGCTGGCTGACAGTGATGATATAACAGTGGTAGAGAATTATACTAAATATAAATATGCAGAGCCTAATCCGGATTTATTCGGAAAAGGAGAAGGTAAAAATGTAATTAAAATACATCTGGAATCCTTTCAGTCGTTCCTGATTGATTACGAACTGCATGGAGAAGAAGTTACACCATTTCTAAATTCATTGGTTGGTGATGAGAGTGAGGATTTTACGTATTTTGATAACTTTTTCCATCAGACGGAGCAAGGGAAGACAGCGGATGCTGAACTGATTATGGATACATCGCTCTACGGGCTTCCGCAAGGGGCTGCTTTTGTAACGAAAGGGAATAATGTGTTCCAGTCACTGCCTGCCATTATGGCGCAACAGCAGGATTATACGAGTGCTGTGTTCCATGGGGATGGCAAATCATTCTGGAATCGTGATGAGGTTTATAAACATCTGGGTATCGATGAGTTCTATCATGCGGATTACTATGATATGAGTGAAGAAAATGTGATTAACTATGGTCTGAAGGACAAGCCGTTTTTTGAGGAATCGATGCCTTATTTAGAAAAAATGGAACAGCCATTTTATGCGCATATGATGACATTAACCCATCATCATCCCTATTTAATAAGTGAAGAGGACGCGACCATTGCACCCGCAGAAACTGGTGACGGATCGGTTGACCGTTATTTCCAGACTGCACGCTATCTAGATGAGTCATTAGAACAGTTTTTTCATGATCTGAAGGAATCAGGCTTGTATGAAGACTCAATCATTATGATCTACGGAGACCATTATGGTATTTCAGATAATCATAATCGTGCAATGGGTGAAATTATGGGTGAAGAAATTACCCCATTTAAAAATGCGGAAATGCAACGTGTGCCATTTTTCATCCGTATACCTGGAGTCGAAGGGCAAGGTACGAATCACGAGTACAGTGGTATGGTTGATGTAATGCCGACATTACTGCATATCTTAGGTATTAATGCACAGGATTATATTCAGTTCGGTACCGACATGTTCTCAGAGGATCATAAAGATGTGGTACCATTTAGAAACGGAAACTTTATCACAGAAAGTTATAGCTTAGTTAACGACGTATTCTATGATAATGACACAGGAATGGAGATCACGGAACCAACCGAAGAAATGCTGCAGCAGAAAGAAGAAGTTTTTCATGAGCTGGAGCTTTCAGATGAAGTCTTATTTGGAGATCTGCTACGTTTTTATACACCAAATGATCAGTGGAAACCCGTTAATGCAAGTAATTATTTTTATGGGAATCCTTCTGGTAAAAATAATGATGTTGAATAAAAGTTTGATATGAACGGATACGGCGGAAACTCTGCAGGTATCCGTTTTTTGGTCTATATAACTAAATTATCAATTATAAAATAAACGGGAGTAGTAAAATAACTATTGAAAATTCTCGGAAAATTAGTATAATTAGACTAAGCTTCCCATTCTGCAATGACTACAATACATATAATTCTTATACGCATTTTGTGAAAGCGCTCACAAAAGAGGAAGCGAAAAAATATATTTAAAAAAGGGGTAGAGAAATGAAAAAAAAGAAACTAGTCGGATTGATGATGTTGATGTTGAGTATGGTATTGTTGCTGTCGGCTTGTGGTGGCGGAGGGAAAAGCATCGCTATTGGACCACCTGCAAGTGAAACGAATTCTGTTTCAAAACTGATTTTGGCTGCTCACGGCATTGGCGATGATGATTATAGTGCTTATCAGGAGGGCTTTGGTGACGCAGCAGATGGCGTACAGGATGGTAATATTGATATTTCCATCGGCATTCTAGGCTTACCGGCAGGTAGTATCGAGAGTTTACAGGCCTCAGCTGGTGATGTAAAGATGCTGGAACTATCCGATGATGCGATTGATTATATCGAAGAAAATAGTGGTTATCAACGTTATACTATTCCACAGGATACGTACGATTTTCTGGAATCAGATATAGAAACAGTTACCGCATACGCAATTTTAATGGGAAGTACAGATACAATTGATGACGAGCTTGGTTATGAGCTTGCTAAGAGCATGGTGGAGAATGCGGAAGAAAATACGCATGCCCAGTCTGCGCATATGACATTGGAAAATGCACTGCTGGGTGCAGAAGGTTTACCAATTCATCCTGGTGCAAAGCGTTATTATGAAGAACAAGGTTTAACAGTGGATAATCCAGTAGCAGAACTTAACGTTACTGAAAGTAAGAGTGAGTTTATTTTAGGAACAGGAAGCCAGGGTGGTACATATTACCCACTTGGAGGCGAGATGGCAAACCTGTGGAACAGCAATATTGATGGAATTAATGTAACAAATACAGAAACAGGAGCCTCAATTGAAAATCTGGCAAGCATTCGAGATGGTAACATGGATCTTGGTATGTCGGTCCACGTACCAGCATTAGATGCGATAAACGGAGCTGGAGAGTTTGATGGTAATGAAGTTCCAAATGCAGCGTTTATCGGACATATTTATCCAGAAGTCATTCAAATTGTCACACGTGAAAACACTGGCATAGAAAGCTTGGATGATGTTAAATAATTTAAATGAAAAAAAGGGGAGAGATCTTCATTAAACTGAGATCTCTTTCTTTCTACCTATATCTAGAGGGATGTGGTTAGATGATAGAAAATGAGAAGATTGATCAGGAGACGAAGGAAATTCTTGAGAAGTATGATAAAGAGAGCAATTATCGAGTTAAAATTGGGAAATGGGCTTGGATCGTTACGTTTCTTGGTGTTTCTTTAACGTTGTTTCATATTTACACAGGTTATTTTAGTACATTACCATCACAACAACAAGGCGCGGTTCATTTAGGAACAGCTCTAGGAATTATATTTCTTCTTTTCCCCGCCAAAAAGGGATTGCAAAAGAAACAAAAAAGCGTACCATGGTATGATGTTGTTTTAGCATTCACTGCCATGTATGTAACTTACCATAAAATAATATTTTTTGATTCGATTCTACAAAGCCGGGTTTCTGGATATGGAACATTTGATATTATCGTTTCTGTACTTGGAATCTTATTGCTCCTCGAAGCAACCCGACGTACAGTCGGGGTACCAATTATTATCGTAGCAAGTGTTACAATTTTATATGCTATTTTTGGGAATCACATTCCAACACAAATATTATCACATCCAGGGTTCAGTATTGATCGTATTGCTACTAACCTATGGTACAGGGAAAGCGGGGTATTTGGAACGCCAATCCAGATATCGGCGAAATTCATTTTTCTTTTCTTGTTTTTTGGTGTTATTCTTGTACATACAAAGATTGGTAAGTTCTTCAATGATTTAGCATTCTCTCTAACTGGCCGATTTACTGGTGGGACAGCAAAGGCAGCTGTTTCTGCTAGTGCCTTGCAGGGCATGGTGTCAGGAAGCTCGGTTGGTAATACAGTTGCGTCTGGGTCATTCACCATTCCAATGATGAAAAAGGCGGGATTTAAACCTGAATTTGCTGCTGCTACAGAAGCATCCGCTTCTACTGGTGGCCAGATTATGCCACCTCTTATGGGGGCAGCAGCATTTATCATGATGGAATACCTCGGTGTCTCGTATGCTACGGTTATGCTGGCTGCTATTGTTCCAGCCTCCCTATACTTTACGGGGATATTTATTGGGACGCATTTTGAAGCAAAGAAGCTTGGAATATTTGGGTTACCAAAAGCTGATCTTCCCAGTTTCAAAAAATTAATGACACGATACGGCTACATGCTGCTCCCGTTATTTGTAATTGTAGGAACAATTATGGTAGGCTTCACTCCTCAACGGGCAGCATTAATGGGTATTGCGGCGGCGTTTCTTGTTAGTTTCGTTCGTAAAGAAACCAGGATGAACTTCAGGGAGATTATAAATGTACTGGAACAAGGTGCACGAGTGGCTTTGCCAGTTATTGCGGCGGTTGCTACAGCTGGTATTATCGCTGGTGTTGTAAGTATTACAGGGCTCGGGGCTAAGTTTGCTTCAGGAATAATTGCGCTATCCAGTGGTCATTTGTTCCTGGCACTATTCTTTACAATGATCGCCTGTATCATTCTTGGAATGGGGCTGCCAACAACGGCGAACTATGTGGTTACTGCAACAGTAGCTGCACCTGCACTGATTAATGAGTTTGGTGTTGCACCAATCGCTGCACATATGTTTGTTTTTTATTTTGGAATTGTTGCTGACATTACCCCGCCAGTTTGTTTAGCAGCCTATGCTGGAGCTGGAATAGCCAGGGCAAATCCGTTTAAAACGGGTGTAAATGCGGTCAAACTGGCAATTGCAGCGTTTATAATACCATATATATTCATCTATAATCCTATACTTGTTTTAGTGGATGTAACGCCAGTAAAACTTATTATCGCTTTATCAACAGCGATAGTGGGTATGAGTGCTGTAAGTAGCTCGATGATAGGATTCTTAGTTAGAAAATCTTATCTATGGGAGCGCATAATATTATTAGGAGCTGGACTGATGCTAATAATACCTCACTTAACAAGCAGCATTGTAGGACTATTATTAATTGCAATGATTTGGGTCATTCAAAAATTCTTTAATCACGATGCAGGTGAAAAAGAAATGAATTCAACTATGCAAACAGGTAACTAACCATAGAGATGTAAAAACTACTTTGTAATTAAACAGGCTGTCGGGATTTATCCTGACAGCCTGTTATTCAGTTATAGTAGAAGGAGAAAGGAAATTCAATCCGTATCAGAAATACCGCTCGCTTGAGCCAAATTACTAAAGTATTGCAGTGGGTGCTTGATGACCTTTTATAGGAAAAATCCTACAAAAGGTTCAGCATAAGTTTGTACTATAACCATAAATGCAAACAAACGTTCTGTTTTTATGTTTATTTGAGTTAAAAATATGATATACTACCGTTAGATAATGTTCCTGTAGGGACTGGCCGGCTAACTCTGCTGAAAAAAAGGGGTGATGCCACTGAGCATTTTTGAAGTGTTTGTGATTATGTTTTCGTTTGGAAGCTTTCTGATTGCGCTTCTAACACTTGTCATTAGAATGACCAATAAAAAATAGACCTCCCTATTAACCCTTAATTAATGTGGAAGAGGTCTACTGTAACGGAAGCCGTCCACTAGGGGAACCGCTTATCTTCGGACCACAGTAGTAGCTGTGGTCTGTTTACTATATACATATTTCTATCCACAGTATACCACACATTGATTTATTTTATAGGGATATTTTATCGTCCCTGCATATAATAAATCGGAGAAAGTAGTTAATTATAACTATAATTACAAAAGATTCACAGAATGTACATAAATTGGGTATTTAATTGTATTTATGTATTTAAATGTAAATAATGATATTTTATCCGTTACATTACGACATAATTACATATCGTTCGACATAATATATGATGTTAATTAGTAATCCTAAATCATATTTCGACAAACAGTTAAAGGCTGCAGAACTTGACGAATATGAGATAATAGTAGTATAGTCGCAATAATTTTACTGAATTTAGGTAAAGAAAGGAGAATTTTTACAAATAAAGAAGATTGAATATTAAAAGTAAACAAAATAAAAATATAGAGGGGCTGCTGGTGTTGAAAAAACTAAATTATACTAATATAGAGCAGGGGAAGCTTGTGGTTATAAATTCTTTGCTATTAACTGTCATTGAAGAGGAAATGAAATATGGGTTGTCTTACTATAAATCACAAGGAAGCTATGCTATGAGTTTATTTCATTTATTTAATGGAGAAGATGTACTGGAAAAACCCCAACTAACAGGCACCACTCAGTCGAAAATGACAGTGAACCAGCTTAATTGGCTTAATGAAAAAGTACTAACTGATTCAGATCAGGAACCAGTTGAAGTGAAAGATATAGTGAACAAGAAAGAGGTCTCTTAATAACTGAATTAACGGTGCATATTTCCTGGGCAATAACTCACAGTGAAATTAGAGTGAGGGACGTTCTGTTCAATAAGGAGTCCCTCAAAATAGTAATATTAATGTAATTTCTCCGATTTGTTCTCCACTTTAAATTACAGACATTTTTTTGCATTGCTGTTGTATAGTTCTTTAAATCAGAAGCTCATTGATTCAGTTGCTCCTTGGAGGGGCTTTGCTCCACAATAGACACGGACACTTTATCACTTCCTGATGCTGTTCATCACTGAACTGAGTACTCGTATAAAAAATAGCATTCCAACTATAATAATTAATGATAAAAAAGGGGAGAGAATTTGGCGTTGAAGAGCGTTTTTTCTTCCCTTTTTTGTAGTTATGTTTTATGTTACAGCTTTTTCTTTTGTTGCCTGTGTTGTTTCGAAGCTATCACTTTTCCAAGCAATCTAATTATGTGAGGAATTTATTACCCTTTTCTATTGTCGGTAGGCTAACAATTATTTGATGTAAAGGAAGAGGAGATTTCAAGAATTTCACGGAAAGCCTTGCCACCCCACTTGCTGTTAAAATTTTTCCTATACGATAAGGACTATGCTATATTTAGAATTAGGATTTCAGGGAAGGTGGTATCAATTGTGGGTATAGGGAGTACGAGTGAACAATCAAATAAAATATACCGTTTTTTATTAATTGCAGGTATAATTTTTGTTGCGTTTAATTTAAGGCCTGCTATTACTTCTGTAGGCCCGCTTATTGGTATCATTCGTGATGATATAGGGCTATCCAATTGGAGTGTTGGCATTTTAACCAGCCTTCCATTAGTAGCATTTGCAATTATGTCACCGCTTGTTCCGAAGCTTGGAAACAGGTTTACAAATGAACGAATTATGCTTATTGGATTAATTCTTCTATTTATTGGTATTACTGTCCGTTCCATTTCATTAATGGTTCTGCTCTTTGCAGGGACGTTGTTCATTGGTCTGGGAATTGCTATTTGTAATGTACTATTACCTGGCGTTATAAAAGAGAAGTTTCCAGCCAAAGTAGCCCTTATGACAAGTGTCTATTCCACTGCAATGGGAATATTTGCAGCGACTGCTTCCGGGTTGAGTATCCCTGTGGCCAACGAAGCTGGGCTGGGGTGGCAGGTCGCATTGCTTATATGGGCTTTTCCAGCAGTAATAGGTATTGGTATTTGGATTTATCTTGTTAAAAGAGAAAAGGCAGATCGCGGTACAGAAGTGAAATATATAGCACCGAATGATAATCGCATGTGGAGCTCCCGGCTTGCTTGGCAGGTTGCAGCATTTATGGGGTTACAATCCTTTCTATTTTATGTAACAATCTCATGGTTGCCGGAGATTTTGCATGATTATGGTGTTAGTATGGCTACGGCCGGTTGGATGCTGTCCTTTATGCAGTTTATTGGATTGCCGGCCAGTTTTCTTGTCCCTATGATTGCTGGAAAGTATAAATCTCAACGGGCATTAGTACTCGTGTTGGGTTTTCTTTCTATAAGCGGTTATGCAGGATTACTTTTAGGTAAATCCTTTACTGTAATGGTTTTTAGTACGATATTAATAGGGATTACGTTAAGTGGAACATTCGCTCTCGCGTTGACCTTCTTAGGACTGCGAGCAAGAAATGCAAGACAAGCAGGTGAACTGTCTGGAATGGCACAGTCGCTTGGTTATATTTTAGCTGCCACCGGCCCTATATTTATTGGTTATTTATACGATTTGACGCATATCTGGACAGTACCGCTTTTAACAATGATGGGCGTTGCAATTTTGGTTACGCTGTTTGGTATGAGCGCTGGAAGAGACAGGTATGTGCTCGATTAATTGTTATTGCATTGAAAATTACTTATACTTTAGTTAGCAAGTAGTGATGGAGTGACTTTATGCAACATCAATCTCAAACATATGGTATACGGGATTTCTATTTCTGGAAGATTACAATAAGTTTAGCATTGGCATCTTTTTTTATTTTCGCTTGCATGTATTCGGTACAACCGTTACTGCCAGTATTTGTTACTGAATTTGGTGTTTCTGCTTCTGAGTCGAGTCTAGCATTGTCGCTGACTATTGTAGGGCTGATTGCAGGTTTAATTATACTTGGCTTTCTATCTGATCGTATGGGTCGTACGCTGTTTATTAAACTGTCATTAATTGGTTCTATTATCCCGTTTCTATTAATTCCGTTAATGGATTCATTTTTTATTCTAATCGTACTGCGTTTCATTCAAGGTTTTGCGCTTGCGGGGCTGCCGGCAGCATCTCTGGCATATATAAGTGAAGAGATAGACCGCAGAAGTATTGGAGTTGCAACAGCACTTTATATATCAAGTAATGCTCTTGGTGGAATGGCAGGACGAGTTATTACTGGTTATATAACGGATCATTACTCCTGGCAAATAGCGTTTTATACCCTGGCAATTGTAGGGGTACTGATTTTAATTGCAGTATCTGTCATGCTCCCGAAATCACGCTTTTTTCAAGCTGATAATCTTCCATTTTTAAAGGATATGGAAGGCTTTATCTTTCATTTAAAAAATCCTGCATTACGCATCGTGTTCGGTCTTGGAATTGTTTTACAATTTTCATTCAGTGGATTGTGGACATATTTGCCATTTTATTTACAGGAAAAACCCTTTTTCTTATCACTCCATACCATATCCTACACATTTTTTGCTTATGGATTAGGGGTAGTTGGGGCTCCGGTAGCAGGCTGGCTTGCAGGGGTCTACGGAATGAGGAAAATACGGCTGGCTGGCATTCTTGTTTTAACAGCTGGTATTTTTATGACGCTAAGCTCATCACTGATTTTAGTAATAATTGGGTTATGTGTCACCTGCTTAGGTTTTTTTACAGCGCATTCTCTGACTGCAACTTCCGTGAGTGTACAGGCTACTCATCATAAAGGCAGTGCGGCGAGTTTATATCTCGTTGCCTATTATATCGGAGTTGCACTTGGAAGTTCTTCCCTGGGGCCATTATGGGAATATGCAGGTTGGATCGGGCTTATTGGTTTAATTGGGATAATACCAATCGCTTATATACTTGTTGTGAAAATAGCTTTTCGGTACTCTGGGAGAAAAAAAGACAGAAGTTGGTGATGGTATGAAAAGTAGGGTAAAACGGATGTTTACCGAGGCGCTAGGCTGGATTTTAACAGCAATTGGAGCCTATTTTATTTTTGAGGACAATACGTCTTTCATTCATTATGTTCTTTTAATCGTAGGAATACTTATAATTATAGTAAACTTTCCTTTTAAGGATTTCAGCAGAAAAAAATCATAATTATTAAGGCTCTTTTTGTAAGTGATTGCTGCTATTAATTATCATAGTTTATATAAAAGACGACGTAATGAAAATTTGAATTCTGCTGTTATTGAGTGTGGCTTTCTCATTCCACTGCGGAAAACACACTTCGCTTTCCGCGGGCGGCTGGTGAGACTCAGCAGTGCGACAGCACAAGGAGGCTCACCTATGCCTTTCCTCCCGCAGGACAAGGAAAGCTGCGGCAGCGATACATCGCACCAAGAAAATGCGTTTTACATTTTCGAGGAGTCTTCGTGTTTTTCCTCCGCTAGTGTTGTGCTCTGTTATATATTTATCTATTACTTTAATTCATAAATTCTCGCTTTTTGTGATTGTTGATTGGAGCGGAGGGCAGTCGACTCCTGCTCAGAACAGCACGTGTCTGAAGACCCCACAGCGGTGGTTTGTGGGGATGGAAGGCTAAAAACGCGACGTCCTGTCGCAACGCCTTCATGACTAACATCCTGTTAGCCCGAGGCTGAAGCCGTGCTGTGGCAAAGAAAACACTGCAAAGCGAATGAAATGAAGCTGAGCAGATGTTGCACTTGTACCCGGAGTGGTGAAAGCGACTGCCCGGAGCGAAAATCAACATTGCAGTTACTTCGTCTTTTATAGATTATGTGTCAAAAAACAGCAATTATAAAAAGGGAAAACTAGCTGGAGCGCTTGTTTTCCCTTTTCTATCAATCTATTCAGTAAAAGCAGGAACGTCCGATAAATTTATTCCCCAGACCAGTGGAAGTAAAAAGTAAACAGCCAGAGAGACTAAGAGAATTGCAATGATATTTAGTGTAAAACCTGCTTTGGCCATATCTGGTATCCGCAAGTAGCCAGATCCAAACACAACAGCATTCGGAGGTGTCGCCACAGGCAGCATAAACGCAGAGGAAGCAGCAACAGCGGCAATCACCATCACACTATATGGATGAACACCTAAGGCTACTGAAAGAGATGCCATTATAGGGAACATCATCGAGGCGGTAGCTGTATTTGACGTGATTTCCGTTAAGAAAATGACCAATGTAGCTACAACCAGGAGTACAATAAAAATGTTTACACCTTGTAATGCTGTTAATTGACCGCCAACCCATTCAGAAAGACCAGAGGAAGTGAATCCTGCAGCAATCGCAAGACCACCACCAAAGAGGAGTAGAATACCCCAAGGTAATTTAACAGCTGTCTCCCAGTTTAATAAATGTCCCTTGCGATTTTTTGTTGGAATAATGAATAAAATAAGTGCAGCCGTCATTGCGATAATCGCATCATTAATGTTTTCATTTATCTCATTTAACACAAATGTACGAGTAATCCATGCAAAAGCTGCCAGTATGAATACAATAAAAACTGCTTTTTCTTCAAAAGAAGCAACACCCAGCTTTTTCTTTTCTTCTCTTATAACAGCCTGTCCACCTGGTAATTGCTTCAGCTTTTGTGGATAAGCAATCCGTACAAGATAAAACCACGCAATGAAAATAAAAATCCAGGCAAGTGGGACTCCGAATAACATCCAGTTTGCAAAGGACAGTTCAATACCATATGTTTCTTTAATCGCGCCAGCTAGCAATGTATTAGGTGGTGTACCAATTAGTGTTGCAATGCCCCCAATAGAAGCGGAATATGCAATACTCAACATCAGTGCTTTACCAAAGCCAAAGTTTTCTTTTGATGTATCTATGCTTGGATCATCTTTTAGTGCGTCCGATATTTGATAAATAATTGCTAATCCAATTGGAACCATCATCATAGCGGTTGCTGTATTGGATATCCACATGGATAAAAACCCTGTTGCAACCATAAAGCCGAGGATAATTCGATCTGTATTCGTACCAATAACAGATATAATAGTCAATGCAATCCGCTTATGCAAATTCCACCTTTCCATAGCTAATGCAATCATGAATCCCCCCATAAATAAAAAAATAGTATCGCTTCCATATGCTGAGGTGGTAGAACCGATTTCCAAACCGCCAGTTAAAGGAAAAAGAATAATCGGTAATAAAGAAGTTGCTGGAATTGGAATTGCTTCGGTCATCCACCAAACGGCAATCCAAATCGTACTTGCCAGAATTGCCAGACCCTCATTGGATAACCCTTCAGGTGAGAAAAATAGAAGTGTCAGCAAAAATAAGAAAGGACCTAAAATCAGTCCAGTAAGCTGGGCAGGCTTATAGCTTCTATTGTTGCCGCCATTATCATCCCCATTGCTTGTTTGTGACCGACTGGTTTCTTGATCTGTTACCATCTTTGAAGAATTTGGCCTCACAAAAAATGTGAATAAATCCTTGACCTGGTCATGCTTATCCCACAGCCAGTTCCACGTTGCTGAAATCATATAGTATCTCCTCCAATTCTTAGATTAAAATTAATTATAATAATCTATGGAAAATTCAGCAAGTAAATAGAATACGTTTTCATAAAGGGTATTTAATATTCTCCAAGAGTACCTCGGGGATAGGATTATAGATGTAGCAACTGAAAATGTGCTATCATTCTAATAATAGGTTTTTCAGAAGGATTGATTGTGGAATTTACAATAATCTCAATGGCAGACCGTCAGACGTCAGCAGCTTATCTGCATAATGGTACTGTGATTTCCAGTGATATACCTAAAGTTACCCATCTTGTACCAAATGGTAAGATCAGGTTTTGCCCCATTTCAATAGAAGAAGCACAAAATGTGCTATTGAAATGGAACAGTTTTATATAAATTAGCCGTCTTTAGAAATTACATTTGATAATGAGGTGCTTGTATTGAAAAAAATATTAGTAACTGGTTTTGAAACTTTTTTAGATTACCCAATTAACCCAACGACCGAAATAGCAAATTCGCTACATGGTGAAACAATAAATAATTATACTATTACGGGTGAAATTTTATCTGTAGATTTCAGTAAGTCTGGACCGGAGCTTATCGAATTAATAAAAAAATACGATCCTGATGCAGTAATATCTCTTGGCTTAGCTGCTGGTAGAAGCTTACTAACCCCAGAACGAATTGCTATTAATTGTAATGACGGTCCACTAGATAATCGTGGCTATAAACCTTATGGAGAAAGAATATTTGCTGACGGACCGGATGGTTATTTTTCCACACTGCCAATCAGTGAAATCGTTAAAAACTTACAAGAATTCAAATTCCCGGCCAAAATATCGAATACAGCTGGTGCATATCTATGTAATAACGTGATGTACCATGCTTTGCATTATTTTAAAGAAAACAACTTGGATCGCCAGGCAGGATTCATTCATATACCAGCCTCTCATGAACTTGCAATTGAAAAAAGTATGCCCAGCTGGTCACAGGATGATTTACTTAAATCGATTAAAATTGTGATTGAATCTCTATAAACTAAAGGAAATGGATGGTACCCAGCTTACAAATCACACGTATACTACTTGTTCAAAATAACTAGTTATGCAGTCGATTCTTAATACCTAGCTGGCCTATAGTGAGTTACAATCAACGATCGCTTTACATACACAGGATATTGCTATCCCACTGGAGCAGTACTGCACATTCTGAGCGATCAATGGTTTCCTTATCGTTCTTGGTCAGCCTCTGATAAAATGGATTAAAGGAAGGCAACAACTAGGGTGTATAATAACAAGCTGAAAATAGAGCAACAAACTTGATAATGACTAAGTGGAGGTGCGGTTTAATGATTGATAAAATGCATGAAATTAAGTTGATAGCCTTAGATATGGATGGAACATTATTGAATGATGATCATGAGGTGTCTAATCATACACAGGAGGTAATTGCAAAGGCGCTCGAAAACGATGTACATGTGGTGCTTAGTACGGGGCGCTGGCTTGATTCCTGTTATCCGTATGCGGAGCTGTTAAAGCTCACTTCCTATCTAGTTACTGCCAATGGCGGTGAAGTGTGGACTGTAGAAAAAGAACTATTAGAGCAGCATTTACTTGGTGCAGAGAAAGTTGAAAAGATGTGGAACATAGGAGAAGGCATAGGCGTTAACATGTGGATGATATCTACAGACGGGGTATATCGCGGTGAGCGTCCGAATAACTTTTATGAGCATAAATGGCTGAAATTCGGCTGTGATTCTCTTGACCAAGCAAAGCTTGATAAGATGGTGGAAGAGCTTTCTTATATAAAAGGGCTGGAGCTTACCAATTCATTACCGACAAATATTGAGGCCAATCCGGAAGGGGTAAGTAAAGCAAGTGCACTAAAGAAAGTCTGTCAGGAAATTGGCATCACCATGAATGAAGTAATGGCTGTCGGTGATAGCTTGAATGATATTAAAATGATCCAGGAAGCAGGCGTTGGTGTTGCGATGGGGAACGCTCAGGAAGCAATTAAAAATGTAGCTGACCATATTACCGATACGAATAATAATGATGGTGTTGCCAAAGCAATTGAACAGTTTGTATTTTAATTTTAAAAACGAAGGAACAGCCTTTTAAAGTCGAGTTGATCCTTCGTTTTTGTTTGGATCCAGGTAGAGCCCGATTCCCACTACATTATTACAATCCAGTACATGAGAACAGAAAGTAATATGGAAGTGATTACCATGGCTAGGAGCGGAGCCAATGCTTTATTTTTTACATCCTTCAGACTAACATTCAATCCTAGACCAACCATTGCAGAAGTAAGAATAAAGGTCGTAATATAGCCTGTAGCACCCATTGCAGCTTCAGAGAATGGGATTATACTGCCCAATACATAGCTGCCAATTATACTCATTCCGATAAATCCGAGTAAGAACCATGGGAAGGTAACTTTTGCCTGACCATTCTCATCAGTCGATTTCCGGTATTTCATCCAAAAGATCAGTACAAAGCACAGAGGCACCAACAGGAATACTCGTCCCAGTTTCGCTAATAAAGCAATAGCCAAGGCATCCTCTCCTGCTGGTTCGGCAGCTAAGGCTACATGTGCAAGCTCATGTAAACTCAGCCCAGACCACACTCCATACTGTAGATCCGTTAGTGGCAAAAATGGTTGTAAAATAGCATGAATAATAGAAAAGACCGTACCAACTAAGGCAATAATACCAACTCCAATGGCGGTATCTTCCTCCTTCGCCTTTATAATTGGAGATACAGCAGCAATTGCAGCTGCTCCGCACACCCCAGTACCAACTCCAAGTAGAAGGGCAAGCTGCTGATTAGCTTTGAATTTTTTTGCCAGATAGACAGTTAGCAGAACAGAAAATAGGATTGCTGCAGCACCTTTTGCTAAGAGGCCAAGGCCATCTTCGAAGATAATGCTTATATTTAGCTTCAAGCCATATAAAATAATTGCTAACCGCAACAAATGTTTAGATGAAAATTGAATTCCTGTTCGCAAAAATTCAGGGTAACCGAAAATTTGTCTATAGATAATTGCAAGAATAATAGCAGCTGCAAGAGGTCCAACACGATTAATTCCAGGTATATAAGCTAGCAGATAGCCTACTATTGCAAATAAAAAAGTAAAACCAATTCCTAGTATCACTTTTTTCCATTCTATATTTTTACTAGCTGGCATAGTGAATAAATCCTCTCTTTCTCATAATCCAATGTTTGGTAACGTAACAAGTATAAAGGTCTTTTTATTATAAGAAAAATAAATTATTATTATGTTTATGATAAGTTATACTTATAATTGAAAAGGAGGTGCATGATGGATCAGCATTTAGTTGTTTTTGTAACCGTAGCAGACTATAAAAATTTTTCGCGGGCGGCGGAAGCATTGCATATGTCACAGCCTGCAGTGAGTCAATATATCGCTGCATTGGAAAGGGAATTTGAAGTAAAATTGCTGGAAAGGAATAATAAATCTGTTCAAGTGAATAAAGCTGGTCAGATTGTCTATCAATATGCGAAGGAAATCCTTAGAAATTATGAGCGTATGCAAATTTTGGTTTCTGATTTAAAGAATGATCCAAGTGGAGAATTAAAGATTGGGGCGAGCTATACAATTGGGGAGTATTTTCTCCCTGGCCTACTGGGTGTGCTGCGTAAGCGCTATTTAAAAATAGTCCCCGATGTGACAATCGGCAATACCACAGAAATTGCACAGAAGTTATTAAATCACCAAATAGATATTGGGTTGGTAGAAGGGGACTTTAACCACCGAAGTATTTTAACACAACATTTTGCTACAGATGATATGTATATAATTGCTGGCGAAGGGCAATCCTTGATAAAGCAATCGATCGTTTTACCAAAGGAGCTGGAGAAGCAAACCTGGATTATACGGGAAGAAGGTTCCGGTACTCGAAAAATGGTGGAAGACTTTTTCCAAAAGCATTCTATTCAGCCACTTCGTGTACTGACATTCGGTAGTACACAGATTATTAAAGAAGCTGTTGAAGCGGGACTTGGAATTAGTCTGTTGTCAGATTTGACGATAAAAAAGGAATTAAAATTGAACACAATAAGTAAACTGCTTGTAAAAGACACACCTGTGCAGCGTAAATTTTCAATTATAAAAAACAATCAGGAGTTTCATACGAAAGCAATGCAGGTTTTTGAACAAGTAGTAAATACTGCGATAGCAAGAAATGATTAGTTAATGCCCTTTCTTTGTTGACTGGAAAGGAGTATAATGAGAAGAGTATGATGAAAGGGGATGCTATTATGTCATTTTCTCGCGGCCCAAAAGAGCCAGTTCCAGAGGTGGAAACAAATGTGTGGTCATGTACTAGTGATGACTGCCAAGGTTGGATGAGAGAATCCTACAGTTTTGCAGAGGTGCCTGAATGTCCACTATGTAAATCTTCGATGAATCAGGAAGTGCGTGTACTTCCAGAAGTAAAATAATTCTTAACTGTATCTCCAAAATAGAGTTGAAGCAGTAATCTGGTTTGAAATTATTGATAAAAAATATATTTTTACTATGGCGTTGGATATCCAGCGTCTTTTGCTTTAAAATAATCGCTTCAACTCTTGTTGCCCTGTTTAATTTAAACAGGGTTTTTTCTTTAGTTGAAAGATAAGTGGAAGTGAGGAAACGTGTTTGAACGATTATTTAATTTCAACATAAATAATTGTATTATTGGAATGAATCTGAATATATTGTTATACTTTTAATATAAGGAGAAGCTTTTTCCTGGTATAATTGTAAGCGTTTACAATAAAAAGGAGGAATTTCATGAGATATGCAAACCCAAATACGGAAGGTTCACTTGTAACATTCAAAGAAAGATACGACAATTTTATTGGTGGAGAGTACCGGCCACCTGCGAACGGAAAGTATTTTGAGAATGTAAGTCCTGTTACTGGAAAAGTGTTCTGTGAGATTGCCAGATCGACTAAGGAAGATGTAGAAGCAGCAGTCCAAGCTGCAAATGATGCAAAGGATGCGTGGGGAAAAACATCCGTAACAGAACGAGCAAAAATATTAAACAAAATTGCTGATAGAATAGAAGAAAATTTAGAAATGCTCGCAGTAGCAGAAACATGGGATAATGGCAAAGCTGTGAGGGAAACTTTGGCTGCAGATTTACCGCTAGCAGCAGATCATTATCGTTATTTTGCGGGTGCGATACGTGCACAAGAAGGTGGAATAAGCCAGATTGATAATGATACGGTGGCTTATCACTTCCATGAACCACTGGGAGTAGTTGGTCAAATAATTCCTTGGAATTTCCCAATACTTATGGCTACATGGAAATTAGCACCTGCCTTGGCTGCTGGAAATTGTGTTGTTTTAAAACCAGCAGAGCAGACACCGGCTTCTATTCATGTATTAATTGAAATAATTCAGGATTTATTACCACCAGGTGTACTCAATGTTATAAATGGGTTCGGAGTAGAAGCAGGAAAACCGCTCGCTTCTAACAGCGGCATTTCTAAAGTGGCGTTCACTGGTGAAACTACTACAGGGCGTTTGATTATGCAGTACGCTTCTGAAAATATTATACCAGTTACACTGGAGCTTGGAGGTAAATCTCCCAATATATTTTTTGAAGATGTAATGGATGCAGATGATGGGTTTTTGGATAAAGCGATTGAGGGTCTTGTCATGTTTGCATTAAATCAAGGAGAGGTCTGCACTTGTCCATCACGTGCCCTTGTCCATGAATCCATTTATGATAAATTTATGGAGCGGGCAATTGAACGTGTCTACCAAATCAAAATAGGACATCCGCTTGATACGGAAACAATGATGGGTGCGCAGGCCTCACAGGAACAATTGGAGAAGATTAAGTCTTATTTGGATATAGGTAAACAAGAAGGCGCAGAAGTACTTGTCGGTGGAAACGTTAATAGGCTGGAGGATGATCTGGAAAGCGGCTATTATGTAGAACCCACAATTTTTAAGGGTAATAATAAGATGCGCATTTTCCAGGAAGAGATATTTGGACCAGTACTTTCCGTAACGACATTTAAGGATAATAAAGAAGCAATGGAAATTGCAAATGACACGCTATATGGGCTGGGAGCAGGTATTTGGACACGTAATATTAATACCGCCTACCGTTTTGGCCGTGGAATTCAGGCAGGTCGTGTATGGACTAATTGTTACCACCAGTATCCTGCTCATGCGGCATTCGGCGGCTATAAAAAATCAGGTATTGGCAGAGAAAATCATTTAATGATGCTTGATCACTATCAGCAAACTAAAAATCTGCTGATCAGCTATAGTGAGGGGGCAGCTGGATTATTCTAAACTGATACATTTTGGAGAAAGGAGCTTGATGCAATATTTTCCGTTCCTTTCTTCGAATAATGTGGTTTGAAACGTTTGGAAAGGGTGTTGAAAATGGTTGAACGTGTAATTGCTACAGATGAGGCCTTGATCCTTCTTGAAACATTAAAAGAAACCCATGGAGAATTAATGTTCCATCAATCAGGCGGATGCTGTGATGGAAGTTCACCAATGTGTTATCCCCGGGATGAATTTCGCACGGGTGAATCGGATGTATTACTTGGTGAAATTGGAGATACCCCTTTTTTTATAGCAAAGGATCAATATGAATATTGGAAACACACGCAGCTTATTATTGATGCGGTAGATGGGCGCGGTGGCATGTTTTCACTGGAAGGCCCAGAAGGAAAACGGTTTTTAACAAGGTCAAGGGTGTTTACAGAGAATGAAAGAGCAGAGTTAACTGGAGCTTAGTTATAATAAAAACGTCAAATCTTTTTGTATAGAAGATTTGACGTTTTTATTGTCTTAGCAAATGCGTAAAATAATGTTTATATGGGAGTTTATCAGTCATTTGCTCCCTCCATAGAATTTTCTGTATTAAGGCATGTTTCAGTAAAGGGACATTTCCTATATCACGTGAGTTTTAGAGGTATAATTCACCTCAATGTTGCATTATACATAAATTAATGAAGACTAAACTTACAAAGGATGTGGCTCCTTGCCTAGTAAAAAGTATTATTATGTAACGGGAAATACTGCAGAGGGATTTATAAATTTACTGCCGACCAATTTAGAAGGAATTCATCAAATAATTGTATTAAATCATCCATCACATACTATCAAGACAACTATTTTAAAAGAAATTATAAAAACCTGTGAATCTGATTATACGATAGAAATACTCCTTAGTGCATTGGATGATAAGTATTTAGATGGTGTAATCATTCGAAGTAAATCAATAGCTATAATTACAGACGAAATCGATTTGCCTGAACTTTATGGAGCACTTGAACTTGATTTAAGTCTTTTTATTAAAGAAAGATCACCTGATAACAAAAATAGAAATAAAGTGAGAGAAGATGTTGTTGAGTTTACAGAAGCTGCATACAATAACTTTAAGTCCGGGTTAAAGATTCATGACAATTTGGAATCGATTTATATTAAAGAAATGGATTTTCAAAAAGCAGACCGGATTACCGCTGAATTTATAGAAGAATTACTTCATAGTGTACAAAAGAAAGACAGGAAAAGCCATGTACGGCATAGGATGTTTGGTACAAACACAGCTAGAGGTATTGTTAATGTTGTACCACAGTTGATTAAAAGTACCTCCAAGGCTTATTTCATTAAAGGTCGTGCAGGGACTGGAAAATCAACATTTATGAAAAAAATAAAGGATGCTTGTGAATATCTTGGCTTTGACGTGGATTTGTACTATTGCAGTTTCGATCCGAATAGCATTGATATGGTATTAGTTCCTGAGCTGGATTTCTGTATATTTGACAGTACTGATCCTCATGAATTTTACCCTGAAAGAGCAGAGGATATAATAATTGATTTATACGAAGAAACTGTTACACCAGGTACTGATGAAAAATATAATAAAGAAATCAGTGAGTTGAATAATAACTATAAATCTTACATGAGAAAGGGTTTGGAGAACCTTAAAACAGCAGGTGAGCATTTAGAAACAATAGAATTAACTTACACAATTAATAAGGAAGAGACAGCGGATATAGTAGATTTTATAATTAAAAGTTTCCTGTCTGAACAGTAAAAATTTGTTTTCTTATTAAAAAGCACTTGTAATTTATGTGAAAGTCGTGTAAAATTAATTAACTGAAAATTTAGAGAATGATTAGGGAGGTGGATAGGATGGTAACAGTAAAAATGCTGAAACCGTATTATATTAAAGCCGAAGAAAACCACGTGCGTATTGTTCTTGCGTATCAATATTTCTCAGTATTAATTAATAATAAAGTATATCAGTTTATACCAGTTGAAGCGAAAGAGATTCGTATAAACCGAAAATCTCAAAAAGTAGTAAACATCGATGCTAAGTTTGCCTTTCAAAAAGGAAAGGATGTAATTTACGTAACAATGGCTGAACTAATATCCATTCCCGACTTTTTATATCAATTAAACTCTATTGTTGAATCCTATTATCAATTCGATGTAGTTCTCAGTAAGGATGATAAAAATAATGAGCTTTCTGTCCTGATTGATCAACTGGAAAATCAAAACCTCAGAAGATTAATAGATAAAGCATTAGATGATAAAGATAAAGAAACTTTTTATTTGCTGACGGAATTTTTATAAAGTAAAGGAGCATTCCGGATTACTAGGTCAGGAATGCTTTTGTTTCTCCTTCTGTTCTTTTTAAAGAAAAAACAATTGAGAATTTACTCTTTATAACTTATAATAAACTAAATCGTTCTTTTAATAGAACAAGAGAGATAGAGGAGGATATCGATGTGTTAACAGTTAAAACGCTAAAAGCCTATCGTATTAAAGTTGATATTGATTATATTTACTTAAGTGTCTCCCCTCCGTACTTTACTATATTAATTGAAGGTGATGAGTATCAGTTTTTACCTATTGAGGACAAGGTCATTAAGCTTAACCGCACATCCAAAAAGATAGAAAACCTAAATGCTAAATTCGCATTTCAAAAAGACGATGAAATTATATATATAACAATGACTGAGTTAATATCGATGTCTGATTTTCTGAATCAGCTGTACTTGATAGCCAAAGATTATTACTATCAAAATACAATGGAGTATACTGCACCGGAAATTAAATGTATTGTAGATGAACTGGAACACCTGAATATTAAAAGAATGATTGATAGAGCATTGGATAACAGAGATGAAGCGGCTTTTTATACTTTGTTAAAATTATTATAAAAAAATCTACTCAAATACGTCTTGAGTAGATTTTTCAATAGTACCTTCGTCGAAGGTTATTTAAAATTCTTTAATATTTCTATAACTTTCTCTACAGTATAGCTGCTGCCGCCCCGATCTTTAGTGTCTTCTACCATCATGGCAACCAGAATATCTTGATCGTCAGTAGGATATCCGACGAACCAGCCGTTTTCTTTACCAGAATCATCATCACTAGTCAGCTTTAACTCTGCTGTTCCAGTTTTTCCTGAAATGGAAAGGTCATCGATATTAGCTATACTGGCAGTACCTTCTGTGACCACGCTTCGCAAATCGTCTAGTATTGTATGTGCTTGGTCAGCAGAAATTAATTCTTCTTTCCATATCTGGCCAGTTTCCTCACTTGTAAGTAACGTTGGTTGTATCATATTTCCGTCATTTAAGAAAGCGGTATAGGTTAATGCCAGGTGTAAAGCACTTATTTCTAATTCGCCTTGACCGTAACTTGCATTTGCTAGAGAAACTTCATCATCGATAGTACCACTTGATGAAACAGTAGATGTACTAATAGGATATTCAAATGGCATATCTTCTCCGAATCCAAAATTTTCCAACCCACTGACAAAGGCCTCATTACCCATTTCAACAGCCTTCATTGCAAAGTATATATTATCGGAACGAATCAATGCGTTAGACAGGTCTACAGGTCCACTGGATTCCGATACGCGGCGTACTTCGTAGTCTCCCCAGCCTTCACCATTACTCCAGGTCTTTCCCTGTATCTCTATACCTTCATCGGCATCGATGGTACCATTTTGGAGACCGATAGCCGCTGTTACAGGTTTTAATACAGAACCAGGAGCAAATGTAGCTGAAAAACGGTTGAGCATCGGTTCATTTTCATCGTTTTGAAGTTCTTCCCATAAGTTTTGGGTTGTACCATGTAATATTTCATTTGGATCAAATGCTGGACTGCTTACTAGTGCAAGCGTTTCTCCGGATTTAGGATCAATTGCTGCTGCTGTACCAGCATCCTCCCCGAATGATTCATATACTCGCTCCTGAACAATTATATCAATGGTTAATGTTACATTCTCGCCATTTTTCACTTCTTTTTCTGCCAGAATAACGTCTTCTTCACCATCTTTGGAAACAATAATCCTAGTTCCTTTTTCGCCTTTCAGCCGCTCTTCATACCATTTTTCTAATCCACGTTTTCCTATCATATCGTTCGGACCATATATTCCAGGTTCGGATTCTTCAATTTCTTCAGCAGTGATTTGGCCTATATTTCCAACCAGATGTGCAGCGGCCTCGCCTGAAGGATAGACGCGACCTGTAACTTCATCTATCATTACTCCGTCAACTTGAATTAATTGAGATTGCAGATCCTCATTATGAATGGTCTTTAATCGGACGAATAAATGGGGTTCAACCCAGCCTGCATTTAAAGCTGAATCTATGTTTTCTTTGGACATTCCGATAAGTCCCGCAATTTTATCTTTACTAGCCTCTGGATTGTCTCCAAGTTTTTCTGGTACGATTCCTACTTCATATACTGTAGCATTCATAGCTAAAGGCATCTGGTTTCTATCTTGAATTTCGCCTCGTATTGGTGGTTCTGTTCGTAAATTGATTTCACCGCCGTCTTTTATTTGTGGGAAAATAAATCCTGGATCCCATTGAACAAACCAGTTTTCATCATCTTCTTCGCCTTGTTTAACTAAAGTAGCTTCATATTCAAAATTTATTGGGCCAGCAATACTTTCCATTTGTACAGAGAAGGGGAAAATAGCTGTTCCTTCTTTCATCGCACTTTCCAATTGTTCTTCTTTCAGTGGTTTAAATGAAACCTCCAAGTCGGATATGGTAAGGTCCTCATAAATCTTAGCATAGCGATCCACAGATTCTTCTGCTGGATAAGTCTCTTTAGCTTCGGTACTGAACATCGCGTGCATTTTTTCAAACTCGTAATCATTCCATTGCTTTATGTAGGTATCAAAGCGCTCATTAGGTGTCACTTCATCCTCAGAGCAAGCAACGAGAAAAGCAATAAAGAATATAGAAAATAGTAGTGTGAATTTCTTCATATGATCCCCCCTAAAGTCGTAAAGCCTTTATGCTATTATACCACTTTTGAAATATAGAAATGTGTATATATAAGGAAAAGTCACCCTGACGGATTTCATTCAGGTGACTTTTCGTCAAGCATTTTAGTTGCTTATTATTTATTGCTTCGCATCCATATGGCTGTTAATTTCGGTGTTAATTCGATTGAATTCTGACTCTGGTACTACATAATACCAAATGCCACCTATGGTTTGTCCGCTTCCTGCTATTTCTATTGTCTCCACATTTTTTTGCGTGTTTCGATAGCCGCTGAATAAGGATTGTAACTTATTCATATCTAAATCGGTTTTTACGTTGCCACCCAGTATATCTAAAATATTACCAATCTTTGTAATACTTGAGAAACTGGCAGCTTCTTTAGCGGCTGCAGTAATTACTTTACGCTGTCGTTCATTACGCCCTAAGTCGCCACGCGGATCATTCTTCCGCATACGAATATAATCTAATGCCTGTTCTCCGTTTAGTGTAATCTGTCCTTCAGTGAAAGAGGTACCCCCCTGTGAGAAATTCTGATCGTTCGTGATCGTGACACCGCCTAAAGCATCAATGCCAAGTTTAAAGCCATCCATATTAACGCTGGCATAATAATGAACCGGCAGGTCGAAAGCTTCTTCAACTGTTTGTACAGACAAATCTACATCACCAAATGCGTAGGCATGGTTAATTTTATCCATTCCGCGACCAGGAATATTTACATACGTATCTCTTGGGATGCTGAGCATTGCCATGGATTCTGTTTTGGGATTTAATGACATAAGAACCATTGTATCCGAACGCCCTTTGTCACCTTCACGTTCATCAACACCCAATAAGAGAACATTAACGGAATTATTATCTTTGAAAATGGATTGGAGTTCTTTCTCACGATTTGGATCATTGTCTCTTGCCAACGGATTATGCATTGTCTCAACTGTATCTCCAACTTTATCCCACACATACAGAAGGAAGCCGCCGCCAATTAAAATAAATGCTACTAGTATTCCACCGACCCAAAAGGGCCATTTACGTCTCTTCTTATTATATCTTTTTTCTATTCTTGAACTCACACATATTCTCCTCTGTGCTAACTAACCGCTTTATCAAAATAGCGAAGTTCGCAAAAAATTATCAAATCTTGCATAAATTATATCTAACATAGGGAATTTAGTCTATTAAATTTTTAGTTTAGTACTTATTTATTATTGTCTACAGGTAGGGCGGTGATAATATAACGATCCGGGGCGCTCCCAATAAATGAAAAGGGGTAGCATGTTGTAAGTGTCAGCACCTCATCCGGGGCGGTCGGTACTATGATTGTTCGATCTTCTGCGTCTACAATATCAGTAGCAACGATCTCATAGGAAAAATTCCCGTAAGGTAGTTGAATTGTTAAGATATCTCCAATTTCCAGTTCACCCATCTGCCGGAATACGGTGTCCCGATGTCCCGACAAGACGATTTGGTCATTTTGCTGTGGATAGGCAGTTCCTTTATAATGACCTACTCCTTTTTCGAGTTCGTCTTCATGGGTCCCTTCTATTATTGGAAGCTGAGCCTCAAGCTTTGGAATAAATAAAATGCCCGCTGTGTCACCAGTTGAAGGGGAAAAATCTTCTGGTTTCGCAGCATTACCTGCGTTGTCACTATGTTTAGTACCTTGATCTAACAGCGCATGTGCTTCAGCAAGACTTTTATTTTGGGCACTTTCCGTTTTGAACCACTGGTAGCCACCAAAGCCGAGAAAGATAAAACCAGCAACTATCAATAGTACTGATAATTTTTTCATAGGAATAACTCCTTATTTTAGCAGTAAAGAAAGTATAACCATATTTCTTTCTGCATAAGTGCAACTAAGGCATCGCCCAAAGGCTTGGCGAATGCCAAGTTTTCTAATGTACCTTTTACTAAAGTATACAGAACTTTCAATTATAGTTAAAGCTGTTTTTATCTCAGGGCTTATAAAACGGTTGATTTCTCTGGTGTGATGGGTAGATTTTTTGTCCTTTACTAAGAAGAATACAATTGTTTAAAATTTGAACAATTAAAAAAGTTACCATAATAGTCAAAGAAACGGCTTATTTAATATCGTGGTTGGGGCTGGGTAATTCACCTAAAATAACTTGATTCTAAATACCTATTTTAAATCGACGTTTAATTTATTAGAAGCGCCTATAAAACTAACAAAACTAGTTGTATTTTGACAAAAGTATCTACACTAAGTACTACTTACTTGTAGTATGATAGTCTTATAAAATAAAAATTTTCTCAGTAAAAGGCAAACTCTTTGAAAAATGAGGGCGCAAAATCACAGGTCTAAAGCATTATGCCAAGATGGCTGGATTGTCTGGAGATAATATGGGGGACGGACAATGGAGAATACAGTTGAGCAAACCGCACTCGATTACGAATGGATTAACCTGCTAAAAGAAGCGAAGCATTTGGGATTAACTGTTGAAGAAATCCGGTTATATCTCTTGGAAGCGGGACAATCAGCTTAATGGTTTAATATTTATGTGCTATATATAGAACTCCTTATCTACTTTGTGGTATAATTTCCATTGAAAGAAGGTGAGGGCTTGATCGGTGAAAAAATAAAAAAATTACGTAAAGATAAAAAGATTTCTATTTCGGAACTAGCTGAAAGAGCAGGAGTAGCTAAATCGTATTTAAGCTCAATCGAGCGAAACCTCCAAACAAACCCATCGATCCAATTTATTGAAAAGATCAGTAAAGTGCTCAATGTCTCTGTAAATGAACTGATAAGAGAAGAAAGATTGAACGAAGTGGAAGATCTTGATAACGAATGGCTTAAAATTGTCCAGGAAGCTATGGATTCAGGAGTGTCCAAGGAACAATTTAAAGAATACCTGGAATTTAATAAATGGCGTATTAAGCAAGACAAATAGTTTTCTACTAACCGTGGAGCAGCATGCTTGCGGTTTTTTATTTTATCGTTTGACCGCAGAATACTTGCAACAAAATTAAACTTCTGTTCGTTTATAGGTAGGTGTCAAAACTGTTCTTCTTCGGTTAATTGGAAGGAATTGATGTGTGGAAAGGCACGCAGAAAGTTGAGGAATTTATTCATGCGTAAATACTTATATTGGCTGTTGCCTTTGGGGTGGATGGGAGTGATCTTCTACTCCTCTCATCAGCCCTATGAAAATCAGGATATAAAGCCTTTATTATCGAACACAGTTGATCTGTCTTTTCTTGAACCTTTTTTAGGTTGGATTTCGTTTACTTATCACAATTCTGTTGTAAGTATAAACACACACGGAGTTGATGGATTTATTGAATTTTTCATGCGAAAGGGTGCTCATGTTGCCGTATTTTTCCTGTTGACATCTTTATTTTATGTAGCTTTTATGAAATCAACAGAAATTAAGGTCACAACTGCTGTTATAATTTCCTTTTTACTAACAGTCGCATATGCTATTTTAGATGAAGTTCACCAAGGCTTCACACCGAATCGAACACCATATGCTGGAGATGTGATTTTGGATAGTTTTGGTGCTTTGATTGCTGTTATTCTTATTTTGGTTATTCGATATTTCAGAAAAAAATCTGCTCTAAAAACGACAGGAAATTTATAGTTGCTACGTATAATGTAGATGAAGAGATGATTTGCTATTAAAAATTCTTAAAACGACAAACTTCGACAACACTTTATAAAGTAATATGATATAGTACTATTTATCTATAGGCTTATTGTAAATAACACTTTAAAAGGACGGGGAATTGATGGGTGAGCAAGAAAAATATAAGTATATGCTGAAGAAAATTATTGATGAAACAGAAAGTCATAAGATTCAATCCTCCGAAGAATTAATTAAAACGTTGATCAACGAGTTAACTCACGGCAGTGTAATTGTCAATAAAACAACACAATCCCAATCATAAGACAATAGAAGAGAAAACCGCATTTCTTAAGCAAGAAGTGTGGTTTTTTGTGTTTTTGGGGAAATATAAAGTAAGTGTTTTGATAAAGAAGAAAGGAGTGGACGATTTGTTAGGCTATTTACAACGGCTTGGAAAGTCCTTAATGCTGCCAATAGCGATGCTGCCAGCGGCTGCATTACTTTTACGTCTTGGAGCGGATGATGTTTTTGATCTCCCATTTGTTTCAGCAGCAGGTAGTGGTATTTTAGATAATCTGGGTCTTATTTTTGCAATTGGTATTGCAATTGGGTTTTCAAGAGATGGAAATGGGGCAGCAGCATTAGCTGGTGCTGTTGGTTATCTTGTGCTCGAGGGTGGCTATCGAGCGATTAATGAAAACCTGGACATGGGTGTATTTGCGGGAATAATAGCTGGTTTAGCCGCAGGGCACTTATATAACAGATTCCATGATATTCAACTCCCTGAGTTTTTAGCGTTTTTTGGTGGAAAACGTTTTGTGCCAATTGTTACATCTGTCACAATGGTAGTGGCAGCTGGAATTATTGGACTTTTCTGGGGTCCTGTACAGAATGGGATTAATGCGTTAGGGGATTGGTTTATTACAGGCGGTGCTGTTGGTGTGGGGGCATATGGATTCTTTAACCGGCTTCTAATTCCAATTGGATTGCATCACGTTATAAATACATTAATCTGGTTTGACTTCGGTACCTTTGTTGATGCTGCAGGTAATACGTGGAGAGGAGAAATTAACCGATTCCTTAAAGGTGATCCATCAGCAGGTTTTTTCATGGCAGGTTACTTCCCTATCATGATGTTTGGGTTGCCGGCAGCCTGTCTGGCAATGTATGTGACAGCTAAGAAACACCGTAAAGCAGCAGTTGGAGGATTTTTGGCAAGTATTGCATTTACGGCATTTTTGACAGGTATTACAGAACCGATCGAGTATTCGTTCATGTTCTTATCGCCTATATTGTATGGTGTACATGCTTTACTGACTGGGTTATCTATGGTGACGGCATATTGGCTTGACATACGCCACGGATTTGGATTTTCGGCGGGTGCTATTGATTTCTTTCTTAATTATGGAATTGCTCAACGACCACTATTACTATTACTGCAAGGATTAGTGTTTGCTTTAATCTATTTTGTAGTCTTCACTTTTCTCATTCGAAAACTAAACTTGAAAACTCCTGGTCGTGAAGATGAGGATGAAGATTTTGTAGAGGAAACGGATCAAACCGGTACACCTACTAGTGGTAAAGGTGCGAAAGATTATGATGGGAAAGCATATCATTATTTAAACGCGCTTGGAGGGCCGGAGAATATTAAATCCCTTGACTATTGTGCTACGCGTTTGCGCCTGCAAATAAATGATATGGATAAAATTGATGAAAAATCTCTAAAGCGTCAAGGAGCACATGGGGTAATGAAAGTTAACAAAAGGAATCTGCAGGTTATTGTTGGAACGACAGTGGAATTTTTGGCTACTGCCATAAAAAAGCGTATGGATAACAACAATATACAAAAACCAGTACAGGATACGTCTGAGACTAGTCAAGAGGAGCGGGCAGCTGGTTTAACTTCTGATAATTTCCTGATGCCTGTACAAGGAAGACTTTTGTCTATTACAGAGGTACCAGACCAAGTATTTTCACAAAAAATGATGGGGGATGGCTTTGCAGTTGAACCTGCAAACGGAACATTTATTTCACCAGTAGATGGAGAGATCTTGAATGTATTCCCTACTAAACACGCGATAGGGATCCGTTCTTTGACTGGACATGAAATACTGATTCATATTGGTTTGGAAACAGTAAAGCTTAATGGACAAGGGTTTGATATCCATGTTAAAGAAGGAGATACCGTAAATAAAGGAGATGTTATTGCAGAGGTGGACTTAGCTTATATCAAAGAAAATGCTTCTTCAGCAATTTCACCGGTTGTATTTACGAATTTAGAGGAAGATAAAAGACTTCTATTAACTCACTTAGGAAATGTTGATGCTGGAGCAACAAATATTATTGTAATAAAGTAAAACAGTGGGAGGTTGGGGCAAAAGAGGAATTATGCAGGAAAATCCGAACATTAACGCCTGAGCAAATGTACCGCTTCGGCAAAATACTTCGCTTTTTAGTGGGCACGACTTCAGCTAACTGTGTGAAGAAGAGCACTTCACACAGTGGATCTTCAGCTCGTGCTGTTCCCACAGGAGTCTGCGTATTTTGCCTACGCTAAGTTCCGATTCTCATTCTTCCCATTTAGCTATATCCCAGCCTCTTTCTAAATAGACAAGTTCTATACTCTATGCTACTTTTGATTGGAGCCAGTTTTTGTTGAAAGGATTGAGTGCTTTTGCAAAAGGTTATCCCAATTTATATAAAAAACGTAACTATTTTTACGGAAGAAAATGTTATTGAAAATGGGTCTGTTTTATTAATGGATGGTAAAATAGCAGAGATTCATACGAAAGAAACATCCAATTTACCACAGAATGTTCACGTGATTAATGGTAAATCGCTGAATTTAATTCCAGGCTTCATTGATGGTCATATCCATGGTGCGAATGGTGCTGATGTAATGGATTCAACTGAAGCTGCATTAGATACCATGGCTTCTGTCCTGCCTGAAGAGGGAACTACGAGCTTTCTGGCGACTACGATTACACAATCAACGGAGGCAATTAATCATGCGTTGGAGAACGTAGCAGCGTATGAAAACAAGGCTGGTTATGCTGAAGTGCTTGGTGTACATCTGGAGGGGCCTTTTATAGAAAAGAGCAAGGCTGGAGCGCAGCCAGTGAGCTACATAATGGAACCATCTATTGAGCAGTTTGAAGAATGGCAGAAAGTGTCTAATAATAAAATAAAAACAATAACAATGGCCCCAGAGCATGATCCGGAAGGGGTGTTTATTAGACATCTGTATAAAAATGGTGTAAATGTTTCGGCAGGCCACACGAATACGGATTTTGCCGGTATGAAAAAAGCAGTGGCACACGGTGTTCGGCAAGTAACCCATATATGTAATGCCATGACAGGGATCCACCATAGGGACATAGGGGTAGTTGGAGCTGCCTTTCACTTACAGGAACTTCGCGCTGAACTGATTGCGGACGGAATTCATGTTACACCTGAAATGCTGCAGTTAATTTATACGAACATGGGAAAGGAACGTTTATTATTAATTACTGACGCCATGCGCGCGAAATGTCTGAAATCCGGGGATTATGAACTAGGTGGACAGCCGGTCACTGTAACGGAAGACAGGGTAGTACTGGAAGATGGTACTTTAGCCGGGAGTATATTAAAAATGCATGAAGCAGCACAGCAAATGCTTCAGCTAAAAGGAGTGTCTATAGAGGATATTATTGAAATGGCCTCTATTAATCCAGCGAAGCAGCTGGGGATTTTCTCGACAAAAGGAAGTATATCGGTAGCAAAAGATGCCGATCTTCTATTAGTAAATGATCAATTAACTATTCAATATACAATTTGCCGTGGTGTAATGGCTTTTGAAAGGGAGTAAACAGATGGAAATTATTAAGGTGAAAGATTATCAACAAATGAGTGAGAAGGCTTGTCAGCTTTTAAAGGACAAGATACAAGAACGGGAACAGCCAGTCATTGGTTTGGCCACTGGGTCTACTCCAGAGGGATTATATCAATGCTTAATTGAAAAGTATAAGCGTAATGAACTATCGTTTAAAGATGTAGTAACATTCAACCTGGATGAATATGTTGGCTTGGAAAAGGACGATCCAAACAGCTATGCGTATTACATGAATGAAAAGCTATTTAAACACATTGATATTTCAAAAGAACATGCTCATTTACCAGGTGGAGTTACAACAGATCTGGAAATAGAATGTCAGGATTATGAAAAACTGATCCGAGATGCAAAGCATGTTGATGTTCAGCTATTAGGACTTGGTGTGAATGGCCATATCGGTTTCAATGAACCAGGAACAGCTTTTACCAGTAGAACACATGTTGTAAATTTGGATGAAACGACAAGACAAGCTAATGCACGCTTTTTTAATTCTATTGATGAGGTACCAACAAAAGCTATTACAATGGGAATCGATACCATCATGGAAAGTAAAGAAATTCTTTTACTCGTATCTGGTGAGAGCAAATCAGAAGCGGTCGCCAGATTACTACAGGGAAAGGTTTCCGAAGACTTCCCTGCCTCTATTTTACAGGAACACAATCGTGTAACCATACTGGCTGATGAAGCCGCACTGTCAAAGGTGTAAAGGGAGCGAATGCCCTTTACTACTGGCACAGCAATAAAAAACCATCATGCCTGGCATGATGGTTTTTTTGTTACGCCTCAGACGTATTATTGACATCAATCTCTATATAAGCAGTATCTTTCTCCGTTATTTCAGCCTGATCACTGGTCAGGTCTACTATCCAATCCTTAAAAGCATTTTCATCTCCCGTTTTAACAAAAACTATTAATTCCACATTATCCAAATAATTAATAGAATCCAATATATATTCGGAATTACGCAGGACATTCTCCAGTTTACCGAGCAGTGTATAGTCAATCGTAATAGAGAAACCCTGCATAAGTTGTCTTTTTACAATGCCGGTTGTTTGGATGGCTTGTGATGTTGTACTGCCGTATGCCCGTATTAAACCACCAGCCCCAAGTTTAATCCCACCGAAATAACGCGTAACAACGACCGCGGTATCTTTTAATCCTTGTTTCTTTAAGACTTCCAGCATTGGTACGCCGGCAGTACCACTTGGTTCTCCATCGTCGTTTGCTTTTTGTATTTGATCATTTTCACCAATAATATATGCGGAGCAATTATGGTTCGCGTCATGATGTCTTTTTTTAATTTCCTGAATAAAATGCTGGGCAGCTTCTTCACTTTCAACACGCCGTATGTAACCGATAAACCGTGACTTTTGTATGATGATTTGATCTGAACCTTCCTTTTTTACGGTAAAATAAGTTGCTAACATCTTGCAATTAACCTCCCAAAAGAACATTATAGTATATAGGGGATCCTTGATAGAATAGCTTTTTCAACCTCGATAATAGATTTCAGGATAAAATTTCCTGTAACTAATTAAAAAGACCCTGTGAAATTTAACAGTTTATACGTATAATTATATCATAGGTTGGTGGGAAACTATGGCCCAAAAGATAACTGAAACTGCACTTGATCATGTGATTAAAGAAATGGTTGAGGTAGTTGAAAACAGTAAAGACGAAATATTTAACATCAGCGAAGAGGCTCGGAAGGAACATGAACACCTTGTACGAGATCTCAAAGAGACAAAAGAAAAAGTCATTCAGCATATTGAAGATGGCGACCAGCTAGAACAAAAAGTCAGGTTTTCCAGACAACGACTAGCAGAAGTAAGTAAATTCTTTGATCGCTATACTGAAACAGAGATTCGGGAAGTATATGAGAATACCCATGCAATGCAAACAAATCTGGCTATGTTGCGTCAAGAGGAAAAAGGATTGCGTGAAAAGCGGGATGACTTAGAAAGAAGGTTGGTTACGCTGAGTCAAACGATTGATCGCGCTGAAGGTTTAGCCGGGAAAATCTCTGTAGTCCTCAATTACTTACACGATGACTTTCGACAGGTGAACGAAATGATTGAAGAAGCAAAAGAAAAACAGGAATTTGGTTTAAAAATCATTGAAGCACAGGAAGAAGAACGCAGAAAAATATCAAGGGAAATTCACGATGGTCCAGCTCAAATGCTTGCAAATATCCTTTTGCGCTCTGAACTTGTGGACAGAACCTTCCGCCAAAATAATGTAGAACAAGCATTGCTTGAGATTAGAAATGTGCGTAAGATGATTCGCTCTTCCTTATATGAAGTACGTCGAATAATATATGATTTAAGACCAATGGCATTAGATGACTTAGGTTTAATACCAACACTGAAAAAATATGTTGCAACGATTGCAGACTACAATAATACTGCAATTGAATTCTCATCAATCGGAGAAGAGGTTCGATTAAATCAGAAATATGAAGTTGCCTTTTTCCGGTTAGTTCAGGAATCATTACAAAACGCGATTAAGCATGCAGACGCATCTTTAATCCAAGTTAAGCTTGAGATCTGTAAAAGTAATTTGACCATGTTGATTAAAGATAATGGAAAAGGCTTTGATACAACAACAAAGAGAGATAAGTCGTTTGGCTTAATTGGAATGCGTGAACGGGTTGAGATGCTTGATGGTAAGCTGAGCATCGAGTCAACAGTAGGTAAGGGGACCTCAATATTTATAAAGGTTCCACATGTCCTTACATAAATTGAACTTCATGCAAAAGTAACCGATAAAAAAAGAAACGGTCATCTATCATTGTAATAGGGAAAATAATAGAATTATATGCAGGAGGAACAAAAAATGAATAAGGAAAAACAAATCAAGATTGTATTAATTGATGATCATAAGTTATTTCGTGAAGGGGTTAAACGAATTCTGGAGTTCGAACCAGCATTTGATGTCGTCGCTGAAGGGGATGATGGAGCGGTAGCTGCAAAACTTGTAAAAGAGAATAAACCCGATGTCGTTTTAATGGATATTAATATGCCAACCATGAATGGCGTCCAGGCAACTGCTGACCTTGTTAGGTATTTTCCGAATACTAGTGTTATTATTCTATCAATCCATGATGATGAGAGTTATGTAACCCATGCCCTGAAGACAGGGGCACAAGGGTATCTGTTAAAGGAAATGGATTCTGATTCACTCATAGAAGCTATTAAAGTAGTGAGTGATGGAGGGTCATACCTACACCCAAGAGTAACCCATAATCTGGTGCAGGAATATCGTCGCCTGGCGAAAGAAAATATTTCTGGGATAGCAGATAGTGGTATAGAATACCGTAAACCCCTTCATCTTCTAACTAAACGGGAGTGTCAGGTTTTACAACTGTTAGCCGATGGGAAGAGCAACCGCGCCGTTGCAGAAACATTATATATTAGTGAAAAAACAGTAAAAAACCATGTTAGTAATATCCTACAGAAGATGAATGTAAATGACCGCACGCAAGCAGTTGTCTCAGCAATTAAAAAAGGCTGGGTAGAAGTTTTATAAAATGTTCTTCCATCCCTATTAACTAATATGAGTTGTTAATACCCTGCACTTTGAGTGTCAGGGTATTTTGTATTACTGCGATTAAATTATTAATGCAATCTGGAAAAGAATCATGTAGAATATAACTGTGTATACCTACAATAATAACGAATTTACATAAAAGCACAGTAGTTATCTGAGTAGTAGAGGAGAAGTTTACATGAAAGTTGTTGTAATGACAGATAGCACGGCTTATATCCCTGCTGAAATAAGAATTGAACATGGTATTCATATGGTGCCGCTTAGTGTCGTGTTTGATGATGAAACATATGAAGAAGAAGTGGACATTACGACAGAAGCGTTTTATCAAAAGGTCAAAGAGTCAAAAAATTTACCTAAGACATCACAACCATCAATCGGTCAGGTCACAACCAAGCTGGAAGAGCTTGCCGAGAACTATGATGCTGTTATTTCGGTTCATCTGTCGAGTGGAATCAGTGGTACTTATCAAGCAGTTGTAAGTGCTGGAGAAATGGTTGAAGGATTAGAAGTGTATGCATATGATTCTGAAATCAGTGCCATGCCCCAGGGTTTTTACGCTTTAGAAGCAGCAAAGATGGCAAAGGAAAATAAAACACCCGAGGAAATCATCAAGCGTCTGGATGAAATGAAACAAAGCTTACGAGCGTATTTCATGGTAGATGACTTAACTAATCTCCAAAGAGGTGGACGCCTTAATGGTGCACAAGCCCTTGTAGGAAGTTTATTACAGGTGAAACCGGTCCTTCACTTTTCAAATAAGGTTATTGTACCTTTTGAAAAGATACGTACTAGAAAAAAAGCAATTAATCGTATTATTGGTATGCTTGAGGAAGATGCAAGCAAGGGAGAGAACCTCAAAGTTGTTTTCATACATGGGAATGATGAGCAGGCTGCCGTCATGTTGCGGGATGAATTTCTGAAAAAATACCCTGCCATGGATGCAGTGATAAGCTATTTCGGTCCTGTTATTGGTACCCACCTGGGTGAAGGGGCTGTTGGTGTTTCATGGTATACCAAGTAGCTGAGTTAATTTGGAATTGGAACTATCGGACACCCAGTTAACCGGTAGTTCTTCCTGTATTTATTTTGATTGGTGAAAGTGAGTGAATAAATGATAATGAATAATCAACCCCCACCAGTTCCACTGTTAAACGAATGGTCCCCCCGATTCTCCGGGAAATTGCTATTGAGAAATGAAATACCTCTTGATGAATCCACATTTCAGAATCTCCTTTCTACCGGTTGCTTCAGCCCTATCCAATCTATCATAAGAAAAAGCGTATCCTATCAATGCCAACGCTGTGGAAATAGTCAGCGTTCCCTATTTGCACCTATACCTTGCCAAACTTGCAGAAATACACATGTCTACTGCCGAAAATGTATCTCTATGGGCCGGATTATGGAATGTGAACCTCTTTACTATTGGGCTGGGAAAAAACCTGATTGGACGGTACACGACAACCCATGTTCCTGGCATGGTGAACTAACAACTGTTCAGCAGCAGGCTGCTGACCGTATCCAAGCAGCTGTTCGAAATCAAGAGAGCGAGCTTCTTGTTTGGGCAGTTTGCGGCGCTGGGAAAACGGAGATGCTTTTTCCAGGAGTAACAGAAGCACTTCGACTTGGAAAACGTATATGTCTGGCTACACCAAGGGCAGATGTTGTACGGGAACTCTTACCGCGAATTCAACAAGCGTTTGCAGAAGTGGATGTGCAAGGATTGTATGGTGGAAGTGAAGAAAAGGATGGTACAGCTCAACTTATTCTAGCTACAACACACCAACTGCTACGCTATAAAGCGGCCTTTGATGTATTAATTATTGATGAAATTGATGCATTTCCTTTTCATGCAGATGCCTCTTTACCGTTTGCTGCTAATCGAGCAAAGGCATCACCGAGTACTACCATTTATTTAACAGCAACCCCTCGGAAAAATCACCAAATACAAATTGCTCGAAAAAAACTCCCACATATATTTGTCCCGGTTCGATTTCACGGTCATCCTTTACCCGTTCCAAAAATGAAGATGGTCTTTTCACTAAAAAAGGATCTACAGAAATATATGCCTCCATCTTCCTTTGTGAAATGGGTGAAAAATAGAAAGAACCCAACACGCCAACTATTAATTTTTGTGCCTACCATTCAATTGGCAGAGAAAATGAAAGAAAATCTAGCAAACCTCTTACTAAAAGAAGGAATACTTGAATCAACAAATAGTTTGATTGCTGTCCATGCCTCTGATCCAGATCGAGAGGAAAAAGTACAACTATTTAGGAAAAAGGAGATTTTTGTTTTAATAACGACAACTATTTTAGAAAGGGGAGTAACCTTTCCATCCGTTGATGTTTCTATTTTCAATGCAGGTCATGTGGTATTTGATGAAGCAGCACTAGTTCAGATTTCTGGAAGAGCTGGGAGAAGTACGGATGACCCAACAGGCGAGGTGATATTTTTTCATGATGGGAAAACAGAAGCGATGGTACAAGCTGTAGGATCTATCGTATCGATGAACAAAAGAGGAGGGATTAATTGAATGCACTGCTTATGGTGTAATGACCCAATAATTGTAGAAATCAGTTGGGCCAACCTGGTTATGCCGCCTAAGCCAAAGAGCTTATGTAAACAATGCGAGGCTGAACTGGAAATGATTAAAGGAAAGCGGTGTGAACATTGTAGTCGTCACTCAGATGCCCCGGTATGCTCGGATTGTATTTGGTGGAACGAAAATACCTCGAGAGACACAATTATATTCAATCATTCTGTTTTTGTTTATAATACATTTATGCAGGATATGATGGCAAAATGGAAATATCGTGGGGACTACCATCTATGTCACGTGTTTAAAAACCAATTCATTCAATCATTTAAAGAAACCTTCTCGTTTTTAAAGAAAGAAGCTGTAATAGTGCCTATTCCACTAAGTGAAGAAAGAATATTGGAACGCGGCTTTAATCAGGCCCGGGTATTAGCAGATTTTTTGCCTTTAGAAAATAAAGACATATTGAGACGCATTCATGGAGAAAAGCAATCTAAAAAAACACGAAATGAACGAATTCATACAAAGAATCCATTTATATTGAATGAAAGTATTAACAAAACAACCATTTTAGTCGATGATATATATACAACAGGCACAACATTACGTCACGCTGCAACACTTTTAAAAGATCAGGGCAGCCCCGAAGTTTATACGTATACTTTAGTTCGAGGTTAGATTTTGTTGTGCTATTATTATAGAAATGAGGGGAAGCACCATGGCTGAATTAGCAAATTGCGCTCGGTGTGATACTGTTTTTGTTAAGGGATTGCGAGAGATATGTCAGAGCTGTTATAAAGAAGAGGAAAAAGCATTTGATCTGGTCTACCGCTTTTTACATGAACAAAAAAATAGAGAAGCTACTATGATAGAAGTTGCTGAGGGTACTGGTGTTTCAGAAAAACTAATTAGTAAATTCATAAAAGACAAAAGACTGCTTACTTCGCAATTTCCTAAACTTGCCTACCCATGCGAGAGATGCGATAAGAATATAGTGACAGGAATGTTATGCAGCAGCTGTGCACAAGAACTGAAAAATGAAATGGAGCTCCATGAAAAAAACGAAGAGCGGGTAGACGAAATTAAGAAGAAGAACGAAAAGGAATCCCGTATTTATTATACGTTTGATTAGAATTACATTAAATTAACTCTTTACTTTCTCAAGTAAAGTGCCGATATAAATAACAAGTGAACAAATAAGGTAAAACGTTATTATAATAACGTTTTACTCGCGGCTACAGATGAAGAAAGATGTAGATATTCCAAAAAGAGGTGAGATGACGATGAAAATACACGGTCCGAATCAAACAAATTTTAACCCATACAAAAATCAAGTTCAGAAGCAAGTGGACCATAAAAAGGAAGTTAATAAAACAGATCAAATAGAAATTTCCAGTCAGGCTAAGCACTTGCAAGGGAAAGATAATCCATCGGCTAAGCGGGCGGAATATATACAGGAAATCAAGAATGCTGTAGATTCGGGTAATTATAAAGTAAACCCTGAAAAAACAGCAGAAAAGATGATTGAATTCTGGAAGAAATAATAAATTAATGGTTACGCCTTTGTACATCAACGGCCAAGTATAAAAGGAGGACTCACTTTGTCCGCACAGTCAATAATTCAGTCACTTGAAAAATTAGTGAACCTTCATACAAATCTTTTAGAATTTTCACAGGAAAAAACTGAAATCATGAAAGAAGGTTCTATTGAGAAATTACAATCATTACTTGTAAAAGAGCGGAAGTTAATCCGATTAACTGAACAAGCCGAAGAGAAGCGAAATAAAGAAGTGATAAATTGGTTTGCAATCAATCAACTGCCAGCTGATGATACTACAGTAACTAAAATGCTGGAATTCTTACGGGATGAAAGTGATAAAACAGAACTGGAAAAAACAACAACTAAGCTAACTGAAGTAATAACAGAGCTAAAACAGCAGGAACAACTGAACCAAGCGCTAATCAATCAATCAATGCAGTTTGTGCAGCTTTCAATTGATATGTTGAACCCTTCGATTCATAGCATGAATTACGGAAGTAAGAGTGATGAATCAACTGAGGTAAAAAGATCTGTATTTGACTCAAAAGCATAGCCGCAATTATTCCAGTTTATAAAGGAGTTAAGACATGAGCACATTTCATGGTTTAGAAATGGCAAGGCAAGCCCTTTCGGCACAACAATCAGGTTTATATACAACCGGACATAATATATCAAATGCCAATACAGAGGGATATACTAGACAGCGGGTGAATTTTGAAACGATGAATCCATACCCGACTGGTTCACGAAATCGGCCTGAAATGCCTGGTCAAATTGGGACTGGAGTCAAGGCCGGCTCGATAGAGCGAATTCGAAATCAGTTTTTAGACATACAATTTCGCGGTGAAAATAGTAAATCAGGCTATTGGGAAACAAAAGCGAAAACGCTGAGTCGCTTGGAGAATGTAATGAATGAGCCATCTGAAAGCGGCTTATCTAAAACAATGGATCAGTTTTGGCAATCGCTGCAGGATCTTTCTGTCAACCCTGAGAATTCCGGGGCAAAATCAGTTGTATTGCAAAGAGGACATGCAGTAGCAGATACATTTAATTATCTATCTAAATCGTTGAACAATATCCGTAGAGACCTGAAGTCAGAAATCGATACAACTGTTAAAGACGCGAATTCTTTAATAGAACAAATCCATGGCATTAATGAACAGATAAAACAAATAGAGCCGCATGGTTATCAGGCCAATGATCTATACGATGAGCGTGACCGGTTAATTGATGAGCTATCAAATATCGTTGATATAAAAGTAACCAGGGATAGTAGTGGGGAAAGCTCACCAAAAACTGCTGATGGCCTAAAAACAATAGAAGTGGTGGATAGTAACGGGAATGTCTTGGGTAAATTAGTTGATGGGGAAAATGGAGAATATAATCATATAACTATTGGATATTCAGGTGAAGGTGAGAATGAAGGTGTTTCATCAATTACGATAGGAGAAGATCCAGATGCATCCATACTGGATGCAAATGGTTCTTTAAAAGGCTTGATTGAATCATTTGGTTCTATTGGAACAGAAGGCGATCAGCCTGCAGGCATGTACCCGGACATGATTAAGAATTTAAATACGATGGCATTCGAATTTGCAAAAGAGTTTAACGATGTCCATGGTGATCCCCAATTTTTTAATGAGATTACCGAGGAAAATGGAGCAGCTGGAGCGATTAATGTAATCTTAAGCGATCCAGAGGATATTAGAGCAAGTAATGACGACAATGCAGGTAATGGTGGGAAAGCATCAGAATTAGCCGAAATTTTTAATAAAGGTCTGGATGGTCTGGGTGGTAAGTCAGTAAAGGGATATCTGGAATCCCTTATTGGTACCTTAGGTGTAGATGCACAACAAGCTAACCGTATGTCAAACAATACAGCAGTACTCCGTGGACAAGTGGAGGACCAGCGTATGTCTGTAAGTTCTGTATCGTTGGATGAAGAGATGTCCAATATGATCAAATTTCAGCATGCATACAATGCAGCAGCCAGAAGTATGACGACTATGGATGAAATGCTTGATCGAATTATTAATAATATGGGGTTAGTAGGAAGGTAGGTCATTAACATGCGAGTTACGCAAGGAATGTTATCGAATAATATGTTGAGAAATTTAACAAACAGTAATTCGAAAATGGCTATGGTTATGGATCAGTTGAATACTGGGAAAAAAATAAACCGTCCTTCCGATGATCCGGTAGTAGCCATGAAAGGTATGAATTACCGCAGTCAGGTAATTGAAATTGAACAGTACAAACGCAACACAGGTGAAGTTCATAATTGGATGGATAATTCAGATGCATCACTTGATAAGGCAACACAGACGATGCAGAAGCTTCGTGAGTTGGCAGTACAGGCAAGTAATGATACGTATGGCGAGGAAGAAAGAAAGAACATAATGAAAGAAGTAGAACAGCTGAAGGAACACTTGAAAGACATTGCTAATACAAATGTTAATGGAAAATATATATTCAATGGAACAAATACGAGTAATCCACCGATCGATGAGGATGGTATTATTAATATTAATTCTGATTCAGTAGTTATCGAAGTATCCAATGGAACTAAATTACAGGCAAATGTTGATGCAAGTACCGTTTTTAACAGTGATCTATTTGATAAAATTGATGATTTCATTGAACATCTAGGTCAAGATAATCAAGAAGGCATCCAAGGCAGTATTGGCGACTTTGACGAAAATATAAATGGTATCGTTAATGCTAGAGCTGACCTGGGAGCTCGAATGAATCGACTGGACCTTGTTGTGAATCGTTTAGGTGAGCAAGAGGTTATTGCTACAAAAATGATGTCTGATAACGAAGACATTGATTACGCCAAGGCAATTACAGAATTAATCACACAGGAAAGTTTGCACCGTGCTGCGTTATCAGCCGGCTCAAGAATAATTCAGCCCTCACTAATAGATTTTCTACGTTAATAGTGTATTAAGAACCCTGAGCCATGTTTTAAGGATTCAGGGTTTTATTACATTAGAAAGAGAAGGTGTTTGTTTATGCGTTTACCACAAATTCGGCTGGAATCACAACGGGCAGAAATCCAAATCCAGCAATCGGCAGGGAAACAGGAAATTCGTCAGCCTAAAGCTGATATGACCATCCAGCAGCCAAAAGCTGAGCTTTCCATAACTACTAGTTCTTCAAAATTACAAATAGATCAAACACAGGCATGGGAAGATATGAATCTAATGCATATCTTTAAACGAAATGACCGGTTTGCTCAAGAAGGACGGAGTGCTGCACAAGAAGGAATGGGTCGGAGAGCACAGCAGGGAACAGAAATGATGAGAATCGAGAACGAAGGAAATCCCCTTGTAAATCAAGCTGTTACAAATGGTCATACACCTATGAAAGCGTTAGGTATTAAATTTATTCCATCACAGTTTGCTGTAAAAACTTCTTATCAGCCTTCAGAAGTAAAAATAGAAGTACAAACAAATAAGCCAATTATTGAATCGACAGTAAACAAACCTGAACATACTTACGAACGGTCCCAGCTAGAAATAAGCATGAAGCAGCATCATAATTTAGATATTGATTTTATTAATCTTTACAGTTAGGAAGGATGAGGTAGAACGATGCACTTGCAAACAAAGTATTTAGGGGAAGTAGAGATAGATAAGTCGAAAGCCATTCAATTTCCTGCAGGTCTTCCAGGTTTTATAGAAGAAACAGAATTTGTTTTACTGGACTTGCCAGAGACCCGGATATTCCAAGTATTACAGTCTACAAATTCAGTAAATACAGCTTTTATTGTTACAAATCCTTATCATATTTATCGTGATTATGCATTTGATCTTGATTCCAGTTTACTAGAGGCTCTGCAAATTAAAAATGAAGAGGATGTTGTGGTTTTAACAATTGTAACGTTAAGAAATCCGTTTAACAAAAGTACATTGAATTTAAAAGCACCCGTCATCCTAAACTCGACAACCAAACAAGGAAAGCAATTTATTATAAATGCAGATGACTATCCAACGAAAGCTTCCATCGCTCCTGATAATAGTTCCTTGAAAGTGAAAGGGGAATAAGTATGCTCGTTTTAACGAGAAAACTGAATGAAGCAATTCAAATAGGTGAAGACATAGAAATAAAAGTATTGGGTATTGAAGGCGACCAGATTAAACTTGGAATTGATGCACCTAAATCAATAGATATATACCGTAAAGAAATATATATAGATATTCAGGAGCAAAATAACGAAGCCGCAAATATTCCCTTAGATATTCTTCAATTATTAAATAATAAAAACGAAGATAACTACAAGTAAGTATTATTTTATAAAAACCTTTATATTAATTGAATAGAGGTCGATATAAATAATAAATAAAGTAGTCGGGGAGTTGCATATGGTATGCGATTAGAAAAGGTGATGAATGGATCACAGCCTCTGCTTAATGGTGAAAACAACAAGCAAATCACAACAACAGCAACGGAAAGATCCACTGTACAAAGCAGTATTGAAAAGGAGATCGCGTTACATAAAGGTAAGGTAATCAACAAAGATCAAGTGGAAACTGTTGTATCTAAATTAAATGAGTTTATTGAGCCATTACGAACAAATCTGAAATTTCAATTTCACGATAAACTGAATGAATATTATGTGACAGTAGTTAATCCGTTAACTGATGAAATAATTAAAGAAATACCTCCGAAGAAAATGTTGGACATGTATGCCGATATGGCAGAATTAATGGGAATAATCATCGATAAGAAAATTTAGAAGGAGTGACATATAATGCGAATTGGTGGTCTGGCAACAGGAATGGATACTGAGCAGCTTGTTAAAAAACTGATGGAAGCAGAGCGCATGCCGTTAGACCGAATGAAACAAGATCAAACAAAATTAACCTGGCAGCGCGATGCCTTTCGGGATATTAATAAGTCTTTGCTTGAATTGGATAACATGATGCTCGATATGAAAATGAGCAGAACCTATAACTCGAAGTCGGTTAGTTCCTCTAATGAAGGTGCTGTTACGGCGACTGCTTCAACAAATACTGCTAATGGCACTTATAATATTAAAGTAGACAAGTTAGCATCTTCTGCTATGAATATGAGTGCAGACAAAATAGAATTGGTTGCGACTGAAGCGTTGGGTGCAGAAAGAGCCGGTACTTTCCATTTTTCAACCTATAATGAAAAAGGTGAGGCTATTGAGCACACCTTTGAGGTAAAAGCAGAAGATACTCTAAATCAAGTATTAAAAAGAATTACGGATGCCGATAATAATGTTCGTGCTTTTTATGATTCACAATCGGATAAAGTGATTATGGAAACAACAAGAACAGGTAATTACAATGAAGCCGGGAACGAGATTGAATTTGGGGCAGATAACGTCTTTTTCTCAACCGATCTAAAACTCGATATGGCCGGAGAAAAAGGTGGAGAGAATGCGAGCTTCACATACAACGATCATTTATCATTAACATCGAAATCAAATTCCTATCAGCTGAATGGAGTGAGTTTTCAATTTAAGGATGTCGGAAGTGCTTCATTAACCGTCGTAAACAACATAGATGAATCTTTTGACTCTATCATGAAATTCATAGATAAATACAATGAAGTAGTTGAAACTCTGAATGGTTCCCAACGTGAGGAAAGGTTTCGGGATTACCCACCTTTAACAGAGGAACAAAAAAAAGGAATGTCCGAGGATGAAATCGAACTTTGGGAAGAACGAGCGATGAGTGGTATCCTCCGTGGAGAATCGTCGATTTCAAATGGATTATTTTCCATGCGACAAAGCTGGTACTCCTCTGTAGAAACAGGGGGAGAATTCACTTCTTTAACCCAACTTGGAATTAAAACGTCCCCTAATTACATGGACGGCGGCAAACTGATCGTTGATGAAGGTAAATTAAGAACTGCTCTTCAGGAGAACCCGGCGGATGTTCAAAAGCTATTCTCCAATAGTGGAACTGGAGCAGAGCGTGGTCTTGTTAATCGGGTAGAAGATTCTATTGAATCGACGATGAAGCAAATTAAGAGTCGTGCTGGTAATGGAACAGACACCCTCGAAAACTATACGCTAGGTAAGCGTATGAAGGATATTAATAGTCGTATATCTTCATTTGAAGATCGTTTGGTACAAGTAGAAAACCGTTATTGGAGTCAATTTACCGCTATGGAAAAAGCAATTTCCCGTATGAATCAGCAATCCTCTCAATTGATGTCCCAGTTCGGCAGCATGTAATAGAGAACAACTTTTTAAGGAGTGAATAAATTGTCACTTAATAAGCAATATCAAACATACCAAAATAACTCCGTTAATACTGCTTCAGGTGGAGAGCTGACGCTAATGTTATATAATGGCTGTATTAAATTTATTAAACAAGCGATCAAAGATATGAACGAAAGTAATCACGAAGCAAAAAATACCAATATTCAAAAAGCACAAAACATTATACAGGAATTAATGTTAACGTTAGACCAGGAAGTTGAGATTTCCGGACAACTACTTCCATTATATGACTATATGCATTATCAACTCAAAGAAGGTAATGTAAAAAACGACGTTGCTATTCTTGAAGAAGTATTAGGATTTGCTACAGACTTTAGAGATACTTGGAAACAAGTGATTTTAAAAACAAGGAAAAAACAATTCGCGCAAGGCGAACGTGTATAATGAACAGATTAAGAGACCTTCATCGTATCACTATAGAGTTAAAAGAAGTATTGGAACAGGAAACCACATCAAAAAACCGTGAATCTATCATAGAAAAAGTTAATCTGCTAGTTGAGCAAAGAGGAAGTCATCTGCAGGAACTAGCAGCACCATATACGATGGAAGAAAAGCAGACTGGTAGGGAATTAGTATTAATCAATGAAGAAATACAAGATAAAATGCAGTTATTATTTAATGAATTAAAATCAGAAATGAAGCAAATGAAAAAACAGAAGAAATCAAATCGAACCTATTCGAATCCGTATGAGAAAATTCAATCTTTGGATGGCATGTTTATGGATAGTAAAAAATAATTGGAAAGCTCCTGAATTTGCAGGAGCTTTTTGTTTTCTAAACGATGAGACCCCCTTACTCGTCACACCGAAAATAGTTGGAACTGCACCTTTGGTTGACCCCACCGAAAAGAAATGTTGTTTTATGAAACATAATCTATATAGGACGACGTAAGTTGTTATTGACGTAACTCCGCTACGGAAATACACTTCGCTTTCACCACTCCGGGTATAAGTGCAACATCTGCTCAGCTTCACTTCGTTCACTTTGCAGTGTTTTCTTTGCCGCTGACTTCACAATTACGTTGATTGTTTGGAGCGGAGGACCGTTGACTCCTGCGGGAATAGCACGTGTCTGAAGACCCCGCAGAGTGGGTTTGTGGGATGGAAGGCTAAAAACGCGACGTCCTGTCGCAACGCCTTCATGACTAACATCCTGTTAGCCCGAGGCTGAAGCCGTGCCCGCGGAAAGCAACGGTCAGCAGCGAAAGCAACCCAGCGGCTACGTCGCAGTTTATATCAACTGCGGGATTATAAACATTAAAAATTATGAAAAGAGAATTTTTTAAAAATCTATAATAACGTGTCTATGAAAGGAATCTATCTTTGTTTTACTCAAATATTTTAATATTAAGTGGTTTAAGCAGGAATTCGTGAGGGAAACGTAGTATAATAAATACATAAGGATGAAAGGAGGACACTTTAAATGAAATTTAACATTCGTGGTGAAAATCTTGAGGTGACTGGAGCAATACGGGAGTATGTGGAGAAGAAGATTAGTAAACTAGAAAGATATTTTGATACCCCACCAGCATCTGATGTACATGTTAATTTAAGTGTCTATAATGATGAGCAGAGAATTGAAGTAACTATTCCAATGACAAATTTATTGTTACGTGGAGAGGTACAGCATGTTGATTTATACGCTGCCATCGACTTAGTCGTCGACAAACTGGAGAGACAAATCCGAAAATACAAAACAAAAGTAAATCGCAAGTTCCGACAAGAAGGTTCTCCAAAACATATTTTTGCAGAGTTGGAAAGAGAAGCAAATAACATTGCTCTGCAAGAAGATTCAGAAGAGATTGAAATTGTTAGAACAAAGCGTTTTAATTTAAAACCAATGGACTCAGAAGAAGCAGTATTACAAATGGATATGTTAGGGCATGCATTTTATGTGTTCACCAACGCCGTAACAAGTGAGACAAATGTGGTGTATCGTCGTAATGACGGAAAATATGGATTAATTGAACCTAACCTGTAAGAACTAAAATTGAATAAAATGACAGGACGATCCCAAATCGGGGTCGTCTTTTTGGTTTTTATTCAGGGTTAACCCCTTGCTGTGTAAGACGTTAAACGATATTGGAAGAGGTGTGTCGAATTTTGTAGAGAAAAACACCAAATTTTAATTTTAGACATTAAGATTGATGGAAATTGTCTGATTGTTTCAAAAATCTTGTCGGAATTTAAGGTTTTACATAAAATAACTGTCGAACAACAACCCAAAATTGAAAAACGGTAATTAGCCTTTTGAACTATGTATGTGATATAACTAAGTCAATAGAACTAGGAGGTGGGATGGTGAATGAGAAGGAGCAGTTGACATTTAATAAATTGGTAAGTAAAGTTCAGCAACATGAAGAGACAATCACGCAACTGGTTGAAATAATAGCTGCTACAAACCGAAGAATTACTGATTTAACTACAGACAAGAAAGAGAACAAGAAGTATTCCCTTACATAATACATTCTTCGCATGAAGAGTCCTGTTACTTTTCGCACAGTATCCTCAAATTCCTCAAAACAAAGAGTAGTTCATCCCCGGACTGCTCTTTTTGCTTGGCATAACTACATAGCATGAAGCGGATCTTTTGTTCGAAGCAGTTGTCATACTTGATTATCTAGTGTTATTATTAATAGTGGATTAAAGTAAGTATTTATATTAAAAAAATGATATAGAATTATATATTGAGGAGCGTTCAAGATGGCTGGAATATTAAGAAAAATATTTGGTGATGGAAATCAAAAACAACTTAATCGGATACAAAATAGAGTAGATCAGATAGAAGCATTAGAGCCAGAAATAGAGAAGTTGTCAGATGAGGAACTTCAACAAAAAACAGAAGAATTTAAGGGGCGCTATTCAAATGGGGAAAGCTTGGATAGTATCCTGGTGGAAGCATATGCTGTAGTTCGAGAAGCTTCAAAACGAGTACTAAATATGCGTCCCTTTAAGACACAGTTAATTGGAGCTATATCTCTTCATGAAGGCAACATTTCTGAAATGAAGACAGGGGAAGGTAAAACGCTGGCTTCCACAATGCCAGCTTATTTGAATGCTATATCTGGAAAAGGTGTGCACATCATTACAGTGAACGAATACTTAGCTGACCGTGATGCCAGAGAAATGGGAGAACTATATGGATTCCTTGGCTTAACAGTTGGTCTGAACGGAAATGGTTTGTCGAAAGAAGAAAAAAGAGAAGCCTACTATAGTGATATTACTTATGGTACGAATAATGAGTTCGGCTTTGATTATCTGCGGGATAACATGGTTTTGTATAAAGAGCAAATGGTGCAACGCCCGTTAAACTTTGCCATCATTGATGAAGTTGACTCCATATTAATTGATGAAGCTAGAACACCGTTAATTATTTCAGGTTCTGCTCAAAAATCTGCGGCTTTGTATCAACAAGCCAATGGTTTTGTAGGTGGACTAACTCATGAAAAAGACTATACGTATGACGAAAAGACAAAGGGTGTACAACTTACAGAAGAAGGCATTAATAAAGCGGAGCGTTATTTTTCTATTGAAAACCTGTATGATTTGAGTAATGTTTCGTTAACTCATCATATTAATCAGGCTTTAAAAGCACATGCTTCTATGCATCGAGATACAGATTACGTAGTACAGGATGAAGAAGTAGTTATTGTTGACCAATTTACTGGGCGCTTAATGAAAGGCCGTCGATATAGCGATGGACTGCATCAGGCAATTGAAGCAAAAGAAGGACTGCAGATTCAAAATGAAAGCATGACGCTTGCTTCCATTACTTTTCAGAACTTCTTCCGTATGTACAATAAATTGTCAGGTATGACTGGTACAGCAAAAACAGAGGAAGAGGAATTCAGAAATATATATAACATGGATGTTGTAGCCATCCCAACAAACAGGCAAATCGTCCGTGATGATCGAGCAGATCAGATATACAAATCGATGGAAGGTAAATTTAATGCCGTTGTTGAGGGAATTAAAGAGAGGTATAAAGCAGGTCAGCCTGTGCTCGTAGGGACAGTAGCTGTAGAGTCATCAGAATTGATTTCTCAGTTATTGAAGAAAGCTGGCGTAAAACATAATGTACTGAATGCTAAAAACCACTTCAGGGAAGCAGAAATTATCGAGAACGCAGGCCAAAAAGGTGCCGTGACGATCGCAACCAACATGGCAGGACGAGGAACAGATATTAAACTAGGTGAAGGTGTGAAGGAATTAGGAGGATTAGCTGTGATTGGCACGGAGCGTCACGAAGCTCGTCGTATAGATAATCAGCTCCGAGGCCGTTCAGGTCGTCAGGGAGATCCTGGTATGTCACAATTTTATCTGTCTATGGAGGATGAACTGATGCGACGCTTCGGTTCTGATAACCTTAGATCTATGATGGAGCGTCTAGGTATGGATGACGACCAGCCAATTGAAAGCAAGATGGTATCCCGTGCTGTAGAGTCTGCTCAAAAACGAGTGGAAGGCAACAACTTTGATGCACGTAAACAAGTATTATCCTATGATGATGTGCTTCGTGAGCAACGGGAAATTATCTATAAACAGCGTTTTGATGTTATTGAAGCAAACGAAAACCTCCGGGAAATCATAGAAAAAATGATTTTATCTACGCTGAATCGTGTGATTGTCACCCATACACAGGATGATGACGAAGATAATTGGGATTATAAAACGATCATGGAATACGTACATGGGAATTTATTAGAAAAAGACGATATTAGCATCGATACGATTAAAGGAAAAGAGCCTGAAGAAATTACAGAAGTAATAATGCAGAAAGTACGTTCTCGCTACGACGAAAAAGAATCCGAGTTATCACCCGATCAAATGCGTGAGTTCGAAAAGGTTATTTTATTACGTACGGTAGATACAAAATGGATGGATCACATTGATCAAATGGACCAGCTGCGTCAAGGTATACATTTACGAGCATACGGACAGAATGATCCATTGCGTGAGTACCAAATGGAAGGTTTTGCAATGTTTGAAGTAATGATTGAAAACATTGAAGAAGAGGTTACGAAGTATATAATGAAAGCACAAATACGAGATAACTTACAACGGCAGGAAGTTGTGAAGAACACACAAGCAGTTGCTGGTGGACAGGATCAGAAAAAGAAGAGCCGTAAACCGTATATTAAAACACAGGATGTTGGGCGAAATGATCCATGCCCATGCGGCAGCGGTAAAAAATATAAAAATTGCCACGGGAAATAATAATGGAGCACACTCCCCAGTAAAGGGAGTGTTTTCATTGTAAAAAGAATAAAAAATTAATCAGAGGTGATTTAGATGGAATTAGCAGAAATCAGAAATGAATTAGACAAAATGGCTTCACGTATTATTGACTTTAGGGGGTCTCTTTGACCTGGATACGAAGAGACAGAGAATAAAAGAATTAGAAATGATTATGTCCTCACCCGAATTTTGGGATAATCAGGATAGTGCACAAAAAACAATTTCAGAGGTAAATGTATTGAAAGAGTACGTGGACAACTTTGAAGAGCTGGAAGAACGATTGGATAATATAGAGGTTTCCTATGAGCTCGTAAAAGAAGAAAACGATCAAGAGCTATTTGATGATCTCAACGAAGAGATTAGTTCAATTAGAAAAGAGGTTAATGACTTTGAGCTTAAAATGCTGTTAAGTGAACCTTACGATGCAAATAATGCTATTTTAGAACTCCATCCGGGAGCCGGAGGCACAGAGTCACAGGACTGGGCAAGCATGCTACTACGTATGTATCAGCGATGGGCTGATAGTAATGACTTTAAGGTCGAAACACTTAATTATCTGCCAGGTGATGAAGCTGGTGTTAAAAGTGTGACATTACTGATTAAGGGCCATAATGCATACGGAAAATTAAAAGCAGAAAAAGGTGTTCACAGATTGGTACGTATTTCTCCTTTTGATTCATCCGGCCGTCGTCATACTTCTTTCGCCTCTTGTGATATTATGCCGGAAATAGACGGTGACGTAGATATTGAAGTGAAGTCAGAAGATGTAAAAATAGATACGTATCGCGCCAGTGGGGCAGGCGGACAGCATGTTAATACAACCGACTCAGCTGTACGTATTACACATATTCCCACTAATGTTATTGTTACATGTCAAAATGAACGATCGCAAATAAAAAATAGGGAAGCAGCTATGAAGATGCTCAAATCTAAATTGTATCAATTGGAGATTGAGCGACAACAAATGGAGCTTGACGATATTAGGGGAGAACAAAAGGAGATTGGTTGGGGAAGTCAAATTCGATCGTATGTATTTCATCCTTACTCCATGGTGAAGGATCACCGTACACACGTGGAAATTGGTAATACGCAAGGTGTTATGGATGGAGATATCGATCCATTTATCGACGCATACCTAAGATCTCAAATCAATTACTAGAGGTTAATCAAGAGCAAACATACTTTCATAAACTTGACACAAATTACCAAAACTCTTGATGTGTAAGGGTTTTTAACTGAATTCAAACAATACACAAATCTTGAAAGGGTTTTAAATCTTGTAGAAAAGGGTATAATAGCCAATGATAGCCTTTACACTACAATATTTGTTAGGGGGATTTAATCTATGAAGAAATGGTTATTTGCACTTCTCATTGGAACTGCGCTAGTACTTGGTGCATGTGGCGGTGGAGCTGACGACGCTTCAGAAGAGCCAGCAGACAATGGGGACACAGGAACAGAAGAATCAACTGAAGGTGGCACGGTAGATGTTGCTGCTGCAGAAGAAGTTTACCAAAGCAATTGTGCATCTTGTCATGGTGCAGATTTATCCGGAGCATCAGGTCCAGGGCTGCAAAATGTAGGTTCTGATCATTCTGCTGATGATATTGCTGCTATTATTGAAAATGGACAAGGAAGCATGCCAGCTGGTATGGCTAGTGGAGACGATGTGGACTTACTGGCAAATTGGTTAGCTGAAAAGGAATAGTAAAAGAGATGTATGCTTAAAAGTTTGATTTATTGATATCAGTAAATCAAACTTTTTTTTGTTGCCTAAATCTCTCATTTAATAGAAAATCATTCAGTCCTATTCATGTTTTCCCCAGAATTTAAGTCCCTGATGACTAAAACTTCTGATAGAACAGGATACGCCATCATAACTTTCATTTTATGGCAAAAATAAGCTCTTCTCCCCTAAAACAGACTTTATATTTCAAAATATAGGTCCTTTGAAATACAAATGTAATAATTTTATGTCTAAAATTGATGCCGAAAGATGTTATAATGTATAAGAATTGCTTAACACAGATTAATTAGGCAATGAAAGTGTGGCTGGTTTTCAGTTTAGTCTTTTTAAAAACAGCAATAGGCAGTTGATTGATTAGAAATAAGCCTCGTAACACATAGAAAACAGAACAAAAAGTATGATAACTCAAACTATAAAGGTGATTTATATATGATATTAATGAAAGATATACATAAAACATATCCCAATGGAGTAACCGCTCTAAACGGGGTTAATGTAGATATAAAACAGGGTGAATTTGTTTACATTGTTGGGCCCAGCGGAGCAGGTAAGTCTACATTTATTAAACTGATGTATAGAGAAGTAAAACCTACTGCTGGAACAATTATTGTCAATGAAATTGATATGAGCACGATTAAAGAAAAAAAAGTGCCTTTTCTTAGAAGAGAAATTGGAGTTATTTTTCAGGATTTTAAGTTATTGCCAAAACTATCAGTCTATGAAAATATTGCATTTGCCTTAGAAGTTATTGAAGAATCACCACGCAATATTCGAAAAAGAGTAATGGATGTACTGGAGCTCGTTGGACTAAAAAACAAGGCCCGCTTTATTCCTGATGAACTATCAGGTGGTGAGCAGCAACGTGTTTCGATAGCTCGTGCAATTGTTAATCATCCGAAAATAGTAATTGCTGACGAGCCCACAGGAAACTTAGATCCAGATACATCGTGGGGCATTATGAAAACATTCGAAGAGATCAATGCAAGAGGTACAACAATTATTATGGCAACTCATGGTAAAGAAATTGTCAATACTATCAAGAAACGAGTTATTGCAGTCGAAGATGGTTTAATTGTAAGAGATGAGCACCGAGGTGAATACGGCTATGAGATTTAGAACGATACTACGCCATTTTCGAGAAGGGTTTAAAAATATCTTCCGTAACGGATGGATGACGGTAGCTTCGGTAGGTGCAGTGACGACCACATTGATTTTAGTTGGTGCTTTTCTGACATTAATGCTCAATTTAAATCAAATGGCAACAAATATTGAAGATGATGTAGAAATTAATACATTGCTTGACATTACACTAAATGAAGACGAGATTACCTCTTTAGGTAGTGAAATAGAGCAAATTAATGGTGTGGAATCCGTGGTGTTTTCCTCTAAAGATGATGAACTAAGCAAGTTGATTGATAGTATGGGTGAAGAAGGTCAGTCATGGCAGTTATTTGAGCAGGATAATCCACTAAACCATGTTTTTATCGTCAGAACAGAGAACCCGGAAGACACGATGGAAGTTTCTAGTGAAATTGAAACTATTAATGGGGTTCAGGAAGTCAATTATGGACAGGGTGTCGTCGAGCGACTATTCGAATTTAATAAATATGCAAGAAATATTGGACTCGCATTAATTATCGGACTAGTTTTCACGGCAATATTTCTTATTTCTAACACAATTAAAATTACTATCATGGCTCGCAGCAGAGAAATAGGCATCATGAAATTAGTAGGGGCAACTAACGGCTTTATCAGAGGACCATTCTTCATTGAAGGGATGCTGCTTGGAATTTTAGGATCTATTATTCCAATTACAGTTATTCTCGCAGGATACTACTACTTATATAATAATGTTGGCGATAGAATTACGTACAGCTTTGTTGAACTGCTGCCATTTCATCCGTTCGCATGGCAACTCTCTCTTATTATTTTCTCAATCGGAGCCTTTATAGGTATATGGGGAAGTGTGATGAGCGTCCGCAAATTCCTTAAAGTATAGTCACTATTCGAGTATTCCAGATTGTCCGAGATATAGGCTGTGAGAACTATGCAGTGTAGTCTGATTTTGAAAATAGATAAAGACGTAGATAATATTTTTTACAGATTGAAAGGGGAACGAAAAAGTTGAGGAAAGTATCTTTAGTCGTGATAATGGCCATTCTGGTTTTAACTTCCAGTTTGACAAGTAGTAAAAGCATATCTGCAGAATCAATAGATGGGTTAAATAAGAAAATTAATGAATTGGAAAAAGAGCAAGGTGATCTCAAAAAGCAACAAGGTAATATAGATGGTGATAAAAAGAACACTGAAGGTAAGATTAATGAAAATCTTAATGAACAAAGCACAGTAGAACAAGAAATTAATACTATTGATGAAAAGTTAAACGATACAAAAAGCAAGATTAATGCAAAAGAAGAAGAAATTACGACAACCAATCAGGAAATTGAAGATTTAAATAATAGAATAGAAGAGTTAAGAGAAGAAATCATTGTATTACATGAACGTATTGAAAAACGTGAAGAAATGTTGAAAGAGCGCTTGAGGGCAATTCAAAAAAGCGGCGGAAATATGAAGTATATAGAAGTAATACTAGGCTCCCAAAACTTTGGTGATTTTATAAGCAGGTCTTCAGCAGTGAATACAATTATGGATCAAGATAAAAATATTATGGAAGCACATACTGCAGATAAACTTGCATTAGAAGAAAGTAAGTTAGAAGTGGAAACGAAAAAAGATGAAGTAGAAGATAAAAAGGTAGCATTAGAAGGACAAAAGGAAGAATTAGTGGCATTGAAAGGTGATCTGGATAAACAACTGGCTCAGAAGGAAACACTAATGGCAGAATTAGAAGAAGAGCACAATCATTTAGAGGAATATAAAGTCTCGTTAGAGGAAGAACAAGCAATTCTGGCAGCACAAACTTCTGCTATTGAAAAAGCTAAGCAACTGGCACAATCTGAAAAAGGTCAATTAGAGCAATTGGCACGTGAAGAAGAAGCCAGAAAAGAAGCAGAGCGAAAGAAAGCAGAAAAGCAAAAAACAGCACAGAGTACAAGCTCTAGCCCAAGTCCAAGCACAGGTGGAAGTGGAATATTTATTTGGCCGGCTGCGGGTGGTATGTCATCCAGCTATGGAAACAGAATACATCCAATTCATGGAGGACAGAAACTTCATGCCGGTATCGACATTGCTGCTGGAGTCGGCACAACACTTAAAGCCGCAGGAACAGGAGTAGTTGTCAGCGCAGGATGGATGGGTGGATATGGAAATACGATCTTAATTTCCCATAATATCAATGGCAAAACGTATACTACACTTTATGCACATCTAAGCAGGATGTCTGTATCTCCTGGACAGGCTGTTAGTCAAGGACAAACAATTGGTGCAACAGGGAATACAGGGGCTTCTACAGGGCCGCATTTACACTTTGAAGTCCATAATGGGCCATGGAAGGGATCCAGCAGCTCTGTAAACCCTCTTAATTACTTACGATAAATAGCTAGTTGCCTTCAGACTAAATGAAAAAGGCATCACCCATTTGGAGTGATGTCTTTTTTCACTATAATAAAATATCCACATAAATAAAAAGATAAAACCATAGTCTTTATAATGAGATAATGGTATGCTTTTGTATATTACATAGGAATGATGAATCATAATTGTTGGGGTGAAAAGATGAATTTAAATAAATTGCAAATCACATTTCTGCTGCTTGCGGCTCTTATATTAGGGTTTACTGGTGCTTATGTGGGTGTACAGATGGCACAGCCTAACGAATCTAATGATGAGCAGTGGATAAACAGTGAGGAATCAGTAGAAACAGGGGATGAAGAAACAGAGGTAGTTCCACCTGAGAATATGAAAAAGGTTGCACAGGCTTTTAATTTAATCCAGCAGCACTATTTAGAAGACGTGGAAGATCAGCAATTAATTGAGGGTGCCATTCAAGGTATGCTGGCAACTCTCGGAGACCCTTACAGTACATATATGGATATCGAGATGATGGAGCAATTCAATGAGCAGATTGAGTCTTCATTTGAAGGTATTGGTGCGGAAGTAAGTATGGTAAATGGTACAGTAACTATAGTTTCACCGATAAAAGATTCACCTGCTGAAAAAGCAGGATTAAGACCAAATGACCAAGTATTACGTGTAGACGAAGAGAATTTGGAAGGGTTGGACCTTAACGAAGCCGTTGCTAAAATTAGAGGGGAAAAAGGGTCTGAGGTTATATTGCAAATTCAACGCCCAGGTGTATCAGAACCATTTGATGTTTCGATTATTCGTGATACAATCCCGGTTGAAACGGTATATAATAAAGTAGAGACAATTGATGGAAAGAAAACAGGTATCCTGGAAGTAACGAATTTTTCAGAGCACACCGGCGAAGAGTTTGAAGAGCAGTTGGAGATGCTTGAAGAAGAGGGAATTGAAGGACTTGTAATTGATGTTCGAGGAAATCCCGGTGGTCTGCTGAATGTTGTTGAAGATATGTTGAAATTATTTCTTCCCAGCGACACACCCTATATTCAAATAGAGGACCAAAATGGCGAAAAAACACCATATTATTCACAATTGGATGAAACAAAGGAATATCCCATAAGTGTGTTAATTGACGAAGGAAGTGCCTCTGCTTCAGAAATACTTGCTGTAGCTATGAAGGAAATGGACTATGACATAGTCGGTCAGACCAGCTATGGAAAAGGTACAGTACAGCAAGCTGTACCGTTAGGAGATGGAAGTACCATTAAATTAACATTTTACAAATGGCTTTCTCCAAACGGAGAATGGGTAAATGAAGTAGGTGTAGAACCGACTATAGAGATTGCACAGGCTGATTATTATTACTCAAATCCAGTACAAATTGAAGAACCGCTGGTTTACGATCAGTCAGATGATAATATTAAGAACGTTCAATTGATGCTAATTGGCTTAGGTTATGATCTGGGACGAGAGGACGGATACTTCGATAAAGAAACTGAAGAGGCTGTAAAAGATTTCCAGAAAACCAATGACATGGAGATAACAGGTGAAGTGGATGAACAAACTGCGGGTTTAATGGAGACTCAAATTGTTGAAAAGATCCGTAGTGGTGAAGATGACAAACAGCTGGAAAAGGCTTTAGAAGAATTATATAAATAATTAACCCGCGAGTACAACTCGCGGTTTTTTTACCAAGTTAGATAATTTTTGACCTCTTAAGCAGGAATAGATTCGACAAATATCGAATATAAGTATAGAGAAAAGTAGCTTTTCTGGAAGGTGATTACTTTGTTAGAAGTATGGTTAATTGAACTCGCAAAAGGAATTGGAAAGCTTTTTCTTAATCCACTTCTATACTGGTCTATTTTATTAATATTAATAGTCGGAAATAGAAGGATTAAAAAAGAAAGAATGAATTTTGGAAGTAAAGTATTCGATGTTTTTTCAGAATGGAAAAATACGTGGATATTAGCCATTATCAGCGGAATATGCATTTCTCTTTTTACGTTGGGAACAGGAATTGTGTTTTCTTATGAAACTTTACTTCTTTTAAGTATTGTTATGATCATTTTAAGTTTAAGTACATTAAAATTTACTATGCTATCCGCTAGTTACACTGTAGGAATTACTTACATATTATTATTATTCTTACCTTCTGTGTTAAAGAATCAAAATTATGTAGATGCAGACCTCTTTTCGCAAACTAATTTTACAGGTTTGGTAGTAATTATGGGAATATTACTGATTGTGGAAGGTATTATACTAAGCAGGGTCAGACGTAATGAAACCTATCCTGAGCTTGTTCTTGGATCTCGTGGAGTATGGGTTGGACAGCACCATTTAAAGAAAATGAGTTTAATACCATTCTTCACGTTGGTTCCAACTGGTTTAATTACTCCGATGGCAGCATTTTGGCCATACTTTTCTCTTGGAGGAGAGACCTATAGTCTAATACTTATCCCCTTTTTGATTTGTTTTGACCATATAGTTAGAGGTAGCCTTCCTGGACAGGCTGCAGGCAGACTAGCGAAATCAACGATTCTTTTGGGGGCAATCGTTATTTTAATAGCTGTTGGCAGTATTTTTATCCAAGGATTGTCCCTTGCAGCTGTTATCATAGCTATATTAGGCAGAGAGTATATTAATTATAAACATCGTATGAACGATCGACAATCAAATGCTTTCTTTCATCAGATGGATAAAGGATTAAAAGTACTGGGAATAATACCAGGTACTCCGGCTGACCGCCTGGAAATAGTAGTAGGTGAAACAGTGGTAAAAGTAAACGGTCAAAGAATAAACAGTGTGGAAGGATTCTACCAGGCACTTCAAGAAAGTGGCGCTTCATTTAAATTGGAATTATTGGACGATGCAGGTGAAATCCGCTTTGTTCGAAGTGCATTGTATGAAGGTGATCATCATGAACTAGGATTGATATTCTTAACAAATCCTTATCGAGTCAAAAAAAGAAAAAAAACGATCTAATATGTAT